>CANQXF010000008.1 GCA_947627695.1 uncultured Ruminiclostridium sp. | reverse complement strand
TTTAAGATATTTAATTGCTCTGCATCATTTACTGTTGCAATTCTTACCATAATTACACCTCATCAAATTCCGATTTACCTTTCCCATCGTTTTATCAGTCTGAGCTTTTTGCCTATGTCCTATCAGTCCATATACTTCCATTTTTCCTCAGCGACTGCCACCCACACAAAAAATCACTTCCCCAACAGCTTGTCGATCTCTCTCCCCAACGCCTGTTTCATCATCTCAAGCTCTTCACTGGCAGGCTTGTTATCCTCAGAATACATTTTCTCTCTCGGATACCACCAGACAGGACCTTTGCCGTTGTTTCCAAAGCCGTCAAGGTCGCCGTTCACTCTGGGGAACAAATGCCAGTGCAGGTGCGCATCGCCGTTGCCAAGGCACTCATAATTCATCTTTTCTGCGCCGAACGCTTTTGCAACAGCCTCCGCCACAATAGTCATCTCATCAAGAAACCTTGCTTTCACGTCATCTTGCAATTCAAAAAGCTCCGTCAAATGCTCCTTCAGCAGGAATAAAGTGTATCCCTTAAAATGCTGATTGTCGCCTAAAACAACATACCCTGTATCAAGCTCTCTTACAAAGTACGGGTTAGTCCCCGCTTTTATCATCTGTATCCTGTCACATATTAAGCACATCTGTTTCTCCCGAAAACGAACCGCCGTTTATCAGTTCATATACTCCCCGTTATACTCCAACAGAGTGACGGCTGAGACCCCTTTGACCGTCCTGAACCGTGACGCGCTTGAAGTATCGTTGCGCACTATCTTTATTTCCACGGTAAGCTCCGTGCCGCTGTCGGTGAGTGTCTTGCTTTTCAGCTTGTACTTCATACCGCCCAGCAGAGCGTTCACCTGCTCCTCCGCCTCGTCATTGTAGCTTATTATCAGGAGGTAATTTTTCTTTTCCCTTTTGCAGAAGTGCATAACTATGTAGATAACGGAAATTATCACCGTTCCCACCAGCGCCACGAAGTAAAGCCCTGCGCCGCAGGTAAGTCCCGCCGCTATTCCCCAGAAAAGAAAGCCGATGTCCAGCGGGTCCTTGACCGCCGAGCGAAAACGCACGATAGACAATGCGCCTACCATACCCAGGGAAAGCACAATGTTTGCGCTTATGGTCATTATGATGAACGAAGTTATCACTGTGATGAGTATCAGCAGAATGTTGAAGTTGTCGCTGTAAACGACCCCTCTGTAAAAGAATCTGTACACCAGATAAATTATAATGCCGCACACCGTCGCCGCAAGCATACATATAAGTATGTGAGGGAGAGTGAGGTTCGCAAGCTGCTGCGACAGGTCAAGACTGCCGCCCAGCTCCTCCAGCAGATTGTCCACCATAAGACGCATAAATTTTTCCTCCTTTTATTGTTACGCCCCGAAAACGTGACGTGAAACGGCGTTTTTGTCGGAACACAAGACAAATTTCGACACCGACTCCCTTGTTATGGGAATACCGCTTAAAAGCTCCTGTATATGAACGGGCAGAAACTCGTCGTATTTTATTTCCAGAATTATGCTCCCGTCGTCAAAGATACGGTAAAAATTCGGCTTTTTGTTCAGCGGGTCAAGAACGTCGGCGGTGGAAAGCTCCATATCAAATGTGATACGCACGTTCCCCGCACCGAAAACATACGCCTCCCGCTTGTAGTCCACCAGAACGGCGGGACTTTGTCTTACGAGCCTGTCGGAAACGTAAAATTCCTCCGCTGCTCCCCCAAGCTCCCGCAAAAATTCCCTCTTGCCCGAAAGCAGGTCGTTGTATTGTGGAAAGCTGAGCTTTGACGAACGCTTGCATACCAGCTCGCCATTTTTCTCCTTCACCTCAAGGCGGATAAAATCGGGGGACAGGTCGTAATACCGCACCCTGTACTTCTTCCTCACGTCAAGTCCCAGCGCCTTGTCGTTGTAAGCACTGCGGTAAACGTCGTCGAAATAAAGGCTCGTTATGCGGTAAACGCCGTCTTTTCCGTTGCCGTCAGGCTTCATCGCCGCCTTAAGCCGCTGGCGCAGGATATGGTAAAAGCCGCTGTTTATTATGTACTTGTATTCGTGACGGAATCTTTTTTCCATAATGTTCTCCTGCGGTTTTATATATAGTAATGTGATAAGTATAACACGAAAGCAAAATTTTTTCAATCTTTTTAATGAATTTTGTATATTTTGTGTAAAATAACGTAAAAATCGAGGAGCAACCGACTTGACGCAAAAAGGCTATGCGGGAAAACAATATCTGCACGGTCAGACCCTTTTGCAGGTCAAAAATATTTATTTTTGTAACGCCTGTAAATTTCCTTGAAAAACAAAAAGTGTTCCCAAAAAGGGAACACTTTTTAATATTTGTTTTGTATTCAGCTTACTTGCTGCTCTTTATAGCCGCCTGCGCTGCCGCAAGTCTTGCGATGGGCACACGGAAGGGTGAGCAGGAAACGTAAGTCAGACCCAGCTTGTGGCAGAATTCAACGGAGGAAGGATCGCCGCCGTGTTCACCGCATATACCTACATGCAGCTCGGGACGGGTAGCCTTGCCCAGCTTGATAGCCATTTCCATCAGCTTGCCAACGCCGGTCTGGTCCAGCTTAGCAAACGGGTCGTTCTCGAATATCTTAGCGTCATAGTAAGCGTTCAGGAACTTGCCTGCGTCGTCACGGGAGAAGCCGTAGGTCATCTGAGTCAGGTCGTTTGTACCAAAGCAGAAGAATTCAGCTTCCTTAGCGATATCGTCAGCGGTGAGAGCCGCACGAGGGATCTCTATCATAGTGCCTACTTCGTACTTCAGGTCGCTGCCTGCGTTCTTGATCTCTTCGTCAGCAACTGCAACAACGATGTCCTTAACGTACTTCAGCTCCTTCAGCTCGCCTACCAGAGGGATCATTATCTCAGGAACGATGTTCCAGTCGGGATGAGCCTTCTTAACGTTCAGAGCCGCACGGATGACTGCTCTTGTCTGCATCTTGGCAATTTCGGGATACGTTACCGCCAGACGGCAGCCACGGTGACCCATCATGGGGTTGAACTCGTGGAGAGAAGTGATGATGTTCTTGATAGCTTCAACAGATTTGCCCTGTGCGTCAGCCAGCTTCTTGATATCGGCTTCCTCAGTGGGAACAAACTCATGCAGAGGAGGATCAAGGAATCTGATAGTAACAGGGTTGCCCTCAAGAGCTTCATACAGCTGCTCGAAGTCGCTCTGCTGATAAGGCAGGATCTTTTCAAGAGCCTTTTCACGTTCTTCAAGAGTATCAGAGCAGATCATCTCACGGAATGCGGCAATTCTGTCCTCAGCGAAGAACATATGCTCTGTACGGCAAAGACCGATACCCTCTGCGCCAAGCTCACGAGCCTTCTTTGCGTCGGTGGGAGTATCTGCGTTGGTGCGTACCTTCAGCACTCTGTATTTGTCAGCCCAAGCCATGATTCTGCCGAACTCGCCTGCGATAGTAGCGTCAACAGTGTCGATAACGCCGTCGTAGATATTACCTGTAGAACCGTCAATGGAGATCCAGTCGCCCTCGTGGAAGGTCTTGCCTGCCAGAGTGAACTGCTTGTGCTCTTCGTCCATAGCGATCTCGGAGCAGCCTGATACGCAGCAGGTGCCCATACCGCGGGCAACAACGGCGGCGTGAGAGGTCATACCGCCTCTTACTGTCAGGATACCCTGAGAAGCCTTCATACCTGTGATATCTTCAGGAGAAGTCTCAAGACGGACCAGAACTACCTTTTCGCCTCTTGCCTTCCAAGCTTCTGCGTCGTCAGCGGAGAATACGATCTTACCGCAGGCAGCGCCGGGAGATGCGCCAAGGCCCTTGCCGATAGGAGTAGCAGCTTTCAGCTTAGCCTGATCGAACTGAGGGTGGAGCAAAGTGTCAAGGTTTCTGGGGTCTATCATCAGAACAGCCTGCTGTTCGGTTATCATACCCTCGTCAACCAGGTCACATGCGATCTTGAGAGCAGCCTTAGCGGTTCTCTTGCCGTTTCTGGTCTGGAGCATGAACAGCTTGCCGTGTTCAACGGTGAACTCCATATCCTGCATATCTCTGTAGTGATTTTCAAGAGTCTGGCAAACGTCCTTGAACTGAGCGAAAGCGTCAGGGAACTTTTCAGCCATCTGAGCGATAGGCATAGGAGTACGAACGCCTGCAACAACGTCCTCGCCCTGTGCGTTTGTAAGGAACTCGCCCATCAGCTTCTTTTCGCCGGTAGCAGGGTCACGGGTGAACGCAACGCCTGTACCGCAGTCGTCGCCCATATTGCCGAACGCCATCATCTGTACGTTTACGGCAGTACCCCAGGAATAGGGAATGTCGTTGTCACGGCGGTAAACGTTAGCTCTGGGGTTGTCCCAGCTTCTGAATACGGCCTTTACCGCACCCATAAGCTGTTCCTTAGGATCGGTGGGGAAGTCCTCGCCTATCTTGTCCTTGTATTCAGCCTTGAACTGATTAGCCAGCTCCTTCAGGTCGTTTGCGTCAAGCTCTACGTCCTGAGTAACGCCCTTCTTTGCCTTCATCTGGTCGATAAGCTCTTCAAAATACTTCTTTCCGACTTCCATAACTACGTCGGAGTACATCTGGATAAATCTTCTGTAGCAGTCGTAAGCCCATCTGGGGTTGCCTGATTTCTCAGCGAGAACTTCAACGACTTCCTCATTCAGACCCAGGTTCAGGATAGTGTCCATCATACCGGGCATTGACGCTCTTGCGCCTGAACGGACGGAAACCAGCAGAGGGTTCTCTTTATCTCCGAATTTTTTGCCGACTTTCTGCTCCAGTATTTCGATGTTCTTCATGATTTCGGCAAAAATCTCATCATTTATCGTTCTGCCGTCCTCGTAATACTGGGTGCATGCTTCGGTGGTAACGGTAAAGCCCTGGGGAACGGGTAGACCGAGTCCTGTCATTTCCGCAAGGTTCGCACCCTTACCGCCCAGAAGCTCACGCATATTAGCGTTACCTTCATTGAACTGGTAAACATACTTCATTGGGGTGATCCTCCTAAATTTTTTTCTTCTCATCGGCATTGACTGCCTTAACATTATTATTATAACAGATACGGTTACAAATTTCCAGTGTTTTTTTAAAAAAACAGTAAAATTTTTCCTGACATTTTTTACACTTGTCACAAAACCTATCTTTCGTTCACCACTTCAACGATTTTCCCCTTTCTCACCGCAATTCTGGGAACTCTTGAGGAAACGGCGCATATAACCTCGTTGCTTATCGTGCCTATGCTGTCGGCGATGTAGTCAAGGCTCGTTTCCTTGAAATCGTCGCTGTACAGCTTGACCTCGTCCCCTAACCTTGCGTTTGCGTTCGTAACGTCTATCATCATCTGGTCCATACAAACCCGCCCTCTTATGGGGCAAAGCACGCCGTTCACCGCCGCAAAGCCCTTGTTTGACAGCAGCCGTGAATATCCGTCCGCATATCCTGTGGGAACTACCGCTATAACCTGCTCGCTGTCGGTGGTATAAGTCCGCCCGTAGCCGATGTCCACGCCTTTTGGTATAACTTTCAGCTGGTCTATCCTGCTTTTCAAGGTCATCACCTGCTTCAGCGGCAGAGTATTTTTAACTGCCGTATTTGGCGACAGACCGTAGAGTATCAGCCCGGGTCTTATCCAGTCCGCCTTCATATCCGCATGAAAAGCAATGCCGCCGCTGTTCTGGCAGTGTATGGGAACGTTCAGCGTTTTTGCAAGAGAGCTCAGCCTTTCATACTGCTTTTGCGTAAAGCCCTCGCTTTCCCCGTCAACGCCGTCCGCCACCGCAAAGTGGGAATACATTCCCGTTATTTCAAGGTTTGACAGTGCGGCAATCTCCTTTATCTCTTCCTCTGTCCTGACGCCGACCCTTGACATTCCCGTATCAAGGGCGATATTCGCCTTTATTCTGACGTTTTTCGACAGGGCGAAATCATTTATCCTGCGGGCAAATTCCACACTTCCCGCCGTCACCGTCAGGTTCAGCTTCAGTATCCCCTCAAAATCTTCCTCGTTTATGTAGCCGAACACCAGCAAAAAGCAGTCGTTGCCCCCGATTATCTCACGAAGACGCTCCGCCTCGTGAAAGTTGGACACCGCAAAGCGCCTTATCCCAAGGCGGTAGTATTCCTTGTCGCAGATAACGTCGGAATGACCGTAGGCGTTTGCCTTTACGACAGCGACAACTTCCTTGTTCGGACACGTCGCCTTTATGCTCTCAAGATTAAAGTCCAGAGCGTCCAGATCTATCTCCGCCCAACAGCGCTTTAAAAAATTCATAAGCCACTTTGCTCCTTTTACTTGTAATTCTTGTCATAATGTGGTAAAATAAATAAAATACACAACAAGTATTATACATCAAACATTGTTAAAATACAATACTTTACGAAATCTGAAAGGCAAAAAATTCCTATGGCAGTAAAAAAGAGAAGAAGCAACTGGTACATTTATCTGATAACCTTTGTTGCGGCTGCGGCGATAGCGGCAATGGGACTTTCAATTTTCTGGGACATACTCTTTCCCCCCAAGACCCACACCTACACGGGAGGGATAAGCAGTGACCGCCCCGGCGCAGAAAACAATATGACTACGCTTTATATGCTGGCGGAGCAGGCGGCGTCAGTGCCGAACCGCTTTATGATAGTGCGGTATCAGCCTGCCGACGACGCGGTGATATGCATACCCCTGAGAGCAGAGATTGTCGCCTCGGCGTCGGGAGGAAAAACGGGAACCCTGACCCAGCTTTATTCTTCAGGCGGAGTCCAGGCGGTGCTCCAGGGAGTGCAGAACACAGTGGGCGTAACCTGCGACAGCTATGTGAAGTTTGACCGTGACAGCTTTATCTCAATGGCGGACGCTATCGGAAAGGTACAGGTGAGCCTGCCCTACGACGTATTAGCCGCTGACGGCAGCGTGCTGTTCGAGGCGGGAAATCACCAGATGAACGGCAACGACCTTTACACCTATATAAATTATGACAACGTAAATTACGGCGAGGATTATCAGAGCCTTGTGCTTGGCTCGGTCGCCGTTTCCATAGCAAACAGCAATCTTCACGGGCTTTCCGCCACAGTCATTCAAAGCTACTTTTCCCGCCTTATGAACACGGTGGACACCGACATCACCCTTGAGGACTACACCTCAAGACAGCAGGCGTTCCTGTTCACCAGCGTGGAAAGCTATAATCCGGGGCAGTATTACATTCCCTACGGAGAGCTTGCCGACGGGCAGTTCACGCTTTCTCCCGACTGCAAGCTGACCATTTCCCAGCGCCTCAAGCTGGACGAGGAAGAAAAGTAAAGGACGGTGAGCCTATGAAAAAACGCTTTCTTGAAGCGGCAAAGCTCACCAAGACAGTGGGACTGCGGGGCGAGCTGAGAGCGCAGCTTTACTGCGACGACTGCTCCTTGCTGACAGAATTTGACCTTTATCTGGGAAAAGAGCATAACCCTGTAACGGTGACCTCTGCCGTTTCGCTGAAAAACGATATGTGCAGGATTAAGATAAAGGGGATAAACACCGTTGAGGAGGCTCAGCCTCTGGCAGGGAAAATGCTGTATCTTGACAGGGAGGACGCCCAGCTTCCCCCAGACACCTGGTTTATTGCGGATATAATAGGACTTCCCGTTTACGACGTCGACAGCGGCGTTAAGTACGGCGTTATCGACGAGGTACTTCAAAACGGTCCCACCGACGTGTATTCTATAAAAACGGATAGTGGAAAGCAGCTTCTTTTCCCCGCTATCCCCGAAGTGCTTATTGACGTGGATATTGAGGGAGAGAAGATACAGATACGCCCGCTGGAGGGCTTGTTTGACGAGGATAACGAGAGCGATAATGAGAATTGACATAGCTACCCTTTTTCCCGATATGTGCGAGGCGGTCTTGTCGGAAAGCATCGTGGGACGGGGCAGAAAAAACGGCTTTGTGACCATAGAATGTCACAACATAAGGGACTACACTCTGGATAAGCACCGCAAGGTTGACGACAAAGCCTACGGCGGCGGGACGGGAATGGTGCTTATGCCTCAGCCCGTATACGACTGTATCATCGCCATAAAGGAAAAGGCGAAAGCAAGCCGTTCAAGGCTCATCTACCTTTCCCCCCAGGGGAAAACACTGACGCAGGAGCTTGTTAAGGAGCTTGCGGCGGAGGAACATCTTATCCTGCTTTGCGGGCATTACGAAGGGATAGACCAGCGTGTTCTGGACGAATTGCAGGTGGAAGAAATTTCCGTGGGGGATTATGTGGTTACAGGGGGCGAGCTCCCTGCTCTTATGCTTGCTGATGCGGTGACAAGACTTCAGGAGGGCGTTCTGCCCAACGAGGACGCATACTCCATAGAGAGCCATTACAACGGCGTTCTGGAGTATCCCCAGTACACCCGCCCCGAAGTGTGGAGGGACAGGAAGGTCCCTGAGATACTGCTTTCGGGACATCACGAGAACATTGAAAAGTGGCAGAAACAGCAGTCGGAGGAGGTCACAAAGCGCAAGCGCCCAGACCTGCTGGAGTAGCATATTCAGATAGTTCGTTTCATCTTCATAAGGGGGAACTATTATGAAAAGGATAATTGCGTTTATTCTGACAGCGGCGCTTTGTATGACGGTTTTTTCGGGCTGTTCTATTTATGGCTCTATACGAAACCGCAGTGAATTTTCGCAAAAGAACAAAGAGATAGAGAATATTATAATTGATTGTATAAACGGGGAACGTGGACCCGCCGAATTATCATCGTTATTTTGCAGGAGAGTATCGGATAAACACGATATTGAACAGGAAATTCTGGAAGCCATCGAATTTGTGGACGGAAATTTAATTGCCGACGATATACGCTGGTCAAACAGCGGCGGTCAGGAATCGGTAAATGACGGGAAAACAGATCTGTACGAAAGCTGGATACACACTTTAGATCCGATAAAGACCGATACGGGAAAGGATTATGATATCAGCTTCAGCATGTGCCATATCGATCTGGAAAACGAAGATCTTGTGGGATTATCTTATATAAACGTTTCTTTGGACGACAGCGACGAGTCGTTTAAGATAGGAGGAATGAGATAGACCCTTTGTCCGTGGAAAACTTTTGGTTGCCTGCAACATATAGTTACAAAAAACATTAAGCAAATTGCACAAAACTGAAATTTTAACAGCCGTCAAAGTGTTGTTTTGTGAAAAAATAATCACAAAACACAAAAAATCTTCAAATTGACAGTTGACTAAAATGATTTTTGGATATATACTGTATTAGTAATTGAAAAAATATACAAAACAGAGAGAATATCTCAGCAAAAAATTCATACGGAGGAAACAACTATGTTTGCAAAAGAAGTGGAGGTAAAAAACTCAGTCGGTCTGCATGCAAGACCTGCAACCTTTTTTATTCAGAAAGCAAATGAGTACAAATCTTCCATCTGGGTTGAAAAGGAAGAAAGAAGGGTAAACGCCAAGAGCCTTCTGGGCGTTCTTTCACTGGGTATCGTAGGCGGGACCACCATTCGTGTTATCGCTGACGGTTCGGACGAGCAGCTTGCCGTTGAGGGACTTATCAAGCTGGTTGAAAGCGGCTTTTCCGAGTAATTTTTACGGCTTCATAAGCAACCGCTCTGGGAGCGGTTGTTTTATTTTAGAGGAAAAAGATGAAATTCACGGAAAAACATAAATTTTTGCAGAAATTTGTCGCCTGCCTTACTGCGGCAGCTCTGCTGACGTCGTTATTTTGCGGCTGTTCCCCTGAGAGCGCCGCTTACAAGAGCATAGACGGCTACGAGGAGGCGGCGAACGCAAAAAAACTGTATGCCGCACTTGACAGCGGTCATCTCACCACGGTGGACAATTCCACAGGGAAGACCACTATGGAATTTTCCTTTATGTACCGCCCCGACGGAAATCTGATGTACAGCAGTATGAGCAGCGAGGGAGATCAGGTGCTGTACGAGTTTCACAACGGCTCCGAGATAAACCGCAGAGAGGGCGGCTCAACGGATTGGACCTTCATTTTGCAGGGGGAGGAGGACTATTACGTCTACACCCGCGACGACCCGCACCCCTACACCACCGAGGGCGTCATCTCCGTCAACGCCTACGCCCTCACCGACAGCAAGGTGGAGGACGCAGAAGACGGCGGGAAGAAGATAACCTTTTACTACGACCCCACTCAGCTTGCCTCCGCTTTGGCGGAGCTTGGGGAGCTTCAGAGCTTTGAAAGCACGATATGGCTGAACTCAGAGGGCTATTGCTGCCGCCTTGACCAGAAAGCGGTGTTTGACAACGGCGGCAAGGAAGAGGTTTCCGACTTCTCAATGTACATCGACCAGATGAATGCGATAACTCAGCTTTCCCGTCCCGAGATCTGACGCTTGTATATTATAATAGTATATGCAGGCGGTTTGTAATAATTGCACAAAATTATCCAAAATTTGACGTGAAATTTCTACGCGCAAATTTTGGATTTTTTTGAAAATACTGTTGTATTAAACAGGCGTTTGTGGTAAAATATCATTTGCACGACTGCGGACGGACGTCCGAGTATGTGCGGCAACTGCTTGATAATGCGATGATGCCGGAGGTTGCGGCACCATGCCGGTAATTTCGGCGGAGTATGTTCGCTCTCGAAGCGGGCGGAAACAAAGCGTTCAGAGCAGACGAGCCTTCATAAACCGATAGATACAGTCCGAAAGGAGCGCAGGCTTTGCAGGGAAGGACCCGCATTAAGCGGATACCCCCGTTGCCGTTCCGACGGACGCATTTTAAGGGGAACGAAGAAACGCTCGGAAGCGTGTGCACAAGTTACAAACTTGTAAACGCTTTGTATCACTGCATTTATGCAGGTGCTTTCAATTTAACGAAAGGAGAAAACGAAAGTGGCAGTTAAGGAAAAAGTCAGAGTTAAGGTAAGAGGCTATGACCACACCGTAGTCGACGCGGCGGCAGCTAAGATAGTTGAGACCGCAAAGCGCACAGGCTCCCGTGTTGCAGGCCCCGTGCCCCTTCCCACAGACAAGGAAGTGGTTACCATTCTCCGCGCCGTACACAAGGACAAGGACAGCCGTGAACAGTTCGAACAGAGAACTCACAAGCGCCTTATTGACGTGCTCAGACCCACCAATAAGACCATTGAGGCTCTTCAGAACCTGGAGCTTCCCGCAGGCGTTGAAATTTCCATGGATATCTAACAGGTATCAACCTTTCGGAAATTCAGGGAGTTAAGTAAGCGGATATGAAATCAAGTTTTTACCCCGTTTACCTCTAACCAAGGCAGATACGCTGCACTTGGTCATGTTGCTCAAAAGGCAACCAATAACCATGAAAGGAAAGGTCAGAAAATGACAAAAGGTTTAATCGCAAAGAAAATCGGTATGACACAGATTTTCGACGAGAACGGCAAGGTCGTTCCCGTGACCGTTGTTGAAGCGGGTCCTTGCGTCGTAGTTCAGAAGAAGACCGCCGAGAACGACGGTTACGACGCTGTTCAGCTGGGCTTCGGGGACATTTCCCCCAAGGCGGTGAACAAGCCTGCTCAGGGACATTTCAAGAAGAACGACGTTGCGTTCAAGAGATTTCTTAAGGAATTCAGACTGGACGACACAAGCGCCGTAAACGTAGGCGACGTTCTGAAAGCCGATGTTTTTGCCGCAGGCGACGTTATCGACGTCAAGGGCACCAGCAAGGGCAAGGGCTTCCAGGGTGCAATCAAGCGCCACAATCAGCACAGACTGAAGGAAACTCACGGTACAGGCCCTGTTACAAGACAGGCAGGCTCTATGGGCGCTTGCTCCAGCCCTTCAAGAATTTTCAAGGGCAAGGGTATGGCAGGCCATATGGGCGCTGAAACAGTTACCGTACAGAATTTGACAGTCGTAAAGGTAGACGCTGAAAACAATCTTATCGCAATCAAAGGTGCGGTTCCCGGTCCCAAGGGCGGACTGGTATGCATCACCGATGCGGTCAAGGCTTAAGGGAGGAGGATTTTATTATGGCAAAAGTATCTGTTTATGATATGAACGGCAAGGCTGTCTCCGAACTTGAGCTTAACGACGCTGTATTCGGCATCGAGCCCAGCGAAAGCGCAATGCATCAGGCGGTAGTAAATTACCTCGCCAATCAGCGCCACGGCACACAGTCCACACTGACAAGAACAGAAGTCAGCGGCGGCGGAAGAAAGCCCTGGCGTCAGAAGGGAACAGGTCACGCAAGACAGGGTTCCACCAGAAGCCCTCAGTGGCGTCACGGCGGCGTTGCTCTGGGACCTAAGCCCAGAAGCTACACCTACACCCTTAATAAGAAAGTAAAAAGACTTGCTCTGCTCTCCGCATTGTCCTCAAAGACTCAGGACAACGAGATCGTTGTTGTAGACGCCATCAAGACCGACGAATACAAGACGAAGACTATCGTCAATATGCTGAAGGCTTTGAACGCCGACGGAAAGACCCTTATCGTTCTGGACAGCGTTGACGCAAAGGTGATCAAGAGCGCAGGCAATATCCCCGGCGTAAAGACCACTCAGGCAAACACACTGAATGTTTACGACATTCTCAACTGTGAAAAGCTTGTTATGGTAAAGGGCGCCGTTGAAAAGATAGAGGAGGTATATGCGTAATGGAAAAGACAGTACAGGACATCATCATCCGCCCCATTATCACCGAGAACTCCATGGATGCGCTTGCTGATAAGAAATATACCTTCGAAGTGCTGAAAAGCGCAAACAAGATCGAGATAAAGAAAGCTGTTGAGCAGCTTTTCAAGGGCGTCAAGGTTGCAAAGGTGAACACTATGAACGTCCGCGGTCAGAAGAGAAGAATGGGCAGGAACGAGGGCTACACCTCCGCATGGAAAAAGGCGATAGTTACTCTTGCTCCCGATTCCAAGACCATTGAATTCTTCGACGGCATGATTTAAGTAAGGAGTGTGAGATAAAATGGCTATAAAATCCTACAAGCCCACGACCAACGGTCGCAGAGGCATGACAGTAATTGATTACAGCGGTTTATCCAAGGTCGCTCCCGAAAAGAGTCTGCTTGAAACCGTAAAGAAGCACGCAGGCCGCAACAGCTACGGCAGGATCACCGTAAGACATCACGGCGGCGGCAACAGACAAAAATACAGAATAATCGACTTCAAGAGAAACAAGCTTGGTATGGACGCCGAGGTAAAGACTCTTGAATACGACCCCAACAGAACGGCTTTCATCGCTCTGGTACAGTATGAGGACGGCGAAAAGAGATACATTCTCGCTCCCGACACCTTAAAGGTAGGCGACAAGGTAAGAAGCGGCGCCGATGCCGACATCAAGCCCGGCAACGCGCTTCCTATGGCAAATATCCCCGTAGGTACCGTTATCCACAACATCGAGCTCCACCCCGGCAAGGGCGCACAGCTTGTTCGCTCCGCAGGAAATATGGCTCAGCTTATGGCTAAGGAGAACGGCTACGCAATGGTAAGACTTCCCAGCGGTGAGCTGAGAAACGTTCCCGAGAACTGTATGGCTACCATCGGAGTTGTTTCCAACGCCGACCACGCCAACGTAAATCTGGGTAAAGCGGGACGCACCCGTCATATGGGAACAAGACCTACCGTAAGAGGTTCAGTTATGAACCCCAACGACCACCCTCACGGCGGTGGTGAAGGTAAGTCCCCTGTGGGCAGACCCGGACCTGTTACTCCTTGGGGCAAACCCGCTATGGGCTACAAGACCCGCAAGACCAAGAACAGCACCGATAAGTTCATCGTTAAGAGAAGAAACGGCAAATAATCACAACTACCGCAATTGTTAATAAGCACCGAGGAGTCGGACGGTACAGTGAAAGGTGCAGAGGTAAGGCTGATAATCCGAAGCTGAAAATTCAGATAAGCGCCGCAGGCGCACCTCAACTTTCAACTGTACACTGTCAACTGCCTGTCGGCGCGTTAACTTGCAATTGAAAGGAAAAAACAAATATGAGCAGAAGCATCAAGAAGGGGCCATATGTGCAGGAGGCTCTGTACAAGAGAGTCCTCGCCATGAATGAAACAGGCGAGAAGAAAGTCCTCAAGACCTGGAGCCGTTCAAGCACGATTTTCCCCGATTTTGTCGGACATACCTTTGCGGTACACGACGGCAGAAAACACGTTCCCGTTTATGTCACTGAAGATATGGTAGGACATAAGCTGGGTGAATTTGCCCCCACAAGGACATTCAAAGGTCATGTGGGCAGCAAGACCACTAAGAAGTAAGGAGGAGTAACGTATGGAGGCAAGAGCAGAACTGAAGCACGTTCGCATTTCTCCCCGCAAGGTGGGCATCGTGCTTGATCTGATCAGAAACAAGCCCTGCGACGTAGCAATGGCAACTCTCAGAAATACGCCCAAGGCAGCAAGCGAGCCGCTTATGAAGCTTCTCAAGTCCGCTATGGCAAATGCGGAGAACAATCACAATATGAACGTGGGAAGCTGCTATGTATCCCAGTGCTGGTGCGGCGAGGGAATAACCCTCAAGAGAATCAGACCCGCAGCAAAGGGAAGCGCACATCGCATTTTGAAGAGAACATCCAACATCGTTTTGGTTGTCAAGGAAGCAGAATAAGGGAGGATAACAATGGGACAAAAAGTCAATCCACACGGTCTCAGAGTGGGTGTCATCAAGGATTGGGATTCTCGCTGGTTTGCGGGCAAGGCAACCTTCGGTGATACGCTGATCGAAGATCACAAGATCCGTGAGTACCTGAAGAAAAAGCTGTACAAGGCAGGCGTTCCCGACATTGAGATCGAACGCGACGCCGCCAGAGTAAAGGTACACATTCACTGCGCAAAGCCCGGTATGGTCATCGGTCAGAAGGGCGCAGAGATCGAAAAGCTCAGAACAGAGCTGGAAAAGATGACAAACGGCAAGCCCGTGAACATCAATATAATCGAAGTCAAGAACCCTGATATGAACGCTCAGCTCATCGCTGAGAACATCGCATCTCAGCTTGAGGGACGCGTTAGCTTCCGCAGAGCTATGAAGTCCTGCATAGGACGCACTATGAAATGCGGCGCAAAGGGTATCAAGACTATGGTAAGCGGCAGACTTGGCGGCGCAGAGATCGCACGTACTGAGAGCTATCATGAGGGAACCATTCCTCTGCAGACTCTCCGCGCGGACATTGATTACGGCGTAGCAAGAGCTCATACCACCTACGGCGTTATCGGCGTAAAGGTATGGCTGTACAAGGGCGAGGTCCTCAAGGGCGAGATAGGCAAGGAAAGAAACACCGAAAAGCCTGCAAGAAGATCCCGTGACAACCGCGATAACCGTGAAAGAAGAAATTCAAGACCCAGAACAGAAAGAAAAGAAGGGGGTAAAGAATAATGCTCCTTCCAAAGAGAGTTAAGCACCGCAGAGTGCAGAGAGGTCGTATGACCGGTAAAGCGACACGCGGCAACGTGGTATGCTACGGCGAATACGGCTTGCAGGCTCTTGAGCCCGCATGGATCACCAGCAACCAGATAGAGGCCGCCCGTATCGCAATGACACGTTATATCAAGCGTGGCGGTCAGGTATGGATAAAGATTTTCCCCGACCTGCCTGTTACCAAAAAGCCTTTGGGTACTCGTATGGGTTCCGGTAAAGGCGCTCCCGAATATTGGGTAGCAGTGGTAAAGCCCGGCAGAGTTATGTTTGAAATTGCAGGGGTGAGCGAAGATGTAGCACGTGAGGCTATGCGTCTTGCGATGCACAAGCTGCCCATCAAGTGCAAGTTCGTCAAGAAGGAAGAAGGAGGCGAGCAGTAATGAAGGTTACAAAGGAAATCAGAGAGCTCAGCGAGGCCGAGCTGAACAACAGAGAGACCGAGTTGAAGCAGGAACTGTTCAACCTCCGTTTCCAGCTTGCCGTGAACCGTCTGGAAAATCCTATGAGGATCAAAGCGGTCAAGAGGGAAATCGCAGTTATCAAGACGATCCGCCGTCAGCGCGAGATCGAAGCAAATAAGTGAGAGGGGAGGAACGACCTTTGGAAAACACAAGAAACCTTAGAAAAACAAGAGTTGGCGTTGTGGTAAGCAACAAAATGGACAAGACCATTGTTGTAGCCCTGAAGGACAATGTTCGCCACCCCTTGTACAAGAAGATAATCAAGCGCACCATCAAGCTGAAAGCTCATGACGAGGAAAACACCTGCAACGTGGGCGACAAGGTTAAAATTATGGAAACAAGACCTCTGTCCAAGGACAAGAGATGGCGTCTTGTAAGCGTTCTTGAGAGATCGAAGTAAGATAACGGAAGGAGTAAGAACCAATGATACAAATGCAGACACGCCTGAAAGTGGCTGATAACACCGGCGCAAAAGAGCTGATGTGCATCAGGGTGCTGGGCGGCACACGCAGAAAGTACGCTAATATCGGCGACGTTGTAGTAGCTTCCGTTAAGAAAGCAGCGCCCGGCGGCACTGTAAAGAAGGGCGACGTTGTAAAGTGCGTTATCGTCCGCAGCGCAACAGGCGTAAGACGTGACGACGGCACCTACATTCGTTTCGACGAGAATGCGGCTGTTCTGATAAAGGAAGATAAAAACCCCAGAGGCACCCGTATATTCGGACCTGTGGCGAGAGAGCTCCGTGATAAGGAATATATGAAGATCCTGTCCCTTGCTCCCGAGGTACTTTAAGGAGGAGTTGGCATGAACGAATTACACGTTAAAAAAGGCGACGAAGTAATGATCATCTCCGGTAAGGACAAAGGCAAAAAGGGCAAGGTGCTGGAAATTTCCCCCAAAGAGGGAAAGGTCATCGTTGAAGGAAGAAATATGGTGACCAAGCACGTAAAGCCCCGCAGACAGGGTCAGCTTGGCGGTATCGTCAAGGCTGAGGGCGCACTTTACGCCTGCAAGGTAATGCCTGTCTGCCCCAAGTGCAACAAGCCCACCAGAGTAGGTCACAAAGTCGAAGGCGACAAGAAGATAAGAGTTTGCAAGCATTGCGGCGCAGCGCTGTAATTGCTAAGCCCCAACATCAGATGAAAGGGCAGGATAAAGTAATTTCCTGCTGTCATCGGTAAGGAGAAATAAAAGCTATGTCAAGAATGAAAACCTATTATAAGGAAACAGTTGCTCCTGCGCTTTACAAGAAGTTTGAGTACAAAAGCGTAATGCAGATACCCAAGCTTGATAAGATAGTTGTAAACGTAGCCTGCGGCGAAGCCAAGGACGACCACAAGAAGGTAGACGCCATTATGGCTGACCTTTCCGCAATAACCGGTCAGAAGCCCGTTATCTGCAAGGCGAAAAAGGCTATCGCAAACTTCAAGCTGCGTGAAGGCAACATCATCGGCGTTAAGGTGACCCTCAGAGGCGAATCTATGTACGAGTTCCTCGACCGTTTCTTCAACGTGGCTCTGCCCCGTGTAAGAGACTTCAGAGGTATCAACCCCAACAGCTTCGACGGCAGGGGGAATTACAGCGTAGGCGTCAAGGAACAGCTTATCTTCCCTGAGATCGATTATGAAAAGATCGACAAGATCCGTGGTATGGACATCAACTTTGTTACCACCGCAAAGACCGACGAGGAAGCAAGAGAGCTGCTTGCCCTTATGGGCGCTCCCTTCTCCAAGTAAGGTCAGATAAGAAAGGAAGCTATACATGGCAAAGAAATCAATGATTGCAAAGCAGCAGCGTCCTGCAAAGTTTTCCACCAGAGCTTACAACAGATGCAAGCTGTGCGGAAGACCCCATGCTTACCTCCGTAAGTACGGAATTTGCAGAATTTGCTTTAGAGAGCTTGCTTATAAGGGACAGATCCCCGGCGTCAAGAAAGCAAGCTGGTAAGAAATCGACCCAAGACGGCAAGAGCGTGACGCTGCGCAGAAAAAACATTCTTGACGCAGGATATGCGGCGGCGCTTTGCGCTAACTACCGGCTTTATCTCTGAAATTAAACAGGAGGACGCAGAAAATGCAGATCACCGACACTATCGCAGATATGCTCACAAGAATCCGCAATGCGAATTCCCAGAAGCATCCCACTGTCGATATCCCCTGCTCCAATATGAAGAAGCAGATAGCCCAGATACTCGTTGACGAAGGCTATATCAAAAACTTCCGCATAATCGAGGACAACAAGCAGGGCATTATCAGAATCACTCTGAAATACACTGAAAACAGACAGCAGGTCATCACAGGACTCCGCAGAGTCAGCAAGCCCGGCCTGAGAATTTATTCGAACTCCAAGGATATGCCCAAGGTAATGAAAGGTCTGGGAATAGCAATTGTTTCCACCTCCAAGGGCGTTATGACCGACAGGGCGGCAAGAGCAGCCCACGTCGGCGGCGAAGTCCTTGCGTTCATATGGTAAGGAGGAACAGGATATGTCAAGAATAGGTAGAGCCCCCATCACTGTTCCTGCCGGCGTTGAAGTCACAGTTGACGGCAATGCAGTGACCGTAAAGGGACCCAAGGGAACCCTTACAAAAGAATTCAAGCCTTCCATGACCATTAAGGTAGAGGGCGGAGTAGTTACCGTTTCCCGTCCCGACGACGAGAATATGAGCCGTGCGCTCCACGGACTCACCAGAACTCTGATAGCCAATATGATAGAAGGTGTTACCAACGGTTATCAGAAGGTGCTGGAGATAAACGGCGTAGGTTACAGATGCCAGAAGCAGGGCAAGGAACTGAACCTTACTCTCGGCTTTTCCCACCCCGTTGTACTCAAGGACACCGAGGACATCACCATGGAAGCTCCTCAGCCCAACCAGATAATCATCAAGGGCATCGACAAGCAGAAGGTAGGCCAGTTTGCAGCGGAAGTACGCAGCATACGTCCTCCCGAACCCTATAAGGGCAAGGGCATAAAGTATGCCGACGAAGTTATCCGCCGCAAGGAAGGCAAAGCCGCAAAGGGCAAGAAGTAAGGGGTGAACGAAAATGAAAAAGATAATCGATAAAAAGGCAAACAGAGTAAAGCGTCACAAGAGAGTAAGAGCTAAGATCAGCGGTACTGCTCAGTGCCCACGCCTTAACGTTTTCCGTTCCGCCAAGCACATCTACGCTCAGCTTATAGACGACACGGCGGGAGTTACCCTTTGCTCCGCCTCCACTTTGGAAAAGGGCTTTGAGGGCTTCGGAGGAAATGCCGAGGCTGCCAAGAAGGTGGGACTTGCACTGGCTGAAAAGGCTAAGGACAAGGGTATCACCGAAGCAGTATTCGACCGTTCCGGCTACGTATATCACGGCAGAGTAGCGGCGCTTGCTGAAGGCGCCCGTGAAGGCGGACTGGATTTCTAATAAGGAGGAAAAAACTTTGGCACTTATAGACGCATCTAAACTTGAGCTTTCCGAAAAAGTCGTTGCTATCAACAGAGTAAGCAAGACTGTTCAGGGCGGACGTATCATAAAGTTCAGCGCGCTTGTGGTAGTAGGCGACGGAAACGGTATCGTAGGCTTCGGTCTCGGAAAATCCATAGAAGTTCCCGACGCTATCCGCAAGGGCATTGAAGACGCCAAGAAAAATCTTGTCAAGATATCTCTGAAGGGAACCACCATTCCCCATGAGGTAGTGGGCAAATACGGCGCAGGCGCAGTTCTGATGAAGCCTGCTCCCGAAGGTACCGGCGTTATCGCAGGCGGTCCCGTTCGTTCCGTTATCGAAATGGCGGGAATAAAGAACATAAGGACAAAATCCCTTCGTTCCAACAATCCCTGCAACGTGGTAAGAGCTACTATGGCGGGACTTGTTTCACTGAGAGACGCCGAGCAGGTAGCTGCGCTCAGAGGCAAGACAGTCAAGGAAATTTTTAACTGATTGAAAGGCGGAGAGCAAAATGGCAAAGAAAATCAAACTTGTAAAATCCTTGGTCGGACGTAAGGACAGCCACATCGCCACCGCGAATTCCCTCGGACTTCGCAAGATAGGCGACGTTACCGTTCAGCCCGACAATGCCGCAACAAACGGCAAAATAAAGCATATCGGCTATTTGGTCGAGGTTACCGAAGCGTAACGAATGAAAATCAAGGAGGTGTAACTCAAAATGAAGCTGCACGAATTATCTCCCGCACCCGGCTCCACCAAAGAGGTAAAGCGCATCGGACGCGGACACGGCTCAGGCTGGGGCAAGACTGCCGGCAAAGGCCATAAGGGTCAGTGGGCACGTTCCGGCGGCGGTGTAAAGCCCGGATTTGAGGGCGGTCAGACAAAGCTCGCCATGCGTATCCCTAAGCGTGGTTTCAATAATAAGAACTTCGCCACCGTTTACGCCACCGTAAACGTATCCGATCTTGAAGCGAGATTTGAAAACGGCGCTGAGGTTGACGAGGCCGCTATCATAGCGTCCGGACTTGTTAAAAAGACCTTTGACGGAATTAAAGTGCTGGGCAGAGGCGAGATCACAAAATCTCTCACAGTAAAGGCTGCTAAATTTTCCGAGAGCGCAAAGGCTAAAATCGAAAGCGCAGGCGGAAAGGCAGAGGTGATCTAAGTGTTTGACGTATTCCGTAACGCATGGAAAATCACCGATCTGCGTAAAAAGATACTCTACACACTGTTCATCGTACTGATTTTCCGCTTTGGCGCAAGCATATTCGTTCCTTTTCTGGATTCAGCCCAGATCGCAAGCGTGCTTGGAATGAACAGCAACGACGGAAACCTGTTCTCCTACTGGGACCAGATGACCGGCGGCTCTTTGAGCAACGGTACGCTGTTCGCAATGTCCATCACGCCCTACATCAACGCGTCCATCATAGTTCAGCTGCTGACCGTTGCTATCAAGCCCCTTGAGCGTCTTGCCAAGGAAGGCGACGAGGGCAGGAAAAAGCTGAACAAGATAAACAAATTCGTAGCTTTGGGTCTGGCGATATTCCAGGCGATAGCCTTCTATATCACCCTGCGCAACGGCAACGTTGTAAAGTACACCAACGGCTTCGACGGCGTTCTTGCAGCGATAACGATAGTCGTCTGCTTTGTGGCGGGCGCGTCGCTTATCATCTGGCTGGGCGACCAGATAAGTGAAAAGGGTATCGGCAACGGTATTTCCATAATCCTGTTCGCCGGTATCGTATCGAGGATCCCTGATGACATTTACGGTCTGTTTATGACCATTCAGACGGAGGGACTCAAAAACGCAATATTAGTTCCCATTATTCTTATAATCTACGTAGCGATGATAGCTTTCGTAGTTCTGATGACCAACGCGGAAAGACGTATCCCCGTCCAGTACGCAAAGAGAGTTGTCGGCAGAAAGATGTACGGCGGTCAGTCCGCTTACATTCCCATAAAGGTTGCAATGTCAGGCGTTATGCCTATCATCTTCGCAATGTCCATTATGTCCCTGCCCTCAACTATCCTGTACTTCTTCCACATTGACGGAACAGGCACTTCCTTCTGGGACGGCGTTGTAAGACTGTTCAGCACTTCAAGCTGGCTGTACGCGATACTGTACTTCGTGCTTATCATCGGATTTAACTACTTCTACGTAGCTATCCAGTTCAATCCTATTCAGATCGCCAACGACCTGAAGAAGAACAACGGCGCTATCCCCGGATACAGACCGGGACAGCCCACAGTAGATTTTATCCAGAATTCCCTTTCCAAGATAACTCTTATCGGCGCTATATTCCTGGGCTTTGTGGCGATATTCCCCATAATCTTCCAGAACGTAACGGGCATAAGAGGACTGTCACTGGGCGGCACTACCATACTCATTATAGTAGGCGTTGCTATTGAGACCATGCGCACTCTTGAAAGCCAGATGATGATGCGTCATCACAAGGGCTTCCTTGAATAATTTCCGAGAAAAAGGCGCAAGCCTTATGCGAGAAAGGATAACAGTATGAATCTGATATTTTTAGGCGCTCCCGGAGCGGGCAAAGGCACTCAGGCAGAGATAGTATGCGACAAGCTGGGCATTCCCGCCATCTCCACGGGCAATATGCTCCGTGAGGCGGTAAAGAACGGAACTCCCGCAGGTCTTGCCGCAAAGGAATATATGGACAGAGGCGACCTTGTTCCCGACGAAGCCGTTATCGGCATACTCAAGGACAGGATCGCTCAGGACGACTGCAAAAAGGGCTTTATCCTTGACGGCTTCCCCAGAACGGTGGAGCAGGCTGAGGCTCTTGACAAAATGGGCGTCAACATCGACAAGGTAATTGAGATAAGCGTTCCCGACGAAAAGATAATCGCCCGTCTTTCAGGCAGGCGTGTATGCGAGGGCTGCGGCGCTTCCTATCACCTTGACTACAAGCCCACCAAGGTTGAGGGTATCTGCGATTCCTGCGGAGCCAAGGTGGTACAGCGTGTTGACGACAAGCCCGAGACCGTTCTTTCAAGACTTGAGACCTACCGCGAAAAGACAGCTCCCCTCAAGGGCTATTATGAAGCAAAGGGCAAGTTGGTAACGGTAGAGGGTCAGGAAGAGATAGCCGACACCGCAAAGCTCACCTTAGCGGCAATAAACGGTTAAAAGTGTAAAGTTCAAAGTGAAGAGTTAAGGCGGAAGCTGCTTTGCAGCAGATCAAAATGAGCAAATGCCGTTTTGATCCGTTTTGCGAAGCAAAACACCACAACTTTACACTGTCAACTGTACACTATAAACTGACAAGCGGGGTAATGAATTGATCCAGGTTAAATCTGCAAAAGACATTGTTTCAATGATGAAAGCCTGCGAGCTTTCCCAGCAGGCTTTGGTATATGCGGGGGAAGTGCTGAAAGCGGGAATGTCCACCTACGAGCTTGACCGCCACATTCACGATTTTATCGTGAAGCACGGAGGAAAGCCTTCGTTCTTAGGACTTTACGATTTTCCCGCCAGCGCCTGCATTTCCGTGAACGAGGAGCTTATCCACGGTATTCCCAATAAGCACAAGATAATCCGCGAGGGCGACATCGTTTCTGTTGACGTGGGAGCGTTCGTGGAGGGATTTCACGGCGACAACGCTTACACCTTTGCAGTTGGAGAGGTGGACGAGGAAACGAAGCGTCTGCTTAAAGTCACCGAGGAGAGCCTTTACAAGGGCATCGAACAGGCGAGAAAGGGAAACCGCATAGGCGACGTCGGAAACGCCGTCCAGACCCACGTTGAGGGAGCAGGCTACTACGTCGTGAAAAGATACATCGGTCACGGCGTGGGACGGGATATGCACGAGGACCCTGAGGTCCCCAACTACGGAAAGCCCGGCAGAGGAGTACGCCTTGTTCCCGGAATGACTATCGCCATCGAGCCTATGGTAAACAGCTCCACCGAGCAGGTGAAGGTGATGGGCGACAAATGGACGGTAGTTGAGGGCAACGGCAAAATGTGCGCTCACTTCGAGCATACCGTTCTCATAACCGACGGCGACCCCGTGATAATGACCTTAACAAGTCACTGAAAGAAAAACGGTTGAAAAAATGGAATTTGAAAAAGGCACCGTGGTCATAAGCAAGGCAGGGCGTGACAAGGGCTATTATATGGTAGTTCTTGACGAAGCTGACGGCTACGTTATCGTAGCCGACGGCAAGGAACGTCCCCTTGACAGACCAAAGCGCAAAAATCCCAAGCACCTGCAAAAAACCAACCGCAGGTTGAGTTTGGAGCAGTTGACTGATAAAAAGCTCAGAACCACTCTGAGAGATCAGAGTCTCTCCTTTAGAGGAAAGGAAATATCGTAATATGTCCAAAGAAGATGTAATCGAAGTTGAAGGCGTAATTCAGGAAGCATTGCCCAACGCAATGTTCAACGTGAAGCTTTCCAACGGTCACGTTATTCTGGCGCACGTCAGCGGAAAATTGCGTATGAACTATATACGCATACTTCCCGGCGACAAGGTGACTATCGAAATGTCCCCTTACGACCTGACAAAGGGCAGGATAACATGGAGAGCTAAGTAATTCAGGAAAGGAAGATTACAATGAAAGTAAGACCTTCTGTAAAGCCTATGTGCGACAAGTGCAAGGTAATCAAACGCAAGGGCAGGGTAATGGTCATCTGCAAGGACCCCAAGCATAAGCAGAGACAGGGCTGAACCCCGGCGTTCAACTCAATTTTATGAAAGGAAAAAGAAAACTATGGCAAGAATTGCTGGTGTGGATCTTCCCAAGGAAAAGCGCGTAGAGATAGGACTCACCTATGTTTACGGCATTGGCAGAAAATCCGCAAATGACATTCTGGCAGCGGCAGGCGTAAATCCCGACACCCGTGTCAAGGATCTGACCGACGAAGAGGAAGCCAAGATCCGTGAGGTCATCGACGCCAACTACCGTGTAGAGGGCGACCTTCGCCGTGAAGTTGCGCTGAACATCAAGCGTCTGGTAGAGATCAACTGCTACCGCGGTATCCGTCATCGCAAGGGACTTCCCGTAAGAGGACAGAGGACCAAGACCAACGCAAGAACACGCAAGGGACCCGCTAAGACCATCGCTAACAAGAAGAAGTAATCCATAAGAAAATCAGAAAGGAAGCTATTAAATGGCAGCTAACAAAGCTAATGTTAAAAAGGCAGGACTGCGCCGCCGCGACCGCAAGAACATTGAAAACGGCTCCGCACATATCCAGTCTACTTTTAACAATACGATCGTTACTATCACCGACCTTCAGGGCAACACCCTTTCATGGGCGAGCGCAGGCGGTCTGGGCTTCAGAGGAAACAGAAAGTCCACTCCTTTCGCTGCTCAGTCTGCCGCTGAAACCGCTGCTAAAGCAGCTATGGTACACGGACTGAAAACCGTTGAGGTTTACGTAAAGGGACCCGGCGCAGGACGTGAAGCGGCTATCAGAGCACTTTCCGCCGCAGGACTTGAAGTAAAGATGATAAAGGACGTCACTCCTATACCCCACAACGGTTGCCGTCCCCCCAAGAGGAGACGTGTATAGTCTGAACTGAGCGTCGTTGCTCAGCGTCGGGTATTTACCCGATACAACATCAATAAACGGAGGATTTTTTACACAATGGCAGTAGATAAAACACCTGTGCTTAAAAGATGCAAAGCACTTGGAATAAGCCCCGCAGTTCTGGGCTACAGCAAGGAGACCAACAGAAAGGGCAACGGTAATCCCCGCAAGAAGGTTTCCGAATACGGAATGCAGCTTAAAGAAAAGCAGAAGTTAAAATTCATTTACGGCGTGCTGGAAAAGCAGTTCCATCACTACTATGAAATGGCTATCAAGGAAGAGGGCGTTGCAGGTGAAAACCTGATAAAGATCCTTGAAAGCAGACTTGACAGCGTAGTATTCAGAATGGGTCTTGCAGTTACCCGCCGTGAGGCAAGACAGCTTGTAGGTCACGGTCACTACACCGTGAACGGCAAGAGAGTTGACATTCCTTCTTACAGAGTAAAGGCAGGAGACGTGATCGCCCTGTCCGAAAAGAGCAAGAAGAGCCCCAAGTTCGCTCAGATAGCGGAAGCTACCGACGGCAGACTTATTCCTGTATGGCTGGATATGAACAAGGAAGCGCAGAGCGCCACTGTTACCCGTCTCCCTCAGAGAGACGAGCTGGACTACGAGATCCAGGAACAGCTGGTAATCGAGTTGTACTCCAAATAATTTCATATTCAAAGGTGCAGTTATTTTTAATTTGCAATCCCGAGATCGCAATTTAAAATTAACCGGGGCAGCAGCCGGCTGCCCGGAGGAAAGGTTTTTGCTAATATTTTGTTTGTTTTGGAAAAAAACGGCAAAACTCTATTGGGAACCTTACTCCAGTTTTCTGCCGAAAGCGGCGGAAACCCTGAGCATAACAACAATGATCGGATATTCCGATCCCGAACAGCAGGAGGGTTATAGGAATGCTTGAAAAAATAGAAAAGCCCGAAATCGAAACCGTAAAGCTCAGACCCGACGGAAAATACGGAATGTTTACTCTTGAGCCTCTGGAATGTGGTTTCGGAAACACACTCGGCAACAGCCTGAGACGTGTGCTGCTTTCTTCTTTGCCCGGAGTAGCGGTCACCAGCGTTAAGATCGAGGGCGTACAGCACGAGTTTTCCACCATTCCCGGCGTAAAGGAAGACGTAACTGAAATTATACTGAACATCAAGGGGCTTATCGCCAAAATGTACGGCGAAAGTCCCAAGACGGTCTATATTGAGGCAGAAGGCGAATGTGAAGTAATGGCGGGGGACATCAAGACCGACAGCGAGATCGAGATACTTGACCCCGGAATGCACATCGCCACCCTTACCGCAGGCGCAAAGCTCTATATGGAGCTTGTCTTTGACAGGGGAAGAGGCTATGTGAGCGCCGAAAAGCATAAGGCGCAGGCAAACAACCAGCTCCCTATCGGAGTTATCGCCGTTGACAGCATATACACTCCCGTTCTCAAGGTGAACTATTCCGTTGAGAACACCCGTGTAGGTCAGCGCACCGACTACGATAAGCTGGTGATCGAGGTCTGGACGGACGGAACTATTTCCGCCAAGGAAGCGGTGAGCTACGCCGCAAAGGTACTTTGCGAGCATTTGCAGCTTTTCGTCGACCTGTCCGACGAGGCGAGCCAGCCCGAAGTTATGGCTGAAAAGGACGACAAGAACAAGGACAAGATACTTGAAATGACTATCGAGGATCTGGAGCTTTCCGTTCGTTCCTTCAACTGCCTGAAGCGTGCCAACATAAACACCGTGGAGGACCTTATCAGTATGACTCCTGAGGAAATGATGAAGGTGCGCAACCTGGGCAAGAAGTCCTACGACGAAGTAAGAGCCAAGCTCAACTCACTGGGTCTTGACCTTGCGGAATCCGAGGAATAAATTCCCTGCGGTCATACGACCACAAACTCTGTAAGAAAGGAGTAAATTTGCAATGAGAAAACTGGGAAGAACCAGCGACCATAGAAAGGCAATGCTCAGAGCAATGGTGACCTTCCTTCTGGAAAACGGCAAGATCGAAACTACCGTAACCAGAGCCAAGGAAGTGAAGAACGAAGCTGAAAAGATGATAACTCTGGGCAAGAACACCGACCTTCACAGCAAGCGTCAGGTTTTCGCTTACATCACCAAGGAAGAGGTAAGCAAAAAGCTGTTTGACGAGATAGCTCCCAAGTATGCTGACAGAAAGGGCGGCTACACAAGAATAGTAAAGGTAGGCCCGAGACGCGGCGACGCTGCTGAAATGGCTATCATCGAGCTTGTGTAAGCGATAATAAAAAATAAAAGGACGGAAAAATCCGTCCTTTTTTATTTTGTAAACTCATACTTTAAAAAATATTTTCATCAGTCTTATTCCCGTTTTTGTCCTGAAAATATTTTCCAGCGCCGCATTGACAGCTTCTCTTGACGCATTGTCCTCATACAGATTTACCAGAAAATCCGCCTCAACAAGTATCTGATAGTCAAGCCCCTCAATGCCGTCATAGGTGTGATGATGAGCAACGAGCCACAGCACACGCTGAATAATGTCGTCGTCAAAGCCGCACTTTCTCAGCAGCGGTTCAGCCACGGCAGGGCCCTCCTGCTCCTGCAATTTCCCGCCGCACTGCCCGTACTTCTCCTCCGCAGGCTTTATCCCCACGTCGTGAACTACCGCCGCCGCTTCAAGAGTCAAAAGCTCCTCGCCGTTCATTCCCTCCGCAGTGCCGATGAGCCTTGCAAATTCGTGTACCTTTATGAAATGTTGTATCCGTTTCGGGTCGCCGAAGAAAAACTCGGCGGTTTCAAAAATAAGTTTATCTATCATATCATTCAAACCTGAACCAGTCAAAATCAAAGTTAGAGCCGGGCATAAACACAAAGCTGAGATATGTCACTCTGCCCGCTATCTTTTCAAGAGCAAAGCTCTTTTCGCAGTATTCGCCGCTTCGGGGGAATTTCACAAGCTGCGTCTGCTGCTCCGCCCCCTCGCAGATGTAGCGTATCTGAACGGGATTTTCAGCATTTGGAGTTTTGCCGCAAATAGTTATCCTGCTCACGCCCTCCCCGAAATCAAGGTCGTTGAAGCCGATGACAACGTTGTTTCCGATCTTTTCTATCTTATTTTCATTTACCGTGAAATCGTCGCCGTAAATTTCGTCGTATTCACCCGTATGAACGGTAGAAAGTGCTCTGTTCAGCTTTTCAAACTCAAACCCGCCGAAAATGCAGTTGCGGCTGATAACAAAGGAGATCGAAACGTTCCCCTTAACGCGCTTTCCAAGCTGAAAATCCAGAGGATAAAACCTGTCCCACCCGCCGTTTGCGGGGAAGTGAAGAGTATCTATGAGCTCAGGCTTTGTGCTTTCGTCGTCGGGATTTCCGTACCACATTTCAACGTCCAGCACGTCCCCCGTGTGACCGAGGTAAAGCGTCATCTTGTCGCTGCCGAAGCTGCCGAAATCAACGTTGTCAAAGCCGATAACGGTGCGCCCGTTTATTCCCGATACTGCACCTCTGTCCACCACGTTGGGAGTTACGTTGGAAAAATCCCACAGACTTGCGGAAACAAAGGCGTAGGGGTCGGTGCCCGCCTGCCCCAGTCCCTCAGCGGTAAAGCACAGGTCGCTGATTATCTCGGGGTGGTCAAAGCCGTTGTTTATCTCAGCCCGCAGGATAAACGAGCCGTCGCCCTTTGCGGTAACGATTGCTCCGCCCTTTTCCGCCTTGACCTCGGCGACAGGGCTGGGCATACCGCTTTCAAGAACGCATTTCCAGGTGATATCTCTGAAATCCGCATTTTCAGGCAGTATCTGTGCAGATACAAAAGCGGAGGGCTGTTCTGCGTTCAGATTTGTCCTGTCAGCCTTAAGGGCAATTTTCCTTGCGGAAATATTTTCGTTTTCAGGCTGGATATAAACAGGGAATTGTGGCTGAGGCTCTGCGGTGCCCTCTGGAATCTCGCATTTTTCAGCGGTAAGCACCAGCCTTGCGGTGGGAATGCCCTTTGATGAAACGGCAATGTTTATGTCCCCGCTTTTAAAAGTTGCGCCGATTATGGCGGTTATCATACCGCTGAACAGCCGCTTGCTGTTCCCCTTGTAGCTGTCCATATCGGTGGAGTCGCCGCTGTCAAGCCCCAGAAGCCGTCCCGCACCCGAAACGTCAACTCTTACCCTGTTCCTTGCGTTGGCGACAAATTCGCCGTTCTCGTCCATTGCCGCAATGCGCAGATAGATAAGATCCCTGCCGTTCGCCTTAAGGCTTGCGGTTTCGGGGATTATCTCCAGCGACGCAGTTTCCCCAAAGGACGCCTTCCTGTCAAACGCCACCTCAACGCCCTTTTTATCATACGCCCTTGCGATAAGAACGCCCTTTTCATATTTCAGCTTCCAGCTTCCGTGAAGAACGCTTCCGTGAGCAAGGTCGATATGCTGTCTGCCCAAGGATTTTCCGTTAAAGAACAATTCCACGTCCTCCACGTTGGAGTATGTGCGCACCTCTATCTCCTGTCCCTCGTTGAAATCCCAGGAGGGAAGTATATGCACGAAGGGACTTTTCTTTCCGTCCGTCCATACGGAACGGTAGAAATAATAGCTGTTCTTGAACAGTCCCGCCGTGTCCACAATGCCGAAGTAGGAATTTTTCGTGCTGTAAGGCGTAGGCTCGCCTATGTAGTCAAACCCAGTCCACACGAATTGTCCGCCGCAGAAATCGCAGTCCCTGTCCATTATCCAAGCCTTTTCCATAGGCTTTCCCCAGCCCACGCAGCTGTTTCCCATATCGCTGCACTGAAGATCCTCGTGGGTAAGAATTGATGCGGAGGCGGGAAGATGATATATCCCCCTTGAGCGCACAGCGGAGGAAGTCTCGCTGCCGTAAATGAACCAGTCGGGATATTTTTTGCGGTGTTCTTGATAGTATTGCTCGGCGTAGTTGTAGCCGCCCTGCTTAAGATAGTCGGAAACCGTCTGCGCAGGTCCCCAGGCAAGGAAATTTGAAGCTATGGTGGGAACGGCGTTGCCCTCGGGGTCGTATTCAAGCACCGCCTCAGTCAGCATTTTCGCCGTTTCAAGTCCCTCGGGGGAATTGGTGTCAGCTATCTCGTTCCCGATAGACCACATAATAACGCAGGGGTCGTTCCTGTCCCTTTTCACCCAGGACTCAATGTCCTTTTTGTACCACTCCTTGAAAAATCTGGCGTAGTCGTTGGAGTTTTTGGGATACACCCACATATCGAAGCTCTCCGTGTCCATCAGTATGCCCATCTCGTTGCACAGCTCTACAAGCACCTTTGCGGGCATATTGTGACTTGTGCGTATAGCGTTTACGCCAAAGCCCTTTAAAATTTTAAGCTGTCTTACCAGCGCCGCCCTGTTCACCGCAGAGCCAAGCGCACCCTGGTCGTGGTGCAGACATACGCCGTGGAGCTTTTCTTTCCTGCCGTTGATGAAAAATCCTTTGGGAGTAAATTCCACAGTCCTCAGACCGAAAACGTTCTCCTGAACGTCAGTAACCTCTCCGTCCTTTTTCAGCACGGTTTTCAGCGTATACAAATTCCCTTTGTAAATGTCCCACAAAACGGGGTCGTCTATCGTCATAACGCAGTTTTCCCCTGCGCCCTGCGCAATAACTGCGCCTTTTTTGTCCAGAATTTCGTGGAACAGCTCGCCTCTGCCGTTTATCTCAGCGGACATCTTTACGTTCCACACGCCGTTTTCAAGGCGAGGGCGTATATAAACGCTGTTAAGCGCAATATGGTCGTTATTCCTCAGCAGCAGGGAAACGTCACGGAAAATTCCCGCCCCGCTGTACCAGCGGGTGTTGGGCGCCTTGTACCTCACCTGAACATGCACCACGTTTTCTCCCTCGGTCAGCAGGTCGGTGATATCAAAGCTGAAAGCGGAATAGCCGTATTTCCAGTCTCCCGCCGCCTTGTGATTGACGTAAACGGTGCTGTCCATATAAACGCCGTCAAAATTTATGTAAACTCTGCCCCCAAGCATATCGGAGCCGACCTGAAATCTCTTCATGTACCAGCCGTCCCCCGAGGCATAAAGGTCCCTTGTATCTCCTATCAGCCAGTCGTGAGGCACTTCCACCTCCGTCCAGCTTGCATTGTCGGCGGAATTTATGTCAAGGGCGTCGTTTTCGCAAAGGCAAAACTGCCACCCGTCGTTCCACAAAAGATTTTTGTACATTATGCTTTTCTCCTTTTATTCATCTTCGTCTTCGTCGTCAGTCTCGTCCGTGCCGCTTCCGATGACGTATTCGGCGCCGTAGCGGCCCGGGTCCTGCCGATAATAATTAAGCGGAGCCGAAGTTGAAATGATTTTTTCAGTATCCTGAGGGCCTTCTATAAGCTCGATATGCGTAAGCAGTCTCGGGTGTATCACGATGACTTTTTTCTTCTGCTGCCTTGCGTATGCCACGGTGTTTGCAGTGCCGCCCTTCTGCCCGTCGTAAACCGCCAGCAAAAGGGAGCTGTTGTCCACCATATAGCGGTTCCTCACCTGCATACAGCCCTTGTAGTATTCGGAACAGCTGACGTACCGACAGCCGTTGCTGTCGTCGATTATCCTTTTCAGCCTGCGGCGCTGTTCCTCGTCCCACGCCTTCGTGTAGTTAAAGCAGGGCAGGCACACAACGTGTTCGATACGCATTTCGTTCACAAGGCGTATCCTCAGCTCCATTATCACTTCCGCCGCCAGAAGGTCGCAGCCCTGCGCTCCTCCCGTGAGGAATTTTCTGTACCCCGCCTTTATCAGCCGCATATATTCCGCCTCGAGATTTTTCCTCAGCGCCAGTGCGTCGGGGGCGGAAAGGTCGTTCCCAAAGGACAGCTTTTGCGGGCGGTAGCCCGTAAAGGCGGCTATTTTATTTTTGTCGGTTATGATCGTTCGTTTAATTCTTCCCATAAATTTTTTCCGTAAACCTTGTCGCTTTCGCCGTGCGGTATTTACCTGCTCTGAACAATGCCGATAACGAGGCTTTTATCAATCAGAACTCAAACTCATAAGCTCCGTTTTCCTTACAGGACAGCGAGGTTATCCCGTTTTCACAGGAAAATCTGCATTCCTCTCCTGCCGAAATCACCCTTGCGGGCTTGCAGTTTATTTTCAGCATTCCGCCGTGCTTTGACAAAACAGTGAGCTTGGTGGGCTTTTTATCCCTCCACTCGCAGTCAAGCACGAAGCCGCCCCTTGCGCAAAGCCCTTCAAATTTTCCGTCCTTCCATGCGTCAGGCAACGCCGCAAGCAGGTTTACGTATCCCTCGTGACTTTGCAGCAGCATTTCCGCAATTCCCGCGCTTCCGCCGAAATTCCCGTCCAGCTGGAACGGCGGGTGAAAATCAAACAAATTCACAAAAGTGCAGCTTGACAGCAGCCCGCTGAAAATGGAGTACGCCCTGTTGCCGTCCCCGGTCCTCGCCCACAGGTTCAGCTTGTACGCCCTCGCCCAGCCTGTTGATTCGTCCCCTCGATGATTGAGAGTATTTATTGCGGCGTTCATAAGGTCGGGCGTTTTATGCGTTATCGCCTTTCCGGGATAAAGCCCCATAAGATGACTGATATGGCGGTGATTGGGCTGGACCTTCGAGGTGTCGAAATCCTTCTCGTCCTCCTCGAACCATTCCTTTACAAGTCCGCTTTTGCCTATATGATAGGGCTTTAAAAGCTCCACGTCATGATTTATCTTTTCTCTCAGCTCCTCATCTTTGCCGAGAATTTCGCTCGCCTTGATAAAATCACGGTAAAGCTGTTCTATAAGCGCCTGCTCGTAGGTATTTCCAATGGTGACAGGTCCGTGTTCGGGGGAATAGGTGGGGGTGGACACCAGCCTTTCCTGCTTGTCGTCATATATCAGCCACTGACTGTAAAACCTGACGCTTTCCAGCATAATGGGATAAATGCGCTTTTCAAAATAATCCTTATCTTCGGTAAATTCGTAGTATTCCCAGATATTCTGCATCAGCCACGCCACCGCCGCCGTTGACCAGCCCCAGTAAAAATCCCAGCCGGGGGCGGTCCAGCCGAAAATATTCACGGCGGTGTGAGCCGTCCAGCCGTTTTCGGGATTGTTCTCGTCTGAAGCTATGTTGTAATATTCCTTTGCGGTGACGCGTCCCGCAGGGCGCAGAGCGTCCAGAAAATCCACCAGCGGGAACGCCGTTTCCGCCAGATTTGTGTTGTACGCTCCCCAGTAATTCATTTGCAGATTGACGTTTATGTGGTAGTCGCAGTTCCATGGGGGAGTGTTGCTCTCGTTCCACACCCCCTGCAAATTTGCGGGAAGGGAACCGCTTCTTGAGCTTGAAATGAGCATATATCTTCCGAACTGAAAATACAACTCCTCCAGCATTGAACGGCAATTAACATCTCCGTCCTTATACCCCTTTACCAGCTCATCAGCAGGCAAAGGCTCGCCGCACACGCCGTTAAGCGCTATCCTACAGCGGTCGAAAAGCTGAGTGTAGTCCTTTTCGTGCTGGGAATAAAGCGCTTCGTATCCCGCCTTTACCGCCTTTTCAAGCCTGCTTTTGACGGCAATCGCAGGGTCAATTCCGCTTCTGTAATTTTTGTAAAAATCGGGACTGTAATCAGTTTCTGCGGTGAAGTAAATAACCGCGCTGTCAGCGCCCGTTATCTTCAGCCTGTCCCCGTCAGCAGTCACGTTCCCGCCCACTGCCGAAACGTAAAATCCCCCGCAGTAGCGAAGTCCGTTATCGGGAACAGCGCCGTCAAGCCACAGGAAATTTCCCTCTGCCTTGACCTCGCCCCCCTGATATTCTCCAAGGGAAAGCACGGAATTTATTTTTCCCGCCTTGTCAGCGGACAGCTTTATGCAAATTACATTTGAGGGATAGTTGGCGAACGCCTCCCTCGTATAACAAACTCCGTCAGCGGCAAAGTGTGTAGAAAATACCGCCCTGTCCATATCAAGCTCTCTGAGATAATCAGAAACGCCATTTTCGTCAATATCCTGCTCTATGTAAAGGTCGGCTAAAAGCTGATACGCTCCCGAACCGTCCATTTCCCCCGTAAGATAGGGCAAAAGCTCAAGCGCTTCCTGATATTTTCCCTCGTAAAGAAGTTCTTGCACCTGCTTAACGTAATGATAAGCGTTTTTCTTGTTCCCGCCGCAATAGTCGGGTCGGGACTTTGACGGTCCACCTGTCCAAAGTGTTTTTTCGTTCAGAACCACCTTTTCCTTGGCGATACCGCCGAAAAAGCTGGCGCCGAGATAGCCGTTTCCGATAGGCTGACAGTGCTGTTCCCACTTTGTGAAGTCCCCTGCTGAGGTGAATTTTACAGCGTTTCTAAGAAAGTCCATAGCTTTCGCCTTTCAAAATTACGTTTATATAATACACACAATAATTATACCATTATCCGAGTTGATAGTCAATGTAAAAACCCGCAAAAACAGGTTGCATTTTATGTGAAAAAATGCTAAAATAAAATTGTATGATTATGTTTTTAAGGAGCGCTTATGAAGGACGGATTCATAAAGGTGGGAACAGCCACCCCGAAGATAAAGGCCGCAGATACACAGTACAACGCCGACAGCATAATTTCCTGCATTGAGCAGGCGGCAGAAAAGGAAGCAAAACTGCTGGTACTCCCAGAATTATGCCTTACAGGCTACACCTGCGGGGACTTGTTCTTGCAGAAAACGCTGATAGACAGCGCATGGGAGCAGCTTTTGCGGATAAAGGACAAAATTACTTCTCTTGGGATAATTGCCGTCGTGGGACTTCCCGTTTTGCGTGGAGGAAAGCTGATAAACGCCGCCGCCGTCCTTTACGGCGGGGAGATATTAGGCGTTGTGGGAAAAAGGTATCTTCCCAACTACAACGAATTTTACGAGAAACGGCACTTTTCTCCCTGCGAGGATGCGCCTGTGATATTCCGCTGTAAAGAGCTTCCCGAATTTTCCTTTGGCGTTGAGATATGCGAGGACTTGTGGGCGGCTCAGCCACCGTCGGAACAGCTTGCGGCGGCGGGAGCGCATATTATATTGAACCTCAGCGCCAGCAACGAAATGATAGGCAAGGCGGAATACCGCCGTTCCCTTGTGACAGGGCAAAGCGGGCGGCTGATCTGCGGCTACCTTTATTCCTCCGCAGGAGACGGCGAAAGCACCACGGATATGGTATTCTCAGGTCACAGCCTTATAGCGGAGAACGGCGCCCTGCTTGCGGAAACGAAGCTGTTTGAAAACGAAATGCTGATAAGCGAGATAGACGTTTTGAGATTAGCGGGCGAAAGGCGGAAAAACACCACATTCCCCGCAGAGCAAACAACAAGCACCGTGGAGTTTTCCATGCCCCTGTCCGAAACGAAGATAACACGTTTCATAAGCCCCTCTCCCTTCGTTCCTCACGACGACGGCGACAGGGCAAAGCGCTGTGAAAACATTCTCCTTATGCAAAGCGCAGGACTTCAGAAGCGTGTGGAGCATACGTCGGCAAAAAGCCTTGTGATAGGCATTTCGGGCGGACTTGACAGCTGCCTTGCCCTGCTGGTCAGCGTCAGGGCGATGGACAGGCTGAACCGTTCCCGCAAGGACGTTATTGCGGTGACTATGCCCTGCTTCGGCACGACCTCACGCACGAAAAACAACGCAGTTTCCTTGTGTGAGGCTCTGGGAGTAACTCTCCGTGAAACGGACATCACAAAGTCGGTAGAACAGCACTTTCTTGATATAGGACACGACCCGCAAAATCAGAACGTCGTCTACGAGAACGCTCAGGCGAGAATACGCACCCTTGTGCTTATGGATATTGCCAACGAAACAGGCGGACTTGTGGTGGGAACAGGCGATCTGTCCGAGCTTGCTCTGGGCTGGGCGACCTACAACGGCGACCATATGTCTATGTACGGCGTCAACGCGGGCGTTCCCAAGACCCTTGTGCGGCATATAGTCCGCTATTACGCCGACTCCGCCGAAAGCGAAGAACTTCGCAAGGTGCTGTATGATATACTTGACACCCCCGTCAGTCCCGAGCTCCTCCCCGCAGAAAACGGTGAGATAAGTCAGAAGACTGAGGATCTGGTAGGACCTTATGAGCTGCACGACTTCTTCCTGTATTACGCCGTGCGCTGGGGATTTTCCCCCACAAAGGTCTATCGCCTTGCAAAGCTGGCTATGGAGGGGAGATATGAGGACGAGGTGATTTTAAAGTGGCTGAAAAGCTTTTACCGCCGCTTTTTCTCACAGCAGTTCAAACGCTCCTGCCTGCCTGACGGACCAAAAATAGGCTCGGTGACACTTTCGCCCAGAGGCGACTGGAGAATGCCCTCCGACGCCTGCGCAAATATCTGGCTGAAAGAGCTGGAGGAGCTGTGACGTACTTTCACGCCTCCTCAGTCGAGGGAATAACGGTTTTACAGCCGAAAATCTCTAATCATAAAACCCCACTGGTCTATTTTTCAAAAAAGCGGGAAAACGTCCTTGTCTACCTCAGCAACGCCGTTGAAAAATTCTGCAAAGAAAGCGGATTTGAATACACGGGAGTATGGCAGAAATGGGCAAGCTACGGCTTTGACAAGGACAAGATACAGCGTATCGAGGAGTATTACCCAAATGCCCTTGAAGAAACCTACAAGGGCGTTTCAGGCTTTATCTACTCTGCCAAAAACGTGGAGGACTGCGGCTTTGAAACGGGGATACCCTTTGCGGCGGCTTCACAAAAGCCAGTCCCGATTTGCGCCTGCGAATACGTCAAGGACGCATACGAAGAAATTTTGTCCGCAGAAAAACAGGGCTTACTGCGGATAGTCCGCTATGAAGAGATGTCTGATAAAATGAAAGAATGGCTGGACAAAACTGTGAAAGAAGAATATAAAAACGCCTATGACTACCCCGAATACCGCTTTTTCCTGGAAAGCAAATTCGGTGAAAAGGTCAAAGGCTGAGCATTACGGAGGAACGATATGACGATTTGCGAAAAGATAACGAACGGCAGTACGTTTTTAGGCATTGAGCTTGGCTCCACCCGCATAAAGGCGGTGCTGACCGACGACAAATACCTCCCCATAGCACAGGGGAGCCACGCCTGGGAAAACCGCCTTGAAAACGGTATCTGGACGTATTCCCTTGAGGATATACACAAGGGACTGCAAAGCTGTTACGCCGACTTAAAGCGTGACGTTAAGGAAAAATACGGCATCACCCTGCAAACCGTTGGTTCAATGGGCATTTCCGCTATGATGCACGGATATATGCCCTTTGACAAGGAGGACAATCTGCTCTCTCCCTTCCGCACTTGGAGAAACACCGTGACGGAGCAGGCGGCAGCGGAGCTGACACAGCTTTTCGGCTTTAATATCCCCCAGCGCTGGAGCATAGCCCATCTTTACCAGTCCATATTAAACGGCGAGGAGCATGTCAAGGATATCTCCTACATCACCACCCTTGCGGTCTACGTTCATCAGCTCCTTACAGGAGTTAACGCGGCGGGCGTGGGCGAGGCGTCGGGAATGTTCCCCACGGACGGTATAGGCTATGACGGTGAAATGCTGAAAAAATTCTCCGAGAAAATAGCGGATAAGGGCTATAAATGGCAGATACAAAACGTTCTCCCCAGAGTTATCACGGCGGGAAAATGCTGCGGCGAGCTTACCGACAGCGGAGCAAAATTTCTCGACCCTGACGGCGATTTAAAGGCGGGAATACCCTTCTGCCCGCCAGAGGGCGACGCAGGCACGGGAATGACCGCCACCAACAGCGTGCGAAAGGGAACGGGGAACGTTTCGGCGGGAACTTCCGTTTTCTCAATGCTGGTACTGGAAAAGCCCCTTGACGGCGTTTATCCCGAAATAGATATAGTTGCCACCCCCGACGGAGCGCCCGTAGCTATGGTTCACTGCAACAACTGCTGTTCCGAGCTTGACGCATGGGTGAAGATATTTAGGGAATTTTCGGAAATGATAGGAAAGCCCGTGGATACGTCCGACCTGTACCAAATGCTTTATGCGAATGCTATGAAAAGCGACAAGGACTGCGGCGGGGTAACTGCCTTCAACTGCCTTTCTGGAGAGCCTGTTCTTGGACTTGATAAGGGAAAGCCCATGTATTTCCGTTCCCCCGACGGGAATTTCAATATAGGGAACTTTTTCAGAGCGCAGCTTTTCTCTGCCCTTGCGGCGCTGAAAGCGGGGAACGAGATACTTTTTGAAAAGGAAAAGGTGAACGCCTCCTGCTTTGCCGCCCACGGAGGACTTTTCAAGGTGAAAGGTGCGGCGCAGCAGATACTTGCGGACGGTCTGGGCGTTCCCGTCACGGTAATGGAAACGGCGGGCGAGGGCGGCGCTTACGGAATGGCGCTTCTTGCGGCGTATATGAAGGACGGCGGGGGAAGGAGCCTGCCCGATTTCCTTTCGGAAAACGTGTTTGCAGACTCTGAAATTATGACAGCTCAGCCCGACCCTGAGGGAGCAAAGGGCTTTGACAGCTTTATTTCAAGATACAAAGCGGCGCTCCCCGCTGAAAAAATTCTTTCGGAAATGTGAGGAAAAAGCTATGCTGGAACAACTGAAACAGGAAGTTTTGCAGGCAAATCTGTTGCTTCCGAAGCACGGACTTGTCACCTTTACCTGGGGCAACGTTTCTGCTGTGGACAGGGAAAGCGGAATGATGGTGATAAAGCCGTCTGGCGTTGTATACGACGCTATGACCGCAGATGATATGGCGGTAGTCGACCTTGCGACGGGAAAGCAGGTCGAGGGGCGTTATAAGCCCTCCAGCGACACTCCCACACATCTTGAATTATATAGGGCGTTCAAAGAAGTGGGCGGGATAGTGCACACCCATTCCCGCTGGGCGACCTCCTTTGCTCAGGCGGGGATAGGTATAGCGCCCCTTGGAACTACCCACGGAGATTATTTTTACGGCACGATTCCCTGCACAAGAGCAATGACAAAGGCGGAGATAGAGGGAGAATACGAAAAGGAAACGGGAACTGTGATAATAGAGACTTTTGAGGGAATTGACCCAATGACGATACCCGCCGTTCTTGTAAAGAGCCACGGACCCTTTACCTGGGGAAAGACTGCCGCAGAGGCGGTCCACAATGCGGTGGTGCTTGAGGAAGCGGCGTTTATGAATTATCATGCGCTGACACTTAACCCCGACCTCACCCATATGCAGAGGGAACTGCTTGACAGACATTACCTGCGCAAGCACGGCGCAAACGCTTATTACGGACAGGGAAACAATGGCGGAAAATAAAAAAGGGATCGTTATTCTTTACGTTATCCTTGCGGTGATCATAGTTTTATCGGTGGCAGGAACGGTATATTTTCTCAGCGAAAACAAAAAGAATACCGTTGAGATAATCTGCGACGGAGTGGTGGTTGAAAGGATAAACCTGCCGACTGAGCAGAACCGGACGATACACATAGAGCGCGGCGGGAGCTACAATACCATTGAGATAAAGGACGGGGAGATTTTTGTCAGCGAGGCAGATTGCCCCGACCAGATCTGCGTCAAAACGGGGAAGCTGAAAGGCGATATGCCGATAGTCTGCCTGCCGAACCGCCTTGTGATAAGATTTGTGGACAGCGGCGAGGTCGACGCCGTGGCGGGACAGGCGGCGTGAGATGAAGATAAGAAAATTAGCGGAGCTTGCCCTGCTGACGGCGATAGCGCTGATAATCTTTGTGGTGGAGCTTCAGATACCGCCCCTTACCCCTATCCCGGGAATAAAGCCGGGGCTTGCCAACATAGTCACGATGTACGCCGTTTACCGCTATAAAGCGGGGGAGAGCGCACTGGTGCTGTTTGCAAGGATAATTCTGGGAGCAATGTTCAGCGGCAGTATGATGACCATACTTTACAGTCTTGCAGGCGGGATTTTCTGTCTTGTGGGAATGCTGCTGCTGAAAAAAATAATACCGCAAAACAGAATGTGGCTTTGCAGCATTTTCGGCGCGATACTCCATAACTGCGGGCAAATGCTGGTGGCGGTGCTTGTGACGGGAACGCTTATGATAGTGAGCTATCTGCCTGTGCTTATTTTGTCGGGCTGTATTGCGGGAGCGTTTACGGGAGTTTGTGCTCAGCTTGTGTGCGGCAGGCTGGATAAACAGGGAAAATAGATCACAAACGTCTGCCCCTTTCGTAGAAGCATAGCTCCCGCAAGTCATTTACAGTGTTGTGCGTTTAAAGGAAGATGCGCGAGGGGCGGCGAAGCCGCCTTTGTTTCGGGCTTCGCCCGAAGCAAAGCGCCGAGCCTGCTTCGCAGGCTCGGCGGGCAGGCGCGCAAAGCGCGCCTGCCGCGGCTTCGCCGCCGCACCACACTCTCTTCACCCCACCACCCTCCCTCTCCCACCGCGAGAGCTATCCCTCCACGAAAAAGGTAGCCCTCATAACTAACTTTCAAAAAGGAACAATATGAAAAAACTCATCTCAGCCGCCCTTACAGCGGCTTTACTTGTAACGCTCCTCTGCTCCTGCCAGGACGTCTCTCCACACAACACCGACTTCTTCGCCATGGACACCTATATGCAGATAACCGCCTACGGCAAAAACGGCGACAAAGCGGCAAACGCCTGCAAAGCGGAGGTACAGCGGCTTGAAAAGCTGTTTTCCGTCACTGACGAAAACAGCGACATTTCCAAAATAAACTCAAACTGCACCGCCGCCGTCAGCTCCGATACTGCCGAGATAATCACCTACGCCAAGGAAATGGGCGACAAAACAGGCGGAGCATTGGATATAACAATTTACCCCGTGCTGAGGGAATGGGGCTTTACCACAGGCGAATACAGTACACCCCCGCAGGAAACGATAAACAGCCTGCTTGAAAGCGTAGACTATTCAAAAATAAAAATCGACGGCAACGACATTTCCGTCCCCCAAGGCGTTATGCTTGATCTGGGAGCAGTGGCGAAGGGTTACGCCTCCGATAAAGCCGCAGAGATAATGCGGGAAAATGACGTTTCCTCTGCCCTTATAAATTTGGGGGGCAACATAACCGCAATAGGCAGTAATCCCGACAAAAGCCCCTGGAGAATATGCGTCCGTGACCCGTTTTCCGCCGACAATATCGGCGTGATAAACGTCACAGATAAATCAGTAGTGACCTCGGGCAGCTACGAGCGCTACTTCACAGGCGAGGACGGCAGAACGTACCACCACATAATCGATCCCGACAGCGGCTACCCTGCCGAAAGCGGTGTTGTTTCGGTGACGGTGGTAGGCGACAGCGGACTGATGTGCGACGCTCTTTCAACAGCTCTGTTCGTTATGGGTGAGGAAAAGGCGCTGGAGTATCATGCAGAAAACAGCGGCTTTGATATTATAATTATCACAAATGATAAAAGAATTATCATCACTGAGGGGATAGCCGACTGCTTCACCAACCTTTCCGACCTGCCTGTTGAGGTAAGATAAAAGCCCTTGCACCGCCTTTTGCAACCAACGGTTGCGGAAAAATTTCAAAATGTAAGCCGCTGTATGTTGCGCGGGCGGAGCTTATATGTTATCCTTTCTCAAAACAAAATGAAAGGATAACGGTTATGAACTTCTTCAAAAATTCTGAGCAGGGAACGTACGAACAAATGAACGACACTATGGCAAAGCGCCTGACGGCATTGAGAAAACAGCGCGGCTTTTCCCAGGAACAGCTTGCGGAAAAGCTGAACGTCAGCAGACAGGCGGTATCCAAATGGGAGAGGGCGGAGGCCCAGCCCGACATATCCAACCTTTCGGCTTTGTCCAAGCTGTACGGGATAACCATAGACGAGCTGATAAACGGCAAAGCGGAGCAGGAGGAGGTACAGCCGACTCCTTCCTCCGATATGGAGGAAAGTGGGGAAGATGATCCCGCCGCAGAGGAGGAAACGGCAGCCGAAAGCACAGATCCACACATAAAATTGTACGTATATATAGGGATAGTCGTTTTAGTTATCGTGACTATCGTGTACCTTGTTATGGGCTATTGCCGGAACTTATGGCACCCGGGCTGGATAATATTTTTTCTTGTACCTATATTGAATGGTCTGATATCGTCGATCATCAACCGTCGAATGAAAGATTTTCCGTACCCTGTTGCGGTAGCTGCGGTATATCTTGTAATGGGATTTTGTTGGAATTTGTGGCACCCCGTCCGGGCAGTGTTCACTATCCCGATGTATTATGGGCTGATAAGTGTGATAAGACGGCGGTAAACCGCATATCATAAAAAGCGCGGCATTGATTTAAAGCCGTGCTTTTATTTTGGTACACACATCTGCCCCTTTCGTAGAAGCATAGCTCCCGCAAGTCATTTACAGTGCTGTGCGTTAAAGGGAAGATGTGCGAGGGGCGGCGAAGCCGCCTTTGCTTCGGGCTCCGCCCGAAGCAAAGCGCCGAGCCTGCGGAGCAGGCTCGGCGGGCAGGCGCGCATAGCGCGCCTGCCGCGGCTTCGCCGCCCACAACCTCCTCTCCACCCCACCACCCTCCCTCCCTTGCCGCGGGAGCTATCCTTCCACGAAAAGGGCAGCCCTCATAATCCAGCCCCAGCCCGCAAAAAATGTTACCATTTTGTAATTGATTTTTATTTACAGTAGTGATATAATATTTGGCAGATGTCGAAAATACTCATATTTTGCAAAAAAGGAATTCATTATATGCTGAAAATAAACAAAAAAATTCTCCCTCTCCTGCTGGCGGCATCGCTTACGCTCACAGGCTGTCAGAAGGTGGAGGAAATGGTAGAGCAGTCTGCGGAAGCCACCACGACCACCCCCACCGAGACCACCACCGCCCCTCCTCCCCCCGAATCAACACCTCCCGTATTCGGCGACCCGCAGGTGGGCGGCAGCGCGATTCTCTCCAAGGTCCAGGAGGGCGGCTATACCGCAACTCTTGAGATAGTGGGAATAACCGCCCTGCCCGACAACAATAAAAAATATTACAGCGGCGAATACTCTTACGTAAAGCTGACGGACAAGGACGGAAAGGAATACTGGTCCCCCGTTTACAACGAGCTTGAGGGCGGAGTATGGGAAAGCTGCGCCGCAGGCGCTTTGAAATTTCTCAAGGTGGAGCAGGACGGCGAGGAAAAATATATCCTTATGCTCCGCTGCGCCTTTGGAGATGAGGTAAAGGGTTACGATTACGACGAGGACACCTACCGCACCGTATTCTTCCCCTGCGGCACGGAAGAAGCACCCGCTTCCACCTCGGACAGCGACGCTCCCGAAGCCGCCACAGAAGAAGCGACCGATGAAACCACAGAAGAGATCACAGATGAAGCAAGCAGTGAGCCCTTTGACCTTTTTGAGGGAATGGAACAGCTCACCCCTTACGAGATAGCTCCCTGCTTTTTCGTGCAGGATTCGCCCGCTATCGACCTTTCAGACGGCTTCGCCTACAAAAAGGGAACAACCTTCGTGGACGAAAAGACAGGGATAAAGCTCACCTTCAACACCCTCACCCACACCGCCGTCGCATTGCAATATTTCCCTCCCGAAGAGGGAAAGGACGACCCTGACGACAACGACGTACTGCTCGACCACTACACCCCCACTCAGATCAGCTTTTTGAATTCCTGCGTATTTTTAGGCGACAGCACTTGTTCAGGCGTGGGACTTTACGGCTTCGTTCCCCGCAAAAACTGCTACGGTATCGTGGGCGGAGCAGCAAGGAACATTTACGACTTCACCGTTGAGGTGGACGGCGTTGACTACGACCCTGTTGAAGCTATGGAGAAAAACGGCAGGGAAAACCTTGTTTTCCTTATGGGAATGAACGACGTGAATATGGTCTCCGCCGACCAGTATGAGGAATATTACGAGGCTATCCTCACCGATGCCGAAACGAGGTGTCCCTACGCAAATCTTTATATCCTGTCGGTATCTCCCGTGACTGTGGCAAGCAGCTTCTGCTACAACAGCTCGCTTGACAAACTGAACGACAGGCTGATAAAGCTGGCGGACGAAAAGCCAAACAGACATTATATAAACACCTCCGACGCCCTGAAAAACGGCGGCGAGGGAATGGACCCCTACTACGCCACCGACGACGGCATACACATGATGTCATACGCTTATTACGTGATACTCGACCAGCTTTGTGAGCAGGCGGGGATAAAATAAAAAAGGAATCCGAAAGGTACTTGTCAATGTGACGGGTGATGAGATAAATCGGAATTTATAAAATAGAGAGGTTACACGGGAATAGAAAAGGTGAAACTATGCGTAAGCAATTGGAAATATTTCACAATCTGGTTTTAGAGTTTAAAAAAGACGCTTCCATTGACGCTATATTGTTGAATGGTTCTGTTGCATATGGTACTGCGACCGATTTGTCTGATTTGGATATTATCGTACTTGGAAAAAGGAACGATTTTATATCACAACTAATTGATGGTGTTTTAGTTGAAATACATTATACCACTTTTGATAAGGCTATTGATAAGTTGAAAAGCAATCCGATGGAGATATATAAATATCTTGATGCGAAGATTGAATACGACAATGGAAAGGCACAAGAAATCATTGCATATGCTGAAACTGTACTGGAGCATTATTGTGTTTCAAAAAAGGAGCAATCCGAAATTTGCTACTGGTTGAAAAGTACAAGGCTGAAGCTGGAATCTGCATTTTCAAAACAAGATGTTTTACTGATCTCCTATCTTGTCGCAACAAACACATGGAAAGTGTTAGAGGGAGTTTGGGCAGTCAACAAAATGCCAATTCCCCCGTCAAGCAGTTTATATCGCAGATATTCAAAATTAAAACTCATTCCATGTCAGGAGTGGTTTGAAAAACTACTGATTGGGAGTGTAGAAAATAGAGGAAATACAATGATTGAGATTATTGATTGGATATTAAATTCCGCTTTATCCTCCCTATAAGTTCAATATACGCACTCCCATACAAAAAAGCAGACGTTTTACCGTCTGCTTTTGCTGCTTTATTCGGGTTCGCCGTTATAATACGCTTTACTGCGCCTTGGACTTATCCTTGAACGCAAACATCTTTATCGCCACAGAGGCAAGCACACCAACCGCAACGATAACGATAACGCCTATCCAGTCGTAAATATCCGTCTGCGTAAGAGCGGTTATGTCAAATCCGTCCTCAGCCTGCATCATACCGCAGATGATCGCAAACGCCACAACGATACCCAGCACGGTGGGGATAGAAACCACCACGTTCCTGATACCGTTTCCCTCTGCAGGAACACGCTTTACCTGCTGTTCGGTGAGGGTGAGGACTTTTCCTGCAAAATACGCTCCCACAACGGTCAGAAGCGTTTCAGGTATCATATAAGTGCAGTTATACGCCAGCGAGTACAGCAGACCGTCCGTGTCGGGAATGGAAACTCCCGCCCAGACCGTGCAGCCTGAGATAACGTGGCAGATAAAGCGCAGCACGCAGGCAACAAGTGCGCCCCCCGCAAGGGCAACGCCCTGATCCTTTATCCTTCCTCTGAAAATTCCGCCCAGACCCATAACGGAGAACGCCACAACGTAGTCCAGCATAATTATGGCGATGACAGCGCCTGCGCTTGTGCCGTATGTAAGGTCCTTCATACCCATAAGCATTTGCAGCAGACTTGCCACAAAGCCCACGAACAGTCCCCACGCCGTTCTGTAACGGTAAGCGATGATGATGACGGGCAGCATACTCAGCGCAGTGACAGAGCCGCCGAAGGGCATATCGATCACCTTCACAAGGCTCAGCACAAAGCCCAGCGCCAGCATTACGGCGGATTCCGTAAGCCTTAAAGATTTGTTCATTTTTGTTTCTTCCTTTCTTTGCTGTAAAATTGCAGGAAAAGCATAAAAAGAGCCCTGTAAACAAATACAGGGCGTAACAGCGATAAAGTATTTTCCCTACGTCGGCATTATCCGAATCAGGTCAATAGGTCGAAACGTCCATTCGTTTCCTCTCAGCCGAAATATCAGCTCCCTGCGAAAAAAGAGTATATCACATAATTTCCCTTTCGTCAAGAGCAATTTCCGTAAAATTGCCAAAAAAGTATTGACAAAAGGAAAAAAACGGAGTATAATACTTTAAGGTAGAATAAGGTAGACTAAAGACTGAGCGAACTCAGTCTTTAGTCTTTATATGAGAGATTTTATTTTCAGAAAACGGAGAGGCTATGTCAAAGCAAAAAGGCGGAAAGAAAAATCAGGCGCAGGCTGTGGAGGAAGAGGCTCTTACAAGAGTTGCCCCCATCGTGGAGCGTTTCGGCTACAAGCTGTGGGACGTTGTGTTTGAAAAAGAGGGCGCTTTGTGGTATCTTCGCGTGCTGTTCGACAAGCCCGAGGGCGGAATAGACACCGACGAATGTGAAGAGATAAGTCAGCCGCTGAACGAGGAGATAGACAAGCTGTCCTGCCTGCCCCTTATCGACGTGGCAGAAACAGGCTCGCCGGGGCTTTACCGCCGTCTGAGAAAGCCTGAGCATTTTCTTATCAGCATAGGAACAGGAGTTCAGGCGCAGGTCAAGGCGGAAAACGGCGAAAGATACGTCACAGGAATACTTGAAAGCTACAACGAGGAAAAAGAGGAAATAACAGTGAACGGCGAAACGCTCAAGCTCTCAAAATGCATAAAAGTGAACGCCGAGCCTGACGAAATATGAAAAAGCAAACTCAAAATAAATATACGGAGGAAAACCGAAAATGGCTGCAAAGAAAAACGAGAACGTGAACGAGAACGATTTTTTTGAGGCGCTGGCTCTCCTTGCCAAGGAAAAGGACATCGAGCCTGAGCTGATAGTTGAAAAGATAAAGACCGCCGTCACCATAGCGGTGAAAAAGGAATATCCCAGAAGTGAGAACATAAAGTTTGACATAGATTCCGAAACAGGAAAATTCAGCGTCAGCCTGCAAAAGGAGATAGTTGAGGACGTAGAGGACGAGGCAAATCAGATAACTCTCACCGAGGCGAAAAAATACGGCAAGCGCCTTAAAGTCGGCGACATCTGCACCATTCCTCTTGATACCAAGCATTTTGGGCGTATCGCCGCCCAGACCGCAAAGCAGGTGATGAAACAGGGGATAAAGGACGTGGAGCGCAGCAAGCTGGTAGAGCAGTGGGGCGAGATTCAAAACGAGGCGGTAACCGTTCGTGTCACCAAGGTCGAACCTGCCACGGGCAACGCGATTGTTGACATAAACGGCACGGAGGTGCCCCTGTTTCGCAGTGAACAGCTCCCCGCAGACGAGCTTCACGCAGGGGATATGATAAAGGTCTACGTCAGCGGAGCGTCTGCCGCCGACCGCAGACCGATGCTCAAGATAAGCAGAACGGGCAGGGATCTTATAAAGCGCCTGTTCGAGATAGAGGTCCCCGAAATTTACGAGGGGATAGTTGAGATAAAGTCCATCAGCCGTGAGCCGGGACAGCGCAGTAAAATGGCGGTCATCAGCAACGACCCCAACGTGGACGCCCTCGGCGCCTGCATAGGCCCTCAGAGAAGCAGGATATCCAAGATATGCGAGGAGCTTAAAGGGGAAAAGATAGACATAGTCATTTACAGCGACGACCCCGCCGAGTTCATCAAGCAGGCGTTAAAGCCCGCCGACGTGCTTAGCGTTGAGATACCCGACGAAAACGTGAAGTCCTGCACCGTGCTGGTTCCCGACAATCAGCTTTCCCTCGCTATTGGAAACAAGGGACAAAACGCAAAGCTGGCAGCGCGTCTCACAGGCTACAAGATAGACATAAAGCCCGAAAGCGGATTTTTTGAGGGCTGAGGAACGGTGAACGGCATTGGAAAAGAAAGTATCTATGAGAAAATGCCTCGGCTGTGACGAAATGCTGGGGAAAAAGGGACTGCTCCGCATAGTCAGGAGCAAGGAGGGAGATATCTCCCTTGACCTTACGGGAAAAAAGTCGGGCAGAGGAGCTTATATCTGCAAAGACCTTGCCTGCTTTGAAAAAGCGGTGAAGAAAAAAGCCTTTGAGCGCTCTTTCAAATGCAAAATTCCCGACGAGGTGTACAGCCGCCTGAAAGAAGAAATAACCGCACAGGAAGAATGAATATGAATATTTCGACTTTGGGACTTATGAAGAAAAAGGGCGTTCTGATAACAGGCTTCGACGCAGTTGAGAGAGAAATTAAAGACCCGTCCTCAAAGGTCTGCGGGATATTTCTTGCAAGCGACCTGTCACCAAAATCCAAAAAGGAAATATTATTTTTAAGAGATAAATTTTGTTTCCGCCTTGAGATCGCCGTTCTCCCCGCAGGTATGGAGGAAACAGGGGCGATACTGGGAAAGAAAACGGGGATAATCGCCGTCACGGACGAGGGCTTTTGGAAGACCTCCGCAAAGGACTGCGAACAGCTTTAGTATAAAAACAAAAAATAAAAATCATATCTACTTATTCTTGGGGGATATTTAATGGAAAGCAACAAAGCAAAAATCAGAGATTTCGCAAAGGACCTTAACAGCGCTCCCGCCGACCTTATCGGCATAGTTTCTCAGTACACGGGAGTCGAGAAGAAGGTAGGCTCCACCTTCGTGGGTGAGGAGCTGGACATCATTCTGGACAAACTGACTCAGGACAATCAGGTAAAGAGCTTCGACGAGTATTTCGCCGAGGGAGATAAGGCGCGCGCCGCCAGAGCCGAGGAGGCTAAAAAGGCGGAGGAAGCGGCAAAGAAAGCGGCTGAAGAGGCTAAGAAGGCTGAGGAAAAGAAAAAGGCGGAAGAAGCTAAAAAAGCAGAAGAGGCTAAAAAGGCAGAGGAAGCCAAAAAAGCCGCCGCTGCGAAGAAAGCCGCAGAGGAAGCTAAAAAGGCGGAAGAAGCGGCAAAGAAGGCCGCAGAGCAAAAGCCTGCCGAAAAGCCCAAGCCTGCTCCCAAGGCTGAAAGGCCAAAGCAGGAAACAAAGCCTGCTGAAAAGCCCCAGCCGCCCAAAAAGGAGAAAACTCCCAAGATACTGCCCAAACAGCCTGCCGCCAAGGTGGATATCAGCACCATAAAGACCAACGAGCCGCCTGTCGCCAAGCGTAAGGAAAAAAAGGAAAATACCGAGCAGAAGCGTGGCGAGCAGGTCACCAAGCACGTTGACACAAGGGGCAGCTATGTGGATCTTGACAAGTACAACGAAAAGTACGAGTCCATAGCCACCCAGACCTCGGGCAGAGGTGATTTTTCAGGCAGAAAGCAGAAGATAGAGCAAAAGAGCCGCCAGAAAAAAGGTCAGTACGGCAATAAGAACGTGCGTGAGACCGAGGCTCAGAAGCTGAAACGCCTTGAGCTGGAAAGAGCCAGAAAGCAGCAGCTTAAAGTCCTTATCCCCGACGAGATAGTTGTGTCCGAGCTTGCCTCAAGGCTTAAGGTAAACGCCGCCGAGGTGATAAAGCAGCTTATGAAGCTGGGCGAGATGTGTACAATAAACCAGACCATAGATTTTGACACCGCCGCACTTGTAGCGGAGGAGCTGGGCGCAAAAGTTGAAAAGGAAAAGATAGTCACCATCGAGGAACGCCTGTTCGTGGAGGAAGAGGACCAGGAGGACAATCTCCAGCCCAGAAGTCCCGTAGTTGTAGTTATGGGACACGTTGACCACGGCAAGACCTCTATCCTAGACTATATCAGAAACGCTCACGTTGCCGCAGGAGAGGCGGGAGGAATTACCCAGCACATTGGCGCTTACAGAGTTAAAGTGGACGGCAGGGACATCACCTTCCTGGATACTCCCGGACACGAGGCGTTTACCGCTATGAGAGCCAGAGGAGCCAAGATAACGGATATAGCGGTGCTGGTAGTTGCCGCCGACGACGGCATAATGCCCCAGACTGTTGAAGCTATCCACCACGCCAAGGACGCAGGCGTCAGCATAATTGTAGCCATAAACAAAATGGATAAACCCGGCGCAAATCCTGAAAAGATAAAGCAGGAGCTTACTGAACACGACCTGCTTTGCGAGGAATGGGGCGGCGACGTTATCTGCGTTCCCGTTTCCGCAAAGACGGGCGAGGGAATGGACACCCTGCTTGAAATGATAAACCTTACCGCCGACGTTATGGAGCTCAAGGCAAATCCCGACCGCCTTGCCAAGGGCGCAGTCATCGAGGCAAGACTGGACAAGGGCAGAGGCCCTATCGCGACCTTGCTTGTGCAGAACGGCACGCTCCACGCAGGCGACGTTATCATCGCAGGCACAGCCGTGGGACACGTGCGTGTTATGCGTGACGACACGGGACGTTCCATCAAAGAGGCAGGACCCAGCGTTCCCGTTGAAATTATGGGACTTGGCGAGGTTCCCGCCGCAGGCGACACCTTTGCCGCCGTTGAGGACGAAAAGCTGGCGAGAGAGCTTGTTGAAAAGCGCAAATTCGAGGAGAAAGAGGCTCAGTTCAGCCTGTATCAGAAGGTAACTCTCGACAACCTGTTCGCTCAGATAGAAGAGGGCGAGATGAAAGAGCTTCGCCTTATCGTCAAGGCGGACGTTCAAGGCTCGGTGGAGGCTGTTAAGCAGTCCCTTGAAAAGCTGTCCAACAGCGAGGTGAGAGTGAGAGTTATCCACGGCGCAGTCGGCGCAGTAAGCGAAAGCGATGTAATGCTCGCAAGCGCCTCCAACGCTATAATTGTGGGCTTTAACGTAAGACCCAATCCCGCCGCCCAGGAAAACGCAAAGCGTGACGGCGTTGACATAAGACTTTACCGCATAATTTACGACGCAATAGAAGAAGTTGAGACCGCTATGAAGGGCATGTTGGCTCCCAAGTACAGGGAAGTGATGCTGGGCAAGGCGGACGTACGTATGACCTACAAGATAACAGGCGTAGGACCTGTCGCAGGCTGTTACGTCACCGAGGGCAAGCTCCAGCGCAGTACAATGATAAGAGTAGTGCGCGACGGCATAATCGTAGCGGACGACAAGATAGCGGGCTTAAAGCGTTTCAAGGACGACGCCAAGGAAGTGGCGCAGGGCTTTGAATGCGGCGTTTCGCTGGAAAAATTCGGCGACATCAAGGAAGGCGACGTATTTGAGTGCTATTATATGGAAGAATACAGAGATTGAATACAGTTGAAAGTTGACAGTTGACAGTGTACAGTTGTGGTATCCGGTACTTTCGGCAAGCCGAAAGTACGATCCAACATTGCTTGAATTTCCCTAAAGGAAATTCATTTTGCTACGCAAAACCGCAATATTGGACGCCTGCGGCGATGAATTTAGAATTGCCGCCTGCAAATTTCTGCCTGTCATTTCAAATCCGTCCGCGAAGCGGACTCCACAACTGTCAACTGTACACTGTACACTGTCAACTGCAAAAACGGGGGTAAAAGTGTCTAATCACAACATCAGCCGTCTCACCGAGGACGTTAAAAGAGAAATATCCGTGGCTATGACTCAGCTTAAAGACAAGCACATTTCCCAAGGGATAGTGACTGTCACAAGAGTTGAGCTTACAAACGACCTGAGCTACTGCAAGGTGTACGTCAGCGCTATGGGCGGAGCAAAGACCGCCGAGGCGGTAAAGACACTGCAAAAGGCGGAGGGCTTTTTCAAGCGGCAGATAAACGCCCGCATAAAAATGCGGAAAATGCCTGAGATAACCTTTATTGCGGACGATTCTCTGGATTATTACGAAAAGATAAACAACATCATAGCGGGACTGCCAGAGTCGGATAAGGAAAGCTGATATCCCGCCTAAGGAAAAATTTCGGACAGAAGCAAAAAATGCTCCCGCATTACGGGAGCGCACGAGCCGCACAGCGGCGAAAGGATCTCTCAACAATGAACAAAGCCACCAACATCACTTTGGAGCAAGCGGCGGAGCTTATCCGCCGGAACGACGATTTTCTCATTCTCTCCCACGCAAATCCCGACGGGGACACCTTCGGCTGTTCATACAGCCTTTGCGGAGCGCTGCAAAGCATAGGAAAGCGGGCAAAGATAGCCTGCGCAGACCCCCTGTCACAGCGCTTTTCCTATATGAAAAAGGCGATAATACCGCAGGAGTTTGAGGAAAAGACCATAATTTCCGTTGACGTGGCGGACAAGGCGCTTTTAGGAAAATTGGAGGAGGTCTACGGCGATAAGGTGGATCTGGCTATCGATCATCACCTTTCCCACGTTCCTTTTGCAAAGCACATTTACGTTGACGACACCGCCGCAGCGGCGTCTGAGATAATATACGACCTGATACAGCTTTTAGGCGCAGATATGAACGAGGATATCGCCGTCTGCCTTTACACGGGGATAGCCACCGACACAGGCTGTTTCAAATACGGCAGCACCACCCGCCTTACTCACGAAAAGGCGGGAAAGCTGATAGACTGCGGCTTTGATATGGGAACGCTGAATTACGTTCTGTTCGATATGAAATCCAAGGCGAGAATTTTGCTGGAGCAAAAGGTCTTGCAGGATATGGAATTTTTCGCTGATGACAAGGGCGCAATAGTCGTCCTGACAGAAGAGCTGATGAACAGCGTGGACAGCGAGGACATAAACGGCATTTCCTCCCTGCCCCGTGAGATAGAGGGAGTTGAGGTGGGCGTTGTGCTGAAACAGCGCGAGGACGGCTGGAAAGCCTCAATGCGCTCCAACAACGTGAACGTTCAGGAGGTATGCGGACTGTTCGGCGGCGGCGGACATATCAGAGCCGCGGGCTGTTCCTTCAAGCATATGACCGCCGAGGAGGCAAAGGCGCAGATAATAAAAGCCGTCACCGATGCGATAAATGCTCTGAAATGAATGGTATAATCTGCATTTACAAGGAAAAGGGCTGGACGTCCTTTGACGTTGTGGCAAAGGCGAGGGGAATTTTCCACACAAAAAAGATAGGTCACGGCGGGACCCTCGACCCGATGGCGGAGGGAGTTTTGCCCCTGTTTGTGGGAAACGCCGCAAAAGCCGCCGATTTCTGCCCCGACGAGGGGAAGGAATACAAGGCGGGCTTTAAACTGGGACTCACGACTGACACGGAAGACGTTACGGGAAAAATACTTTCCCAAAGCGATAAAATAATCGATAAGAAAACGCTGCTTGACGCTTCGGCGGGATTTAAGGGGGAGATAATGCAGACCCCGCCTATGTATTCCGCCGTGAAAGTAAACGGACAGCGGCTTTACGCCCTTGCAAGGCAGGGGATAGAGGTGGAGCGAAAGCCCCGCCCCGTCACGATATACGAGTTAAACATAGATGAATACGAAAACAACGAGGGCGTGATGACGGTGTCCTGCTCAAAAGGCACCTACATACGCACCCTGATAAGCGATATAGGAAAGAAAACAGGCGCAGGCGCCGTTATGACAAGCCTTGTCCGCACTCGCTCAGGCATTTTCACCCTGAGCGACTGCCGCAGGCTCTCTCAGCTTGAGGGCAAAACGGCAGAGGAGCTGGAACAGCTGCTTATCCCCGTGGGAAAGCTGTATGAGGCATTGCCAAAGGCAAAGCTGGACGAGATACAGACAAGAATGTTCTTAAGCGGCGTGGTGCTTGACGTAAACAGAATTTCACTTGACCGCCTTTATGACGGAAATTATTATATAGAAAGCGCACAGGGCGCATTTTTAGGAGTAGGCAGGACGGAAGGCGATTCCCTCAAGGTCCTGCGCCGCTTCATCACTACGGAGGCAAAATGACAGATATTACCGCTAATGGCGCTTTCAGCCGCAAAACGGCGGTGGCGCTGGGATTTTTTGACGGTCTGCATCTGGGGCATATCGAGGTCATACGGCAGGCTTTGATGAAAACCGAATATCCCTCCGTGGTGTTCACCTTCAACGAAAATACCCCTTTGCCCAAATTCAGAACGGAAGAAAAGATAATCACCCACGATATGAAGCTGTTTTTGCTGGACAGGGCGGGCGTTGACCACATCTACGCCCCCGACTTCAACGACGTGAAGAACATGACGGCGGAGCAGTTCGTCAGCGAGATACTTGTGAATAAGCTGAATGCGGGCTTTGTTTCCTGCGGATACGACTTTCGCTTTGCAAAAGGCGGTCAGGCGGACGCAGACGCCCTGCGCAGACTTTGTCAGCCGCTTGGAATAGAGGTATGCGTAGTCCCCGCCGTTCGGATAAACGGCGAAACGGTAAGCTCCACCCTGATAAGAAGGCTGATAAAAAGCGGCGAGATAGAAAAGGCGAACGAGCTTTTAGGCTACGAGCTGACCTATTCGCTGGAAGTGGTACACGGCAAGAAAAACGGCAGGAAAATGGGCTTTCCCACCATAAATCAGCTTATCCCCGACGGAATGGCGGTGCCGAAATTCGGCGTTTACAAAAGCATAACCTCCGCCGAGGGGAAGGAATACCCATCAATAACAAACATAGGCGTCCGCCCTACGGTGACCCTTGAAAAAGGAGAGATACGCCGCCCCGTTATGGAAACGCACATCATCGGCTATGAGGGGGATTTGTACGGCAGAACGGTTTTGGTTTCTCTGTGCGGTTATATGCGGGAGGAACGGAAGTTCAGCGGCTTTGACGAGCTTAAAGAACAGCTTTCCAAGGACAAGAAAGCCGCCGTAAGAAAATAAAATGTCAAATAACAATCACCTTATTGTCACTTATATATGATATCATATCAACGGTTGTTTAAGAATATCGCCGTTTAACGGCGGGAAGGAAAAATAAATGATAGAGGTAAAAAATCTTACCAAACAGTACGGCAGCAAGACGGCTGTCAATAACGTCAGCTTTTCCGTCAACGAGGGGGAGATACTGGGCTTTCTTGGTCCTAACGGCGCAGGAAAATCCACCACAATGAATATGCTGACAGGCTACATCTCCTCCACCTCGGGAACAGCGCTGATAAACGGGATAGACATTCTGGAGGACCCTATCGCCGCAAAAAAGTGCATAGGCTATCTCCCTGAAAAACCGCCTGTTTACGGCGATATGACCGTGAGGGAATATCTGAACTTCGTTTACAAGCTGAAAAAGAGCAAGCTCCCCCGTGAAAGCCATTTGGCGGAGATATGCGAGCTTGTCAAGATAACCGACGTGCAGAACCGCCTTATCCGCAATCTTTCAAAGGGTTATCAGCAGCGTGTGGGCTTTGCTCAGGCGCTGGTGGGAAATCCGGGAGTGCTGATACTGGACGAGCCGACGGTCGGTCTTGACCCTAAGCAGATAATCGAGATACGAACGCTGATAAAGCGCCTCGGAAAGCACCACACGGTGATACTTTCCTCCCACATTCTCCCAGAAGTTCAGGCGGTATGCGACAGGATAGTGGTAATAAGCAGCGGCAGCATCGTGGCGAACGACACCACCGACGCCCTTGCGAGAAACCTTTCCGCCGACCACAAGCTGGTAGTCCGCACCGAGGGCAACAGCGAGGAGATAAGAAAGCTGCTTTCCTCTATCCCCGGAATGGAGCGCGTCCACGTTAACCGTGAGGCTGAACCCGGCGTGTGGGAATACTTCCTTGAGGCGGCGCAGGACAGGGATATTCGCCGCGACGTATCCAAAAAGCTCTCTTCACGAAACTACCCCATTCTGATGATGAGATCCAACGAGCTTACTCTTGAAGAGATATTCCTCAAGCTCACCACAGGCGATACCTACGGCACCGCCGAAAAATATGAAAGAACTCTGGATAAGCACGAAAAGGGAGGCGGTAAATAATGCTTGCTATAATGAAGCGTGAGCTTTTATCCTATTTCACATCTCCGCTGGGCTATGTTTTCATAGCGGTATTTTACCTGTTTTCGGGAGTATTTCTTTATCTGTTCACGCTGTATAATCAGTCCACCGATATGGGCTCGGTGTACACGGGAATGTTTTTCGTAATGCTGATAATGATACCCGTCCTCACAATGCGCCTTATGGCGGAGGAAAACAAGCAGAAAACGGACCAGCTCCTGCTCACCTCTCCCGTCAGCCTGCCCCGCCTTGTAATGGGAAAATTTCTTTCCGCATTCTGCATACTGCTGATATGCGTGATGATATTCGTGGTATACGGCATAATGCTCAGCGCCTTTGCGGACGTGAACTGGGCGATAATCTGGGGAAATATCGTGGGAATGCTGCTGCTCGGCTCTCTTTGCATTTCGTCGGGACTTTTCGTTTCCACCCTGACAGAAAATCAGATGATAGCCGCAATAGGCTCCATAGGCATAAACATAGCCTTTATTCTTGTGGATTCTTTCGCCTCGGTAATGCCCTTTAAGTTTTTGCAGGACGTGTTCTATTCGCTGTCCTTCTATTCCCGCTACAATGAATTTACGATAGGTATATTCAGCCTGTCAAACATATTCTTCTTTGTAAGCGTGGCGTTCGTGTTCCTGTTTCTCACCGTAAGGGTGCTGGAAAAGCGCAGATGGGCATGATCTGACAAAGCAAAATTACTTCGGAAGGAAATATATATGAGCAAGGAAAACAACGAAAACAATATAAAGGACGAGGAGATAAAGTCGGAGGAGACCGTTGAAGCGGCGGCTGAATATATCGCCGAGGAAAAAAGCGTCAAACCCGAAAAATCCAAAAAGCCCTCCTCAAAAGGCAAACGCCTTAAGCACGGAGCCTTGGCGGTGGTGTTCACCGTGTTCTTCGTGGCGGCAGTAGTGCTGATAAACATTATCTTCAATATGGTGCTTGACAGGTTCGACATTGCCGCCGACCTTTCGGATAAGTCCTTCTACTCCATATCGGAGGAGACCTCCTCCTATCTTGCGGGATTGGACGATGAAATTTCCATAGTCGTCACCGCCGAGGAAGAGCCTTTTGAGAGCAGCTATGAATATTACAAGCAGGTGAGCGAGATAACCAAGCGCGTTGCGGGAGCAAATCCCCGCTTTACTCTGCAATACCTTGACCTGGACGAAAACCCCACCTTCTATTCCAAATACGGGAATAACCTTAATATGGGCGACATAATCGTAGAGTCCGCCAAAACGGGCAGACACGTTATAGTGACGGGTCAGGATTATCTTTCTCCCAAATATTATGTCAACGGTGAGGAGACCACCGCCGCCGAGTATCAGATGTACTATCAGATGGGCTATGGTCAGTATGTTTCCGTGGAATATTATGCGGCGGCTGAAAAGTGCCTGCTTTCCGCCATAATGAACGTCACCAACGAGGACCCCGTGAGAGTAGCTTTCCTTGTGGGCTACGGCGTGAATGCCGCCCCCGATGCGCTCAGCTCTCTGCTGGAGGACAACACCTATACGGTGGAAACTCTTGATATACAAAACGTTGAGACCATAGACAGCGACATAGATTTTGCGGTTATCTGCGCTCCCCTTTACGACTACACCACCGACGACATAAACAAGCTGGATATGTGGCTTGACAACGGGGGAAAATACGACAAGAACCTGATGTTCATTCCCAGCGTTCAGGTGGACGAAATGCCAAATCTGAACAAGTATCTCAACGACTGGGGGCTTTCACTGGGCAGCGGCTTTGTTTACCAGACAAACACTGATTACGGCTTCAGCGCCTCCCCCACGTATCAGCAGTTACAGCTTGACGACAGCGATTACGCCGAGGGGATAGACACAAACACAAAAACAACTCAGGGCGACGGACTGAAACCCATAACCCTGCTGTTCGACGAATACAGTAACTACCAGACCCAAAGCATAATCTCCTCTTACGACGGCGCAGTTATCGCTCCCTTTGACAGAGGGGACTGGGACCCTTCACAGGCGGAGGACAGCGGCAGTTATATCGTTGCGGCGGAAGCGTACAAGTCCTTCTACGACCAGCTTGACCCGCACAGGAGCCGCATTTTCGTAATAGGCGGCGAATATTTTGTAGACGCCACCTTCCTCACCTCCACCTACCTGAACAACGCCGACATTATCCTCAGCATATTCAACAACGCCAGCGGCAAGGAGGACGTTGAAGTAACGGTAGTGCCGCAGGTATTCGGCGCCGCGACTTATGAGATAACAGGCTCTCAGGCTCAGCTCATCACCATAATTTTTGCGGTGATAGTTCCGCTTGTAGTTATTGCGGTGGGAGTTGTTGTGATAATCCGCCGCAAGCGCCGTTAAAATCAACCAAAGGAAATTTTATCGAACCGATATGAAGATCAACACAAAAAGCAAGAATTTTCAGATAATCCTTTTTTCCGTGATAGGTATAGCGGTATTGGGACTTGTAGTGCTTTTCCTCACCTTGACCGCCCCTAAGGAGGAAGAGGAGGAAGAAGAAAACATAACCACCACAACGACGATAGACCCCGCCCTTGTGATGCAGCCCGACGAAATATCAGGCGACGTGAAGAAGATAACGATAGAAAACTCCACGGGAAGATATTCCATTTCCCTTAAAGGGGAGGGGGACGACGCTCATTGGGTAATAGACGGCAGTGACGTTGACGAAAATCTTTTGTCTCAGAGCGACCTCCAATCCGTTGCGGACGCGCTTACGGATATGACCGCCCGTTCGCTGATAGAGGAAAAGCCCGCTGACCTTTCCGCTTACGGACTGGATAAGCCACAGGCAAAAGTCACCGCAGAATATGAGCAGGGAAGTATGACATTGCTGATAGGCGGCACAGTCACCAGCGGAGCTGCAAATTACGTTATGATAGAGGGCGGAAACGCCGTGTATTCCTATTATACCTATCTCATACAGTCCTTCATCGAAGATGACGAGATGAGCTTTATAAACACGCAGGCAATGCCCAACTATGACAACGAGACTCAGCCTGAGATAACCAAGATAACCGTAACTCGCAAGGATATGGAAAAGCCGCTGATAATCGAATCCCTGCCCGACGTACCAGAGGGAAGTGACAGCATACAGGTGTATGCTTATACATTTACTTCTCCAACCAACGTATATCTTGATCTGGGAACGGGAACGGAATTTCTTTACGCCATATTCGGACTTACGGCGCAAAAGGCGGTATATCTTGAGGATACCGACGAAACGAGAGCCGCAACAGGGCTTGACGACCCGTTCTGCGAGGTGGACGTGTTGGCGGGGGACACCATTTACCGCCTTTATATCGGAGACGCAGTCACCGAGGAGGTAACCGACGAGGAAACAGGCGTCACCAAGACCGAGATCGTGGGCTACTACGGTATCAGCAACAAGGTTCCCGGCGTCATTTACCTTTTCTCTCCCGACGATTTGGTATGGGTGACTATGGAAATAAACACGTATATGTCAAAAATGTTCCTCGTTCCGTACATTTACGACGTGGACAACGTTCATTATCACGACGATGAAACTGACTTCACTGTAAAGATAACGGGCAACAACGAAGAAAACGCAATGTATATGGACGGCGAGGAGGTCGACGCAGAAAGGTTCCGTTCCTTCTACCAGTTCCTTGTTTCATGCAGGGGCGAGGAGCTTTACACCGACGAGGAGAGGGGAGATTTCATAGCGGAATTTACCTACACCTACGAGGACGAGCGTGAGCCTGATACGGTTTCCTTCTACTACGCTCCCGACGGGGAAAGAAGTATCATAATAGCGATAAACGACGTGAACGTGTTCACTACTAAGTGGAATTATCAGGTGCGCCTGCGGGAAAACGCAAAAGCGTTCCTTGACGGCGGAGATATAGTAGACAATTATTAAAAACGGCAATTATCAGGAAAAGGAGAATACACCATGGCAGAGCAGAAATTTTTCACCTACAAAGGATTTCCCCTTGTGCGCAAGGGCAAACAGATCTATTACGGCAATATGAGCGACGAAACTGTCGCAGCTTTGCAGATAATGTCCACCAAGGACGTGAACGGGCTCCAGGTGGCGGACAGGGTAAAGGTATTTCTTATGCTCACCGACACAGAGGGCGTTGACGCCAGCGAAACGATAAAGAAAAGCTGCGAGAGAAACGGACTGTATGACGCTCTTGACGTGGCGTACGTGTGGCTTTCAAGGTCGGCGTAAGGCGCTTGACGAAAAATTTAAAGGACTTCAGGTATTTCCTGAAGTCCTTTTTATATATGAACATCCTTCGAGTTGCGCCGTGCGAAGGCTGTTTGCGGCAAAACCCTACGAATTTAACATCTCTTTCAGCATAAGCAGTATCTTTTTTTCCCGCCGTGATACCTGTACCTGCGACATTCCCAGCAGCCTGCCCGTTTCGCTCTGGGTCTTGTCCTCCCAGAACCTGAGCCAGAGCAGCCGCCTGTCCTCGCCGTCCAGAACGCTCATACACTGCTGTAAGGCGATATGCTCGGTAAGGGCGGACTGCTGAGGAGCAACGGGGATATCAAATTCTCCTCCCTCGTCGTCAAAGCCTGTAAGTGAAACGGGCGGAACGGCGGCGGCTACCGCCTCTCCCGCCTGCTCAAGGGAAACGCCCAGCGCGCTTGCTATGTCGGAAAGGCGCGGTTCCTCGCCTTTTTTTCTAAGCTGTTCCTGCGCCCTTGCCGCCTTGAGGGAAAGCTCTTTCAGGCTCCTGCTCACCTTGACCGTTCCTCCGTCCCTGAACAGCCGCTTTATCTCCCCTAAAATGACGGGAACGGCGTAGGTGGAGAATTTCAAGCCCCTGCTTTCGTCAAAGCCGTTGGCGGCTTTCACCAGCCCCTCACAGCCTGCGGCGAAAAGCTCCTCGTACTCTATCCCCCGCCCCCTGAAACGGGCGGCGAGCGAATGTACCAGCCCCAGATTGTTTTGAACAAAGGTATCGTCCAGCTTATTCATATTTTCCACTCAGTTTTTTCTTCATGGTGACTGCGGTGCCCTTGCCCACGGCGCTCCTTACTTTCAAATCATCGGTGAACGCCTCCATAACGGCAAAGCCCAGCCCCGCCCTCTCCCCTTCGGGAGCAGTGGTGAACAGTGGGGTCATCGCCTGCTCGATGTCCTCTATGCCGCAGCCCTTGTCGCTTATCTTTATGTAGAGCCAGCCGTCGGCGGTCAGCTTAAGCACCACCGTTATTTCCCCCTCGCTGTCCTTGTAGCCGTGGACTATACAGTTGGTAACCGCCTCGCTGACGGCGGAGCGCAGGTCGGACAATTCCTCAAGAGTGGGGTCCACCTGCGCTGCGAATGCCGCCGTGCAGCTCCTTATCACGGATTCATTCACGGACTTTGCGGGAACGGTGAGCTTCATATAATTTTTTATCTTCATTTTCTCTTGCGCTCCTTTTCGGAAACAGGACTGCCGCCTGCTTTTTCGGGAATTACCAGCTCCTGGAGTCCCGCCAGTCTTATAACCTTTTCGGCGGGGCGGGAGGGATTTTTTATCATAACGCTGCCGCCGTAGCTTTCGGCGGTCCTTTTTCTGCCTAAGATAAGACCTATGCCGCTGCTGTCCATAAAGCTGACTCCCGCCATATCTATTATCAGCAATGGCGGCGTGAGCCTTTCCAGCCTTGCGTCTATCAGTTCTCTTGCGGCGGCGGCAGTGTGGTGGTCCAGCTCTCCCACAAGCACCGCAGTGAGATGCCTGTCGCCGCTGATAAGTTCAACAGTCATTTTTCTTCGTCCTTTTCTTTGATTTTCTTTCACCAAAATAACGGAACAAGCCCGTTACCTTAATAGTAACAGGCTTGTCCCGCAAAATTTGTCAAAATCGGAGGAAAAGAAATCGTTTTGTTTCATTTTGCACCGCATTTTAAACGGTGCGGAAATTTATGAGGTTATTCCGCCTGCTCGCCTGCAAAGCTGAGAGGGGAAACGAAGCTTCCGTCCTTCTTTACTTCAAAGTGGAGGTGAGGGTCAAGGGCACATTCGCATTCGGGAACGTTCCCCACCTTGCCGATAATGTCGCCGCATTCAACCTCCTGCCCTACCGAAACGGGCACGTTTGAGTCAAGTCCGCAGACGGTGCTTACGTATCCGTCGCCGTGGTCTATGGAAAGACATACTCCCCACAGCGGGTCCTCCCACACGTTGAGGACAGAGCCTTCTCCTGCCGCCTTGACCTCAGTTCCCATTGCTGCGGCAATATCTATCCCGTCATGGGTCTGCCACAGGTTCAGCGTTTCGGATTTCACCAGCTCGCCATCGCTGTAAGCCTTGATTATTTCCCCTTCAACGGGCAGAGTTCTTGGCGCTTTTGCCGTAAAGAAATTATTTGCCGCCTGAGTTTCGCTTTCCGAAGTCGATTCAGAGGAGCTTTCAGCAGGCGTTGTAACCGACGGCGCAGGGACGGCAGTTTCGCTGGTGGTATCCTTCGGCACGTCCGGCTGGTTTTTGTCAACTCCCATAACAAGTCCGTCATCAGTCAGCTCCCCCTCCCCAAATCCGTTCATAACGCTGTCGTAAGCGTAATAGGTAGCCGCACCCACGGCGGCTATGCTCAGAGCCAGGGCAAAAATAAAGCCCTTGCCTTTAAGAGCCGCCTTTACCTTGGCAAATTTGATCTTTTTCATTTTGGATTGTCCTTTCCTTGTCGCCGTGTTCAACGGCATATTTTCCTTTGTAAGTGTAGTGTTGACCGATAAATGGAAAATATACACAAAATATTTCGGGTAAAAAGCTGCTCCTTACAAAAACGCCTGCAAACAGATTATTTTCCGCCGCTTAGCGCTTACTTTTCACTTTCTCGGCTGAAAACGCCTACTATCGGCAGGGCAAATTCACCTTTCCTCCCTTTTGCCGCCTGCCTCCCAGCGCCCGCCATCGCCCCACCCTCCCGCCCCCTCTGTCCTCCTCCCCAAAAACATCAGTTGCATTTTCCGCCCATTTGTGATATACTGTTATATACGATTTTTTATTCAGCAATTGACATACATCAGGAAGGAAACACATATATGGCTAAAGTAGTAAAATTCGGCGGAAGCTCCCTTGCGGACGCTAACCAGTTCAGAAAGGTGGCGGAGATAATCCGCACCGATAAAAAAAGGCGCTACGTAGTGCCCTCTGCTCCGGGAAAGCGCTTCAGCGACGACATAAAGGTAACGGATATGCTCTATCAGTGCTACGACAGAGTAGGCGAGGGCAAAAACGCCACCGCCGAGTTTCTCCCGATAGCCGAGCGCTTCGACGGAATAATAAGCGATCTGGGACTTACCCTCAGCCTTGACGCGGAATACGAGAAGATAATCGAGAATTTCGTAAAAAGAGCAGGACGCGATTACGCCGCCAGCAGGGGCGAGTATCTTAATAGTATAATCTTAGCCAACTATCTGGGATTTCAGTTCGTGGACGCCGCAAAGTGCATTTTCTTCACCGCGGGCGGTGAATTTGACGCCGACCTCACCGACGCCTGCCTCTCCGCAGTGCTGGGCGGCTATTCCGAGGCGGTTATCCCAGGCTTTTACGGCGCAAAGCCTGACGGCACGATACAGACCTTCTCAAGAGGGGGAAGCGACTTTACAGGCTCCGTCGTGGCAAAAGCCATAAACGCCGAGATATACGAAAACTGGACGGACGTCAGCGGCTTCCTTGCCGCCGACCCCAGAATAGTTGAAGACCCCGAAATAATTGACTACATCACTTATAAGGAGCTGAGAGAGCTTTCCTATATGGGAGCGTCGGTGCTCCATCAGGACGCGATTTTCCCCGTTCGCACCGCCAATATCCCCATAAATATAAGGAACACCAACATTCCCTCCGACCCCGGGACAATGATAGTCCCCGAAGCTCCCGACAAGGAGGGAGGAAGAGTTATAACGGGGATAGCAGGGAAAAAGCATTTCAGCGTTATCTCCATTGAAAAGGACGAGATGAACTCCGAAATAGGCTTTTTAAGAAGGATACTCACCGTCCTGGACCACGAGGGAATGAGCTTTGAGCATATTCCCACGGGCATAGACACCATGAGCCTTGTAGTCAGCACCGAGGAGCTGGAAAAGCACCCAAGAACAGTAGAGTATATAAAGGAGATAACCCACCCCAATCACATCGAGGTGATCAACAATCTTGCCCTTGTTGCGGTAGTGGGGCGCAGTATGAAGGAAAAGAGAGGAACGGCTACACGAATATTCGCCGCCCTTTCCCACGCAAATATCAACATAAAGATGATAGACCAGGGCTCAAGCGAGCTTAATATAATAGTAGGAATAGACGAGGCGGACTTTGAGAAAGCCATAAAGGTCATTTACGATATGTTTATGCTGTCCGAGATCTGAGGGAGGAAAAAATGAAGCTGGAAAATATAAGAGTTTATGATATGGAAGAATGCTTCAAGGCAAGCAAATACCCCATGGCGGTTGACACCAACGCCGTGAACGGCGACATCACCGAGCGTATAAAGAGCCTTGCCCAAAGCCCCAAGGGCGAGGGACACGACCAGTTCCTCACGGGGATAAGAGTTGCGTTCGATTTGACCTTTACCGTCAAGGCGTGGACGGAGGCGGAGCGCTACCGTTTTCTTGAGTTCGTTTCCAGCCAGTCCACTATGCACAGGATAGCGAAATTTGACCTTTCAAAGCAGTACAACCAATACGTCGACCCCAGAATGATAGAGATAATGGAGGAGCTTAAAGACCGCTACAACGAGACCCAGGACCCCGAGGACTATCTCCGACTGCTGTATTCCAACCCCTGCGGCTTTGAGCTTACCGCCCGCCTCACCACAAATTACCGCTGCCTCAAGACCATTTACAGCCAGCGGAAAAATCACCGCCTCCCAGAATGGCGGGAATTTTGCGCTGAAATAGAGAAATTGCCTTACGCCAAGGAGCTTATAACGGGATAAATCATACCGCCTGCTTTCAAAGCAGGCGGTTTTTTCCTTGTAAAATCCTATTGTGAAAGGAAAAAATCAAAATTTTTCACTGTACAAATGAACGATTTGCATTGGTGAATTTGCACAAAAAAAATATCGTATGTGATAAACTTCTGAAAATTTATTGTGAAAAAAATTTTTTTGTGTTATAATGTAACCGTGTAAATGTCAGTGAATATATCATGACATTCATAAAATCTTGCGGAGGTAATATAAGTGGCTATTTACAGATATACTGCCACCGACATCAACGGAAAAACCATCCACGGCAGGGAGAGCGCGGACGACAAGAATGCGCTTATCCAGAAGCTGAGGGATAAGGGTATTTTCTGTACGTCCTTCACCGAAGAGGTGGAAAAGACAAAGGATTCGGGAAAAGCCAAGTTCAAGACTAAGGACCTTTCCTTTATGTCAAGGCAGATAAGCACGATGCTCAACGCCGGTATCAGCTTGGTAAAAGCGCTTTCCATACTTGTTTCCCAGCAGGAGGACAAGAAAAAGAAAGCGATACTCAGCGAGATATACGACGACGTTCAGAGAGGTAAATCCTTCTCAGAGGCGCTTCAGGCGCAGACCGGCGCATTCCCCGACCTTTTTGTGGGCATGGTTGCCGCAGGCGAGAGCAGTGGTAACCTGGATATGATCATGAACCGTCTGTCCACTCACTACGACAAGGAAAACAAGACCAACAACAAGATAAAGAGCGCTATGTCATATCCTGCTGTACTTGGTGTTATCATGCTGGTCATCGTTGTGGCGCTGTTCGCATTCGTAATGCCGTCCTTTGCGTCGATGTTCACCGACCCTGACAAGATACCCATATTCACCAAGATACTGCTGGCGTTCAGTGATTCGCTGGTAAACTACTGGTACATATACGTTGCCGCAGTTATTGCTCTGGTGCTTATAATCAGAATACTCAAGAAGGTCCCCTCCGTAAAGTTCTGGTGGGATAAGACCAAGGTCCGCATACCAAAAGCGGGCAAGCTGATATGCACCATATACACCGCCCGTTTCGCTCATACCATGAGCAGCCTTTTCGCATCAGGTATGCAGATGGTGGAATGTATACAAAAATCCGTCCAGACTCTGGGCAACAGCTATATCAATAAAGAATTTGAGAGCGTTATCGAGAGCGTAAAGCAGGGCGACAGCCTTTCCGCTTCAATAGGAAGAACGGGAATTTTCGACGGCGTATTCACCTCCGTTATCTTCGTCGGTGAGGAATCAGGTACGCTGGACGATATCCTTGAAAAGACTGCCGACTATTACGACGACGAATCCGATACCGCGATAGATAAGCTCACCGCTATGCTCCAGCCTGCCATGATACTGGTAATGGGCGTGCTGGTACTTATGATACTGCTGGCGGTATACCCCGCAATGTACGAAGCGATGGGCAGCATGGGCTGATGCTTCAGAAAAACAAAAATAAACCGAAAGGAAAACGATAAATTATGCTTTCACTGGATTTTACCGATCGTCAGGTGAAGATCGTAAGAGGTTCTCTGTCAGGCAGCAAGATAAGGATCATACAGGTCGTTTCTCTTGAGCTGGTAGAAGGACTTATCGAAAACGGCTTTGTGGCTGACGTACCAATGCTTGCCAGCGAGATTCTGGAAAGTCTGAGGGCAAACGACATCAAGGAAAAAGAGGTCGTTGCCGAAATAGGCTCAGGTCTTATCCTTCATAAGGAACTGGTGATACCCAAGCCCAAGAATATGAACAACTCGTTCGTTATCGAAACTATGATTCAGAACAATATGAATCTGAACAACGAGTACAACATCACCTTCAATATAGTGGAGGAAACGGTAGACGAAAACAACAACCCCATGGTAAGACTTATGGCTACCGCCGTTCCTCAGAGACTTGTCGACGGTTACATAAAGCTGTTCTCACATCTGGGAATAGCCCTCAAGGGACTGTACGTAAGTACAAACTGCATTTCCAGACTGGTACAGAACAACTCCAACCTGGCAAGCCTTATGCCTCTTATGATGGTAGAGGTGGAGAGCGACTTCATCAGTATCAACCTGTACGACGACAGCCGCGTGCTTCTTTCCCGCCGTGTCAGCGTAGATGAGCCTGACGACGAGGAGAGCGAGGGCGACAGCCTTGCAAAGCAGGTATACGACAACGTGTTCCGTATGGTCCAGTTCATGAACGGCAGACCGGGGTCAAAGCCCTTGAAGGAGATAACCTTCTACGGACACATTCCCGACTTCATAATGCTCACCAATGCGATGGCGTCCTTCAACGCCTCCACGCATATACTCAGCGCTCCCGGAAACGTAGTTTCCTTCTGCGAGTATGATTTTGCGGAATATGCAAACGCAATATCCGCTTTCTACAAGCCGAAGCAGGACAACGACCGCATAAATATGCTGCAGGCAGTTGCCGCAAAGGAAAAGAAGCCGATAGGCTCCTACGGATTTATCCTTGCGGGCTGTCTGCTGGGCGCGGCGCTGATAGTAGGCGGCGTTTACATAGCGCTGAACATCACCAACAACGGTCTCGTTTCACAGACTGAGGTGATCAACGCGGAGATAAACTCCCCCGAGATACAGGACAGACTCACCACCCTCAACAACAAGATAACAAGACTGGGGAACATTTCCCAGTACAGCGACAATATCAAGGAAGCCAAGCTGCTCTTTGACTTCCAGCCCACGATAATCACCGAGATAACGGAAAAGCTGGAGGAAAATCTTGTTGACGGAATGTACATTGACGGCGACGTGAGCGTAAGCGGCTACAATGTTTCCGTAAACTTCGTCTGCGACGACCAGAGCCAGCCTGCCGAATATGTTCGCTTGCTCAACGAGCAGGGATATTTTGAGAATATCCATTACAACGGATTTACAGGCACTTCTTCAGATGAAGACGACGATGACGCAACTTACAGTTTTTCACTGTCAATGCTTTTGAAGGGAGGAAACGCATATGAAGCTGAGTAGTATGGAAAAGATCATTCTTGCGGTATTCCTTGCAATCGTGATCATAGCAGTAGGCGTTTTCCTGCTGATACTTCCCGAATATAACAAGATCGAGCCTAACACTCAGGCTCTTGCGGCGGCTCAGGCTGAGCGTGAACAGCTCTACGATACCTTGGCGAGAGAAGCCACCATCGACCAGGAAATACAGGACGCCCTGGACGACGCAAACAAGTTCTCGATGAATTTCTACGAGGATATGACCACCTACGAGGCGGACGTTCTGATAAGAGAGATACTGGAAGCTACCAATATGTCCACAGATTCGCTCTCTATCGGTGATTTCACCACCTCCACGCTCACAGTAAGCGATTACGTTGAAACTGTTGTAAATTATCCCCTCAAGGATTACGCAACGGGTACAGGAAATGCTGAAGCCGCTGCTGCCTCTGATACGGGCGACACGACTTACGACCTTCAGTACGACGAATCCGGCAATATCATAATTCCCGATTCCTTCAAGGAAGCGTATCCCGTTGACACTCTGCAAAATTATCTCATCGCCGTGCTTTCCACCAAGAGCCAGACTCTTGGCGCTATCACGCTGACTTTCACCGTGGAAGGAACAAGGGGAGATTTCCTCGCATTCCTGGATTATGTGGCAGGACTTGAGAAGGCTACCTACATAAATTCCACCACCATTTCCTATACCTCCGTTGAATCTCAGGAAGAGGACAACAATGGCGGCAACGGCGGCAACGAGCAGGGCGAGGAAGATCAGCCTGCTCCCGCGGCGGCAAATCCCGACAATAATAACAATGACAACGTTATACATCTTGGCGACAGGGACAAGATAACTGCGCCTATAAGCATAACATTCTTCTGTGCTGAGCCTTTGTCTGAGGCAGTAGCGCAGGGTTAAAGTGAAAAAACCGCAGGTACCCGCCGAAAGGCAGGTACCTTGAACGGTTTATGGCAATAACGCAACAAACAATTCGGTCAATGAAAATGGAGCTGAGAAAATGAAAAAATTGCTGAACAAAAAGGGAAGCGTGCTCTTCCTTGTGGTTGTAGTGATGTCGATTCTTCTCGTTGTCGCTTCTGCAACATATTATATCGTCAGCAACCAACGACAGTCTGTTGAGGTGCATTATAACAGCGAGCAGTCTTATCAGACGGCTTATTCGGTGAACAAGACTGTGTCGGATTATTTGCTTAATCAGCAGCAGCAGATCAACGGTAAAAGCAAAGTTCCTTATGAAAATACAATATATGGCAAAATAGCTGCTTTGAATGAAGGCGGAACAATAACCTTTAACACAGAAGACGAAGAAAAAGGTACAGATGCTTTCAAAAATTTAGGCCTTGGGGATTTTGAAATTACGATCAAAAAGACTAAGGGCGCCGCTAATGCGGAAGATATGGAATTTGAGGTCACTACAAAATCAACGGTAAACGGTGAAACAACATCATTGACTCAGGTCTGGAAAGTCAAGCTGTCAGCGTCCGAAACTAAGTATTTTACAAGGTTTTTGACCAGTACAGGTTTGGGCGTTCCAACTGATACTTACTTGAAAGTTCAGCAGATTTATGGTGAAAACTACTTTGAGAATGAGTTTACAACTATTGATAGACCTACTTACTCTCATAAATCCATATATTCTTCCGGTACGCTGATCGATAAAGGTTTTGTTTATGAATCTGATTTCACGGATAAGGAAATAGTTGTTTTCGGAAACTATTATCGCAACGGAGCAAGTGAAGGTCGACATCTTAAACGTATTCTTGTCGGCAAAAATATGGAGGTTAAAAGCGGAAGCAGTGAAATTTTAAATGCTGACGCAGTATATGTATGTGGAAATCTGACTATTGACGCTCCGTTCAACGGAAGCAGCACCGTATTCTTTGTGCAAGGCGATTGTCATTTCAGCAACAAAATAGACGGCAGTTGTACAATTTATGTTGCAGGCGACGTATATTGCTCTTCAGGTCTTACTATTGCCGATGGTGTCACAATCAGATATGCCAATAAGTTATATGACGGAAACGGAAATGAAACCAGCATTTCGAGAGCGCAACCGATAACTGCTTCCGAAATCGAAGCACAAATAAACAGCAGAAACGAAAATTTTGCAGAAGAAGGTAAAGATCAGGCAGGTTGGACTTCTGTTGTTGCGTATATTTCCAACAACACTGCAATAGGTACTTATAAAGAATGGGACGCACTCAGTCTGTTTGAAACAAAAGAAAAAACGGGCGAAGCTGAAGACGGAATATATGCTCGCGTTCCTACGTTTGACATTGAACAAGAGGTAGCAAGTTTAAGTAATAATGGCACTCAGGACGTCAGCAATTCTGCTAAGGAAAACGGAAAAAAGAGTTATATCGTAAGGAACGGTCAACAAGTAGAATTGGTAATAAGGGAGAATTGCAAATATCTTAAACCCAACAATTTGCAGTCAGTATCTAATTTTGGTATTTTAGTTGACGCAACAGATTCTGATATATATATCTACCTTGACCCTAACGGTAGCGATGAGTTTGCCTTTACGTCGTCTTCTTACGGTTCAAACAATATACTTGTTAAGGGGAGTCATGCAGTCATATTTGTTTTGCCTGAAGGCATTACGTTCAAAATGCATGATAGAAGCTTAATAGGGCATTTGGAACTTGCAAAAAAGCAAACGGGTTCGTCTGACGAATTAAATCTTGTTACCAATTGTGATCTGGCACAAGGAAATACAGACACATGGAAAAACTTCTTAGAGGAAACCAGCGCAAATTATATATTCAAGACTATAGAAGATAATGGTGAACAATACACCGTTCTTGATGATTCAAAGTTCAGTGATAAGGTTCATAATAATATTTTCTTGGTTTCAAGAGGAGATAATAAATTTGATTTGCAGGCGACGTGTGGATTGTTTGGTTATATATATGCTCCTAAGACAACGATGGACATCAAACCTAACGGTAATAATGTCAAATTCCTTGGCGGTTTGATTGTGGGCGGTTTCAAATATGATCACCAGGACGGTTATCTTGCTTTCTGTCAGCCGTATGATGAATATAGTGAACGTGGTGCTAATATTGTGGCAGACCTGATCAATTTTGCCGGCGGCGATGAGATCGGCGACGGTAATCCGTCAAATGGCTCAAAAAACGTCATACTTACTCCGGGAGGTTATAAATAATGAAAGGAGAATGTACAATGAAAAAGCTGAATAAAAAAAGCGGGTTTACATTGGTAGAGTGCGTTGTCGCTATGGCAATACTTGCTATTATGACGCTTATGCTCGCTATGATGATGAACATTATTGTCAATCTCCGAAACGATAACAGAAACACCGAAGAAGATGTTGACCGACAGGTAGAATATTTGGTAAACGAGCAAAGCACCGTTACAGAAGAAATTCCTGACGCAAATATTGATTTTGGCGGCGGTATAGTTATACCGGGCGATAATGCTAATAAGGTATATATTAACGACCCTAATGCAAATGCTCAGATCGGCGCTGTTGATTTCGGTATTGAGGTAGATGAAGCGATAACAACTTCTTCGGATGATTCACCCGGAGATGTTACTACCACTTCCGAGAAAGATATACAAATAGATGTGGGTGACAAGAGAGTTTATGGCGCTATTGAAGTCGATGGCGGCGTTAATGTTTCTGAAAAGAAAAGCGAAGAAAATGGCGGTGTATATACAAAAGAATGGACATTTGAATTTACAGCAACAGAAAGTTCGGATATTAAAGCATTAAAAGCAGTTTTTCCTGCTGGTGCAACTTTGATTTCCTATACTGTGGAAAACGGCGATTGCAACGTTTACTATTTAGGAAACCGAATTGTTCGTTTCAGCCCTCAAAGTGACGCTACTCAGGGGAATAAACAATATATAAAGGTAACTATCGAATTTACCGTGCCAAAAAGTAAATTTGTTTATTTGGACGGCGGCACCACGAAAGATGATAACTTCAGTCATTACTTTACCGGTTCAGGAAACGGCTCTACTGTTACTTTGGTAAAGGTGGTAGGTAAAGATCTAAAACATAACGGCGAGTTTATGGCGTTAAACGATGATAGACGCGATGATCCCAAAGATACCAATGATTGATGAGGTTACCCCAATGAAAAACTTTTTCAAACCCATACTAAACAAAAAAGGTCTTACCCTGGCTGAAATATTGGTGGTACTGTTTATCTCCTCGGTCATACTGGTGATAACCGCCAATCTGATGAAACCTGTGCAGGATCTGCTGAACTCCGTGCGCAGCAACGCTCACATTGAGACCTTATGCGACACCGCCAACGAGTTTATCCGCGGCTCGGTCCAGACGGCGAACGACGTAACGGTTTTCCGCCTTGATGATACGTCGGGGAGCGTTGCTGATGTCACTGCGGTAGACGCAAAGCTGGCGGCATACAAGACCGAAGGTTACAATGTAAAAGCTATTGCCGTACTGAAAAATTCCCAAGGAGCGCATCGTGTTTATGATTTCGGGGTCATCAGTGCCGCAAGTATGGCGGATATGCTGAAAAACCCGTCTGATGATTACGCCCTTTTCAATGAGGCGTTTTATGAGGAAACCGATTTCAAACTGAAAATGGGCACCGATGCTACCGCTAATGCATCAGAGCCACCCAAATCATCAAGCAATTGGGTGAATATGTCAAGCCGCTGCTATTACACCGTCAAATCCGGCTCCTTCATTGAAGGCGATCCCGCAAACCGTGACCGTGCGTTGAGTTTCAAGTTGCTCCAGGGTACTGTACACGATGAAACCGCCGCAAAGGACGCAGATGGAAATTATGTACAAAATGCGGACGGAACATATGCGCAAAAGCCGGGAGAATCTTTCGTCATTCTATATCAGGTAAAAGACTGGACATTATAAGCAAAAGCAAAAAGGCGGGAAACCCCCGCCTTTAACCTGCTTTAATCCTCGTTATCCCATCAGCCCGAGATAAGCGCCTATTATCTGACTTCCCAACAGATAGCCCACGGCTATCCCCACCGAAAGATACGGTCCGAAACAGATCACGTTGTTTTTGGTGACCACCTTGACGATGATACCGCCTATCGCTCCCAGCAGAATACCTATCAGCGCCGCAGGAACGATGCTCCAGCCAAGGAGAAGTCCCGCCGCGGCCATAAGCTGAACGTCCCCGCCGCCCATAGCGCCGAGAAACGCCAGTATTGCAAAGGGCACGGCAACGATAGCCGCCCCTATCAGATGCTCATACCAAGGCATATCGGCGGTAAAAATGGAGATGACGAGGGAGATAATTCCCAGCACTCCGATGATTATGCTGCAAGTGTAGGGGATTTCCTGACGGTCGATATCCCACAGACTCAGGATTATCAGCACGGGGAACAGCACGGCGGCAAATGCCAGCTTCAGGCTGAAACCAAGTATTGCGTACGCCGCAAGGTACGACAGCCCGCTGATGAGTTCCACTATCATATATCTGGGTGAAATTTTGTTTTTGCAGAAACGGCATTTTCCCCTCAAAAATATCCAGCTGAACACGGGGATAAGGTCACGGTTCAAGATCTGCTTTCCGCAGGTGGTGCAGTGGGAACGCCCCTTTATCAGCGATTCCTTGATAGGAACGCGGTAAGCCACCACATTGAGAAAGCTGCCGATAACGCTCCCCAGCGCAAAGAACAGCACATATGTAACGACAGTGATAACGATCTCCATAGGTTATCCTCCTGTATTATGATTTTCCGAACAATATTCTACCATTTTTTTCGGAAAATAGCAAGTACCATATAAAATTATGCAAATAACCCAAGGAAAGAGGTTGATATAAAATGAAAAGCGTACCGATAGGTCAGCTTCTGGTAGAGGCGGGCTATATTACTGAGGAACAGCTGAGCGAGGCTCTCCGTCAGCAAAAGACCACCTACGCAGGAGAAAAGTTAGGTGAAGTCCTGCTGAAAATGGGATTTGTCAGCGAAACTCAGGTAGTTCACGCCCTGTCCACCAGACTTAAGGTCCCCTACATTGACCTTATCACCGCAAAAATAGACGTAGAAGCGGTAAAGAAGATACCCGAAGAGGTCGCCCGCAAAAACACCGTCATAGGCTACCGCATTTCCAACGGCAAGCTGTACGTCGCCACCAACGACCCTGTAAACTTTTACATATTTGAGGAGCTGAAGATAACCGCAGGTATGGAAATACACCCCATGCTTGCCACAAAATCAGCGATAAACGACGCAATTGACCGTGCGTATTCCCAGAATACCACCACGGACATCATGAACGACATCAACAAGGAGTACGACGCCAACGCCGCCCTTATGCAGGCGGAAGCTGAGGCTACCGACGAGCGTATAGACAACGCCCCCGTAGTTAAGCTGGTAAATACCCTTGTTGAGACCGCCTTCCGCAAGAACGCGTCGGATATCCACATCGAGCCGTTCAAGGTAAAGACCCGCGTTCGTTACCGTATCGACGGCGACCTTGTGGAGCAGATGTCGGTAAAGCCCAACGTCCACAATGCCCTTATCACCCGTATAAAGATTTTGGGCGGAATGAACATCGCCGAAAAGAGAATACCTCTTGACGGCCGTTTCGGTACCACTATCGACGGGGTGAACCTTGACGTCCGTGTCAGCACCATTCCTACCGTTTACGGCGAAAAGTGCGTTATCCGTCTGCTTTCCACCGCAGATGAAAAGGCGAGAAAGATAACCGACCTTGGTATGACGGACTACAACTACGAAATGTTCAAGAGCATTATCCGCTGTCCTCACGGCGTTATGCTTGTTACAGGACCTACCGGTTCAGGTAAGTCAACCACCCTTTACGCCGCCCTGGGCGAGCTTTCCAAGCCAAACGTCAACATCGTTACCGTTGAGGACCCTGTGGAAAAGAAAATGGACGGCATAAACCAGGTCCAGATAAACGCAAAAGCAGGTATGACCTTCGCCGCCGCCCTGCGTAGTATCCTTCGTCAGGACCCTGACGTTATAATGCTTGGTGAGATCCGTGACGGTGAGACCGCCGATATCGCTATTCGTGCCGCTATCACAGGACACTTGGTTCTCTCCACACTGCATACCAACGACGCCGCCAGCACCATTCTTCGTCTTGTGGATATGGGCGTTGCTCCGTATATGGTGGCAACCTCACTTATCGGCGTTATAGCACAGCGACTTGTAAAACTCCTCTGTCCCGCCTGCAAGGAAAGAGTTATGCTCACCGACCCCGCCGACCTTCGTCTGGTGGGAAAGACCGAGCCTACCGAGATTTGCCAGCCCCACTACGGCGGCTGTCACGAATGCGGCGGAACAGGCTACCACGGCCGTACCGCTATTCATGAGATAATCGTCACCAGCAACGACATAAAGGAGCTTATCTCCAAGAACGCCACCGCCGACCAGATAGGCGAGCAGGCACGCAAGAACGGAACAAAGCTCCTGCGTGAAAACGTAACGGATATGGTATTGCGTGGAGATACCTCAATGGACGAGCTTGTAAAAGCCACCTATTCCGTTTGATTTGTTAATTTTGCGCAGTGCGCTGATATTAAATTCCCTCAGGAGGTAACCCAATGTTAGACATCAACGTTGTCCTTGATGAAGCCCGTTCAATAAAAGCGTCGGACGTACATTTCACCGTGGGACTTCCCCCCATCGTGAGAATAAACGGCGACATCAAAAAGTTCAGCAAATACCCCGATATGACTGAACCTATGATAGTAAATATCATAAACCAGATAACCACCGTCAAGCAAAAACAGCTTATTTCCCAAGGCTCGGACGCCGACTTTGCCTACGTTTCCGCAGGCGGTCTGCGACACAGAGTCAACGTTTACCGCCAGAGAGGCTACCACGCAGTAGCCCTCCGTCTGCTCCTCAACGAGATACCTACTATTAAAGATATGGGACTTCCCCCCATTCTGGGCGATTTTGCTATGCGTCCCCGTGGACTTGTCCTCGTAACAGGACCCACAGGTTCGGGTAAATCCACCACCCTTGCGGCAATGATAGACCACATCAACCGTCAGCGCAATTGCCACATCATCACTATCGAGGACCCTGTTGAATACGTCCACAACCACAAGCAGTCTATGATAACTCAGCGTGAAGTGGGCGTTGATACCGACAGCTTCGCAGGCGCACTGAGAAGCTCCCTCCGTGAGGACCCCGACGTTATCCTCGTGGGAGAAATGCGTGACTTCGAGACCATAAACGCCGCCGTTACCGCCGCAGAAACAGGACACTTGGTGCTCTCTACCCTGCATACCACAGGCGCGGCTGAAACTCTTGACCGTATCGTGGACGTTTACCCCGCCCACTCTCAACAGCAGATAAGGGCTCAGCTTGGCAACACCCTTGTAGGCATAGTTTCCCAGACCCTTGTTCCCACCGTGGACGGAAAGGGACGTATCGCCGCAATGGAGATTTTGAAAGCCAACGACGCTATCTGCGCCCTGATTCGTGAGGGCAAGATATTCCAGATATCCAACTCCATAGCAACAGGCCGCGCGGAGGGAATGTTCACTCTCGACCAGAACCTTGCCAGCCTCGTGCGTATGGGCAAGATATCCGAGGACATTGCACGTTCCCGCTGCCAGGACCCCAACGATCTGCGTCAATATTTGTCTATGGCATAAGCCACAGCTTTATCGCATTTCTTTGTTTTCATATTATCTTGTGTGACAGTTTTGTGAAAAAGTATAAAAGTAAATCTTTATTTGTGTCAATTTATACAAATATTCATAAACACTATTGAAAAAATTTTTTCAATATGTTATAATAAGGCTACAATAAAATCTATGCTTTTAGGAGGGCATAAAAATGTTAAACAAACTTATGAAGCTCAAAAATAAAAAGGGCTTTACTCTGGTTGAGTTGATAGTTGTTATCGCTATTATCGCGATACTCACCGCTATCATCGTTCCTCTGGTAGGTCGTTATTCAGCTCAGGCTCGTTATACAACTCTGAACGATGCGGCTTCCACCATTTCCGGCGCTGTTAACAACGGACTTTCCGATGCTAATCAGATAGGCGTTATCAATGTTGCAGGAGTTACAGGCAACAAGGATGCCAGTGGTGTACTGGAAGTTACGGTTGGTACTGTAACGGTATCAGGTACGGCCGGCGGTACGCTTACTACTACCCCCACCACTGGCGCCGATAAGGCTCAGGTTCGTGCGGCTGAGAGAATACATGCATCTTTGGCAGCTGCTCTGCCTAACAATTGTGCTTTTGGAGCAGCAGTTGCAAGCTCTGCTTGCGCAGGCGTTATTTACACCAATGCAGGTACTGCACTCCCTAATAGCCTTGCAGCTTTTGGTACCAGTGCTGCGACCAGCTCAAGTTTCCAAGAGGTTTCCGGTTTCGATAACGCTTACGAAACAGCAACTGGCAACAGCGCAGTTGGTCTGACAGGAAAATTCATTCCTCAGTCGGGCGGCACTACTACCACTACTGCTGCTGCTGCTGGTTAATTATCACTCAGTTACTTACTAAAAATCTAAACACCTGACGATTTCCCCGCTCCCAAAGGGCGGGGAAATTGTGTAAATTCTCAAAAGGAGAAAAAACGATGAAACGTTTGTGGGCAAAAAAAGGCTTCACGTTGGTGGAATTGATAGTCGTACTGGCTCTGATAGCCGTACTTATCGCCATAGTCGTACCTCTCCTCACGTCTTCTTCCGCCTACGAGAGCGACGCCCGTGACAGAGCGCAGGCGTTCTACTCCAACGTGCAGGAAGCTATGACCGAGGAAAAGGTAAAGGAGACCGCACTTCCCGCCGCTACTGGCAGCAAGACGGTAGTCTGGGCGGAGGTCAAGGGAGCGAACACCACCGAAAACACTGGCACTGACGGAAGTATACAGTCCACAGCTACGGTGACCGTTCATATCGGCGACGTGACTGCGGCGTTAGACACAGAAGTGCCTGAAGCAACAGGCGATTGGGCAGAATTTGCCTCCACCGTGAGCAAATTGCTTTCCACCACTGACATAAGCGGTAATTTCTACGCTGTTGTTGACAGCAAATACCGTGTTGAGAGCGCGTTTTTTGTCCGTTCTCCTCTTGCGACTTATGAAAGAATAAAAGACAAAGGCTATTCCTCCGAGTGCCACGTCAAGTTTATTGACGGCAGCAGTAAGGAACAGGAGGCATATATGGGCGCATATCCTCAGGAATACTGGTACGGCGTACCTGCGGCTTATAAATTCTTTGAATACAGAGCGCCGACCACCTGACCAGCGAATTTGCGCCGTCTTACTCATTTGGAAAGAGAAGGTATTCCATGCACACAGAATACCTTTTTCTTTTAAATCCCAATGCATAAACATGAACGTTATTTTATTTTAGCCCTCAACGAGGGCTGTTTTTTTTACCAAAGCCAAAGTTTTTTGAAGATTCCAAAGGAACTTTTTTCCAAAAAAGTTCCTTTGGCAGGGTGCGGGACAGCGTCCCGCAAAAAAATACCCGAGCCCTATCGGACTCGGGTATTTTTTTAACTCACCGCAGGCGCTTCCAGCTGTAACAGCTCGTAATCATATACATACTTGTGCGCGTCCGTGAAATCCTGCACCTTCTGGTACGCCTCCTGATCCTTCAGATAGTCCAACGCCTGATCTCTCAGCGCCTGGCTCTCCTCGTCGGTCATCACCCTGTCGTCCTTGTACAGAATGATGAAGTACCCCTGGTCAGTGGGTATGATATCCGACCATTGCCCCTTTTCGGGAATTTTCATCACCGCTTCGGTTATCGCAGGGTCAACAACACTGCTCTTGGGATAAACGGTGTAGTCCACCGCGCCCTCCTCGCTGTATTCTTCGAGCACGTCCTCCCACTTTTCGCCGTTGCTCAGCTTTTCGTAAGCCTCGTCAATGCGAAAGCGTATCTTCTCAAGCTCAGCGTCCCGTATCTCGTCCGCCTTTGCGTCGTCGCCGTCCTTGCGGTAGGCGGTTATCTCGTTGGTAACGTCGTCCTTTAGCTTGACGTATATCTGCTGTACCGTCCTCGTCCCCTCAGGAATGTAGAACGGAGTGTAGGACTGCTCAAAGGCGGCAATGTCGTTTTCGTACTTGTCCTTTGCAGTGTCTATCGTGTCCTGAACGAACTCCTCCACCTTTTCGTCGGTTATGCTCTCGGATACCTTGTCCACAAATTTCTGTGTAAGTGCCTCGTTCACCGACCATTGGTAGAAAATGTCAGGCGTCAGCCCCGCTTGTTTGAGAAATTCCTCAAAAAGCTCCTTTTCCTTTTCCGTTAGCTGTTCCTCGGTGTAATCGCTTCCAAGCGCGTTTTGCGCGTCCGTCTTGTAGCTGTCGTACCAGCCCGAAAGCGTCTCGTCAACGTTCTTGCTTATCTCGTCGGTCTCCTCCTGGGTCAGCGTCTCGGCAGAAATGCCCTGCTCCTTCGCCAGCCACAGCACTATGCGCTCCTGTACAAGATAGTCCAGCGTGCTCTGGCGGTAGTTTTTCGCAATGTCGGCGTTGTCCTCCTCGGTGTAGTTGCCCCTTAACATCTGGTAAGTGTACTCGTTGTGCCATTCCTCATAGCTTATGGTGAAGTGGTCGCCTGCTCCCTCTGGGGGATCCTCAATATGCGCCACAGGACCCTTGCTTGCCTCCCCGCACCCTGACAGGAGCAGCGCTCCCGCTATTGCGGCGGAAAGCATGATTTTGATTTTCCGTGTATTCATCAAGAACCTTTCCTTTCGATTTTGTCTTTTCTATTGTAGCACAAAACGTCGAATTTGTAAAATGTTTCCTGTGATGATTTTCTGAAAAATCATGCCTCAAGGAAGTAGGTGGACTCCATATCTGCCACCGAAAGGGCAAATGCCAGCGGAAAGCTCTCGAACGCCCTGCCAACGAGATTTTTGTCCTCCGTTCCCGAAAATCCCATATGCCAGCGTATAGCCATAGCTTCTTCCCTTGTCAGCCGCATAAAGCCGCTTATCATATACACGGACTTTTCCCCGTGACCGTAGGGGAGCTTGTCCTCCGTCCGATAGGTAGGGATTTTTTCCCAAACCCCCTGGTCGTTTTTCACGTTGCGAAAATCCCTTACATATGTATCCACCTTGCACACGTCGTGCAATAGCGCGGCGATAGCAACGCTTTCCTCGCTGAACGTCAGCCCGTATACCTCTGAAAATCTTTCCCGTTCAACGTACGCCTTCAGACAGTGATAGACGTTCAGCGAGTGCTGAGCCAGCCCGCCCTCATAACTGCTGTGAAAGCGTGTGCTTGCGGGAGCAGTGAAAAAATCGCATTTCGATACCAGAAAATCCAGCAGCTTTTCCGCCCCCTCCCGCTTGATGTTCTCCTTGTAAATGGAGATAAATTCCTGCTTTGTTGCGTCTGCGTTCATATTTCCTCCTAAAATTGCATTGGTCTCACGTCTTCGGTTATTTTCCTGAAAGTAAAGCCCTCGTCCTTCAGCCCCTTGATTATTTCCTCAAGCACGCCCACCGTCCGTTCAACGCCGTCGTGGAGCAGTATCACTCCACGCTTTTTTCCCTCGCATTGGGAAAGCACGTTCTGCTTTATCTGCGCCGAGTCTGCGCCCACGGCGTCCCGCCCGTCCACGTTCCAGTCGTAGTATACGAAGCCTCTGCGCGTCATTTCGCTGATAAGCTCCTGCCTTATCCCTCTGTTATAGGAATTTACGCTTCCCGCAGGAAAGCGGAAGAACCTGCACTTTTCCCCCGTTATTTCGTAAATACGGTTAAATGCGGCGTCAAAATCCTCAAGATAACTGCTGACGTTTGAATATATCCTTGAATAAACGTGGGAATAGGTGTGTATGCCGATAGTGTGTCCCTTTTCCCTTATCAGCCTTATCAGTCGCTCGTCCTCCTCGCTGTCGTTTGGTGAAAGAAAAAACGTCGCCTTGACGTTCTCCCTGTCCAGAATTTCCAGCAGTTCCTCCGTATAGGGTGAGGGGCCGTCGTCAAAGGTGAGGTAAACGCACCCCTCGTCGTCTTCGTATTCCTTGTTTACAAATTGCTCAACGTACAGATCCTTGTACAGCGAGAAATAATCATCGTCAGCGTCTGCCTGAACCGCTTTTGAGGCGTTCTCCTGCAAAGCTCCTGCTCCGAAGCAAAACATCACCGCCAGCATAGCCGCTGCCGCCGTAACTATCTTAAAGCTGTTTTCGCTTGTTTTTTTCATTCCGATTCCTCCCGAACAGTAATGGGCGGAGCCGATAGAACCTATCTGCTCCGTCATTATTATTCACTTTAAGAGGAACCGTTATACAAAACGATGGATCTTGCAAATTTTTCTTACTGACCGCAAAGCTCCTTGTAAAGACCGATATACAGCTTTGCCGACTGCTTCCAGCTGAAGTCCGCCTTCATTCCCTTTGTAACGAGGGCGCTCCACTTGCGCTTGTCGTTGTAGTAAAGCTCAACGCACCTGCGCACTGCTCCCAGCATATCCAGAGCGTCATAGCTCTGGAATGTAAAGCCAAGCCCGCTGCCGTCAGGCTCGCCGTAGTCGGGGATAGAGTCTTTCAAGCCGCCCGTCGCCCTTACAACGGGAACGGTGCCGTATCTCAGCGCTATCATCTGCGCCAGACCGCAGGGCTCGCTCTTGCTGGGCATCAGGAAGATGTCCGCCCCTGCGTATATCTTCTTCGCCAAAGCGGGAACGTACCCGCAGGTGAAGCTCACTCTGTCGGGATAGCGATAGTGCATTTCGTTGAAATAGTTTTCGTACTGCGCCTCGCCCGAACCGAGAATTATCACCTTGCACCCCAGATTTACCATCTGGTCGAAAACGTATTTTACAAGGTCAAAGCCCTTATGCTCCACAAGACGGGAAACCAGTCCGATAACAGGCATATCGTCGTCGGTGGGAAGCCCCACTTCTTCGAGCAGCTTTTGCTTGCATATCTTTTTTCCGTTTCTGTTCTTTGCGCTGAACTTTGCGGGGATTATCTCGTCCGTTTCGGGATTGTACATATCCGTGTCAATGCCGTTCAGGAAGCCGCAGGTCTTGTATTCCTTGCCCCTGAGTATCCTGTCAAGTCCGTGGGAGAACCAAGGGTCGAGTATCTCCCTCGCATAGGTGGGAGAAACGGTGGTGACCTTCTCGGAAACCTCGATAGCCGCTTTCATAAAGTTTACGTCCTTGTCGTATTCCATAATGGAGCGATAATACATAGGTATACCCAGAATTTCCTCCATAAGCTCCATACCGTAGCGTCCCTGATACTGGATATTATGTATGGTGAACACGGTGTGTATGTTCTGCATATTGTACTGATTGCGGTAATACAGGTTATAGTAAACGGGTATCAGAGCACACTGCCAGTCATTGGAGTTGATGATGTCGGGGCGCAGATCAAAGCGCTGTATCAGCTCCAGAACCGCACGGGAGAAGAAAGCGTATCTCTCCGCGTCGTCATAGTAGCCGTAAAGCCCGAAATCACGCTTGAAATAATATTCGTTGTCAAGGAAGTAATAGGTCACTCCGTTCAGCTCCGTCTGGAAAACGCCGCAGTATTGTGAGCGCCAGCCCACTGAAACGCTGAAATTGTCCACATATCTGATGTGTTCCTTGTGAGAATCCTTTATGGTATTAACGTAATAGGGAAGAACGACCGCACATTCCTGTCCCTCCTCCACAAGCGCCTTGGGCAGAGAACCCGCAACGTCCGCAAGTCCGCCTGAAGCGGCAAAAGGTTGAGCCTCGCTGGTGGCATAAATTATCTTCATAACTGATTTCCTTTCCTGTATTATTTATTTGCACGGAACAAGCTTTATACTTATAATAATTATAGCATATTTCCCCAAAAAATACAATAACTTGCAGAGAAAAACTGTACATTTTATGAGTAAATGAAATTTACTGATTTTTGAAATATGAAAATATTTCTGTAAATTCTATTGACAACATTGAAACAATGTGATATACTGAAATCATAAAATCAGAAAAAGGGGGAGAAAAATGTCCCTTGAAGTAAAGCACATATCAAAAAAATTCGGCGAATACACCGCCGTTGAGGATCTCAGCTTTGAGATAGCAAAGCCGGGAATGTTCGCCCTGCTTGGCACCAACGGCGCGGGCAAGACCACCTCCATACGAATGATACTGGGAATGTTGTCCAAGGACACGGGAGAGGTACTGTGGAACGGAGAGCCGATGAAGCCCGCGCAGGAAAACGTAGGCTACCTTGCGGAGGACAGGGGCTTGTATCCGAAATACAACATTCTTGACCAGATGTATTTTTTCGCCTCGCTGAAAGGGATAAAAAAGCCCGAGGCAAAGGCGCAGATAGATTACTGGTTCGGCAGGCTGGGAATTGACGAATACCGTCTTAAAAACGCCGAGCAGCTTTCAAAAGGCAATCAGCAGAAAGTCCAGCTTGCGGCGGCGCTGATAGGCGACCCGAAGCTGCTGGTATTGGACGAGCCCTTGTCGGGACTTGACCCTGTAAACGCCGACCTGTTCAAATCTGTTATCCGTGAGGAAACGGCAAAGGAAAAGTTCATCATAATGTCCAGCCACCAGATGAACATTATCGAGGAATTTTGCGACGACCTTGTTATAATGAACAGGGGAAAAACGGTACTTAGCGGCAACCTCAACGCCATAAAGCGCCAACGGGGCAGGGAAAACCTCCTTGTCAAGGCGGAGGCGGACTTTATGGACCTGGCGGCGGAATGTAAATTACAGCTTAAGGAAAATACCCCAAATGGGGTATGCTTCCACGTTGAAAACGAGGAACAGCCGAAAATATTCCTGCAAAAAATGCTTGCCAAGGGAATTTCTCCCATAAAATTTGAGCTTAGAGAGCCTACTCTCAACGAGTTATTTATAGAAAAGGTGGGTGAAAGCAATGAGAATTAAAGGCTGGAAACAGATCTTATCCTTCACCTATCTTCAGACGCTGAAATCAAAAGCCTTCAAAACAGGGACTATCGTTATCTGCGTGCTTATCGCGCTGGTCTGCGCAGCTATAAACATTCTTCCCGCCGTATTTTCAGGCGACGACGACGAAATTTTCGGAGATGACGGAGAGCAGACCGAAGCTCAGAACGTAAACACGCTTTACATTTATGCCGAGAACGAACTGGATTTTCAGCTTTCCCCTATCCAAAACACCACTTTTGAAAATATCACAAAAGAACAGCTTGAAGCAAAGCTGAACGAGATAACCTCAGGCGACAAAGCGGAAATGCTTCTGACCGTAACAGGCGGCGGGGACAAAAGCTATTCCCTGAACTTTTACCGCCCCGAAAATGAGGATATTCTCTCCCGCTATGCGGCGGAGGAATTTTCCTACGAGGTGACGGACAATTTCACCAAGGCATTGTATCTCAGCATTGGCGTCAGCGAAGAAAATCTTCCCCTTGCTATGGCTGACGTGAGCAGTAACGTGACAGTCTACGGCGGCGAATCCGAAATACAGATGGTCGTGGGACAGCTGCTGCCTATGGTAGTTTCCATTATTTTCTATATGTTCATTATGCTGTATTCTCAGCAGATAGCCCAGTCCATAGCCACTGAAAAAAGCTCCAGAGTTATCGAGCTGCTGATAACCTCCTGCCGTCCCCTTGCCATAATCGTTGGCAAGATAGCGGGAACTCTCCTTGTTTGCATAACCCAGACGGCTATTTTCGGAGCAGTGGGAACGGCGGCGTTTTTGCTCACCGCACCAATCGGCGTGATGAACGTGGTAAATTCGGGTGTTATGAACGAGATAACAGAAGCGGCAGGCGAAACAGCGGCAAATACCGACGTTATGGGAGAAATTTCCACCGCAGTCCCCGGACTGTTCGATCCCCTTGCCATTTTTGCAATAATCATCACCGTTATTCTGGGATTTTTGTTCTTCGCTCTCCTTGCGGGACTTGTGGGAGCTGGCGTCAGCAGGCTTGAGGACCTTGCAAGCTCTCTCCAGCCCCTTATACTGCTGGCAGTTGCTGGATTTATGCTGTCCTACATTCCTCCCGCCGTAAATTTTGAGGGAGATATGGACGCAGTTATCACCTTCTCTTATTTCTTCCCCATTTCCTCCCCGTTCGCCCTCCCCTCCGCAATACTTATGGGAAAGATAGACGGCTTGCAGATGCTTCTTGCAATAGTTTTCCTTGCGGCAATGGTGTTCCTTGCGGCGCTCCTCACCGCCAAGGTCTACGAGGTGATAATCCTTTATACAGGCAAACCGCTGAAGCTGACCCAGATGATAAAAATGGCGAAAAAGAGCAGCTAATGGATTTTGTTACCGTTTTGTAACTTTTGTTACCAAATTGTAACCGAATTGTAACCGTTTTGTAATTGTATTTTGCTTTTTATGGTGTATAATTATTATCAAGGAACATATCTGTTCTTCCGATGATGATCTGAAAGGAGAGCTTCCTTCGGGAAGCGGCAAGCGCCATGAAAAGAATTGTTGCAGGTATCCTCCTTATGACCTTCGGCATTATGCTGTTTGCCGGAGGAACGACTCTCTTTGCGGTTTCCGCCCACGAGGAACAGCCTGCCGACGCAGATGAAGCTGTTTCTCAGGTATACGAGGGAGAATATTACAAGGACGGCGACGCGGCCGCAGAAAAGATAGTCCTCACCGACGACGAGCTTATCCTTGCCGACGGAACGGCGGCGGAATATGTGCTGAACGTGTGGAAGGATATGCCTGAGACTGACGAGGACAGCGGCAGGATAACCTACAAGGATTACTGCTTCTTAAAGCTGCAAAACGAAAAGCTCAGCTACGACCCCGCCTCGAAAACAGTTGTTATAGACGGCGAAGTTTACAAAATGCTGTAAAATTATGACAAAATTATAAAGGGGGCGGCGAAAGCTGCCCCCTTTCGTTTTGACAATCCTATTAAAATATGTTATAATTAAACATATCAACTGACAACATACAGAGAAAGGGAGAATGAGAATTAAACCGCAGACGAGATACATTAAGGAGGACAGACTATGGAATTAAAAAGCTTTATCGGCGTTACGCCTGAGATACAGGCGCTGACAGACCTTTGCGTTCAGAACAGCAGTATCGACCCCTCTCTTTACGGGAAATACGACGTAAAAAGGGGACTGAGAGACCTTAACGGCAAGGGCGTGCTTGCGGGACTTACCGAGATAGCGTCGGTAGTTGGCAGCAAAACGGAAAACGGCGTTTCCGTTCCCTGCGAGGGACAGCTTTTTTACCGCGGGATAAACGTAAAGGAAATTATCAGCGGCTTTATTTCCGAAAAGCGTTTCGGCTTTGAGGAGATAACCTATCTGCTGATTTTCGGAGAATTGCCAAATGCAGAGCAATTGAGCAATTTCAAACAGCTTCTGGGAAATATGATGACCCTTCCCACCAACTTCATCAGGGACGTTATAATGAAAGGCCCCAGCGACGATATGATGAACAGCCTTGCAAGGAGCGTTCTCACCCTGCACAGCTACGACCAAAACGCCAACGATATAAGCCTGCCTAACGTTTTAAGACAATGCTTGAAGCTGATAGCGGTATTCCCAATGCTTTCGGTTTACGGCTATCAGGCGTACAATTTTTATATAGAAAAGCAAAGCCTTTTCATTCATCAGCCGAGACCTGAGCTTTCAATAGCGGAAAATCTTCTGCACCTGCTCCGCCCTGACAGCAATTACACCGAGCTTGAGGCTCACGTGCTCGACCTTGCACTTGTGCTCCACGCAGAGCACGGCGGAGGAAACAACTCCACATTCACCACTCACGTTGTCACCAGCTCGGGAACTGACACCTACTCCGCAATAGCGGCGGCGCTTTGCTCCCTTAAGGGTCCCAAGCACGGCGGCGCTAACCTTAAAGTCATGCATATGTTTGAGGATATGAAGCAAAACGTAAAGGACTGGCAGGACGACGATGAGATAAGCGCATACTTGCAGGCTTTGCTTGACAAGAAAGCCTTTGACAAGGCGGGACTTATCTACGGTATAGGTCACGCCATATACTCCCTCTCCGACCCGAGAGCTGAGGTATTCAGAGTGTATGTGGAAAAGCTGTCCAAGGAAAAGGGACTTGAGGCGGAATATCAGCTTTACGCCAAGGTAGCCGACCTTGCTCCCAAAATAATTTCAAAAACGAAGAAAATGTACAAGGGCGTCAGCCCCAACGTGGACTTTTTCAGCGGCTTTGCGTACAGTATGATGGGACTTCCTCTGGAGCTGTACACCCCAATCTTCGCCGTTTCAAGAATAAGCGGCTGGAGCGCTCACAGAATGGAAGAGCTTATCAATGCGGGAAAGATAATCCGCCCCGCTTATATGAACGTGGGCGAAGCAAAACAATATGTAAAGCTGGCTGACAGAAAATGACCCGTGCGGGAAAGATAACAAGAGTAATTTTCATAGCTGCGGAAACAGTCGCCGCCCTGCTTTTTATGCTCCCTATGACAAGGAACATAATCGGGATAGGCAATGTTTTCGGTCTGGCGGTAATGCTCGCCTGCCTCATAGCGACCGTGTTTTTCTCCCGCTTTAAGGCAGAGTTAAAGTCCCTTTGGAAGAAAAAAAGCGGAAAGATACTGCTCGTCCTGTCAGGCACGGTGCTGGGGATACTGGTGCTTTACGCCATTATCCTGTCGGGAATGATGCTTTCCGCTATCTTAAACCGCCCAAGCTCCCCCGACGCCGTGATAGTTTTAGGCTGTAAGGTCCAGCCAAGCGGCAATCCAAGCCTTATGCTCAGTAAGAGAATAGACGCCGCCTACGAATATTTAAGCGAAAACGAGGACGTTATCTGCGTGGTATCAGGCGGAAAAGGGGAAGACGAGCCTGAAAGCGAGGCTGCCGTTATGAAACGCCGCCTTGTGGAAATGGGGATTTCTCAGGACAGGATAATTCCCGAGGACAAGTCCACCAGCACCGCTGAAAATCTGGCATATTCAGCCGTCCTCCTTTCGGAAAACGGAATAAAAGCAGAAAACGTAGCCATAGTCACCGACGGCTTTCATCAGCTCAGAGCTTCCCTTATGGCAAAGGATATGGGAATTTCCGCATCTGCGGTGAATGCAGAAACTCCGTTCTGGCTTTTCCCGACCTATTGGGTGAGAGAATGGTTCGGCTTGTCATACTTTTTCGTGTTCGGTACAGATTTGTAAAAATAAGGGGCGTCGCCCCATAAATACTATATGGAAAGGAATAATGAATATGAAGTATTGTAAAAACTGCGGCGCAGAAAACAACGACGAAAATCTGTTTTGCTTCAACTGCCGCTGCGACAGCTTTTCCGACTCGGCTCCTGTAAAAAACGCTGAGCCTCAGCCTGTGACCAGCCAGCCCGCCCCTCAGCCTATGCCAAGACCCGTTCCCCCTCCGCCTCCTCCTATGCCAATTCCTCAGCCAAGAATGAAAAAGCCGCTTGGCGTTTACGACCTGCTGGCGATACTCGGCTTTGTAGCAGCGCTGGTGGGAATGTTCAGCACGTCTATAATCCTCCACCCCGTTTCCGCGATCGCCTCCATAATCGGCTTTGTGGGGAACACCCGCTTTAAGGGACTTGCCCTTGCAGGCTTTGTTATAGCCATTGTGGGAGGAATAGTGTTCACCGTCATTTCCCTGTACGAGAACGGCTATATCCCCGAATGGATAACCGACGGCGCGTTCCATTGAAATTCATAAAAATAAACAAAATTACCGCCCGAACAGGCGGTAATTTTCTGTTTGACAAATTTTTCCCGATTTGATAAAATAAATATATAAAGAAAAATAAATATTGCATACGACACATGTGGCGAAAAGCGTAAATCTGATCACGGAAGCAATACGGTATCGGAAAACGTTTTGCCGTATGTGTTTTTTTGCGCCTTTCGCAGGGTATGCAGACGAAAGAAGGAGAAAATTATGCCTCAGACCAAAGCTCAGCGAATGATATTCGCACTTCTCACGGTCATCGTTACCGTACACGCCTATGTTTTTTACAGTCTTTACGTTGTAAACGGCGATACGCTTATGCAGGTGACGGGCGAAAGCGGCGTGCTTTCCGCCATAAACTCACAGGGCGGAGTTTATATGTGCGGACATTACGTTCCCATCTGGGCGGTGGTGATAACGGAATTTGTCTTTGCCTACTGCCTTGAGATATTTATGGGAAGTCCCTGCTCGTTTCGCCTTGCCGCAAGGGTGTTTGATGTGGAAAATACTCACCCCGTCCTGTTTGAAACGGCGATAATATGCGCCACGGTGGGACTTATGTGCCCCGCTATGAGCCTTATAGCGGCTTTCCTGTATTATCCGTATTATGCGGGCTTCAGCGTGCTGACCCTCTTTGCCAACTGGATAAAGCTGGTATGCGTAAATCTGCCCTTTGCGTTTTTCTCACAGCTTTTCTTCATTCAGCCCTTGATAAGAACGGTGTTCAAAGCGATTTTTGCAAAGAGGAACGCCGCGCAGTACGCTGTTGAAACAGCGGAATAAAGGCAGAATAAAAAAGAGCCATAAGGCTCTTTTTTTAATTTAAATATAATTCACGAAAATCATCGCTTGAGCTTTTTTATCATAATATACTCATTCAGCAAAGTCCCGTCCTTTAAGCGTATTGCGTCAGGGCGGACGCCGCATACTCTGAACCCCATTTTCTCATACAGCGCCCTTGCTCTTGTATTTCCCTCTATAAATTCCAGCTCTATCTGCAAAACGTTCTCCCACTCCTTTGCAAGGCGTATCATCTCCTGAAACATTTTTGTACCTATCCCCAGACCCCAGAATTCTTTCAGCAAAGCAATAGCCGCGTTTGCCCTGTGCCGTGTTTTGATGTTATTTGTAAAGCCTATATCGCAGTTTCCCGCTATCCTGCCCTCCACCTCGCACATCATCATAATTTCGTTTGGAGCAGCATTCATTCTTTCAAACCACTCTTTTTCACCCTCATAAGTGTATTTGCCGCACTCCTCAGGACAGCGGAGCAAAAATTCCGTTTCCTCAGCGGTACGGCGGAGATATTCCAATGTGCCGTTTATGTCCTCTTCTCTCGGGCTGTGAAGTACGGCGCTGCGCCCGTCCTTAAGCGTAAAATTTATATCCTGTATTATCATTTCTCCTCCTTAAAAAACAACGCCGCCTGATTTTTTCATCGGGCGGCGTTTTGTTTTATCCTATCTTCTCAACTCCAAGCGTTACCTTTTCGCCGTTGATATCCCAGCTTGCGGTGTAGCCGCCTGCGCTGCCGAAAACAAATTCCTCGGTGAGAGTGTTCTCGGAAATTTCCGCCCTTCCTCTCTCCATAATTTCTTTTATCTTTTCGTTGTCGGCGCAGTATACTTTGATCTTGTCCATTACCTCAAAGCCTGCGTCCTTGCGCATTGTTTGGAGCTTGCTGATTATCTCGCGGATAAAGCCCTCCTCGATAAGCGCCTCGTCAAGAGCAGTGTTAAGCGCAACGGTAACTCCCCTGTCGGAGGCGACTGCATAGCCCTCCTTCTGGGAAACGTCGATGAGCAGCTCCTCCTCCGTCAGCTTTATATCTCCCGTGGAGATAGTAACGGTCATAACTCCCGTGTTTTTCAGCTCCGCCATCGCCTTGTTCCCGTCAACCTCTGCAAGGGCGTTTCTCACTTCGCCAAGCTGCTTTCCGTACTTTGCACCCAGCAGCTTTAACTGCGGCTTGAAGGAATACGAGGTGAACCCTGAGGTATCCTCCACGAATTCCAGCTTCTTCACGTTCAGTTCGTCTGTAACTATCTCAACAAACATATCGTCAAGCTGTTTTTCCGACTGAACGAAAATTTCAGACAAGGGCTGACGGTTCTTGACTGCGGCGTTGTTTCTTGCTGCTCTGCCAAGCGCAACTATCTGCAATACCGTTTCCATTTTTTCTTCCAGCTCAGCGTCTATCAGGCTTTCGTCACATTCGGGGTAGGAGCAGAGATGAACGCTTTCGGGAGCAGTCTTGTCGTTGGTGCAGACAAGGTTGCGGTAAATATCCTCCGCCACGAAAGGCGTCATGGGAGCTGTCAGCTTCGCCACGGTAACAAGCGCAGTGTAAAGCGTGGTATAAGCGTTTATCTTGTCCTGGGTCAGTTCTTTCTGCCAGAAACGCTCACGGCTCCTGCGGACGTACCAGTTGGACATTTCGTCGGTGAAATCCTGCAAAGCCTTTGCCGCCTCGGGAATACGGAAATCAGCCAGATTTTCGTCCACCGTCTTTATGACTGTGTTCAGCTTTGACAGCAGCCATCTGTCCATTACCGACAGCTTTTCAGGCTCAGGCTTGTATTTACCTGCGTCAAAATCGTCTATATTTGCGTAAAGCACGAAGAAAGCATAGGTGTTCCAAAGAGTAGAAATATACTTTCTCTGTCCCTCCATAACGGCTTTTCCTGAAAATCTGTTAGGAAGCCAGGGAGCGCTGTTTGTGTAGAAGTACCAGCGTATAGCGTCCGAGCCGTAAGTTTCAAGCGCCTCAAAAGGGTCGACGGTGTTGCCAAGGTGCTTTGACATCTTCCTGCCCTCTTCGTCCTGGACAAGCCCCAGTACAAGCACGTTTTTGTACGGCGCTTTGTCGAATACCAGGGTGGAGATAGCCAGCAGTGAATAGAACCAGCCTCTCGTCTGGTCCACCGCCTCAGAGATAAAGTCGGCGGGGAACTGGGATTCAAACAACTCCTTGTTCTCAAAAGGATAGTGGTGCTGTGCGAAAGGCATTGACCCGCTGTCGAACCAGCAGTCTATGACCTCGGGAACGCGCTTCATCTCGCCGCCGCATTTGGGGCATACCAAGGTAACTGCGTCGATATAAGGCTTGTGCAGCTCTATATCGTCAGGGCAGTTTTTGCTCATACTTTTCAGCTCTTCAATACTTCCCACAGCGTGCTGGTGACCGCAGGAGCATTCCCATATATTCAGCGGAGTTCCCCAGTACCTGTTTCTGCTCAGCGCCCAGTCCTGAGCGTTGGCTATCCAGTCCCCGAAACGGTTCTTGCCCACGCTTTCGGGTATCCAGTTCACTTCCTCGTTGTTCTTTATCATTCTGTCCCTTACTTCGGACATTCTGATGAACCAGCTGTTGCGTGCGTAGTAGATAAGGGGAGTGTCGCACCGCCAGCAGAAGGGATAACTGTGTTCAAAGGGAGGAGCGCTGAATAGCAGTCCTCTTTCCTTCAGATCCTTCAGCACTTCCTTGTCTGCGTCCTTGCAGAACATTCCCGCCCAAGGGGTTTCCTTAGTCATTTCGCCCTTGGAGTCCACAAGCTGAACCAGCGGCAGACCGTAGTTCCTTCCCACGTTTGCGTCGTCCTCACCGAAAGCGGGAGCGATATGAACGATACCCGTACCGTCTGTCAGCGTTACGTAGCTGTCGCAGGTGACGTACCAGCATTTTTCTTTCGGAGAAACAAAGTTGAACAAAGGCTCGTATTCCTTGTATTCAAGCTCCTTGCCCGTGTATCTTTCCAGAATTTCCCAGCCTTCTTCCAGAACTGACGCTACCAGCGCTTCCGCCATATAGTAGGTGTATTCCCCGCTTTTTACCTTGACGTAGGTTTCAACGGGGTTTACGCACAGCGCTACGTTTGAGGGGAGCGTCCAGGGGGTGGTCGTCCATGCAAGGAAATAAGCGTCCTCTCCCTTAGCCTTAAAGCGGGCGATAGCGGAGCGTTCCTTTACGTCCTTATACCCCTGCGCCACCTCGTGAGAGGAAAGGGGAGTACCGCAGCGAGGGCAGTAGGGAACTATCTTGAAGCCCTTATAAAGCAGACCCTTGTCCCAGATAGTTTTCAGCGCCCACCATTCGGATTCGATGAAATTGTTGTCATAGGTAACGTAAGGGTTTTCCATATCCGCCCAGAAGCCCACGGTCTGTGAGAAATCCTCCCACATACCCTTGTACTTCCACACGCTTTCCTTACATTCCTTTATAAAAGGCTCAAGACCGTACTGCTCTATCTGCTCCTTGCCGTCCAGTCCCAGCTTTTTCTCCACCTCAAGCTCTACGGGCAGACCGTGAGTGTCCCAGCCCGCCTTGCGGGGAACGAACGCCCCTTTCATTGCATGATAGCGGGGGATCATATCCTTGAATGCTCTCGTTTCAACGTGACCGATATGAGGCTTTCCGTTTGCAGTGGGAGGACCGTCATAGAAAACGTAAGAGCGATCGCCCTTGTGCGTTTCCATGCTCTTTTTGAAAATGTCGTTCTCACGCCAGAACTTTTCCACCTTTTTCTCCCTCTCAACAGGGGACAAGGCGCTGTCAACTTTCTCGTACATCTTTTGTTTCTCCTTTATTGTTAAGCAATAATTTATACATAAATCTCAGTTTCGGTGTGAATACGCCGAAACAGTGGATAATGGACAGTTGACAATTGACAATGGTGGTATTTTTGCCTTTGGCAAAAATGATTAAAAGTGACAGTTAAAAAGTTTGCAGGCGACAATCCGGATCCGTCCGCAAAGCGGACACCACAACTATCAACTATTCACTGTCAACTGTAAACTAAAAAGGCTTTCTCCCGTTTTAACGGGAAAAAGCCTTTTTCACCACCCATTAAACCATTCAATCAAACGGCTTTCCTTAACGCAGAAAATACGGCAAGGCTTAATAGGAATCCGTTCGGCCCGCAACTCCAAAGTGATGTTCAGCAAACGCCGCGCTGCCGCTTTCCACCCTTTACGGCTCTCTGTAAGCGCCTTTGCACTTGCCTACTGTCTTTGTCACAGTCTTTGAATATTGAAAATATAATAACACTTTATTTTTGATTTGTCAAGCGTTATCTGATACGTTCTTCGATATACTCTTTCAGCTTCTCAATCGGTATGCGCTCCTGCTCCATACTGTCTCTCTCACGGACGGTGACGCACTTGTCCTCCACGCTGTCAAAGTCGTAGGTAACGCAGAAAGGCGTTCCTATCTCGTCCTGACGGCGGTAACGCTTGCCGATAGAGCCCGCCTCGTCATAATCCACCATAAAATACTTAGCCAGCTCGTCGTGAATTTGCAGAGCGCCGTCAGCCAGCTTTTTGGAAAGCGGCAGTACCGCCGCCTTGATAGGAGCGACAGAGGGCTTGAAGTGAAGCACTACTCTCGTGTCGTTCTTTTCAGCGTCAAGAACTTCCTCGTCATACGCCTCGCAGATAAGCGCAAGCACCGTTCTGTCAAGACCGTAGGTGGATTCGATGATGAACGGAATGAACTTCTCGTTAGTCTCAGGGTCAAGATATTCCATCTTCTGACCGCTGTATTCCTGATGGCGGGTAAGGTCAAAGTTAGTGCGGTTGTGAGTGCCGTTGACCTCGCCCCAGCCGAACGGGAACAGAAATTCTATATCGCACGCCGCCTTTGCGTAATGCGCCAGCTTTTCATGATCGTGATAGCGCAGGTGCTCCTCCGCAATTCCCAGATCCATATAAAACTTCTTGCCGTACTCCTTGAAGTATTCGTAAAGCTCGCTGTCAGTACCCTCCTTGCAGAAGGTCTGAAATTCCATTTGCTCAAACTCAATTGTGCGGAAAGTAAAGTTTCCGGGAGTTATCTCGTTTCTGAACGCCTTTCCTATCTGACCGATGGAGAACGGCAGCTTTGCCCTCATCGTTCTTTGAACATTCAGAAAATTCACATATTCGCCCTGAGCGTTTTCGGGACGGAGGTAAATAATGCTCTTGCTGTCGTTTGTAACGCCTCTGAACGTCTGGAACATCAGGTTAAATTCACGAATGTCGGTAAAATTGTGCTTTCCGCAGTTAGGGCAGGGAATGGAGTGGTCCTTGATGTACTGGAACATCTCTTCCTTAGTCATACCGTCTGCGTGAGCGTTGGGGTCAAAGTCGTCTATCAGATTGTCCGCCCTGTGGCGCATTTTGCACTCCTTGCAGTCCAACAGCGGGTCGGAAAAGCTTGCGACGTGACCTGACGCCTCCCAGACTCTCGGGTGCATAAGAATGTCCGCGTCCAGCTCATAGCTGTTTCTGCGCTCCTGTATAAAGCGCTTTCTCCAAGCGTCCTTTACGGTATTTTTAAGCCTTGTGCCAAGGGGACCATAGTCCCAAGTATTTGCAAGACCGCCGTAAATATCGCTTCCGGGATAAATAAACCCTCTGCCCTTGCAAAGTCCGACTATCTTGTCCATAGTCTTTTCTGTGTTGTTCATAAAACTGAGATTCTCCTATAATAATTTTAAAATGATATTTCTCCGCAAAGCGGAGAAATACACCATAACTTTACACTGTCAACTGTCAACTTTACACTGTCTGCGTCCATCCCATAGTGTCGGGAATTTTTCCCCACTGTATGCCTGTCAGCGTATCATACAGCATCTGGCTCACTTCGCCTATCTTTCCGTCGTGGATCGTCATTACCTTGTCGCCGTATTTCAGCTCGCCGATAGGGGAAATTACCGCCGCGGTACCTGTTCCGAACGCTTCAATCAGCTCGCCCTTTTCGTACTTTTCCATAAGCTCGTCAATGGAAATACGCCTTTCGTTTACCGTATATCCCTTTGAGCGAAGCAGCTCGATAATGGACATTCTTGTGATACCGCCAAGGATAGAGCCTACCAGCGCAGGGGTAACTATCTCGTCCTTCAGCATAAAGAACACGTTCATAGAGCCGACTTCTTCGATATATTTTCTCTCAACGCCGTCCAGCCAGAGTGTCTGAACGTAGCCCTGAGCCTCAGCCTCTTCCTGACCTTTCAGTGAAATGGCGTAGTTTGCACCCGCTTTGGTAAAGCCTGTTCCGCCGGGAGTAGCCCTGACATATTTCTGTTCAACGAAAATTTTGACAGGCTCGATACCGTTGGGATAATATGCGCCGACAGGGGAGAGTATAATGGAGAAGGTAAGGTGCTTTGCGGCGTGAACGCCGACGTGAGCGTCTGTAGCGTAAATATAGGGTCTTATATAAAGCGAAGTCTCAGGCTCGGTGGGTATCCAGTCCTCGTCCACCTTTACCAGCGTCTTTATCGCCTTTATCGCAAATTCCTCGTCTATCTTGGGTATGCAAAGTCTTTCGCAGGAAACGTTAAGTCTTGCCATATTCTTTTCGGGGCGAAAAAGCTGTATCTTTCCGTCGGCGGTGCGGTAAGCCTTAAGTCCCTCGAAAACCTCCTGCGCATAGTGAAGCACCATAGCCGCAGGGTCAAGGGAAACGGGACCGTAGGGGACTATCCTCGGGTCGTGCCAGCCCTGCCCCTCGTCATAGTTCATCATAAACATATGGTCGGTGTAGTAGATACCGAAGCCCAGCTTTTTCTGGTCGGGCTTCTGCTTGGGAGAAGTCGTCTTTTGGATCTTGATTTCCATTTTGTTTGCCTTCTTTCAAAGATACTGATTTACTTTAGTATTATAGCACTGCCACGGGTATTTGTAAATACGGGGCGTGAAATTTTTGTAATTTTTTCTATAAAGGTGTTGATTTTTGCATAGGAATTTACTATAATGTTTACAGTAAATTTTCAGACGGCAAAAAAGTCTTTCATAAAATATCGAGGGAGGAAATAAAGTGAAACAGTTATTTATCGACGCAGGGAACAAACAGTCGCATATCAGCAAAAACATTTTCGGACACTTTTCCGAACACCTTGGACGGTGCATTTACGAGGGCATTTACGTAGGGGAAAACTCCAAGATACCCAATAAAAACGGCATAAGAACGGACGTATTTGAGGCGCTGAAGGCGCTGGAAGTACCTGTTCTCCGCTGGCCCGGCGGCTGCTTTGCCGACACCTATCACTGGATGGACGGCATAGGTGAAAAGTCACAGCGCAAAAAGCTGGTAAACGTACACTGGGGCGGAGTTACTGAGGACAACAGCTTTGGCACTCACGAATTTATGAATCTGTGCGAGGAGCTTGGCTGCGAGCCGTACGTTGCGGGGAACTTAGGCTCGGGCACCGTGCAGGAAATGGCTCAGTGGGTTGAGTATATGACATTCGGCGGCATTTCCCCTATGGCTGACCTGCGCCGCAAAAACGGCAGGGAAAAGCCCTGGAAGCTGAAATATTTCGGCATAGGAAACGAAAACTGGGGCTGCGGCGGAAATATGCGCCCTCAGTATTACGCCGACCTGTATAATCAGTACCAGAGCTTTTGCCGTGATTACGGCGACAATCAGCTGTTCAAGGTAGCCTGCGGTCCCAACGCTATGGATTACAACTGGACTGACGAGCTGTTAAAGACAGTAAGACCCTGGCACACCAAGGCGATAAGCCTGCACTACTACACTGTTCCCTACGGCAATTGGGAGCATAAGGGGGACGCAGTCGATTTCACCGACGAGGAATATTACGAGACCCTTAGAGCCGCTATGCAGATGGAGGAGATAGTCACCCGTCATCTGGAGATAATGTCCCGCCACGACCCCAAGCACGAGATAGGGCTTATCGTGGACGAATGGGGCAACTGGTTCGACGTGGAAAAGGGCACCAATCCCGGATTTTTGTATCAGCAGAACACAATGCGCGACGCAGTGACCGCCGCACTCAACCTTGACATATTCATCTCCCACAGCGACAGGATAGTTATGGCGAACATAGCTCAGGTGGTAAACGTTTTGCAGTCGGTGATACTCACCGAGGGCGAGCGTATGACCAAAACTCCCACCTATCACGTATTTGACCTTTACCGCCGTCATATGGAGGGCGACAGGGTATATTCCACCTGCGACAGCGTAAGTTATGAGAACGCACCAATGCTGAGCCACAGCGCTTCCGTAAAGGACGGAAAGCTGTCCCTCACCGTCACCAACGCCTCCCTCACCGACGCTCAAGAAATTGAGGTGAGCGTAAAGGACTTTGCAGTGAATAAAGTAAAAGCGGAAATACTCACAGCTCCCGATGTGAGAGAGCACAACACCTTTGATTCTCCCGAGACAGTAAAGCTGGCGGACTTCACCGATTATGAAATAAGCGGCGGTAAGCTGAAAATAAAGCTTCCAAAATGCTCCGTAGCCGCATTCACAATAGAATGAAGCCTTGCAGATGTCTTTTAAAGCAGGCGGGGGAACAGGAGCTTGCGCAGACGATCAGCGAATATATCTCCACTCTTTCCCCCGATATAAAAGCAAGCGAAGATTTATATAAAGAACGGCTTGAAAAATGCAGCGAGTGCGATAATCTTAACAGCGGCGTCTGCGGAAAATGCGGCTGTTACGTTGAGATGAGGGCGGCGGTAAAGACCAACCGATGTCCCTCGGAGGAAAAGCTGTGGTAAAAAAGATCACGGCTCAACTTGAGGAAAGGAATGATGTCAATGCTTAAAGCGGTAATAACCGACGCTGATTTCAACGGAGGAGAACCCAGACTATGCACCGACATAGCCCGCTACGGCGCAAGGGGTATCCTGCTCAACGACGAAAACAAGGCGGGAATGATACTTATGAGCGCCAACGGACTTTACAAGCTCCCCGGCGGCGGGATAGAGCTGGGCGAGCGTGAAAGCGACGCCTTTGTCCGCGAGGTGCTGGAGGAAACGGGCTATAACTGCAAAATAATCGCCCCCTTGGGGACGGTGGAGGAGCATAAGGGAAAGACCAACTTCTGCCAGTATTCCTACGCCTTTATCGGCAGAGTTATTGGAGAGGAGCAGGCGGAGACCGAAAAACAGCCCAGCTTTTCAATGAACTGGATGAGCCTTCAGGACGCCTCCTCCCTTATGGAAAAATCCCTTGATATGTGCGGCGAATACAAGATGAAATTTATGCTGAAAAGAGAGAAGATAATCATAGATTACGCAATTGAGATGATAGAAAAGGGCGAGATTTCCATAGATGAGTAAAACGCATATAAAAAAGCAGACTTTTAAAAGTCTGCTTTTTATTTTATTCAAATTTTTACATCAGCGCTTTTTTCGCCTTTTCCAAAGCCTCAATAACGTTATCGCACCACTTGTCAAACTCCTCGTCCTCCACCTGACATTCGGGGTGAGTGAGAATGTAGTCAAGTGCCTGTCTAACGCCCTCTTTGAAGCTCACCACTGCGTTGTATTCGGGAACGACTCTTTTCAGCTTGCTGTTGTCGAACACCACGGTGCAGGATTTGTCCCCCAGCAGTCCGCCCTCAAAATCATACTGCTTTCCAACTTCGGCGAGAAAATCGGAGGAAACGTGATAGGGCTTCAGCTTAACTCCCAAAGCGTCTGCAATAGTTTCATATATCTGATTCCAGGTCAGGCTTTCGTCGCTTGTGATATGGAACGCCTCTCCGACAGCATGAGGATTTCCCATAAGTCCCACAAAACCCACGGCAAAATCGGTGTTGAAGGTCACCGTCCAGAGGGAAGAGCCGTCACCTTGGATAATGACGGGCTTTTCCTCCCTTATCCTCTTTATCACCTGCCAGAAGCCGTTTTTCCCGTGAGCGCCCACAGGTATCGCCCGTTCGTCGTAGGTATGGCTGGGGCGGACGATAGTGACGGGAAAGCCCTCATCTCTGTACAACTTCATTAAATATTCCTCGCAGGCTATTTTGTTGCGGGAATATTCCCAGTGCGGATTTGCAAGGGTCGTCCCCTCGGTTATGACGTAGCTGCGCACAGGCTTGTGATAAGCGGAAGCGGAGCTGATAAATATGTACTGCTCCGTTTTCCCCTTGAACAAACGATAGTCTCTCTCCAACTGCGACGGCACGAAGCCGATAAATTCGCAAACCGTGTCAAAGTGCAGTCCCTCCAGCTTTTCGCTGACCGCCTTTTCGTCGTCGATATTCACCGTTATCTGCTTTACTTCCGACGGCAGTGTTTTTCTGCCTGTCCCTCTGTTGAGAACATAGACCTCCCATTGCTTTTTTACAAGGAGTTCAACAACTGCGCTGCTTATAGTACCTGTTCCGCCGATTATAAGTGCTTTCATAAAAATCCCTTTCTTTAAACCAAAACCGATGGCATAACCATCGGCTTTGAGATTTCAATTAACTGTCAACTGTCAACCTTACACTGTCAACTGCCATTATCCTTCATACTCGCTGAACTTGGGAGCGTTGGCGATAACTTCCGCTTCCAGATTTGAGGGGAGCTGCTCATATCTTGCAAATTCCATCGTAAAGCCACCCATACCTCTTGTCATCTGACGGATAACGGTGGCGAAATCGCCTGTTTCCGCCATAGGCAGCTCGGCAGATATCTCCGTAATGCCCTTGCCCACAGGATTCATACCAAGCACAGCGCCTCTGCGCTTGTTGATGATACCCATAACGTCGCCCGTGTTGTCGTCGGGAACGGTTATCGCAAGGCTCATTATCGGCTCAAGCAGACAGGGTGAAGCCTGCTGAAGTCCTGCCTTGTACGCAAGGTGAGCCGCCATTTTGAACGCCTGCTCCGAGCTGTCAACAGGGTGATAGGAGCCGTCAAACAGCGTAGCTTTCAGCTTTACAACGGGATAGCCAGCCAGCACGCCGTGAGCGATACTCTCCTGAAGTCCCTTTTCGACTGCGGGGAAGTAGTTCTTGGGAACGCTGCCGCCCACAACTCTTTCTTCAAATACAAGTTCGTCTGTGTCGCCCGGCTCAAATTCCATCTTAACGTGACCGTACTGTCCGTGACCGCCCGACTGCTTCTTGTGCTTGCCCTCAACGCTGACTTTTTTGCGTATTGTCTCGCGGTAAGCGATTATCATATCCGCAGTTTCAACGTCAACGCCGAATTTGTTTTTCAGCTTCTGCACCGCAACGTCGATATGCTGTTCGCCAAGTCCGCCAAGGATACGCTGGTGAGTTTCGTGATTGTGACTGTATGAAAGGGTCTTATCCTCCTCAAGCAAACGCCTGATAGCAGTTCCCAGCTTGCCGTCGTCGCCCTTGTTCCCTGCGGAAACGCCCTTGTAGAAGCAAGCCTGCGGGAATACCATAGCGTCATACTTCACAACGTTTGACGGGTCGCATAAGGTGTCGTTGGTGTTTGCGTTCAGTTTTGTCACGGCAACAATGTCACCTGCCAGAGCCTCAGCCAGTTCTTCCTGCTTTTTGCCCTTTATTGCAAGCACCTTGCCGGGCTTTTCAGCCTCACCCGTAGTTGCGTTGACGATAGGAGAGCTTACGGTCAGCCGTCCCTGAACGACCTTTACAAAGCTCATCTTACCGACAAACGGGTCGGCAACGGTCTTGAACACAAATGCGGACAAAGGTCCGTTTTCGTCATATTTTACGTGATCGCCCTCTTTAGGCTCGCCGGGGCGCTCATCTGGAGAGGGGAGCATATAAACGATAGTGTCAAGCAGCATATCCACAGACGCCAGCGTGTCCCCTGAGCAGCATACCACAGGGGTGATAACGCCCTGATCGATACCGTCGTGTATGCCCTTTACTATCTCCGCAAAGGTGAAGTCCTCGCCTTCGTTCTCGAAATATCTCATCATCAGCTCTTCGTCCGTTTCGGCAACAGCCTCCGCCATAGCGGCACGCAAGCCCTTCAGACGGTTTTCCGACGCGGGCATTTCAACTTCCGTTCTCTTTCCTCCTGCGGAGTAAGAGTAAGCCTTCATCTCCAGCAGATTGATGTAGCTTTCCACCGTTCCGAATTTGTCAAAGGGAACAACGATAGGGCAGATTGAAGGACCGAAATTCGTTTTCAGCTCTTCAAGCACACGGTAGAAGTTGGAGTTTTCCTCCTCCATTCTGGTGACAACGAACATACTTGCTTTTTTCTCAGCCTTTGCCTGATTGTAAGCCTTTATCGTTCCCACCTGAACGCCGTCCTTTGCGGGGAGAGCGATGATAACGCTTTCAGCGGCACGCACGCCCTCTATCATCTCGCCCACAAAATCGAACTGCCCCGGAGTATCTATAATGTTGATTTTAACGTCCTTCCACTCAGCATAAGTAAGCGCGGCGTTAAGAGAGATCTTGCGCTTTATCTCGTCGGGGTCAAAGTCGCACACGGAGCTTCCGTCCGCCACCTTGCCCATTCTGTCGAGCCCTCCGCTGACGTACATCAGCGCCTCCGCAAGGGAAGTCTTGCCGCTTCCGCCGTGACCAGCAAGCGCCACGTTTCGGATATTTTTGCATTTATAGGTTTTCATTCTAAACCTCCGTGTAAGATTGTCGCATTCATTCTATCATAAAACAAAAACAAATACGCTGCCTTCATTATACTACAACGCTGATAAAAAATCCAGTAATTTTTTGTATTTTTTTCATATCAGGTATAGAATAAATCTAAAAGAATTTGTGTATTTTGTATAAATGATTTTTTGCGGATTAGGAGAAAGCGGCGGATAAAAACAAAAAATCCTTGCTAAAGTGGGGTCGGAGCATTATAATAACCGATATGCACGGTTTTTTTATCCCCCTCTTCCTTACACCACCTCAAAATGTAAAAATAAACCAAATTTGTTTGTGCAAATGTACATATTTTTTTCTTTTCGTGTTGATTTTTTGGGCATATTGTGATACAATACTTAAATAAGATACAGCCTTGAACCGATAAAAAGTCCGCTGTATCACAGGAAGGAGTTCTCAATGGAAAACCGCACTCAGGAAATAACTTACAGCAAAAATCCCAAGATAAAGATCGGCATAATCCCGGGGCATTTCGCCACCAACCACTCCCATGTAAATTATTACGTTGACCTGAACAAGATAAAGCGCAGGTACAAAAACGCCAAGGAGACTGCTCAGGTTTTGGCGGGAATTTACGATTCCACCCCAATAGATACCATAGTCTGCCTTGAGGGAACGCAGATGCTGGGAGCATTTCTGGCGGAGGGACTTTCCATAGGCTCCAATCGCTCGATAAACTTCGGCAACGACATAAACGTAATAACCCCCGAGCTTGACAGCAACAACCAGATGATATTCCGCGACGACACTCAGCCTATGATATGGGGAAAGCGCGTATTGCTCCTTATCTCCAGCGTTTCAACGGGCTGGACGATAAACCGCTGCATAGAGTGCCTGAAATACTACAACGGCGAGCTTGTGAGCGTAGCCGCCCTGTTCAGCGCCGTAAACGAGGTGAACGGCATTGAGGTGAAGTCCATCTTCACGCCCCATGACTTCCCGGGATACGAGAGCCATTCCGCCTCCGAATGTCCCATGTGCGCCGCAAAGCGCAAGGTTGACGCTCTCATAAACGCCTACGGATATTCAAAGATCTGACGTTTTAAGGAGAAGGGTATGAACATCAAGATAACCGCCGACAGCACCTGCGACCTTTCGCCGCAGCTTACCGAAAAGTACGGGATAGATATTCTTCCCCTTTATATCGTAAAGGACGGCAAGTCCTACAAGGATATGCGGGAGATAGTGCCGCAGGATATTTTTGACCATGTGAGCGCAGGCGGAGCGATAACCTCCACCGCCGCAATAAATACCGACGATTATATAAATTATTTCAAGCCCCTTGCGGCTCAGTACGACGCCGTGATACACCTTGACATCAGCGCCGACTTTTCAAGCTGCTACCAGAACGCCTGCATAGCGGCGCAGGAGTTTGACAACGTGTACGTCATAGATACCCGCAATCTCTCCACAGGCAGCGGGCTTTTGGTGCTGAAAGCGGCTGAAATGGCGCAGCAGGGCGCTTCTCCCGAAAAGATAGTTGAGGATATAAACGCCCTCGCCCCCAAGGTGGAAGCCAGCTTTGTGATAGATAAGCTGGACTATCTGCGCAAAGGCGGGCGCTGTTCCGCTTTAGCGGCTCTGGGAGCAAATCTCCTCTCCCTCCGCCCCTGCATAGAGGTCATCGACGGCAAGATGAAGGTGGGGAAAAAGTACAGAGGGACTTTTGAAAAATGTATCGCCCAGTACGTTAGGGAACGGCTTGAAAACCGAAAAGATGTGCGAAACGACCGTATTTTCATCACCCACACTCCCTGTCCCGACGGACTTGCCGACAGCGTAAGGCAGGAGATAGGGGAATATATGGGATTTGACGAGATACTGGAAACGAATGCAGGCTGCACGGTTTCAAGCCACTGCGGTCCCGGCACTCTGGGAATACTCTTTATAAGAAAATAAAAAACGAAAGGAAGTTTTTCAAAATGGACAACAAAACGGCTCAACTCATCAATCAGCAGATAAACAAGGAATTTTATTCCGCCTACCTTTATCTGGACTTTTCAAACTATCTTTACGACGAGGGACTGTCAGGCTTCGGCAACTGGTTCCGTATCCAGGCTCAGGAGGAGCAGGCTCACGCAATGCTGTTCCTGCAATACCTGCAAAACAACGGCATAAAGCCCCAGCTTGACGCAGTTGAAAAGCCCGCCGTTGCAGTAAAGAGCGTAAAGGCAGTCCTTGACGAAACGCTGAAGCACGAAAAGTACGTAACCTCTCTTATCGACACCATTTACGAGGCGGCTCACAAGGCAAAGGACTATCGCTCAATGCAGTTCCTTGACTGGTTCATCAAGGAGCAGGGCGAGGAGGAAATGAACGCCTGCGACCTTATCAAGCGCTACGAGCTGTTCGGCGGCGACCCCAAGAGCCTTTATATGCTGGACAGCGAGCTGGGTAAAAGAACCTATTCCGCACCCTCATTAAAGCTGTAAAATCTACCGTAAAGACCCGCTTTCTTGCCGAAAGCGGGTCTTTTGCTGCCTGCGATCCTCCAAATCTTGACACGGTAAGACAAAAGGTGATATAATAATTCAAAATACAGCGTGAAAGGCGTGAATATAATGAATAATGAGGCAAACCCGAATGAACCGAAAAACGTATCCTATATATTTATACCTTTCACCTACGGCGAACCCTCGGATTTTGAGAGCTTCGCAGGCACGCTTGACAACAGCGCCGAATGGGAGCAGATACACGACGAGATAGTGTATATGCTCAAATACGTGGCAGATAAATTCAACAGCTACGATAAGAGAAACTGCCGCTGTTTTCATTACAGAGTGCGGGAGGAACGCCGTGCGGCGCTGGGGCTTATGGGGGAAAATGACTTCTTTCATACAGAGCCCTGTCCCTTTGGCGGCGAGGAACAGCCTGTAAGGTTCTGCATAATTGACGTGCAGCTATACTGCTTCAGCACCTCTGTTGGTATAATTGCGTTTAAAATACGCCTTGAGAAGGACGACCCGTTCTGGGTGTCCAACGCCTTGTATCATCTGAAAAAGGTATCGAGGGAAACGCTGTTTTCCGACGAACGTCAAACCACAATGCTGGAAATGGCGAAAGATTTGATGAGAAAGACCGCAGGTGAAAATGCGGATATTGATTTCTTTTACTACGCCAACCCCTCCACCGAAAGAGCAAATGTGCTGACCTACCTTGAAGTCCCGCCGAAAGAGGATTATAAAAAGGAGCTGTTTTACCTCAGAAGATGCTACGGTGAAAATTTCCTTTATATGGAAGACCCTGAATCTGACGCAAAGGAGATACATATACATTCAAAGGGAATAGTGTGGGGCATATCTCCCGAGGCGGCGGTGTGCCTTGTCTGCCCGTCGCAGGCGAAGGAGGAGTTCGTACGCAGTACCTTCTACACAAATTTCAACGAGCAGTATTTGTTTATGTACGTGCTTTTGCTCCACAGAAAATACGTGATGTATATGTTTCTCACCGAAATAGGGATAGGCACCTACAACACCCTTGAGACCCTTGAGAAATACCGTCATCAGCTTTACGAATTTGAAACGGACTTTGACTTTTCCTGCGTCACCGAAGTGCCTCAGTATCAGGAGCTTTACGAAAAGATGACGGGCGCGTTTTCTCTGAAAAAGATGTACGAGGACGTACACGAGCCGCTGAGGTCATTGACGGAAATACGCAGGAAAACGGCTGAAAGCGAGCAGGAACGGCGCAACGACAGAGTGAACAAGGCCTTGCTCATGCTGTCTGTGCTGAGCTTTTTCTCCGCCCTTATCGACAGCTTTGACTTTATAAATTCCTTCTTCGGCTGGTTCTTGAACGATACGGCGGTAAGAGTATTGCAGCTTATTTGCATAATCGGCATTGTGATAACCGTTTTTTTCGCTTTCAAAAACCTGCTTATTTCCAAAAAAAGGAAAAAGTGACGTATACATTCATTCCCTTTTGCCAATAATCGGTAAGACGAAAAATTTTTTCAGGAGGGAAAATGGAGCATTCGTTTATTTACATCGGCTGTTTTTTTCAGCGTGAGGAATTTTACTCCGCCGTTGCGGGTATCAGAAAAAATATGTTGGAAAGAGAGATAGCGGACCCACACGTTACCTTTAAATACAAGCCAGACAAGGTGAATGTTGCCTTGTTCGGCGCTCCCGTCAAAGCGGTGGTGACAGGCTACGCCAACGACGGCAAAAACGAGGGCGTAAGCGTCCGCCTATCCTGCGCTGTTCCCGAAATACAGGAAATGGCTGACAGTATAGCCGTCCCTCACATAACAATAGCGTTAAGCGGCAACGGGGAGCCTGTGGACACGAAAAATCTGAACTTCCTGCCCGTTCCGCCTGTGGAGATAACAGGTCTTTTCGGCGGCTATTCCGTGCTTGACGGAACGGTGACCGAGAGCGTTACGGCGTGAATATTTGCTTGCGGAAAGTCCCGCCTTGGTTTCAAGGCGGGATTTTTTGTTACCGAATCGTAATAATTTGTAACTGAATTGTAATCGAATTGTAACCCTTTTGTAATTGAATTTTGCTGTTTCAATGATATAATAAAAGCATAGAAGAAAATTTACCTTTACATAGGGGAAAATAATAAGAAAATCAATTTCTTCAAGCATTCTCGTCCTCACCGTCTGCAACAGCGGCGGCATTGAGGCAGACCCTTGATGTCACCCATTTTGCGACACTTGAAGAAATAAACTTTTTAAATTAAATTTGAAAAGGAGAAGAAACAATGAAAAAATCGATTTTTGCAATATTCCTTGCCCTTGCCATGACCCTCACCGCCTGCAATAACGGCGGCGCGGAGGAGCAGTCCACCACACCGCAGTCCTCAGTGGAGGAAAGCTCACAGACTTCTCCCACCGAGGAAGCCTCCAATGACACCACAGCCGATGAGGAAACGACTCCCGAAGAGACCGACGCCCCGCAGGAGGAAGCCAATTTCACCTTTCCCGACGGCTCAGCGGGATATTACGCCGACGGCACAAAGACCGAAGACGGACTTTTTATACAGTATGATTTTGCTTTTATGAGATACGCCCTGCCGTATTATTATGACACCGACACTTCTCCTGAGCTGTACGACTTTGAAAATTACGAGTTTGACGAGGATATGATAAACCCCGAGCTTGACTATAAATATTTCAAGGTGAAGCAGGGCGATCAGGTGGGACCTTTCACCGTAAAGGACGCGTGGTATAAGCTGATATATCCCGAACCTGAGACGGAAGATGATCCTTCTCTGTTTGAGTGCGTAGTGGAGCTGGAGGGCAGTATGACGGTAGACGGTATCCTGTACTGCGCCTTTGAGGATGAATACGCCTTGGCGCAGGGAGATATGGATTTCTACCCCGACCCTACAAGCTGTGAAAATCTTCCTTTGCCTTTTAATTCCCATGTGACTTATGTATGCGACATTCAGGGCGAAAAGGCGTATGCTATGGATTCCGACTTTTACCGTGTAGGAAATGTGAATGACGTGGGTATACAGGATTATTTCAGCGACGGGCAGTACGCAAAAGTAAGGCTGACCCTTAAAGACCCGAAGATAGGCTATTCCGACCAGTTCCATTCAAGATGTGAAGCGCAAATCACCGATGCGGAGCATCTTGACTGAGTAGCTAAATGCATTTAAGGTATATTTTGTTTTGTCTCTCCTGAAGAAAAAAGCCTGACCACCGTCAGGCTTTTTTCATTATCAATCATTCTTTTGTAAATATCTCAACGCTTTCAATAACTATCTTGTCAACAGGGTGGCTCATCTCGCCGTTGGACTGTTCCTCCACCTCTACCCCGCTTATCTTGTCGATAACGTCAAATCCGTCCACGGTCTGCCCAAACACGGTGTAGCCCCCGTCCAGCGAAGGCGTTCCGCCCACCTGCTCGTATTTATTCAGTACCTCCTCAGAGGCGTCCTCCAGCGCCTTTATCGACGCCTCGGTGGTTTTGACCTGCGACTGGTACTTAGAGACGTAATACTGATAGTAAGCCTTTTCGTTTTCGTCAGTCGCCGCTGCGGCAAGCTGGTTTGCCTGCTCCACCAGAGAATTGAGCTGCTCCAGATTGGACTTTAGCGTGTCTGCATTCATCGGGCTGTAATTCTTGTTATTCACGATGTAAAACTGCGTGCCGTTTATTCCCCCTGCGTTGGCGTAGCACAAAGCTCCGTAGAAGTGGCGCATATTGGGGTGATATTCCACCTCGAATTTCGGCTCGTCGTCCGTTGACATACCGTCGCCGTTGGCAGAGCCGCCCTGGAACATAAAGTCGGCATAAACACGGTGTATCTCCTTATTTGTGTAATAGCCGCTGTTGGCAAGGTCGATGAAGTTCTGCACGCCCACAGGCGCAGCCTCAGGGAACAGCTTGCAGGTTATTGCGCCGAAATCCTTTACAGTAATCACCGCGTAGGTATCTCCGCTTTCAAGAGTAACCTCTCCCACGTTTCCCTTTGTGTCCGCATAGCTTTCGCCGCCCGAGCAGCCCGCCAGCAAGACTGCCGCCGCAAATCCGCAGGCAAGTCCTTTCAGTATTTTTGTATTCATATTCATTTTGTCCTTTCAGAAAATATTCGCTTTTGATTTTACCATTTTTCACACCACTTGTCAACCTTATAGTTTAGTGCTATAATTAAATAAAAAGATATTCTGACAAAGAAAGGCGAAAAAATGAAAGTCGGACTTGTTATAGAGGGCGGAGCCAGCCGCACGTATTTTGCCTGCGGTGTTATGGACTTACTGCTTAGTGAGGATATACATACGGATTATATAATCGGCGTTTCCGCAGGGATCTCCTTTGGCGTCAGCTACTGCTCCCGCCAGTTTGAGAGGAATCTTCGCATACTGAAAAATTATGAGGAGGACAAGCGCTATATGGGCGCAAGGCACCTGCTGGACCGCAAAAACAAAAGCTATTACAACCTTGAGTTCGTGTTTGAAACTATCCCGAAGCAGCTCGTGCCGTTTGATTATGAAACGTTTTACAACCGAAAGGAAAGCTGTATCGCCGTGGTGACAAGGCTGGACAGCGGCGAGGCGGAGTATTTTGAAATGCCGAAAGACGACAATTTCGACCTGCTGAAAGCCTCCTGCGCACTTCCCATACTTTTCAAGCCCATAGAAGTAAACGGAGTGAAGTATATGGACGGCGGGATAGCCGACTCAATTCCTTTCCAGAGGGCGTTTGACGACGGCTGCGACAGGGTGATAGTCCTCCTTTCCCACCCAAGGGGCTACGTCAAGGGGAAAGAGGCGGCAACGCCGCTGGTGAAGCTGTCCTACCGTAAGCACTCCGAATTTTTGCAGACCTTCCTCACCCGCCCTCAGCGTTACAACGAAAGCATAAAGGCACTGGAAAAGTACGAAAAAGAGGGAAAGGCGTTAGTCATCGCCCCCACCGCCGAAGACCTTAACGGCATAGGCAGAACGGAAAAGCGTGTCAGCCTGCTTGAACCCCTGTACCAAAGCGGCGTCAAAGCGGCAAGGGAAAGGATAGGGGAAATAAGAGAATTTATAGGAAAATGATTTCAACAGAATAGAAAAACCGCCGGCCTTCACGTTTCGTGAAGGCTTTTTTGTCCCAAAAAACAGACCGATGAGCAGAAAAGTTCATCGGTCTGTTTTCGTATATTTATTCTTTTGCGAAAAAAGAAAATTAAATTAAAATATAATTGGATAACTGTTTACTAAACCGAAAATATCATAGCACAAAAACGGGAAAATGTCAACAAGAAAGGACGAAAAAATAATGGAAAATATTTATCTGCGAAGGGACGGACGGTACGAGGGACGGCTGGCGGACAAAAGCTGTCATAAGCTCAGATATTTCTATGGAAAGACCGGCGATGAGGTCAGGCAAAAAATCAAAAAGTTCAAGGAAAATCAAAGCTATTCCGAAACGGGTCTGACGGTGAAAAACCTTTTTTGGGAATGGCTTGAATTTTCAAAATTGCGGCTGAAAGAGTCAACGATTTCCAATTACATCGGTAAAGCGGAGAGCCATATATTACCTGCGTTCGGCAATATAAAGGCAGATGAATTGACGTCAGAACAGCTTCATAAGTTCATTTCTAACAAATTAAAAGGTGGCTTGTCCTCTAATTATGTAGCCGACATTGTTATACTTTTAAAATCCGTGATGAAATTTGCCGTCAACCGCTACAATATCCGCAACAGAATTGCAGAAGTAGTTTTGCCGAAAAGGAAACGAGTAGAAATAAATCTGCTCTCCAAATCTCAACAAACCCGCTTACAAAAATACCTCAGCGCAAACCAGAATTTAACTTCTTTAGGCATAGCTCTGTCCCTTTTCACAGGCTTGCGTATAGGCGAGTTATGTGCTTTAAAGTGGTCAGACATAGACCTTTCCAAGCACACGATTTCCGTCGCCAAAACCATTCAAAGAATACGAATCACAGGCGGTACAAAACTGATAATCACCGAACCCAAAAGCAATTCTTCCGTCAGAGAGATACCGATACCGGACTGCATAATACCAATGCTGAA
>CANQXF010000007.1 GCA_947627695.1 uncultured Ruminiclostridium sp. | reverse complement strand
AAAGACGGTGGTATATTTTGTGGGAATGGCGACCAGCCACGACCTTATCCCCCAGCAGGAGGAGATAGCTCAGCTCCGCTGGCTGGAGATAGGACAAGCGGTAGAGGCGCTTTCCTTTGACAACGACAAAATGGTGGCAAGCAAGGCAAAGGCCTTTATTGCCCTGATGAAATAGAGGGAAAAAATGACGCACGCAGAGGCAATGGAGTATCTTGGCTCCTTTACGAAGGCGGGCGCTCCCGTCGCCGACCTGTCCCGCTTTAAGGGACTTACGGCGGCGCTGGACGAGCCGTACAAAAAACTGAAATGTATCCACGTCGCAGGCACCAACGGCAAGGGGAGTGTCTGCGAATACGTTTGTCTGGGACTGATGAAAAGCGGCTTTCACACGGGAAAGTTCACTTCTCCCTACATAAATTTTGTGGAGGAGCGCATACAGCTTGACAACGTTCCCATCTCCCGGGAGGACTTTGCCCATTACATAGGACTTGTGAAAATTGCCGCCGAAAAGACGGGCTGTAAGGACTATTCCCAGTTTGAGATACTCTGCGCCGCCGCCTTCCTTTACTACGCCGACAAAAACTGCGATTATGCGGTGATAGAGGTGGGGATAGGGGGGTCCTTGGACTGCACCAACGTTATTTACCCTGAAATTTCCGTGATAACCACCGTGGACCTTGACCATTGCGCCATTCTGGGCAACACTCCCGCCGAGATAGCTGTCCACAAGGCGGGGATAATCAAGGAGAACCGCCCTGCCGTTTCCTCCCCCTTTCAGCACCCCGAAGTTATCTCCGTGCTGAAAAACAGGGCAAAGGAGATGAACGCACCGCTTACCGTTCCCGAAAACGAGGATATAAAAATACTTTATTCCACCCTTGAGGGGACGGGCTTTACCTACAAAAACGAAAAATTCCGCACGAAAATGTGCGGAAAGCATCAGGCGGTGAACGCCGTCGCCGCGATAGAAACCCTGAGACTGCTGAACGTTTCCGAGGAATGCATACGCTTTGCCTTGGAAAACGCCGCCGTCCCCGCAAGAACGGAGCGTTTCAAAAACGGTTGGCTGATAGACGGAGCGCACAACGTTTCAGGCGCCGCCGCCGTTTCCGCCCTGCTAAAAGGGAACGCCGACAGCAAGATCCTTGTTACGGGAATGCTGAGGACAAAGGATTGGGAGGGAGCGCTGAAATTACTGCTCCCGCTGTTTGACAGCGTTGTGGCGGCGGACTTTTTCTCCCCCGACTCCGTTCCCACCGAGAAAATAGCCCGGCTTGCCCAGCAAGCTGGAAAGCCCTGCGTAAAAGCAGAGACCCCCGCCGAAGCGGTAAGGCTTGCGGAGGAAACAAAAAATCAGCTTAAAGTAGTTTGCGGGTCGCTGTATTTGTGCGGGGTGATGAGGCAACTGCTGGATTAACAGTTAGCAAATAACAGTTGACAGCGAACAGTCGAAAGTGTACAGTTGACAGTGTACAGTGCAAAGTTGTGGAGTCCGCTTCGCGGACGGATTTGAATGACAAGTGCTGATTTAAGGAATTACCTTTAAATCAGCACTCGCTATTTTAAATCCGTTTTTGCGAAGCAAAAACTCCACAACTGTGTACTTTACACTTTGCACTTTGAACTGATCTCCGCCCACGTCGGCTTAAACCCGCTGTTCAGCGCGATATTCCAGGAATGATAATTAGAAAGGCTTGTGCCGTAAAACGGAATATCTCCCCGCTTTTCGATCTCATTTTTCATCAGCGTCACAAGATAGGTCCCCACGCCCTTTGAGCGATACTTCGGCATAACGTCTATCCCTATCTGGAGCCAGCCCTTTGCGTCCTCGGAACAGCCCGCCATTCCCATAATTTCCTCCCCGTCATAGGCGCAGACTACTATGCGGTCGGGTCTGCGGGGAATAAATTTCTCGCAGATAGCGTTGGGAAAGCGCTTGTCCCCGTAAAAGGGGAATATCTCCTCGCCGTAAAACCACTTGACAGGCAGAGCCAGCCTCGCCTGCACCTCACGGCAGGGCAAAAACATATGAGAGGATTGGGAAAGCGTCTGCCCGTACTTGTTCAGTTCCTTTTCCAGCGGGAGCAGGTTGGGCAGCTCAAACAAAAAATGCCCCGTTTTCCCCATAAATCCCCGCAGAAACGGGTGTAAACGCCGGTCGGCGGTAATAACCGCGTTGCTCCCCGCAGTGACCATACGGAAAAAGTATTTTTCGTCGCTGTACGCCCTCGCCCTTTCGTCAAATTCCGACAAGGTAAGCACGTTTTCATCACGGCGAAAATCATCGGGAGAGCAGTTAAATTCGTAGGAAAGCTGGACAAGCAGCGTGTTGAAATAGTCTTTGTAGTTCATAAATTCACACCAGAAAAAAGTTTACAGTTGACAGTGTACAGTGTACAGTTGTGGAGTCCGCTTCGCGGACGGATTATAATGACAAGTGCTGATTTAGGGGTAGCACCTTAAATCAGCACTCGCTTTTTTTAAATTCATCGCCGCAGGCGATACCACAATTGTCAACTGTCAACTGTACGCTGTCAACTGTTTTTGGTTGGGCTAAGTGGATTCGAACCACTGGAATGACGGAGTCAAAGTCCGTTGCCTTACCACTTGGCTATAGCCCAATATCTGAAACTCGGCAACAAACAGTATAACACAAATTTTTCCCACTGTCAACCGAAAAAATGCCTCAGTGCCAATTTTTGCTTGACAAAAAGGGTGTGACGGTATTATAATATTTCCGTAAATGCAAAAAAATTACTCAGAGGAAATGAAGATGAAAAAGAATTACGATTATGCGGCAATAGAAAAGAAATGGCAGGATTACTGGGACGAGCATAAGACCTTCCACGCCGAAAACGGCAGTGATAAGCCCAAATATTACGCTCTGGTGGAATTTCCCTACCCCTCGGGTCAGGGACTTCATATCGGTCACCCCCGCCCCTACACGGCGCTTGATATCGTAGCACGCAAGCGCAGAATGGAGGGCTATAACGTGCTGTTCCCAATGGGCTGGGACGCGTTCGGCCTGCCTACGGAGAATTACGCCATAAAAAATAAGATACACCCCGCCGTTGTAACGCAGAACAACATCGCCCGCTTTAAACAGCAGTTAAAGTCTTTGGGACTTTCCTTCGACTGGGACAGAGAGGTGAATACCACCGACCCCGAATACTTCAAGTGGACTCAGTGGATATTCTTACAGCTTTTCAAGAAAGGGCTTGCCTATAAAAAGGAAATGTCCGTGAACTGGTGTACCTCCTGCAAGGTCGTGCTTGCCAACGAGGAAGTTGTGAACGGCTGCTGCGAGCGCTGCGGCGGAGAAGTGGTGCACAAGGTCAAATCCCAGTGGATGCTGAAAATAACGCAGTACGCTCACAGACTGCTTGCGGACCTTGACTTCGTGGATTATCCCGAGCGTGTAAAGACCTCGCAGATAAACTGGATAGGACGCTCAACGGGCGCAGAGGTGAACTTTGACACCACGGCGGGAGACGTGCTTACCGTTTACACCACCCGCCCCGATACCCTTTTCGGAGCGACTTATATGGTAATCGCCCCCGAACACCCATACATTGAAAAGTGGGCGGACAAGCTGACCAATATGGCGGAGATACGGGAGTATCAGGAAAAAGCGGCAAGAAAATCCGATTTTGACCGCACCGAGATGAACAAGGAAAAAAGCGGCGTCAAGCTGGCGGGCGTAACTGCAATAAATCCCGTGAACGGCAAAGAGATACCCATATTCATCTCCGATTACGTGCTGATGACCTACGGCACAGGCGCAATTATGGCGGTACCTGCACACGATACCCGCGACTATGAATTTGCAAAGGTGTTTGACCTGCCCATTATCGAGGTGGTAAAAGGCGGCGACGTTACGAAAGAGGCGTTCACCGACTGCGCAACGGGAATTATGGTAAACAGCGGATTTCTTGACGGACTTTCCGTCGAGGACGCCAAGGTGGAAATAAAAAAATGGCTGAAAGAAAACGGCAAGGGTCACGAAAAGGTGAATTATAAGCTGCGTGACTGGGTATTCAGCCGTCAGCGCTACTGGGGCGAGCCCATACCGCTGGTATATTGTGAGAAATGCGGCTGGGTGCCTATTCCCGAGGAGGAACTTCCCCTTATGCTCCCCGAGGTGGAAAGCTATCTTCCCACCGACACAGGGGAAAGCCCGCTTTCAACTCTTGACAGCTTTATAAACACCACCTGCCCTCACTGCGGCGGCCCTGCAAAGAGGGAAACTGACACAATGCCCCAGTGGGCAGGTTCAAGCTGGTACTTTATGAGATACTGCGACCCTGACTGCAAGGACGCAGTTGCAAGCAAGGAGGCACTGGATTACTGGCTCCCCGTCGACTGGTACAACGGCGGTATGGAGCATACCACTCTTCACCTGCTTTACAGCCGTTTCTGGCACAAATTCCTTTACGATCTGGGAGTTGTGAGCTGCCCCGAGCCGTACAACAAGCGCACCAGCCACGGCATGATACTTGGCAAGGACCCTGAAAATCCCGGACAGTTCACCAAAATGTCCAAATCCAAGGGCAACGTTATAAATCCCGACGAGGTTATCCGTGATTACGGCGCAGACACCGTCCGCCTGTACGAAATGTTCATCGGCGACTTTGAAAAAGCCGCCCCCTGGCAGGACGAGGGAATAAAGGGCTGCAAGCGTTTCCTTGACAGAGTGTGGGCGCTTCAGGACATCTGCAATGATGACGATTCCTGCCGCAAGGAGCTTGAGCCTGAGCTTCACCGCACAATCAAAAAGGTGAGCGAGGACATTGAAACGCTGAAATTCAACACTGCCATAGCCGCTTTGATGAGCCTGCTGAACAAAATTTCCGCAACAGGCAGTGTTAACAGGGGCGAGATGAAGATATTCCTCACCCTGCTTTACCCATTTGCTCCACACATTTCCGAAGAAATTTACGTCAACATCGGCTGTGAGGGCGTGCTGAACCAGCAGGAGTGGTGCAAATACGACGAGGCTCTCTGCGTTGAGGAGACTGTTGAGATAGCCGTTCAGATAAACGGCAAGGTAAAGGCAAAACTGAACGTTCCCGCCGCCCTTGACAAGGACGGACTTGTAGCCGCTGCTTTGGAGGACGAGGGCGTGAAAAAGCTGATAGAGGGCAAAACGGTGGTAAAAGCCATTGGAGTTCCCGCAAAGTTAGTGAACATTGTAGTTAAATAAAGAGGTAAAATACGGCAAAAAACGGGCGGTCAAAATCGCCCGTTTTGTTAATTTTTTCGGATTTACCCGCTTGATTTTTTCCCATATATAGGTTATAATATATTAAATACTCATATGATAAAATTATTTTATTGAGCTTTGAAATTCAAACTGTTTTCTGAGCCTTTGATTACGGGTCGGGAAGCCCTGCTCAAGACGGAGCCGTGAACCATGTCAGGCGGGGAACCGAGCAGCATTAAGCGTATCTCCGACTGTGAGCAGGTAACCCGTCCCGTAATCAAAGGCTCAATTGACAACCGGCAAAGCCGGTTGTCAATGCACAGTGCACAGTGTACAGTTGACAGTTGTGGTGTTTTCGCCTTTGGCGAAAACGGATTTGAAATGACAGGTGAAAATTTGCAGGCGATACCATAACTGTACACTGTCAACTGTAAACTGCCGAAAGGTTGTGTCTGCTTTGCGGACGGATTTAAAATGACAGGCAAAAATCAGCACCTGCCATTCAAATCCATTTTTCGGCAAAGCCGAAAAATACCACAACTGTACACTGTCAACTGTCAACTGTAAACTGCCGAACGGGGGTGTTATCCTGTATCTCGCATTATACCGCAAATACCGTCCTCAGACCTTTGACGACGTTATTTCGCAGGAGCATATCACAACTACCCTGAAAAATCAGATAGCCGCAGGGCAGATAGCTCACGCCTATCTTTTCACAGGCACGAGAGGAACGGGAAAGACCACCTGCGCCAAGATAATGGCAAAGGCGGTGAACTGCCTTTCCCCCGTGAACGGAAATCCCTGCGGAAAATGCGCCGCCTGCAAAGCCATATCCGACGGCAGTACCGACATCATCGAGATAGATGCCGCCTCCAACAGCGGCGTTGACAGCATACGCCAGCTGAGGAACGAGGTAATTTATTCCCCCATAGACTGCAAATACAAGGTGTATATCATAGACGAGGTGCACGCCTTGTCAAAGGACGCTTTCAACGCACTGCTTAAAACGCTTGAAGAGCCGCCCTCGCACGTCATATTTATCCTTGCCACCACGGAATATTACGCCGTTCCCGCAACTATCCTCTCCCGCTGTCAGCAGTTTTTGTTCTCCAAAATAGACCCTGAGCAGTCCGTACAGCGCATGCTGGAGATAGCGGAAAAGGAAAACGTACAGCTTGACCGCGACGCCGCCGTTCTGATAGCAAGGCTTTCAGACGGGGCTATGCGCGACGCCTTGTCGATACTTGACCAGTGCGTTTCCTCCGACAGCCACGTTACCGAGGAGCTGGTGAGAAAATGCGTTGGCGTAGCCGACAGCGGCTATCTTTTCGGGATATTTGACGCGGCGATTGAAAAAACTCCCGCAAAGGCGCTGAAAATACTGGACGAGCTTATAGCGCAGGGAAAAGATTTGAGCCGCTTTATTGAGGAGCTTACCCTTCACTGCCGAAATCTTATGCTGACAAAGGCAGTGCCGGGCGGCGGACTTGCCGCCGCAGGGAACAGCGAGATAAAAAAATATGAGGCTCAGTGCGACCGACTTTCCCAGGAGGAAATACTTCGCTGGGCGGAGCTTGTGTCCGACAGCCTTGACGGTATCAACCGAATGAAGCAGACGGGACAGGCAAGACTCCTTGCAGAGCGCCTGCTGATAAGAATGTGTTCCCCCGAACTCAGCGGGGATATATCATCATTTGCCGCAAGATTGGGAGCATTGGAGCATAAGGTGCAAAATCTCTCATCTCTCGGCATAAATCGGCAAAATGCTCCTGAAACCGACAAAAAACCTGAAAAAATTACAGCGGAAGTTCGGCAGGAAGCGGCAATTCCCGACATAAAACCCCAAGAGCCGACATCATTCGACAAAATAAAAGAAGAACCAACAGCTCCCTCCACGGCAAACGAGGAACTGACAGATTTCGACAAAATAACTGAAGAACCGACAGCTCCCACCACAGAAAATGAGGAAACGGATATTCCTTTTGACCCGCCTTACGTCGATATTCTTCAGTCGGAAGAGCCGCAGGAGGAGCAGAATGCCGCCCGGGAGATAGTGGAGGGGCAGACCATAATTTACGATATAGACCCCACCAAACCTGCTCCCCGGGATAAAAAAGAGATCAACAAGAAGATAACTGACGAATATCTTTCCCGCGACAACGAACCGCCTATACCTGAGGCGGACGGCGACCTGCCCGACGACGCCCAGCCGCTTCCCCAGTGGAGCGATATTGTTTCCTCAATGACCCCCGCGGTAAGGGGCATTTTGGCGGGAACGCAGGGATTTCTCTATGACGGAAAAATATTCATTTCCGCCCCTCCCTCCGCAAGGGGACTGCTCCAAAACGGAAAAAGGGCGTGGGCGCTGAGGGAATCGGCGGCTAAGGTCATGGGCGGAAAATTTGATATATTCCTGTTAAGGGACAAGCCTGAGGAAGCTCAGGAGGAGGACTTTGTTTCCCCGCTTATCGAAAAGGCGAGGGAAATGGGCATAGACATAACGGTAAACGACAGGTAACATCGGAGCATAGCTCCTGAATATTACAGCAAAGGAAAGGAAAAAGAAATGAAAGCAAGATTACCCGCAGAATACCAGAACAAGGGCGCCGCAAATATGAACCAGATGATAAGACAGGCGCAGAAAATGCAGGAGGATATGGCGGAGGTCCAGGAAAAACTGAACGGGACCGAATTCACCGCCACGGCAGGCGGCGGAATGATAGAGCTCGTTATGACGGGGGACAAAAAGCTGAAAAGCGTTAAGCTGAACCCCGACTGCATAGATAAGGACAATCCCGAGGACCTTGAGGATATAATCGTGGCGGGCGTAAACGCCATTATCGAAAAGGTGGAGGAAGAAACCAGCAAGGAAATGGAAAAGGTGACGGGCGGACTTAACGTGCCCGGACTGTTCTGATGGCGGAGTATAATCCTCTGCCGCTTCTGCTGGTGTCGGAGCAGCTTGCAAAGCTCCCCGGCATAGGAATGAAAACGGCGGGACGCCTCGCCTATCATATGCTGAATATGCCTGAGGAGGAGGTAGCTCACTTTGCCACCACAATCCTTGAGGCAAGGCGTTCGGTGAAATTCTGCAAGACCTGCCAGAACTTCACCGAGCAGGAGGAATGCTCCATTTGCGGCGACGAACAGCGCGACCATAAGGTGATATGCGTTGTGGAAGCGCCAAAGGACGTTTCCGCCTTTGAAAGGGCGGGAGGCTTTGACGGCGTTTATCACGTTCTTCACGGACTTCTTTCCCCCGCCGACGGCATAACTCCCAACGATATCCGCATAAAGGAGCTTATGGCAAGGCTTTCGGGAGATGTTGACGAGGTGATAATGGCGACGAACCCCACCATTGAGGGAGAGACCACCGCTTCCTACATCAGCCGCCTTATAAAGCCGCTGGGCATAAAGGTGACAAGACTCGCCTACGGACTTCCCGCAGGAAGCTCTCTCGAATACGCCGACGAAGTAACGCTCCAGAGGGCGCTTGAAAACAGAAACGAACTGTAAACAGTTGACAATTGACAGTTGACAGTTGAAAATTAAATTATCCCGCACAACAATCACTTTTACGCACCACCCCTAAACTCGCACCCGCCAATCCAGATCCGTTTTTGCGAAGCAAAAACACCACAACTGTCAACTGTCAACTGTACACTGTCAACTGTCACCTGCGTGCCCGCCAATCCAAATCCATTTTCGCCAACGGCGAAAATACCACAACTATGCACTAAAAACCATCAACTATAAACTATCAGGAGGGTAACTATGGCAAAAATCTATTCCGAGCCTTCACACACCTTTGGGGAATATCTGCTGGTGCCCGGGTACAGCTCAGCAGAATGTATTCCTGCCAACGTATCACTCAAGACCCCCGTGGTGAAGTTCAAAAAGGGCGAGGAGCCTGCCGTCACCATGAACATTCCCCTTGTTTCCGCCATAATGCAGTCGGTCTCCGACGATAAAATGGCGGTGGCTCTGGCGAAGGAGGGGGGAATCAGCTTTATCTACGGCTCTCAGACCATTGAGCAGGAAGCCGAAATGGTAAAGCGGGTAAAATCCTACAAGGCGGGCTATGTCAAGAGCGACAGCAACCTCAGCCCCGAAATGACCCTGGCAGACGTGCTGGCGTTAAAGGAAAAGACGGGACATTCCACAATGCCTGTCACCGAGGACGGCACGAGCGACACCAAGCTGGTGGGTATCGTTACAGGCAGGGATTACCGTGTTTCAAGAATGACGACGGACGTTAAGGTAAAGGAATTTATGACCCCGCTGGAAAAGCTGATAACCGCCCCTGAGGGAACTACCCTGAAAGCCGCCAACGACATAATCTGGGACCATAAGCTGAACTCCCTGCCCATAATCGACAGCGAGGGAAAACTGCTTTACCTTGTTTTCCGCAAGGACTACGAAAGCCACAAGACAAATCAGAACGAGCTGCTTGACAGCGCAAAGCGTTACGTCGTTGGCGCAGGCATAAACACAAGGGACTACGCCCAGCGTGTTCCTGCACTTGTGGAGGCGGGAGCCGACGTGCTTTGTATAGACAGCTCCGAGGGCTACACCGACTGGCAGAAATTCACTATCCAGTGGATAAGAGAGCATTACGGCGACAGCGTAAAGGTTGGCGCAGGAAACGTAGTGAGCAGAGAGGGCTTCCGCTTCCTTGCCGACTGCGGCGCAGACTTTGTAAAGGTAGGTATCGGCGGCGGTTCTATCTGTATCACCCGCGAGCAGAAGGGCATAGGCAGAGGACAGGCTACCGCCCTGATAGAGGTGTGCGAGGAACGCGATAAATACTTTGAGGAAACGGGAATTTACGTTCCCGTATGCTCGGACGGCGGTATCGTTCACGATTATCATATCACCCTCGCCCTTGCTATGGGCGCAGATTTCATCATGCTGGGAAGATATTTCAGCCGCTTTGACGAATCCCCCACAAATAAAGTTATGTTAAACGGAACATACGTTAAGGAATACTGGGGCGAAGGCTCCAACAGAGCGAGAAACTGGCAGCGCTACGATATGGGCGGCGACAGCAAGCTGTCCTTTGAGGAGGGCGTTGACAGCTACGTTCCCTATGCGGGCAGCTTAAAGGATAATGTGACGAGAACCTTGTCCAAGGTGCGCTCCACTATGTGCAACTGCGGCTGCCTCACCATTCCCGAATTGCAGAAGAAAGCAGTACTGACTTTGGTTTCCTCCACAAGTATCGTGGAGGGCGGCTCTCACGACGTTATCCTCAAGGACAATCAGGCAAACAGGGGATAAGTACATTTTTGAATAAAAAATCCCGCAGAGTATACTGCGGGATTTTTATTTTATTTAATTTCATCTGCAATAGTTGAAGTCACGGCGGGAGTCGTCTGTTCTGCTGTCGTGACGGGAGGAGCCGTCGTTTGCTCAGCGGTCTGAGTCATGCTGTTTTCCGTCATCGGCTGTCCCTTTATCTCGTCGGGAATAGTGGAAACGTCAGGCGAAGAGCTTCCTGTTCCGCTACTATCGGTCTCGGCTGGAGAAGGCTCCTGCGTTGCCGACGGGTCGGAAGCAGGCGGCTCGGCAGTTTCTGAACCCGAACCTGAATCAGAACCCTCCTGCTCAGATTCAATGTCAGCGATAAGGTTAGTTACCGCCTCTCTCAGCTCTTCAAAGGAGGCGTCCTCTATCGCCTGTCTTTGCTCCTCGGTGAGCAGGCTGTTCACCCTGTCCGCCATATCCTGAGTTATTCCTCCCGTGAGATTATATATCTCCTGCAAGGACATATTTTCCTTAAGCACTCCCATAGCCTCGTTCAAAAGCTCGTTGTCGGAATATTTCACCGTAGGGAGCAGGGCGGTCACGTCATATATCTGCATACCGCTGTTGTCGATATGGTAGCTGTCAAAATACACCATATCGGAAACTCGCTCAAAGGTATAGCCCTTTTGCTTTAACGCTGTCAGCAGGTCGGGGAGCGCCTGTGCGGTGTTTTCAAGATCGTTGTGGAACAGCAGGATAGAGCCTGAAACGGTGCCGTCGCAGATACGCTTTGTGATAGTGTCTGCGTCAGGCTCCTGCCAGTCTATGCTGTCCACCGACCACTGTATCATTTTCAGCCCCATGCCCTCGATAGTGTTTACCACGTTGTTGTCATACTCACCGTAAGGAGCGCGGTACAGCTTTGGCTCCTCGCCTGTTATCATCTTTATTTTGCGGGAACATTCCCGTGTGTCCTCGATAAGGTCGTTTATGTTTATCCCCTCAACGTGCGGGTGAACGTCGGAGTGGTTTCCTATCTCGTGTCCCGCGTCGTACATTTTTTTAACATCTTCGGGGTACTTGTCGCAAAATTCCCCTGTCACAAAGAACGTCGCCTTTGCGTCAGCGTCCTTTAAAAGCTGCAAAAGCAGGTCGGTGTTGGAATTTCCCCAGGCGCAGTCAAAGGTGAGGGCAATCTTGTTGTCCCCTCTTGAAACGCAGTAAATAGGGAGCTTTTTCTCAGCGGCGGCGACCTTGAAGGAGGACATTACCGCAGCAATGATAATCCCCACGCCCACCAGAACGGCAAGCACCACCGTTACAGTTCTCATCATTCTTTTCTTTGAAGCAGTAAGCATTTTGTCATTTCCTTTCGTACAGGTTGTTTTTGTAGCAGTTTATGCAGGGCTGTACGGAAAAAGAACAGGTAAAAGAGAAAAAGCAGGCGGGAATGGCAGTTTACAGTGTACAGTGCACAGTGAAAAGTTGTGGAATTTTTCGCCTTTGGCGAAAAATGGTTTTTGAAGTGACGTCTGCAAATCAGCACCTGTCAATCCGGATCCGTTTTTCGGCTAAGCCGAAAAACACCATAACTGTCAACTGTACACTGTCAACTATAATTTCCGTCTGCTTTTTGTTTACAGAAATATGACAGAAAAATCAAAATTTATCTTATTATATCCCCCACTTCTCTAAGCTCCCTTATAACGTAATTTTGTCCGAAATTCTTCTCTTCCTTATCCCGATTTATAAGAACCGCTGTGGCGCCTGCATTTTCAGCGCATTCCACGTCCTTTTTTTCATCTCCCACAAAGATCATCTCTGACGTAAGTACATTCATTTTATCGGCAATCATCTCTAATCCCTTTCCGTTCGGCTTGCGAAATCCCGAATTATTTGAAGTAAAGGGCACGTCTATATATTTCAGCAAAGGCTTTATATCTTCAAGTGCATAGGAATTATCCATACCGTAAGCAACGTCGGATAAAGTGCCGATAAGTATATTTTTTGATTTAAGCTCTTTCAGCGTTTCTTCTGCGTCTGAATAGATACGGGCGTCATTGCGAAAGAAAGAGTAAAAGTCATTCTTTATGATATCAAGATATTCTGTCGGGATACTTGTCCCTTTTAATATCTCAGTAAAGATCGTGTCTGATGAAACTTCAGCTTCTCTCGGATTTATTCTTGTATTGTATTTTGTAAGGACTTCCGCGATATATGCATACTCATTCTCCGTTATATTTAACTTGCGTTTTTCCGCTATACTTTGGAAAGCGGGACGATATAATTCCGACCAGTTCAAGGGAAACGGATAGTAAACAAGAGTTTGTCCTATATCAAAAATAACAGCCTTTATTTTCATCATTTACGCTCCTGCAAATCGTTATCTCAAGCCGCTTTTGCCGTTTTACAGCTTTTCTGCCAATTCCAATCCCTCAGCGGTAGTAATCTTAAAGCAGCCCTTCTCTCCCTCAACTATTTTAACCTTGACTCCCGCCCTGAACATCATTCCGCACACGTCGGTAGCCTTCGCCTTATCCTCCTCGCTTAAATCTCCCCAAACCTTTCTGAAAACGCCCACCTTAAAGCACTGCGGCGTTTGCGCAAGAAACATTTCCTCCCTTGGGGGAGCGTCTGTGATAAACCCGCCCTCGCACCGCAAAACCGTGTCCGTTGCGGCAATAGCCGCCCCGCTGACTCCGTATTCTTCTGCGGCTTTAACGCACCGCCGTATCAGCTCACCGCTTACAAACGGCCTTGCGGCGTCGTGAGTGGCGATAATATCATCATCACCACCGCCATTTTCAACCACAGCGTTAACGATCCTTTCCACCGTTTCCGCCCTGTTTGCTCCGCCTGAGATAACGCAAACCCGCTTTTCGCCTGCAAACAGCTTTTCACAGTATTCCGACCAATTTTCGCTGACTGCCACGTATATCCGTTCTATCTCGCTTACCCGCAGAAACGCCTCAACGCTGTACGCCAGCATAGGCTTTCCCTTTATTGGGAGGAACTGCTTAGGCACCTCTCCACCAACGCGGCTGCCGCTTCCTGCGGCGCAGATTCCACCAAAGACCATAAAATTATCCCCTGTCAAAGCTTACTGCAAGACCTGACGGCCTTGCAGTAAAAATTATTCTGTTTTTTCATCGTCGGTGCAGGTGCGGAACGGCGCCAGCGGCAGCCCGTTAACGCCGTACACGGTAACTTCGCCGTAATTCGTCCAGTTGTATCTTCCGTACAGCGGCTCGGGGACTTCCTCCGAGGAAATGAAAATCTGCTCTCCTCTGAATTCCGCCTTTGCGGGCTTGAACTCCTTGTCCTCTCCCGCAATTTCAAAGCCGCACACTTCACCCTCGACCTTGAAGCCGTTGCAATAGCGGAAGGACAACAGCATACCCCCGTCGGTAAGCTGGAAACTCTCGTACATCGGGCTGAACGCCTCGTCCTTCATATTCTCAAAGCCGTAAACATTGTACAGCGCCTGGAGCGCCAGACGGTGACCCACAGGCTCCTTGCTTTTCGGGTGTATCTCGTTGAATTCTCCCATATCCAGCGCAACAGCTATCCCCGTGTTCTTGACCGTATCGAACACCTTCATCTGCGCCTCTCTGATAAGGCACCAGTGCTTGTAGTCGGGGTCGGCTTTGTAGCGGTGCATGGGGAGCTGAACGAACAGGAACGGCAGACTGTCGTCCCCCCAGTCGTTCCTCCACAGCCCGATAAGCTCTCTGAACAGCTTGTAGTACGTTCTTGGGCGATGGTCGTCGCTTTCGCCCTGATAGTAGATAAATCCCCTCAGCGTATAGGGGCACACTCTTTGTATCATCGACTTGTACAGCACTGTGGGACACATAGGGTTATACTCGCTGATAGGACCGGGATAAAGGTTCTTCCCGCAGAACTCCTGACATTCGTCCCAGCTTCCGTCGGGGTGCTCCTTGTAGAAAACAAGGCTCTTCTGATACCAAGCCATATCGTAAGCGTGGTACTCGTCCCACTCTTTTTTCAGCTCCTCGTCGGATTTCCCCTCGGTCGCCTTGTCCAAGTCGTTCAGGTACTCCCGCATATCGCTGTCCTTTTCAAGGCTCTCCCTGCTCATCCAGTGGGAAGCGGAGGTGCCGCCCCAGTTACAGCCAACTACGCCCACGGTAACGCCTAACTTCTTAGCCAGCTCCTTTGCGAAGAAATATCCCACAGCAGACCACGCCTTTGCGTTTTCGGAGGAAAATTCCGTCCAGCCCGTGTTTTTCTCCGTTTCAAAAAAATCCTCGTCTTTCAGCACCTTTTTCTGGGTGTAGTAAAATCTCACGTTAGGCTCTTTGTCGTTTTGCAAAGCGTCCTTTTCACGGCAGTTCTGAAGCTCCAGCTCCATATTTGACTGACCGCCCGCCAGCCACACCTCGCCGTAGCACACGTTGGTGAATATCTTGTTCTCCTCGCCGCAGGAAACGGTTATGGTAACGTTATCCGCCGCCTTATGCGGGGGCAGCTTCACCAGCCACCTGCCGTCTATCACCTTTGCCGTCCTGCGCACGCCCTCCGACTGAACGGCGACAACGTCCCCGTCCTTTCCGTAGCCGAAAATATTAACGGGCTTTTCCCTCTGCAAGACCATATTGCTGCTGAAAACAGCGGCAACCGAAAATCTTTCCATTTTTCAATATTCCTCCGTAAAATTTATATATCAGTATCGCCTGAAGCTCTCAACGATAACGGTAAGTAACAGCCATGCCGTTTCCCAGCCCATAAGTATCATTGGAGACAACAGCCATGAATTGCCCGTAAATGCGGCGGCAACAGCGCATATTGCGCCCAGCGCCGCCCCAGCCAGCGCAGCGCATATCCCTGCGTTTATGTCCTTCATCAGCGCTTTAGCCGCAAGGAGCGCCCTTGCAAAGCCGCTGAATGTTCCTGTACAGCTTAACGCTCCGCTTCCTCTTGAAACGTATTTCGTAATGGAAGCAAACTGCTCATGCATACTGTAAGGGAGGACCCTTATCTGCTCTGGGGGAATTTCAAACACCTCCGCCAGCTTTGCCACCGTGATTATGGAATCGGTGGACTTGACTGCCAGCGAAACTCCCTTTTGCGTCAGCTTTTGCAGGCAGGCCTTTATCTCAGGATTGGCAAGCAGCTCCACGAAGAAGATGATGACCACCTCTCCCGCCACGGAAAGGTAGATAGCCTCGGTATTTTCCCCCATATACTTTGTCAGCTTTTCCTGGTCGGGAACTTTTATATCGTGGTGCTTCATCTGATCGCGGCTGCCCATTATCATACGCTTGTTGCCGAACCAGCCCAGCACGCCCATATTGTCCTCGTAAACGCAGTTGTCCACCTTGACAAGGATATCGTCCTTGTCGTTTATCATATCCCTGAACATCTCCGACATCATAGAGCCGCTTTTTATCGCAAGGCTCGCCGCCAGAATTATAGCCTGATCTAAAGCGATGTTGTTGAAGGAGCCTGTCTGCTTATAATGCTTTATGTTGGAATAGATGACCGTTCCCGCAGGGAACAGCGAAGACGCGTCCACCATAACGGCGTTGACCTTTGAAAAATCCTCCGCCGCCTGATAGCCAAGCACGGCGCTGTTTGTTTTCAACAGCCCTCTCCCCGCCCTTGTCAGGGGGTAATTCACCATAAACATCGTGGAGAAAGGCGCCGCCGCTGTAAGTATGGAGGTAAACACCGTCAGCGTCCAGTAAATATTCTGCCTGAAACCCTCATTGTCATAGGGAACGAAAAAGCACAATAGCGCCGTCAACAGCGATACCGCTATTGAAATTGGCACCAGCTTTGAGCTTACCCTGTCCGCCTTGTCCTCGCAATAGCTGTTTTTCAGAAAATCCGTCAGCAGCTCCGTCTTTCTCATAGCGGCGAGGAAAGGAACTTCTGATACCAGCCCCTTTGTCAGGGCGGAAGCCGCCTCGTCTTCTGCGATAACTGCGGAATATCTTGCTCCGTCCCCTGAGATAAAGCGGAAGTTCCGCTTTGCCCTTGTTATCATTATCAGCTTGCCCAGTGTGTTGAACATCAGTCCCGCTATTGCCACAGGGATAAATATGTAGGAACGGCTGAGCAACAGGTCGTCCGCGCATTGTATGTTTACTGCGGCGGTGATTATGGAAATAAGCATAGGCACAGCGCACACCGTATCACAGTCCGCTTTCAGCTTGAACAGCTTGGAAAATCCTCCCAGCATAACTGAGGAGCATATAGCCGCCGCGCCGACGCCCATTATCAGGTTGTAGAACACGAATCCCTGAGCGTCGTCCCGCCTGTCAAGGAAAGTAACGTCCGTTCCGAACAGATCAAAGGTCATACCCTTTCCCAGATCGCCCATTATCGCCACAAAGGTCATAAACAACGTCATTATCAGCAGTATGATAAGGCGTATCCATATCGTCTTGTGGGATTCGCACAGATCCGACCAAATCTGCCCCGTGGAGTCGTAATTCTCAAAGTTTTCCTCTTCCTCTTCTTCCTCCTCGTCCTCGTCCATAACGAAGTCGCGCAGCTTTCTTCTGGATTTGCTGCGCATCTGCGCCTCCAGCAGCTCGTTGTCGTCGGGGAGCATACCCGTGGGGCGTATAACCTTTCCGCCGTAGTCTATGTTCAGCCCTTGAGTGGGGGATTTCACCTCGCCCTGCTCGGTGGTAATGCCGAGGGTGCGGCGCTTTACCTCCTCCTCGTCCCGCTTGTGGATAATGGAGCTGTTCAGCTTTTCAAGCAGCGCCTCGTTGCTCCTGCGCTCCTTTTCCGACATCTTTCTGGTGGAAAGCTCCGCCTCTGCGGTGGTCTCTTTTTCTTTCTGGGGAACGTATTCCTTTACCTGTTCGCTTCCGTCCCCGCCGTTATTAGCCTTTTCACGGGAAGAAGCGGTGTACAGCTTTACTTCCTCGCTTTCCTGTCCGCCAGCTTTGCCCTGCTCCGCCATTTTTTTCAGCTCGTTGCCGCCAAGACCTTTTGTGTCGCCGCTGAGCACACTCTCCATATCGGACGCCTTGCTCTTCATCTCGTAAGGATTGATAGAATCTATCAGCTCCTCCGGGTCGTCAAAGCGCTCCTCCGCCTCCAGCCTGCGCTCTATCACCTTGGGGTCGACAGGCTTTTCCTGCTTGAGAATGGGGATAGTGCCTGTTTTGTCCTTTTTTGAGGGGATAGGAGCTGTCTTGTCCTTCTTTTCCGCCTTTTTCGGCTCAACGGCGGGTTTAACTTCCGCTTTTGGTTCAACTTTGGGTTTAACCTCCGCCTTTTGCTCAAAAACAGGTTTGACTTCCGCTTTTGGTTCAACTTTGGGTTTAACCTCTGCCTTTTGTTCAACAGTGGGTTTAACTTCTGCTTTAGGTTCAACCGCAGGTTTAATCTCAGCTTTCGGTTCAACAGTGGGTTTAGCTTCCGCTTTTTGTTCAACAACAGGTTTAACCTCTGCTTTTTGTTCAACAACAGGTTTAACCTCTGCTTTTTGCTCAACAGCGGGTTTAGCTTCCGCTTTCTGTTCAACAACAGGCTTTACCTCCGCATTCGTCTCGCCCTTTGTCTCCGCCGCCGACTCCTCGTGCTTTATGGATCTCAGCACCTTGTCAAGCTCGTCCTCCCCTCCGATAATGGAGGTGACGCTGACGTCGGCGGGGTTGCCGTTATTTTCCCGTTTTGCTCTTTTGGCGTCTATTTCAGCGAGTATATCGTTAAGTGAAAATTCATCTGCCATTTTTCAGCTTTTTCCTTTCTTGCTTCTCCCGCTATCTTCTGTATTTTACCGCCTCATATATCAGTATCCCAGCGCTTACCGAGGCGTTGAGGGAATTGACGTGGCCGTACATATCTATTGAAAGGACCTGGTCGCACTTTTCTCTCACCAGTCTGCTCAGCCCGAACCCCTCCGAGCCTATAACAAGACATATCCCGCCGTCCAGCTTTGCCTGATGAAAGGGCGTGCCGTCCGCCTCCGCCCCGTAGACCCAGATATTCTGCTTTTTAAGCTCGTCCAGCGCGGCGGCAAGGCTGTTCACCCTTGCGGTCTTTATCCAGTCCGCCGCCCCCGCCGAGGTCTTGTAAACGGTGGCGTTAAGCGATGCGCTCCTGCGCTTGGGGATAATGACTCCGTCTGCTCCCGCGGCTTCCGCCGTCCTTATCACTGCTCCCAGATTGTGAGGATCCTGTATCCCGTCCAGAGCGATTATGAAAGGCGGCTTTCCTTTCTGACGGGCGGTTTCCAGTATATCCTCCACCGTGGAATAGCTGACGGGAGAGGTCTCGGCGGCAACGCCCCCGTGCTTCAGCCCTCCGCACATAGCGTTCAGCTTTTCCGGGGCGGTTTCCTTTATGACTGCGCCCTGTTCCTTTGCAAGAGCGATTATTTTTCCCATTCCCCCTGCGCCCTTTTGCAGGTAAACGGTATCTATCGTCCTGCCCGAGAGCAGGGCTTCTGTAACTGCGTTTTTCCCGCAGATTATACGGTCGTCCATAATTTTTCCTTTATGCTGTACTTGCCGCAGGCGGCGAAAAATGCTATAATTTTTACACGTCAGATGATATCGTCGTCGTGCAGTACGCAGTCGTGGTCGAAATCATGATCGTCGCTTGCCGCGCCCATCATATCTCTGCCTCTTATCATATACTTATCTCTCTGCTCTCTGATAGCGTCGTCAAGGAGTTTTTTCACATCTCTTGGATTTTTCACGGCCTTGAGCAGCTTTTCGGGGGTATCCGTGTCCCTTGTCACCAGCGTTATGGAACCGCAGCCGAATATCCTCTGACCAAATGGGAGCTTGAGCTGTCTGTCCACCACCTTGTACAGCTCTATCTCGTCCTCCTTGAGGCTGAGCAGACCTATGCGGGTGTAAAGGGTGGTATCGGTGAGAATGTACCTTGTGAGGGAAATAGGCATACCTAAAATGCGCTTTTTCCCGTACCAGATAATGTTGTCGCCGTAATCTCTTTTCAGCTTGTTCAGGTTCATATTTTTATCCTCCTTGATGAAAGTGGGAACGTTCAGAAAATATACTCTATTAAGTATACCATAAAACGGAATTTAATGCAACAAAAAATCTGCCCTAAAAATACAATTATTCAAAAAATTTTCACAGCGCCAATAAAACGGACTTTATCATCGTCATAGTAAATGAAAGGGGGCGACAGGATTGACGGACAGTGAGCTCAAGCTCAGGCTCGATGCGGTGCGGGCAGGGGATATGACGGCATTTGAGGAAATATACAACTATTCAAAAAATTTTCACAGCGCCAATAAAACGGACTTTATCATCGTCATAGTAAATGAAAGGGGGCGACAGGATTGACGGACAGTGAGCTCAAGCTCAGGCTCGATGCGGTGCGGGCAGGGGATATGACGGCATTTGAGGAGATATACAACGACCTCAAGACCCCGATAATGACGCTGGCGGTGCGCATGACGGGAGATCCTCATACCGCCGAGGATATTTTTCAAGAGGTATTTATAAAGCTGTACAGATCCCCGCCAGACCCGACGATAGCCAAGCCCAGAGCCTACATTTTCCGAATGGCGAGCAACCTTGCCATAGACGGGATAAGGCGGCGGCAAAGACAAAACGAAGCTCCCCTTGACGAAACGGAGGACGTCCTTTCCTGCAAAGGTCCCGACCTTGAGGAAAAAATGGACGTGGAAGCGGCGCTGTCTGCCCTCCCCGACGCCGAACGGAGCATAGTCACCCTGCACGTAAACGGCGGGCTGAAATTCCGCGAGATAGCGCAGGTGACAGGACTGCCCTCAGGCACCGTGCTGTGGAAATACCGCAGGGCGCTTAAACGTCTGCGCACCTTTCTTGAGATAAAATAAACAACCTTTCTGCTCTTACCGAGGAGTGATAAATATGATGAAATTGATAAAAAGGATCTTTACACTTGCTCTTGCCGCCGCATTTCTATGCGTTTCCGCAGGAGCCGAGGAGCTCACCGTCACCGAGGTTTCCTCAGGTCACAGACCTGCTCCCGACGATTCCGCTGTGAGCAACGACGCCGTTTCCGACGATTTGGACACGGGGACCGTTTACCCCTTTGTGAATACAGGAATAATAAGCTATAGATCATTCACGAACGTTCCCGAATACGTTTCCTTTATCTTCTGTGTTTCGGTGAGCAACATGGGCTTTGACCCCACCGCTGAGGAACAGCCTGACATTTTCCCCATACCGAATATGACATGGAAAGTTGGGATAGTGAACGACACCCCTGACAGGGAACAGGAAATGACCGACTTCATTTACGAGCAATACCCTTACAACAACAATATCAGCTTTGAGGAATGCAGCCTTACCTACGACGAGAGGGACGCTCTGCGGCTGGAGCTCCGTGACGAGGCGGAGCGACTTTCCGACAAGATGTACTGCGATACCGTGCTTTGCGACGAAGAAAGCGAAAAAATAAACGTGAACCTTGCCTTTTTCGCCGATGAAAACGGGAACGCTCCTTACGATGAGGAGGAATTTCAGCGGGTGAAAGACGGGCTTATCTCCAAATTCGGAGATATTGCGGTGGTGAACTTCGTTGATCATGACGGGCAGATACCTGTGGATCAACAGCCTGAAAGCGGCGAAAGCGGCAGATACGAGCCCGAGTCTGCTCCTGAAACAAGACCTTTGATAACTGAGACCGAGGAAACAAGACCGTTGCTTTCCGTGACCGACAAGACGGATAATAACCGCATAGACCCGTATCTGATATGCGCAGTCGCGGCACTTGCCCTTGCGGCGGGGATCATACTTTTCGCCGTACTGAAAAAGAAAAGCGTCCCCATTCTCAGCACCGCCGACGGCAGGGAAGTGACCGCTGTCAAGTCGGGACCGAAACAGGTGGAAGAGGCGGTGAAAAACGCAGAGGTAACCCCTGACGACAGGCTGTATGAGGAGATAGTGAAGAAGATAGAGAACAGTTGACAGTGTACAGTGTAAAGTGTACAGTTGTGGAGTTCAGTACTTTCGGCAAGCCGAAAGTACGATCCAACATTGCTTGAATTTCCCTAAAGGAAATTCATTTTGCTCCGCAAAACCGCAATATTGGACACTTCGCGGACGGATTTGAAATGACAGTCACAAATTTGCAGGTGGCAATCAAGATCCGTTTTCGCCAACGGCGAAAACACCACAATTGTCAACTGTCAATTGTACACTTTCAACTGACAAAAAAGTGCCGATCCAAGCAATCACTTAGATCGGCACTTTATAATTTTCTCTCATAAATTTTCAACTTTTCATTGTTTTTCACCCTGCCGCCGTGCTATACTCAAAATACAAAAAAGAAAAAAGCCTGAAACTCAGGCTTAAATTCAAAAAATATTCAGAAAAGGAGAAAAACTATCTTAATCCAACCCCGAGATATAGCTGTAAATTACCTCCACTGCTCTGTCGATACCGCAAAGCCCGCTGTCAAGACAAAGGCTGTAATTCTTCGCTATGCCCCACTTGCGGTCGGTGTGGAAATTGTAGTAATTCTGCCTGCGCTTGTCCTTTGTGAGGACCACGCTTTCCGCCTTGGCGGGATTCACCCCGTCTATCCTCACTGCTCTCTCCTTGCGAAATTCAAGGTCAGCGTGAATGAAAATGCTCACCACGTTTTTCATATCGCTGAGGATATAGTCGGAACAGCGCCCGATGATAACGCATGGACCTTCCTCCGCCACCTTGCGGATAACGTTTGACTGGGCGAGATAAATGTTGTCCTCCATAGAAAGCACCGACATACCGAAATGGTCCATCTGCGAACCCCTATACAGCGCATAAAGCAGGCTGTTTCCCGCATGGCGCTCGGTGTCCTCAAAAAATGCGGGGATAAGACCGCTTTCCTCGGCGGCTTTCTCAATAAGAGCATTGTCGTAAAAAGGAATATTCAGCTTTTCCGACAGCTTTTTCCCTATTTCCCGTCCTCCGCTGCCGTATTGACGGCTTATGGTGATTATGCGGCTCATACCCTGCACCTCGCTTTCCATAATGATATAATATCACTTTTTCCCCGTAAAAGCAACAGTTCTGTTATAATTTTCACAAATTACAACAAAAGACCCACGGTTTTTTGTATAGAATAGCCAAACGCAATTTTAACAAAATTTTCCGTCAAATTGCATAAATTTGAAAGAGCAAGGTCACTGTAATGCCGAAAATGCAATTTACGCCTTGCAAAATTGCAAAAAAAGGTGTAAACTAATGGGACGGAGAGCAGGCTTGGTTTTCTTTCGGAAAAGGAAAAAAGCCCGTTTGCATAAAAATATATAAATACGGAGAGAAAAAGAAAAATGCAGGATAATCTTATCGAAAGCATAAAAGAGCGAATGACGGAGTTTTCCAAAAGTCAGCGCCTTATCGGCGGCTTTATCACCGAGCATTACGAAAAGGCGGCATATATGACCGCCTCCCGTCTTGGCAGTACGGTGGGAGTCAGCGAAAGCACGGTCGTCCGCTTTGCGATAGAAATGGGCTACGAGGGCTATCCCGAAATGCAGAAGGCGTTGCAGAATTACAGCAAGACCCGCCTTACCGCCCTCCAGCGCCTTGACATCACCAACAACAGGATAGATTCCGAACACGTTCTGAAAAGCGTTCTTATGCAGGACATCGACAGGATAAGAATGACAGTGGAGATGACCGACGAGGACAGCTTTGACAAGGCGGTGAACAGCATAATCTCCGCAAAGAACATCTATATTTTCGGCGCTATGAGCAGTAATGTGCTGGCGAGATTTCTGGATTATTATTTTCAGCTTATCTTCGACAACGTGCATTTTGTCCAGGCGGTGAACACCAGCGGCATTTATCAGCAGCTTATCCGCATAGACAAGGGGGACGTGCTTATTGCTTTCAGCTTCCCCCGCTATTGTCAGAGTACCGCCAACGCCGCAAAATACGCCGCCTCCTGCGGAGCGCAGATAGTGGCGATAACCGACAGCGCCGCCTCCCCTCTGGGTCAGCTTGCTGACCACGTTCTTTTAGCGAAAAGCGATATGGCGAGCTTTGCGGACAGCCTTGCAGCGCCCCTCAGTCTTATTAACGCCATAATCGTGGCGGTGGGAATGAAAAAGCGCGACAAGCTGGAAACCACTCTTGCACGGCTGGAAACTATGTGGGACGAAAACGGCGTTTACAATCGGGGAGCGTAATGGATACTGTTGTGATAGGCGGCGGGGCGGCGGGCTGTTACGCCGCCGTATTTTCCGCCCGAAAAGGTGAAAACGTCATTCTTATCGAGCCCAACGGCAGGATAGGGAAAAAGCTGGCGATAACAGGCAAGGGCAGATGCAACCTGACAAATAACTGCGACTTGCAAACGCTGATAAAAAACACGGTGAGGAACCCCTCATTCCTGTACAGCGCCTTTGCCCGCTTCGGCACGGCAGACTGTATGGCGTTTGCGCAGGAGATAGGCGTCCCGCTGAAAACTGAGCGCGGCGGCAGAGTCTTTCCCGTTTCCGACAGGGCATGGGACGTGGTGAACGCTTTGGAGCGTGAATTAAAGCGCCTGAACGTAAAATTCGTCTGGGAAAGAGCCTTGGAGATAGTGACTGAAAAAGGCGCTGTTACGGCAGTGAGAACCAATAAACAGCTTATCCCCGCAGGCAAGGTGATACTTGCCACAGGCGGGCTTTCCTACAAAGCCACAGGCTCCACAGGGGACGGCTACAAAATGGCGGAAAAGCTGGGTCACAGCGTGACAAGGCTGAAGCCCTCCCTTATCCCGCTGGAGACCAAAGAGGACTGTTCCTCCGCGGCGGGACTTACCGTGAAAAACGCCACCCTTACCCTCACCGACAACGAAACGGGGAAAAAGCTGTTTTCCCAGCTTGGGGAAATGACCTTTGAAAGTTACGGCATAGGCGGACCGCTGACCCTCAGCGCCTCCTCATATATTGAAGAAGTCACGGCGGGAAGATATACCGTTTCCCTTGATTTAAAGCCCGCCCTTGATATGAAAAAGCTGGATCTTCGCTTGCAGCGTGAAATTTCCGAAAACGGAAAGCTCCCGCTGGAACAGCTTATGCGAAAGCTCCTCCCACAAAGCCTTATAAAAATCGTACTTCAGCAGGCGCAAGCCGACCCGCTGAAAAAGGCCGCCGAGCTTTCCTCAAAGGAGAGAAAGAGCGTTGCTGCTGCATTGAAAGACCTGCGCTTTGAGATAACCGCCTTTCGCCCCATGAACGAAGCCATAATCACCGACGGCGGCGTTTCAACGGACGAGATAAATTCTGCGGATATGCAGTCAAAAATCGTGAAAAATCTGCATTTTGCGGGGGAGATAATAGACATTTCCGCCCTGACGGGAGGATTTAACCTGCAAATAGCCTATTCCACGGCGAAAGCGGCGGCTCTGGGCAAAAATAAAAATTAAGTGAAAATGGTTGCGGATATTTTCAAATCGTGGTATAATTAAATCTATGCAAAAAACGCATACGACCTGACAACGCTTTACCCAGAATAAAAAACGAAAGGTAAATTACGATATGACAGCAGTTGCGCTTGACGGTCCTGTCGGAGCAGGAAAAAGCACGGTAGCGAGAGAGGCGGCAAAACGCCTTGGTTTTATATACGTGGATACGGGCGCGCTTTACCGCGCGGTGGGACTTTACGCCGCAAGGCAGGGCATAAAGGACGAAAAAGCCGAGGATTACAAAGATAAGGTGACCGCCCTGCTTTCTGAGATAAAGGTGGAGATAAAGCTGGAAAACGGCTTGCAAAAGGTATTTTTGCAGGGGGAGGACGTATCTGAGGAGATACGCCTGCCCGAAATTTCAATGGCGGCAAGCGCTGTTTCTGCTATCCCCGCAGTAAGGGAGTTTTTGCTGGAATTACAGCGGGGCATCGCCCGTGAAAACAACGTTATAATGGACGGCAGGGACATCGGAACGGTAGTCCTGCCCAAGGCTCAGCTTAAAATTTTCATAACCGCACAGCCTGAGATAAGAGCCCGCCGCCGCTTTGAGGAGCTGGTGAAAAAGGGCGTGGAAACTGATTTTGAGCAGGTTTTAGCGGACCTTAACCGCCGTGATTATCAGGACAGCCACAGGGCAACAGCTCCTTTGAAAATGGCGGAGGACGCAGTCCTGCTTGATACCTCGGAGCTTGACTTTGAGGGCGCTGTGAATAAAGTTGTAGAGCTGACAAAGGCTAAAATGTAAATTAAAGCAAAAGCGGTGATATTATGTATCTGTTTTTCAGAAAACTGGTGGAGCTCTGGTATATGCATTTGCGTTTCAAGACCACCATACTGAACATAGGGAACATTCCTCACGAAAGCGGCGGCTTTATCGTCGCCTGCAATCATCAGAAATACGACGACCCTCCGATGATAGCGGCGACCTTTAAAGGACGCTTCAGCTTTATGGCGAAAAGCGAGCTTTTTGAAAAGAACAAGGCGTTCGCCTGGCTGATAAAGAAGTGCGGAGCATTCCCCGTAGTAAGAGGCGGGAAGGACACCGCCGCCATTGACCGCGCGGTAAAAGATATAAGAATGAAGCGCATTTTCGTCATCTTCCCCGAGGGCACCCGTTCAAAGACAGGCGCACTGGGAAGAGGTAAGTCGGGGGTAGCCGTAATTGCGGGCAAAGCCAACGCTCCCGTCGTTCCCGTATGCATAATGTACGCTCCCGACGGCAACAAGCACCACGCCGCAGTTGCGGTGGGAAAGATGATACCCGCAGAAAAGCTGACCATTGACGACACCGCCGACAGAGGACGGCTGAAAGACGTAACTTCCCTGATAATGAACAGTATTGCCGACCTGCAAAAGCAGATATGTGCCCTTTATAATATCCCCGTTCCCACAAGGGAAACGGTCGAAGCAGTTGAAGAAAGCGGCAGGGGAGAAACGGAAAGCCAGTGATATTTGTTGCAAAGACCGCAGGCTTCTGCTTTGGAGTGAAAAGGGCGCTGGATATGGCTTACCGCCTTGCGGAAGAGGGCGGAGGCTATACGCTGGGACAGCTTATCCACAACAAAAGCGTCACGGACGAGCTTGAAAGGCGTGGAGTCCACCAGGCGGACAGCCTTGACGACGTTAAGGGTACGCTGATAATCCGCAGTCACGGCGTTGGGCGTGAGGTTTACGACGAGCTGGAAAAGCGGGGGATAAAATATATCGACGCCACCTGCCCTTTCGTTGCGAAGATACATTCCATAGTTGACAGGGAAAGCGCACAGGGCGCAAACGTGCTGATAGCGGGCGACCCTCAGCACCCCGAAGTCAAGGGGATAATCGGTCACTGTCACACCGTTGCCAAGGTGGTAAATTCCTTGGAAGATATAGAAAATTTGTTGAAAAATGAAAAAAGTTTTGTGCAAAATCCACTAATTTTTCTTGCGCAGACCACCTTTCATTCGTCAAAATGGATAGAATATAAAAAAATTATTCAAAAACACTGTACAAAACTGAAAATTTTTGATACAATATGTAGTACGACCATATGCCGTCAGCAGGAAGCGGAGGCTTTAGCGGCGGCAAGCGATATAATGATAGTCGTGGGCGGAAAAAACAGCAGCAACAGCGCAAAGCTTGCGCAGATATGCTCACGGCATTGCAGGACGTTTTTTACCGAGGACGGTTCGTCCCTGCCAAAGGACGAGATAAGAGCTATGCTATCCGAATATTCGTCGGATATTAACATAGGCATCACCGCAGGAGCGTCAACTCCTGACGGGATAATAAAGGAGGTTCATAGAATTATGAGCGACATCACAAAGACCGATGAAATGGACAGCATCGATTTCATGGCGGAGGTCGACAAGACCTTTAAGCGAGTATATATAGGGAACAGGGTAAAGGCTATCGTTGTTTCGGTGAACAACACCGAGGCGGTGGTGGACATCGGCACCAAGCACAGCGGCTACATACCCGCTGACGAGCTTTCCGCCACGGGAGCGCTCCCCAAGGACGTTGTAAAGCCCGGAGATGAAATTGAATGTGTAGTTACCCAGATAAACGACCAGGAGGGCGTCGTTTATCTGTCCAAAAAGCGTGTTGACGCGGCGGCAGGTATGGAAAAGCTGACCGACGCCTTCAACAACAACACTACTCTCACAGGCACCGTCACCGCCGTTGTAAAGGGCGGCGTCATCGTTACCTGCGAGGGAGCGAGAGTATTCGTTCCCGCCTCACACACAGGCGTTCCCAGAGGAAAGCGCACCGAAACTCCCGAAAGCCAGGAGGAGCTTGCCAAAAAGCTTGAGCCCCTGCTGAAAAAGGAAGTTAAGCTGAAAATAATCGAGGTAGCCGAGGGCAGAGGAAGAGTAGTCGGCTCAATCAGAAACGCCGCCAAGGAGGAGAGCGACGCTCTCAAGGCGAAGTTCTGGTCCGAGATAGAGGTAGGAAAGAAGTATGTGGGCGAAGTCAAGTCAATGGAGAGCTACGGCGTGTTCGTTGACCTTGGCGGAGTTGACGGAATGGTACATTCCTCCGAGCTTACCTGGAACCGCATAAAGCACCCCAGAGAAGTCGTGTCAATCGGCGACAAGCTGGAGGTTTACGTCAAGAGCTTTGACCCTGAGAAAAAGCGTGTAAGCCTGGGAGCAAAAGACCCTAACGATAACCCCTGGACAAAGTTCCTTGCGGAATTTAAGGTAGGGGACGTTGTATACGCTCAGGTAGTAAGCACCACGCCTTTCGGCGCATTCGCACAGATAATCCCCGGCGTTGACGGCCTTATCCACATCAGCCAGATAAGCCTTGACAGAGTTACCAACGTGGCTCAGTACCTCACTATCGGACAGCTTGTTCAGGCGAAGATAACCGAGATAGACGAGGAAAAGAACAGGGTAAGCCTTTCTATGAAAGTCCTGCTTGAAGAGGCTAAGGGCGACGAGGAAGCTGCCGAGGAAGTGGAGGAAGAAGCTCCCGCTGAGGAAGCCGAAGCTGCTCCCGCAGAGGAAGCTGAAGAAGCTCCCGTTGAAGAAGCTGCTCCCGCAGAGGAGGCTTCTGCTGAGGAAGCTGCTCCCGCAGAAGAAACCGAAGCTCCCGCTGAAGAATGATCTTAAAAACAGCCGCCTTTTCACTGACGTGAAAGGGCGGTTTTTGTTTTGCGTTTTACACAAAGACAGCCTTTGTCATCGTCAATTTTCCCTTTACAAATCACGGTTTTTATGATACAATGAATAAAAATAAGAAATTACGAAATATTTCGGAAAGGACGTCTTATGAAAGTCAAAAAAGCAGTCATTCTCGCCGCAGGCTACGGAACGCGCGTACTCCCAGCAACAAAGGCTATCCCCAAAGAAATGCTCACCATAGTGGACAAGCCCGCCATTCAGTATATAGTTGAGGAAGTGGCGGCGTCGGGTATAACCGACGTTATGATAGTCCTCAGCAGGGGAAAGACCGCTGTTCAGGATCACTTCGATCGCTCTCCCGACCTGGAAAACACCTTGCTTAATGCGGGGAAAAAGGAGATATACGAAAGCATAGCGGGTATTCACAAGCTGGTAAATATCCAGTACGTCAGACAGGCGGAAATGAAAGGCACAGGCGACGCCGTTATGTACGCAAGGAGCTTTGTGGGCGACGACCCGTTCGTAGTCATTTACGGCGACGACGTGTTCGTAGCTGACGACCCCGCAACTGCTCAGGTGTGCAGAGCCTATGAAAAGTACGGGAAAGGCTCTGTGACGATGAAGGAAGTCCCCACCGAATTGGTGCTGAAATACTGCTCTCTTGACGTAAAGCCGCTTGAGGGTAACGTTTACGCTGTTTCAAATATGATAGAAAAACCCAAGCCCGAAGAGATAATCTCAAACTTTGCTATTCTGGGCAGGTGCGTTCTTCCCGCAAAAATATTCGACATTCTCGAAACCGTGCCCGTGGGCGCAGGGGGAGAATATCAGCTTACCGACGCTATGAAGATACTGGCGCAGACCGAGGGAATGACAGGCGTTGACTTTACGGGAAAGCGCTACGATATGGGCAACAAGCTGGGAATACTCCAGGCGATAGTTGAAGTGGGACTGAAGCACCCCGAAGTGGGCGAAGGCTTCCGCGAATACCTCAAGGGAATAGCAAAAGACCTGTAAAATGCCCAATTGGAACTTGTGGCACGGCTGCCGTAAGATAAGCGCGGGCTGTCAGAACTGCTACGTTTACCGCATAGACGGCTCCTACGGAAAAAGCGACAGCTTCATCGTGCGAAGGACCGCAGATTTCTCCCTCCCGCTGAAAAAGGACAGGGCGGGGAATTACAAGCTGACTGCCGACGGCGGGCTTGTGTACACTTGTATGACCAGCGACTTTTTCATCGAGGACGCCGATCTGTGGCGGCAGGAGGCGTGGGATATCATAAAAAGCCGTCCCGACCTTGATTTTTGCATTGTCACCAAAAGGATAACGCAGGCGGAAAGCCGTCTGCCCGCCGACTGGGGAGAGGGGTACGACAATGTGACTATTGCCTGCACGGTAGAGAACAACGCCGCGGCAAGGCTGAGACTGCCTGTGTTCAACGCATTGCCGATAAAGCACCGTTTCATCTTTTGCTCACCGCTTCTTGAACAGGTGGAGCTTGGGGAGTATCTTGACGGGATAGACGAGGTGAGCATTGGCGGCGAAAGCGGGGAAAACGCCCGAGAATGTCGGTGGGAATGGATAGAAGAAATGTTCAATACCTGCCGTGAAAAAGGCGTTCCCTGCTATATCCACCAGCTTGGAGCGAAATTTGTGAAGGACGGGCGGACGTACCGTTTGCCAAACAGAAAAGTCCAGCATTGGCAGGCGAGGAAAGCGCAGGATCTTTTAGAAAGCGGATATACAGATAACAAATGAAAAACATTATACTTATAGGAATGCCCGCCTGCGGAAAAAGCACGGTGGGCGTACTTTTGGCAAAAACGCTTGCGGCGGGCTTTGTGGATACCGACCTGATACTCCAGCGCAGGCAGAGGAACACCTTGCAGGCACTGATAAACAAGTACGGACTTCAGCGGTTCCGTGAATTTGAGGACGAGGCGTTGCTCTGCGTTGAGGAGCTTTCCGACACGGTGATAGCCACAGGCGGCAGCGCAGTTTTCTGCGACAGGGGAATGAGGTACCTGAAGCAAAACGGCGTGTGCGTTTATCTTGAATTGCCTTTGGAGGAGCTTCAGAAGCGGCTTTCCAACATCAAGACAAGGGGGATAGCCTGCCGCAAGGGCGAGAGCCTTGACGAAATTTTTGCGGAGAGAAGTCCTTTTTACGAGAAATATGCCGACGTGAGGATAGACTGTTCTAATCTTACCGCCGAGGAAACGGCGGAGAAGATAATTGAAGAACTGAAATTTAATAATAAAAAGTAAAAATTTAATGTTTATCATTAAAAAACTATTGACAAACATAAAACAATCTGCTATAATGTCATCATGAGCTCATTAAAATTTAATTTTAAGGAGAATTTTTATGGAAAAGATGATGAAGACCGCCAACATTCTTGACGTTATAGCAAAGGTGCTGTTTATAATCAGCATCGTGGCGCTGTGCATTCTGTTAGCGGCGAATATTGCGGTCGTTTTCGTTCCCGAGGATATGATAGAAAACGGGGCGGTGAAGTACACGTTAAGCTCGGGGCACAGCCTTATAATAGCAGACGGCTTTGACCCAGATCTCAGCAAAGCGGAGATTACTGCGTTTTTGCTGTCGGCATCTGTTATGGCGGCGGTGGAGCTGATAATGCTTGCGGTGGGAACAAAGGTTTTCAGGAAAATTTTAGTGCCTATGAAACAGGGAAAGCCCTTTGAAAGCGGTACCAGCGACAAGATAAAAAAATTCGGGCATTTCGTGCTGATATTCTCTATTGTGGGGAATTTTATTTCATCCATAATCAACGTGGTGACCGTTCATTTGCTCAACACTGCGGATATGTTCAATTCCGCCGACCTTGGATTTGTGATCTCCCTTGACGGAGTTATTGCGGCGATAATAGTATATCTGATAAGCTACATTTTCAGATACGGCGAGGAACTGCAAAAACAGGCTGACGAAACGCTTTGAGGTGGATTATGGCGATAATATTAAGGCTTGACAGGGTAATGGCGGACAGAAAAATGTCGCTGAACGAGCTTTCCGAAAAGGTAGGCATAGCAAACGTCAATCTTTCCAAGATAAAAACGGGAAAGGTGAGCGCGATACGGTTTTCCACCTTGGAGGCGATATGCGAGGCGCTGGACTGTCAGCCGGGGGACATATTGGAATACAGAAAGGACAATTGACAGTTGACAGTGCAAAGTGCAAAGTGCATAGTTGACAGTGTACAATGCAGAGTGCACAGTACACAGTAAATTTAATTATCAGGTTGTTTCATTATCTTTCACTATCTCGATTGAATACGTTTTGGCAAAGGCGGTGTTTAGGCACCGCTTTTTTCTTTTGTGTCCTGCACACCAGCCTCACGCCAGCGCCCCACCCTCCCACCCCCAACCTCTTTCCTTCAACCACAACTATTCACTGTCCACTCTACAACGTCAACTGCCGCTACCCCGCTGTTGCCCTGCGGGCAAGGCGCTGTCGTCTTCTGAGGGGATTTCTTTTAGAAAAGAAATCCCCTCAGACTCCTCTTAGAAAATTTAAAAGAGCGCCTTCCGGCGCTCCTCTTTGTTATAACCTCAATTCCATCTCCACAGTGTCCTGCCACTGACCGAATTTATCCTGCGCTATTCGCTCTCTTACGCCTACCGTCCTGAATCCGCACTTCTCATGCAGGCGCAGACTTCCGATATTCTGTCGGCAAATGCGGGATTCTAAGGTCCATACACCAAAATCGGCGGCTTTCTCCTTTACCTTCTCTATCAACGCCATTCCCACACCGTGACGCTTGTACCCCTCGCGAACGTAAATGCTAAGCTCCGCCACGCCGCAATAAGGCTGTCTGGTCAGACCAAGAGTCAGCGCAGTCCAGCCTATAATCAGCCCGTCCTGCTCCGCTATATAGCGGCAGTAGGGAAGATGTGCGCCGTCCCATTCCTCATAGTCGGGAACGTAGGTCTGAAACGTGGCGGTGCCACTCTCAACGCCCTGCCCGTATATTTCCGCCACCGCGCCGTAGTCGGCGGCGGTCATCTCTCTTACCGTAAATCCCATATGTATCTCCGTAGCTTTAGTTGAAACGTAAAAACACGCTCCGTGCGGGAGCGTGTTCTCTGCTGGGTTGGGTAAAGGGATTCGAACCCTTGATCTTCAGTGCCACAAACTGACGCGTTAACCAGCTACGCTATACCCAACATAAACAGTGGAAAGTTGATAGTTGACAGTTGAAAACGTATTTTTAGCTGTCGTGAATTTTTGGATTTGTGCCTGTGAAACATCAAAGCGCACTGTAGCGGCTCAGCCGAATGACTTTTTTTCTCACCGCAAACAAAAACAGCACTGCAATATAACCGCTGCCTGTGAAACATAAAAGCGCATTGAAGCCGCTCAGCGGATGGCACGCCATGAGGGATTCGAACCTTCGACCTACCGCTTAGAAGGCGGTTGCTCTATCCAGCTGAGCTAATGGCGCATAAACAGTTTACAGTGCAGAATACACAGTACACAGTAAAATTTGATCATACTGTGTACTGTACACTCTTAACTCTTAACTGCCATGGAGCGGGTGATGGGAATCGAACCCACGTTTTCAGCTTGGAAGGCTGACATTCTACCATTGAACTACACCCGCAAATTTGACGCTTAATTATTATAACACCTGTTCCCCCGCTTGTCAATACTTTTTTCGGGATTTTTCAGGAATAAATAAATTATCCGGGCAGAAAAAACCGTTGAAACAAAGGATTTTTTGCCCTGCTTTTGGAAAATTTGACATTTTTACCAGATTTTTTGCAAGAAAATAACCAAAATTCAGCAAGATATGAAAAAAATACTTGTAATTTTTTTCATTATGTGATATTATAATACTACAATAATGTGTAACATTACGTTCCGCCGCAATTTTCGCAAGCGCAGGCGGAAAACAAAGCCGCACAGCGGAAAATGAAAGGAAGAATACCACTATGCCGGAAGAAAAAAAATTAACTCCCGAAGTAAAAGCAGAGAAGAAGCCCGCAGTAAAAAAGCCTGCCGTTAAGAAACCTGCGGCTAAAAAGACAGCGGCCGCCAAAAAGCCCGCCGCAAAGAAAACTGCCGCCAAGACAGTCAAGGCTCCCGCAAAGCCCAAGATAACGCTTGACAAGCTCACCACAGCGGTATGGAAAAAGCTGGAGAAAAAGAACGTCAAGGACATACCCTTTGCGATAGCAATTCAGGTTAACGTCCGCGAAGTCGGCACCTTCTACATTGCGGTAAACGCAGACCCCGAATACGACAAGCAGGTAATTCAGGCAGACTATTACCTTGCAGACGGTATCGTCGATACCTCCGCAGAGGAAGTGCTGAAGATAACCAAGGGCGGTTACGACTACATCGCCGCCGCAAAGTCAGGCGCTTTCATTTACAGAGGCGACCTTACAAAGGGCGCATTGATAGCAGAACTTATAAAATAAAGAAAATCTCCGCAGCGAAAGCTGCGGAGATTTTCTTTATAGTTGACAGTGTACAGTTGACAGTTGACAGTTGTGGTATCGCCTTCGGCGATTGATTTAGGATTGCCGTCTGCAAATTTGTACCTGTCATTTCAAATCCGTCCGCAAAGCGGACTCCACAACTGTACACTATGCACTGTCAACTGTTAACTGTACTTGTACACTGTCAACTGAAATCAAACTCTTCCGTCCCCAAATCTTCTATTTTGACCTTGCCGCAGCACAAGTCCACAAGCTGAGACTTGAACTCGCCGCTTTTTTCCTCCCTGACGCAAAGCTCAAGCTCCACCGCCGAGGAAAACTCCTCCCTTTGCATTTTGACTGCAAATGCGGTGAACAATGCGCCCGCCTTGCCGTAAAGGGGGTAGTCCATCGACAGCTTTAAACGCCTTGCCACAGCCATTTCCTTGATGACTGCGCTGTCAACGGCGATCTTTGCGCCGTTTGCATATGCTCTTACCAGACCGCCCGCACCAAGCAAAATCCCGCCGAAATATCTTGTCACCACACAACACACGTCTGTCAGCCCCTCCCGCTTCAATACCTCGTAAATAGGCGCTCCCGCCGTACCCGAGGGCTCGCCGTCGTCGCTGTGGCGGCTGATGTTGTTTTCCCGCAGGATATAGGCGTAGCAGTTGTGAGTAGCTTTCCTGTGCAGTCTGCGTATCTCGTTTATGAAGTCCAAAGCCTGCTGTTCATTCTGACAGGGGGAAATGTACCCGATAAATTCCGACTTCCTTTCGATAAAGGAGGCGCTTGCGGCGCTTGCTATCGTCCTGTACTCACTGGTCATAGCTGTTGTCATTGCTTCCGTAGGAAATGGAATTTACCGTCATTGAAGATGCGGTCCTTGAAACGGTGTAGATCATAGTCTTGTCAGGGGTCTGGGTGTATTCCAGCCCCTCCGCAACATACATTGAGGGGGGCATATATTCAACAGTCACCGTGAAAAGCTCGCCTACGTTGCTTATCTCGCTTACTCTCGGCCAGTAGGAGTTGTAGTTGGGTCTTACGGGAACGAGATAGGATTTTGTTTCCTCGTTATAGCTGAATACCGTACTGCCCACGCCCACCGTCTGGTGCTGTATGGGAACGCCGTGACCGAACAGGGAAACTGCCGCGCTTTCCACGTCTATCTCCGAAACGGTCATGTATAAGCCGTCGTTTTCGTACTTGTCGGTATTCCCACTCATGATTATCCTCCAGATAGCGGCGTTTATCACCGCCGAGGGAGGGGCGTTTTCCGTATTTTCAAAGGCGGGAGCGTCGGTTATTACCACGGGATAAAGGAAAGCGGCAAATTCCTCCTTCAAGGAGGTCTGGTTCACCATATCCTCCACCATACCCACTGCGCCTTTTATCACCGTTATCAGTCCCACCACCGCAAGAACGGCGGTGATAAGCCCTATAACAAAGAACAGCCTGCGGTTTTTCGCCACGGGAGCATACGGGTCAAAGGAGCTTTCCTCCTGCTCCTCTTCGACTATCTCGTTTTCCACTTCGGCAATGCTCCCCTCAAGGGATTCCAGCACTCTCGGCTGTTTTTCTCTTTTTTCCTTTTTTGGATTTTCAGGTGTTATGTTTTTTGCGTTTTTCTTTTTCATTTATACCTTTCCTTTGTCAGCCCCGTATCTGTCCGTTTCCGTTTATCAGATACTTGTAGGTGGTCATTTCCTCCAGTCCCATAGGACCTCTTGCGTGGAGCTTCTGGGTGGATATCCCTATCTCTGCTCCCATTCCGAACTCTCCGCCGTCTGTAAAGCGCGTGGACGCATTGACGTATACTGCGGCGGCGTCCACCTCACGCTGAAATTTTTCCGCATTTGCAAGACTTTCCGTCACAATGCACTCGCTGTGCTTGGTGCCGTAAGCGTTGATGAAATCTATCGCCTCGTCCGTGCTTTCAACGGTCTTCACCGCAATCGTGTAATCGAGAAATTCCGTGGCATAATCCTCGCTTGCGGCAATTCCGTCTACCTTTATATATTTTGCGGCAGCTTCGTCCCCCAATATCTTGACTCTGCCCTGCCACTTCTCGTTAAGAGCTTTTAAAAACTGCTCCGCAATATCCCTGTGAACTATCAGATTTTCAATGGCGTTGCACACCGAGGGACGCTGAGTTTTGCCGTTGTCGACTATGTTTACCGCCTTTTCAATATCCGCCGAGCTGTCCACATAAACTGAGCAGTTTCCCTCTCCCGTCTGGATAACGGGTATCGTTGCGTTGTTCACTACCGTGTGGATAAGCCCGCCGCCCCCTCTCGGTATCAGCACGTCGATATAGCGGTTCAGCTTCATAAATTCTCCCGCCGTTTCCCTTGAGGTGTCGGTGACAAGGCTCACTGCGTTTTCGTCAAGTCCCGCCTTTTTCACCGCATTCCTCATTATCTCCACCAGGCACTTGTTGCTGTTTATGGCGTCGCTGCCGCCCCGCAGGACTGAAACGTTCCCCGATTTAAGGCAGATAGCCGCGGCGTCAACGGTAACGTTGGGTCTTGACTCGAAAATAATTCCCACCACGCCGAGGGGAACGCTTTTCTTGACGATTTTCAGACCGTTTGGCAGCTCGTGTCCGCCCAGGACGCGCCCCACAGGGTCAGGAAGGGAGATCAGCTTGCGAACGCTGTCCGCCATACCCTTTATCCGCTTTTCGTCCAGCTTCAGCCTGTCCTGCATAGCCTTTGACATTTCCTTTTTGACGGCGTTTTCCAGGTCCTTTTCATTTTCGCTTATGATAAGCGCCTGATTTTCCTCCAGCGCCTTTGCAATTTCCTCAAGGGCGTTGTCCTTTTGTGCGGAGGAAATTCCCCGCATTGTTTTTTCCGCTTTTTTGGCATTAGCGCCAAGCTCTTCAAGATAGCTCATATTTATCCTTTCATTTCAAATCAAATAAGGTGCATTTTGCCTTGTTCTCAAACAGATCGTACAGAATATCGGGGTTTTCCCCTTTGATTATGGCGGTGGGAATGTTCGCATCTCCCGCTATCTGCGCCGCCTCTAACTTTGTGAGCATACCGCCGCTGGCAAGCTCGCTGCCCTTTTCGCCAGCGGAAGCTATCATACTGTCGGTTATCCTGTTCACTACGGGAATAAATTTTGCGTCAGGCAGGGCGGGATTTTTGTCGTAAAGTCCGTCCACGTCGGTGAGTATCACCAAAAGGTCCGCCTCGCACACCTCGGCTATCAGCGCGGAAAGCGTGTCGTTTTCGTCAAAGTCAAGCTGCTCCACCGAAACGCTGTCGTTGGCGTTGATTATGGGAATAACCCCCATAGAAAGCAGGGTGTGCATAGTGTTGTAGATATTTTCCCGCCGTGTTTTGTTGCTGAAAACGTCGCGGGTGGCAAGTATCTGGGCGACCGTGTGGTTAAATCTTGCAAATTCCGAGCGATAAAAGCTCATCAGCCTGCTTTGCCCGATAGCGGCGCAGGCCTGCTTTAACGGAATTTCCTTCGGCTTCTGGGTAAGCCCCAGACTTCCCGCGCCGACGCCCACTGCTCCCGACGTCACCAGAATAACGTCGTGACCTGCGTTTTTCAGATCGCTGAGCGCTTCTATCAATCGCTTTGTGCGGCGCAGGTTTATGTTGCCTGTTTTATAGGCGAGGGTTGACGTCCCCACCTTTATAACTACCCGCTTTCTTGCGGAAAAATCAAATCCGTCCATAACCGTTCCCTCAAAAAGATGTTATTAAATAAAGTATAGCAGAATGGGAGGAAAAAATCAAGTGGGAATGAAGCTCTCCTGCGGTATCTTATTTTTGCAAGTTTCACAAAAAAATCCTGCAAAATCGAAAAAAATTTATAATATCACCAATTGACAAAACACCGCATATATTGTAAAATAAAACACAAGCAAAACAAAGGCGTTTTGACAGTTTCGTGCTGTCAGAACGCCCATTTTTTTATTCAGGAGGAAAAGGGAAATGTCAGAAAATTATGACGTAAGAGAAAATTTCGGCTGCGATTCCTTCAACGCCGAAACAATGAGAGAGCGCCTGCCAAAGGGCACCTACAAGGCGCTGATGGACACTATCGAGTCGGGCACCGAGCTTGACAGCTCCGTTGCCGCAGTTGTTGCCCATGCTATGAAGGACTGGGCTATCGAAAAGGGAGCGACCCACTACACCCACTGGTTCCAGCCTATGACGGGAATAACCGCCGAGAAGCACGACAGCTTCATCAACCCCCAGAAGGGCGGCACCGTTATAATGGAGTTTTCAGGCAAAGAGCTTATCAAGGGCGAGCCTGACGCGTCTTCCTTCCCCTCAGGCGGACTGAGAGCTACATTTGAGGCGAGAGGCTATACCGCATGGGACCCCACTTCATACGCTTTCGTAAAGGATAACACCCTTTATATACCCACCGCTTTCTGCTCATACTCAGGCGAAGCGCTGGACAAGAAGACCCCGCTGCTTCGTTCTATGGACGCAGTTTCAAATCAGGCTCTGCGTATACTCCGTCTGTTCGGAAACACGACTACCAAGAGAGTAGTCGCAACCGTGGGCGCAGAGCAGGAATATTTCCTTGTGGACGAGGCGCTTTACAGCAAGAGAAAAGACCTTATCTTCACGGGACGCACCCTTTTCGGCGCAGCGCCTCCTAAAGGACAGGAGCTTGAAGATCACTACTTCGGCACGATAAAGCAGAGAGTAAGCGACTATATGAAGGACCTTGACAGAACGCTGTGGAATTTAGGCGTTCCCTCCAAGACCAAGCATAACGAGGTCGCTCCCGCACAGCACGAATGTGCTCCCGTATTTGAGAACGCCAACCTTGCCGCCGACCACAATCAGCTCACAATGGAGCTTATGCAGAAGGTAGCGAAAAAGCACGGCCTTGCCTGCCTGCTCCACGAAAAGCCCTTTGCAGGCGTGAACGGCTCAGGCAAGCACGACAACTGGGCATTGTCCACCAACGACGGACAGAACCTGCTGAACCCAGGCGATTCTCCTATCGAGAACGCGCAGTTCCTCACCTTCCTTGCGGCGATAATCAAGGCAGTCGACGAACACGCTGACCTGCTCAGACTTTCCGTAGCCAGCGCAGGCAACGACCACAGACTTGGCGCAAACGAGGCTCCTCCCGCAATAATCTCCGTATTCTTAGGCGAAGAGCTGACCGACGTTATCGAAGCTCTGGTAAGCGGCAGCCACACAAAAGACCTGCACAAGCAGTTTGACATCGGCGTATCCACTCTCCCCACTTTCCCCAAGGACACCACCGACAGAAACAGGACTTCTCCTTTTGCATTCACAGGCAACAAGTTCGAGTTCAGGAGCGTAGGCTCTACCCTTAACATAGCGGGACCCAACATCGTGCTTAATACAATCGTTGCGGACGCGCTGTGCGAATTTGCAGACGAGCTGGAAAAAGCTCCCGACTTCAAGTCCGCGCTGAACGCCCTGCTCATCAAGACCTTTACCGAGCATAAGAGGATAATCTTCAACGGCAACGGCTATGACGCAAGCTGGATAGAGGAAGCAAAGAAGAGAGGACTTCCCAACCTTGTTTCCACCGTGGACGCAGTTCCTCACTTCGAGGACGAGGCGAACGTAAAGCTGTTCACAAAGCACAAGGTATTCAGCGAGATAGAGATACATTCAAGAACGGAAACCCTCCTTGAAAACTACGAAAAGGTGCTGAACATCGAGGCTCAGACCACTGTCGATATGGCAAAGCGCCAGATCCTCCCCGCAGTTCTGAAATTTGAAAAGGACATCTGCGACGCAGTTGCCTCCAAGAAAGCGGCAGGCTTCAAGGCAGGCGCAGAGACCGAGCTTGCGCAGAAGGTCGTCTCCCTTGCAGACAGCCTGAACGCTCATATCAAGGAGCTTGAGGAGCTTATCGCAAAGGCTCACGCCATCACCGACGTTATGGAGAACGCCAAGTTCTTCCACGACACCGTGTTCGCTTCAATGCAGTCCCTGAGAGCCGTGGCAGACGAGCTTGAGACCGTTGTAGGAGCAGATTACTGGCCTATCCCCACTTATTCCGACCTGCTGTTCAGCGTAAACTGATACGGCGGAGAAATGTGTAGAACATAAATAATATATGCCTTAAAGCAAATATGCTTTAAGATACCTGCACCCTTTTCCTTTGACCGCAGCCTTATGCTGCGGTCTTTTTTTGAGCCCAAGGGCTCAAAAAAATTTACAGTGTACAGTTGACAGTTGAGGAGTTTTTTGCCTGTGGCAAAAAACGGATTGGGATTGTCGGCTGCGAGTTTGAAACTGTCAACTTTAATGTAACCTTTTTTATGAAAATGTGTTATGATATATGAAGAACGATCGAACGGACTTTACAGTGTACAGTGCAAAGTGCACAGTACAAAGTTGAGGTGTCCGCTGCGCGGACGGATTTGAAATGACAGGTATAAATTTGCAGGCGGCAATTCCAAATCCGTTTTTTGCCGCAGGCAAAAAACTCCACAACTTTACACTTTACACTGTACACTATCAACTGACAAACGGGGGGTGGGAAAATGACCGACAACGACATAGTGAACGGACTGAAGAAAGGGAAGACAAAAGCCCTTGAACAGCTTATCGACAGATACGGAAAATACGTTTCATCGGTCATATCCCGCATACTCCGAGGAAGGAACGAGGATTGCAGAGAGCTTTCGGCAGACGTTTTCCTTGCCGTCTGGGAAAACAGGGAAAAGCTGAGGGCTGAAAATCTGAAAGGCTATCTCGGCGCCGCCGCCCGAAACAAGGCTTTCAACAAGCTGAGAAACGAGTGGGAGGAGCTTCCCCTTGAAGAGGATATGATAATTTTCGACGATGGGGAACAGCCCTGCGAGGCGGTGGAGCGAAAAGAGACCGCCCTCCTTGTGAACAGGGCGGTAAACGGCCTTGAGCCGATCACGAAAGAGCTTTTCCTGCGGCATTACTATTACGGGCAAAGCGTGGCGGAGGCGGCGGACGCTTTGGGACTTTCTCTTTCCGCTGCAAAAACAAGGCTTTGCCGAGGGCGGCAGACGCTGAAAGCAATTTTACTGAAGGAGGGTTACGATCATGGAGAGCAAAACTGTGAAAATAAGTGAGCTTTTAGACGATTACACTGACAATGAATTTTTCATTGATGAAGAAAGCGAGGTAAATATAGACAAGATAAAAGAAAAGGTTATCGCGAAAGTAAGCGGGAAGAAGACTAAAATCAAGCCTGTGGCAAAGATAATGATAGCCGCCGCGGCGGCAGCTGCGCTGACGGGAATGGTTTCCGCCGCCGCTGTGCATGGAACGATGGAAACTTATTCCGTTATCGCAGAGGAAAAGGCTGTTCAGCATAAGACTGACGCTTCCGCTGACGACTTAACGGAAAAGTTAGTGGACGAGGACGGAAACGTTATTGAGGTACAAGAGGCAGACGGCGACAAGACCCAATATGAGGAAACCCTTGAAATAGACGGCTATGACGCCGGCATAGTCACTGACGACTCAGCCGACGTAACGGAAAAGCTGACGGACGAGGACGGAAACGTGATCGAGGCCCAAAAGGCGGACAGCGAAGCTGATTCCTCCGATAAAACTGATACCTTCCGCTTTGAAAACGAGTGACAGAGGACGAACACAGCCTCTTTTAACGGCTTGCTCCAATGAGCCGTAAAGCTAAATACCCCGCCTGCGGGGTATTTTTTGTTTTAATCGTCTGTAAACCTTTACATTTTGTCACAATATATTGTACAAGAAAAATTTTTCCTGCTCAACATTTGCAAAATTCGGCGAAAAAAGGGGTCAATTTTTACTCCTTCCGCCGAATTTTTTGTATATATTGCAAATAAAATCTAAAAAAAGAAAAAATTTTTTATGAAATCTTGACAGATTGCACAAACTTTGATATAATAAAAACAGCCTTGTGAAAGGTATGTGTATTTTGTATGTCTTGAATGGGCAAAGAACCTTACGGCAAAGCCGTTTGCAGTTCTTTCGGGCTGGGCGAAGAACACCGTCCGCCTCACAAGTCCTCGCTCTTTTTTAAAGCGGCAAGGGCTTTTTCCCGCTTTTCAAAAATCGAAAAAACGAAAAATTCGGGTGATGAAATGGCTGTTATTTTAAAAGCGGACGGCGTTTCACGGCAGTTTACCATCGGCGACGGGAGCGTGGTGAACGCTCTTACGGACATCGACCTGGAGGTGGATCAGAATCAGCTCGTCTGCCTGCGGGGGCGTTCGGGTTCGGGAAAGACCACGCTGATAAATATACTGGGCGCATTGGATAAACCCAGCGGCGGAAACGTTTACTTTGAAGGACAGGATATAACTCAGCTTTCCTCCTCCGAGTGCGACAAGCTGAGAAGACATAAAATGGCGTTCGTGTTCCAGTCGGTTGCGCTTATCTCCACAATGACCGCTTACGAGAATGTGGAATTTGCCCTGCGGCTGGCGGGGGTCCCCCTTTCCGAGCGCAGCGCAAGGGCTAAGGAATGTCTTACAAGAGTGGGACTGGAAAAGCGAATGTATCACCGTCCCGGCGAGCTTTCAGGCGGTGAGCAGCAGCGCGTTGCGATTGCGAGAGCCGTCTGCCACCGACCGAAAATAGTTTTCGCAGACGAGCCGACGGCGGCGCTGGACACCCCAACGGGGCTTGCGGTGCTGAAGCTGTTCCGCGAGCTGGTAAGGGAGGAGGATCTCACAATAGTGATGACCACCCACGACCAGACGATGATGGAGCTTGCGGACGTTGTCTACTCGCTGGAGGACGGCGTTATCTCCTCCGCTGTACATAACGACATAGCGGGAGGTGGAGTTGATGCCTGAAAAGGTTTTGCTCGCTCCGCCCGAGCACATAATGGTGCAGTGCGAGAATTTAGTTAAGATATACAAGACCGACGAGATAGAGGTAATGGCGCTGCAAGGGCTTGACCTTACGGTGGAGCGCGGGGAGCTTATGGGTATCGTAGGCGCCTCAGGCTCAGGAAAATCCACCCTGCTGAATATTCTGGGCGGACTTGACAAGCCCTCTGCGGGAACTGTTTTCGTAGACGGCAAGGACCTGCTGAAATTCGGCGACAAGGAGCTTATCTCCTATATGAGGGACACGGTGGGCTTCGTGTGGCAGAACAACGCAAGAAACCTTATCCCATATCTCACAGCGGTGCAGAACGTGGAAGTGCCTATGCTGCTCAAAGGCGTTCAGGAACGGCGAAAACGTGCTGAGGAGCTGCTTGATACGGTAGGACTTTCAGGGAGAAAAAATTCCCTTTTGGGGCAGATGTCAGGCGGCGAACAGCAGCGTGTTGCAATAGCTATCGCCCTTGCAAACAACCCCAGCCTGCTGCTTGCGGACGAACCCACAGGCGCAGTTGACACGAAGACGGCGGCTATGGTGCTTGACGTGTTCAAGCGGCTTAACCGTGATATGGGTCTTACAATTATAATAGTAACTCACGACGTAAATCTTTCACGCTCTATCGACAGAGTCGTTTCAATAAGGGACGGCAAGACCGCCACCGAAATGATACGCAAAAGCTCTCTTTCCGACATCGCCTCCTTTGACGACCTTTCCCAGCAGAAAGCGGCGGCGGAGGAAGCGGCAAGCGAGGAGCTTGTGGTGCTGGACCGTTCGGGCAGACTTCAGCTCCCCAAGGAATACCTTGCTCAGCTCGGACTTAAAGGCGGCGACAAGGTGAGAGTGGAAATGGAAGAGGGAAGGATAGTGATAACCTCAAGGAATTTTTCCGACGGTTCTCCCCAGTGAGAACGGCACGCCGAAAGGCGCTTATCTCCTTAAATACGACTGAGTCGTTACATACAACGGGGCGTTCCCGCAAACCGCATTTATTTACGGGAACAGCTTATTTCATCAAGAAAGGTGGAAATATTTTGGCAAGAATGAACATCAAGTTGAAAAAAGCGCTGGCTGTCCTGACAGCGGCGGGAATGACGATTTCCATGCAGCCTGTGTTTGCCGAAGGCGGCGGCGACCAAAGCGGACAGCAGCAGGATTCTACCATAAACGAATCGCTGGTTGCAGGCGTTAGCCGTGAGGATACATATGCAGGATACCTCAACGAACATGCCGACGCTGCGCACCCTGACGCGCAGGTAGTGATAAACGCGGCGGATTACGTTTCCGCAGAGGCTGACGCCTCAGGCGTAGAGCCCGAGGTGGAAGTCACCGATTATCAGGACGAAAGCGACGTACTGCTCTGGACAAATCACGGCGGTACTCTCAATTACGAATTTACCGTTGACCAGGCGGGTCTGTATAATCTGGAAATGCTTTATTACACCATAGCGGGCAGCAATACCGTTATCGAAGTGGCGATGAAGCTGGACGGGGATTATCCCTTCTCCGCGGCAAAGACCTTCACCCTCGACCGCTACTGGAAAGACGAATCCGCTATCGGCAAGGACGGCAGAGACAATGATATCCGTCCCGGACAGACCGAGTACGATATGTGGGTGACTTACCCCATAAAGGATAAGGAAGGACTTTTCAACGAGCCGTATTTCTTCTGGCTGGATTCAGGCAAACACACCCTGTCCATAACGGGTATCAAGTGCAACATCGGTCTGAAATCCATGACCTTTAAGAATTATCCCGCTGTTCCTCAGTACGAAAAGCCCTCTCAGCAGGATATAGACAATACTCCCGCCCTCACCGACACCAACGTTATAGGCACAAACACCATACTTCTCCAGGGCGAGAACAACCTGTACAAGACGGCCTCCACCCTGTATGCCACCTCCGACCGTACCGAGTGCATGACAAGCCCCTCCCACCCCACCAAACAGCGCTACAACACGATGGGTCAGGCGACCTGGAACAAGTCCACTCAGTCGGTAACGTGGGAATTTAGTGTTCCCGCTGACGGCTATTACACCTTCAGCTTTAAGGTAAGACAGAACATTATGAGAGGCTTCTTCTCAAACCGCCGTGTTTATATCGACGGCGCAGTACCCAATCAGTATTACGACGACGTTCTGTTCCCTTACAGCAACAACTGGTATTCTCAGGGCATAACCGATGAAAACGGCGAGAACATTTACGTTTACCTCACCGCAGGAAAGCACACCATCACAATGGAAGCTATCCCCGGCGACATCGGCGAGGTAATGCAGAGACTGGACGACATCGTGTACGAGCTGAACTATTATTACAGACGTATACTGATGATAACAGGTCCCGAGCCCGACCAGTACAACGACTATCAGGTAGACGTAACTATCCCCGAACTGCTCCCCAAATTTGAGGAGATAAGAAACAGACTTTACGCAGAAAAAGCAAATATAGAAAAGCTGGGCGCAGGCTCCGAGGCATCAACTCTGGAGACTATGGCGGTAATTCTTTACAGATGTATAGACGAGCCTGAGGACATTCCTCAGATCGCCTCCACTCTGAAAGACTACATATCCTCTCTGTCCGCATGGATGAGAGACTACCGCGACCAGCCCCTTGAAATAGACTATCTCGAGGTAATGACCTCTCACGAAAAGCCTTCTCCCGCAACAGGCAACTTCTTCGACAATCTGGTATTCGGCTTCCAGGCGTTTATCGGCTCATTCTTTGAGGATTACAACAGCATTTCCGAAAACGCCTCCGACACTGCCCTGAACGTCTGGGTAGGTCTTGCCCGTGACCAGGCTATGGCGATAAAGGAGCAGGTGGACAGCGACTTTAACCCCAACCACGACGGCGTTACCGCTTCTATAAACCTTGTTGTGGGCGGTATCCTTGAGGCTACCCTTGCAGGAAAGGGACCTGAAGTGGCGCTGTTCATCGGCGGCGACTTCCCCATACAGCTTGCCGCCCGTGACCTGCTGGTGGATCTGACCTCCTTCAACGACTACAATGAAGTAGCCAAGAGGTTCAGCCCCAATATAATGACGCTTTACAGCTACAACGGCGGAGTTTACGGACTTCCCGTTTCCCAGACCTTCCCCATGATGTTCTACCGCACGGACATTCTTGAAGAGCTGAACATTGAAGAGCCCCCCGAAACATGGGACGATATGATACAGCTCATCAACGTGTTCCAGCGTTCATATCTGGACGTGGGACTTGTAACTCCCGCAGCGGTAACTACCAGCTCCGTATTTGACGCAGGCGATACCTTCGTAATGCTCATGCTGCAAAGAGGACTGAACATCTACAACGACGACCTCACTCAGACCACCTACGACCAGGAGGCAAGCCTTGAGGCGTTTGAAATGTGGACGAAATTCTACAACGTATATGCGCTGGATCAGACCTATGACGCATTCAGCCGTTTCAGAACAGGCGAAATGCCCATCGTGGTACAGCCTTACACATTCTACAATCAGCTTTCCGTATCAGCTCCCGAGATCAAGGGACTGTGGGACTTCACGCTGGTACCCGGAACGCCACAGGCGGACGGCACGGTAAATCACACCGTAAACTCCTCCTCGGCAGGCGCGCTTATATTCACCAAGGTACCCAACGCGAACGCGGCGTGGGAATTTATCAAGTGGTTCACCTCCACTGAGGTACAGGTCGAATACGGACGCACCATAGAGGCTCTTATGGGACCTATGGGAAGATTTGACACCGCAAACGTGGAAGCTATCCAACAGCTCCCATGGTCGTCCTCTGAAATGGCAAAGATCTCAGCGCAGATGGCTCAGACCAACGAGGTTCCCATAATTCCCGCCTCCTACGCTACCACCCGTCACACCAAGAACGCATTCAGGGCGGTGGTAAACGACGGCGAAAGCGCGCGTTATGCTTTGACCAGCTACAACCGCGACATCAACGCCGAGATCGAGAGAAAGAATAAGGAGCTTTCTACGTTCGGTTCTTAAAATACCGAAAAATAATAATTTTCCCGCCGTCACACGGCGGCGGGGGAATATATTGTGAGGAGGAATTCAATTGGCAGCAAAAGCAACAACTACCACGGAAACAAGACTGCATATTGAAGACAGCAAGTTCCGCTATACGTTGTATCAGATGGGACGCAGCAAGGGCCTTTACCTGCTGATGGCGCCGTTCTTCATACTGTTTACCATATTTACGTTTATTCCCGTTATCCTGTCGCTCCCTATGGGCTTCACCAACTTTAATATGGTGCAGTTCCCCCAGTGGGTAGGACTTGACAACTTCTACGCATTGTTCCTTGAGGACGAGGTATTCCTCAAGGCGGTGCAGAACACCCTTGTGTTCGCTATCGTTACGGGACCTATCAGCTACATACTCTGCTTCCTGCTGGCGTGGCTGATAAACGAAATGCCCGGTGCTTTAAAAACGATATTCACCTTCATCTTCTACGCCCCCACCCTGGCGGGCAACATCTACACCACATGGCAGCTCATCTTCTCAGGCGATACCTACGGTATAGCAAACGCATACCTTATCAATCTGGGTATCCTCCACGGAGCAAGACAGTGGCTCACCGACGCAAACTACATCTTCGGCGTCGTTATCGTGGTACAGCTCTGGATGTCCCTTGGCGCAGGCTTCCTTGCCTTGAGAGCAGGTCTTCAGGGTATACCCAGAGACCGTTACGAGGCGGCGGCTGTTGAGGGCGTTAAAAACCGTATGCAGGAGCTGCTGATGGTAACAGTTCCCGCAATGGGACCGCAAATGCTGTTCGCAGCGGTAATGCAGATAGTTTCTTCATTCACCGCAGGCGACGTGGGACGTTTCCTTACCGCTTTCCCGTCCACCGACTATGCGGCGCATACGATTATGACTCACGCATTCGACTACGGTTCGATCAGATATGAAATGGGCTATGCTTCTGCGATATGCTTCGTGCTGTTTGCGGTAATGCTGCTTGCAAACTGGGGCATCAAGAAGATACTTGGCAGATACCTTGATTAAACCTCTTGAGTCAAACTAAATAAACTGAAAGGACGGTAGTCATGAAAAGAGCAAAAAAATCCAGAAAAAAGTACGGCGGCTCAAGAGCAGGCGATATAGCGATCTTTGTCCTGCTGTTTCTCGTAGGTCTGTTTATGCTGTTCCCCATTTATTTGTCGGTGGTACAGTCACTGAAGCCTTCGCAGGAATTGTTCCTGTTCCCGCCTAAGCTTTACGTTATGTCACCCACAGGTCAGAACTTCACCGACCTGCTGAACACAGCGTCAAATATGTGGGTGCCTTTCTCCAGATACATATTTAACTCAGTGCTTGTCGCAGTTGTTGTTACGGTAGCGCAGCTGCTGTTCTCCTCCTCGGCGGCGTACGTTCTCGCCAAGGGCGAATTTCCCGGAAAAAAGGTGCTGAACAAGGCGATAGAGGTTGCCCTGCTGTTCACATCTTCCGTAATGTTTATCATGCAGTATATGGTAATGGCGGTTATGGGACTTATCGACACCTACCTTGCTATAACTCTCCCTTACATTGCGACGCCTATGGGACTGTTCCTTATGCGTCAGTTCATGGGTCAGATACCCGACGCCATTATCGAAGCCGCCAAGCTGGACGGCGCAGGACACCTCAGGACCTGCTGGCAGGTGGTAATGCCCAACGTAAAACCCGCTATCCTCACCCTGATGATATTCGCATTCCAGGGTGCATGGCAGGTAACAGGCTATTCCTTTATATACAGTGAGGAGCTTAAACCTCTGCCCACCGTAATGCAGCAGATATCCGCCGCGGGTATTGCCCGTGCGGGCGTTGCGGCGGCGGCTGTTGTAATAACAATGATCCCGCCTATCGTGGTATTCCTTATCTGCCAGAGCAACGTAATGGAAACAATGGCTCAAAGCGGTCTGAAGGATTGACCTTGCAGGAGCATTACAAATTTAGTCAAGAAAGGAATGAATATCAGTGCCGTTATTCAAAAAATTCGGTGCGGCGGCTATGGCGGCGGTCACCGCTGTAAGTGCGCTGGCGTCCGCAGTATCTGCTGATGAGCCTTACAACGGCTACAACTACGACTGGTGGAACGACGCGGTTCCTTCCCAGAACGGATACGTTGTTGACGAAGTCATTACGGGCGTTGACCTTGGCGTAGGCGCTTTCAATGAGCTTAACGACATTTTTGTTGACGAAGTTACCGGAAAAATATATCTGGCGGACACCAAAAACAAGAGGATCGTCATCACAGATGAAAAAATGGAGTCGGCAACAGTGCTTGACACCTTTAAATACGGGGAGGAATTTCCCGAATCCGAGAGCGTTATCAAAAAGACGGACCTTAACGACCCCTCAGGCGTTTTCGTTACGCATAACAACGACAAGACCCTCATCTACATAGCCGATACGATGAACGAAAGAGTTATCGGCTGCTACGAGGACGGAACGATCTTCAGAGAGTACACCAGACCTTCGGGCGACCTGTACGAGGCGGAGGTTTCCTACCGTCCCCTCAAGGTGGTAGTGGACAACGCTTTGAACGTGTACGTCGTTATCAAGTCTATCACAAACGGTATGGTGCAGTTCAGCACAGAGGGACGCTTCAACGGCTACTACGGCTCCAACCGTGTAGAGACCACTGCTGAAGTTCTTCAGAACGCATTTTACAGCTTGTTTATGAGCCGTGAGCAGATGCGCAAGAGAGTTCAGGCAGTCGCAATAGAAATTGCCAACTGCGACATTGACGAGGAAGGTTTCATCTACACAGTTACCTCCTCCAAGAACGCGGAAAAGGATGTACTTAAAAAGCTGAACCCCGCAGGCGAAAATATTTACCTGAATATGGGCTTTGACAATATGCTGTTCGGCGATATGCCCCTTTACTACAACGGACAGAACTTCGCCTCCGCTATCGACGACGTGGACGTGGACGAAAACGGAAACGTCTTCCTGCTGGACTTCACCAAGAGAAGAATATTCCAGTATTCGGAGGAGCTTGACCTTGAGTTCATCTTCGGCGGCGAGGGAAATCAAAAGGGACTTTTCACCTCCCCCACTGCAATAGAGAATCTTAATCACAGAGTTTACGTCACCGACGGACGTAAGAACAGCATAACGATATTCAAGCTCACCGAATTCGGCGGAATGGTGCAAGATGCGATAGAGCTGTTCAACAGGGGCAGATACCAGGACGCAAAGGAGCCTTTCGAGGAGATACTTCTTCGCGACTCCAACTACTGGTTCGCCTACATCGGTCTTGGCAACGCCTATTACACAATGGGCGAAAACGAGATGGCGATGAAATACTTCTATATGCACAGCAAGGGCGGCTACAACAGAGCCTTCAAGGAATACAGAATGGATATGATACGTTCGTATTTCAACATATTTATGATAGTAGTCATCGTGCTGATAGTTATTGCGGTGGCAATATCCATTATCCGCAAGCGAATTAAAAAGAAAAAGCTGAAGGCTGCTTCGACAGGAGGTGACGGCAATGCGGTTTGATCTTGATATGCCCGCTTGGAAATGGCCTTTCTACGTTGCAAGGCACCCCTTCGAGGGCTTTGAGGACGTAAGGTGGAAAAAGGCATACCACACCAAGGTCGCTTTGATAATCGTGCTTTGCCTGTTCATCGTTACGGTCGCGGGACGTCTTATGACAGGTTTCCCCTTCCAGGCGACATATGACAAGGTATTCAACGTCGTACCCCTGTTCTCAAGCTCAGTGCTGATATTCTTCATCTGGGTAGTGGGCAACTGGTCATTGTGTACATTGTTCAACGGCGAAGGCAAAATGCAGCAGATAATGTGCGTTACCGCCTATGCTCTTGTACCCTACATAATTTCACAGGTAGTCTACATTTTTGCCAGCAACATACTTACCAGACAGGAAGGTTCTATCCTTACCTTTATCTCCTATATCGGTATACTGTGGTCGGCGGTGCTGGTAATTTCCGCAATGAAAGCGGTCCACCAGTACACAATGCCGAAGACGATACTTGCGATAGTATTCACCCTTATCGCAATGGTCATCATAGTATTGGTACTTATCCTTCTCATATCTCTGTTCCAGCAGGTGGTAATGTTCGTTTACTCAATTTACACCGAGCTGATGTACAGATTCAGTATGTAGCATAGTAAGCCCGAATGTTGACATCGTGACTGTCGGGCGAATTGCACAATCTCACGAAAGGAGATAATCAAAACGATGCTAAAATTCAAAAGAAAGCTGCTGGCAGCGGCGCTTGCTCTTTCGATAGCTCTCAGCTCAGGCGTCGTGTGGTCTGAAACCGCAGACGAGCCTGCCGCTGACGATACCACCGCAAGCGAAGACGCTCCTCAGGAAGGGGACGCTCCTGAAGAAGAGGGCGACGCTCCCGAAGAGGGCGGCGAGGAAGAGGTAAAGCCCGTCACACAGGACGAGGCGCTGGCGGCAATGAAGGTATATGCTGAGGTCGACAATCTGAAGCTGTACGTCAACGAGGAGACCTGCATATTCGCAGTCGAGAACACCGACAGCGGATACATCTGGTGGTCAACTCCCTACGACTACGAAAGCGATCCCATAGCGGGTAACGTACAAAAGCAGATGATGGCGTCCACCCTCACCTACAAGCCCCTGGACGTGGAAAACAATAACCTTGTAAACACTACCACCTATTCCTACGAGGCGTCAGTAAGACCTAAGAAGTTCAAGCTGGAGCAAGTGGAAAACGGCGTGAAGTTCAGCTATAACATTGACGCGCACAACTTCTACATTCCCGTTTCCATAACCCTTGAAAAGGGTGGAAGCGTGCTTGCAAGAATACACACCGACGAGATAAGCGAATGGTACATCGACGACGCGGAAAAGTACAGACCCTACGAGCTTATCACACTGAACCTGCTTCAGTCCTTCGGCGCGGGCAGACCTGACGAGAACGGTTACATATTCGTTCCCGACGGCTGCGGTGCGGCGATAGAGTTCAACAACGGCAAGATCTCCACTCAGGTCTATCAGGCGGAGGTTTACGGCGAGGACCTTGCAATAAGCAAGACCTCGGCTGGCACCAAGCATGAGCAGGCATATCTGCCCGTTTACGGTATCGTCAAGGACGGCGAGGACGGCGACAACGCAATGCTTGCAGTAGCAATAGCGGGCGACGCCTGCGCTACCATAAATGCGTCGGTCAACGGACTGTCTGCTACCTCCATAAACAGCGCGTGGTTCAGCTTTGAGTTCAGGTCCAACGATACCTACAAAATGGGTACGAAAACTCCTCTGGACGTTTACCGTTCAGGCGGAATAAGGGTGCAGGACATAGCAGTCCGCTACTACCTGCTTTCAGGCGACGAAGTTAACGCGGCGGATCTGGCTGACACCTACCGCAACTACCTTATAAATGAAAAGGGACTTACCAAGCAGTCTGAGGAAAACTCCAACGCCCTTTACCTTACCACTATGGGCGGAACGATAACCAAGCACTCCGTTCTGGGATTCCCCGTTGATATGCAGACGGTTGCTACCTCCTATAAACAGGCTCAGGAGATAGTTGAAAAGCTGAAGGATCTTGGCGTTGATGAAATGGTAGTCATATACAACGACTTCAACGACAGCGGAATGACAGGAAAGATATCCGACGGCGTGAACTATTCTAATAAGCTGGGCGGCAAGAACGATTTCGAGGCGCTTTACGGCACCATAAAGGAAAACAACTTCGTGCTTTATCCCAGCGTTGACATTATGGAATACGTTCGCAGCGGACACGGCTACTCCTTCACGCTGAACAGCGCAAAGAGAATAAGCCACGCTTACGCTACGCAGACGGCGTTCGAGCTTGCCTACGGTCAGCCCGATACCGACATAAAGCCCACATGGACGATACTCTCGCCTTATTACTGGCCCGACCTGTTCCGCAAGCTCACCGAGTCCTTCACCAACGAGGGGATAAACACCATTTCCCTGAGTCAGGCTACCTCGGTAGTATACAGCGACTTTGGCAGGACCAATTTCGAGGGCAAGGAACACTTCCTGAGAGAGGATTCCATGAAGATACTGACGGACGGCTACAAGCAGCTTACCGATGCGGGTATCTCCATTATGGCTCAGGAGTGCAACGCTTACGCTCTGCCCTACGTATCGGCGATAACCAACGTGCCTATGTACAGCTCCAACTACGACCTGTTCGATTATGATATCCCGTTCTATCAGATGGTCATTCACGGATACATTCCTTACAGCTCCAAGCCTGTAAACGCAAGCGCCAATGCAGATGAGCTGAGACTGCTGTCCATACTCTCAGGCGCAGGCATTCATTACGAGCTTATGTATAACGAGCCCGGTGAATTTTCCGACAGCGAGTACGACAAGTATTTCTACACCAATTACAGCGGCTGGCTGGAGAAGGCCTCCGAGGATTACGACCTGCTCAACGGAATAATTTCTTCCATAAGCGATAAGACGATAACCCGCTTCGACAGAAACGGCGAAAAGCAGATCGCGCTGGAATATTCCGACGGAACGAAGATAGAGATCGATATGTCGGCTATGACCTATTCGATAAACGGTCAGCAGTATGACCTTGATCAAGCAGGGAAAGGAGAGGATAACTGATGGCAAAGAAAAATAAAAATCTGCCTGAGGAAAACGCTCAGGTGACCGCCGAAGAAGCAGTTCAGACCGAAGAGACCGTTGTGGAAGCGGCTGAAGAAGTGCAGACCGAAGCGGCTGAGAACGTTCAGGCAGTTGAAGCGGAACCTGCCGCTGCCGCCGCAGCGGACGGATACGCAAAGCGCGGCGGGGGCAAAAGACCCAATCCCGATAAAAAGACAAGGATCCCCTACGAGCGCAAGAAAAGACTTTACGGTTACGCATTCATTCTGCTGTGGCTTTTGGGAACGATATATCTGTTCATAATCCCTATGGTGGAATCTATGAGATATTCTCTTTCCGCAACCACGGTAGTTGACAGCAACACCTACGCCAGAGATCCCTCCGCTTATCCCGGACTGAACGGACCGGGCGTTTACTGCGAATGGAACAACTTCGGCAACTATATTGCGGCGTTCACCACTGACCAGAACTATATACCCAACCTGCTCTCCTCTATCAGCTCAATGCCGGGCGATACCTTTATGATACTGGTATTCAGCCTGTTCATAGCGTTGCTGCTGAGCCAGAAGTTCAAGGGCAGAGGCTTTGCCAGAGCGATATTCTTCATACCGGTTCTGGTAGCCACAGGACCTGTCCTTGCGGTAATAAACGGCGATATGGGAAGTCAGGGCGTTGGCGACGCCTCGCAGTTCAGCTCGCTGTTCCAGGTGGATATGGTGGACTCGTTCCTTGAATTTATGGGCTTTTCCAACATCAGCCAGTCCCTTGCCGACCAGCTCGGTCAGATAGCCAGCGGACTGTTCAACCTGATCTGGCGCTGCGGTATCCAGACGATAATCTTCCTGTCAGCTTTGCAGCAGATCTCCACCTCCGCCAAGGAAGCGGCGCAGATGGAAGGCGCGACCGGCTGGGAGTTCTTCTGGAAGATAACCTTCCCAACCATAAGCCCCATGATCCTTGTAAATCTTGTATACACAGTTATCGACTGCTTCATAGATTCTGAGAACCCTGTAATGAACCAGGTGCTCACCAAGACGACTCAGTGGGAATACGGTGCGGCGACGGCAATGGCGTGGACGTACTTTGCTATCGTAGGCGTAGCGCTGGGTATCATAGCGGCGATAGTATCAAGATTTATATTCTATCAGGTAGATTAAGGAGGGTTGAAAGTGGCTGAAAAAGATTTTGAAAAGGAAATAAACAACGCTGAAAATGCTCCCGACGCTGCCGAGGTAAAGGAAGAAGTCAGCGAGGCTGTTGAGCAGGCGGCAGAAACCGCCGAGGAACAGACCGAACATGCCGCCGACGCTCTCAAGAATACGGTGGTAAGAGTGACAGACGATGACGCAAGGACTCAGAAGGTATACACCAAGAAGGAGTTAAAGCGCATTGAAAAGGAGCAGAAGGAGCTTCACAAAAAATATCACGTAAGCAACTGGGAGATACTGAAAAATTACCGCAACTACAACGACTCCGAAAAACAGCATTACCGCTACATATTCGGAAGGCGTGTTGCGGCGAAGGTCTGGCCCATATTCAGATTTCTGATACTGTTCGGTCTGGGCTTCGTAATTATGTATCCTATTCTGTTTATGGTATCCTCCGCAATAAGACCTCAGTCTGAAATGAACGACCCGTCTATAATGTGGATACCCAAGACCCTTACCATGCAGAACATAATCGATACGTGGAACGCTATCGATTATCCCACTCTGCTGTGGAAAACCGTGGCGGTAAACGTGGTTTGCTCGATATTGCAGGTCATCACCTGCGCTATCACAGGCTACGGCTTTGCAAGATTTAAGTTCAAGGCAAGAGGATTTCTGTTTGTAATTGTTATACTTCAGATAATCGTTCCTACGCAGGTAGTTCTTATCCCTCTGTTCCAGCAGTTCAGATTTTTCGACGTATTCGGTATAATCTCACTGTTCAACAATGGAGAGGGAATAAACCTTACAGGTACTCCGTGGGGCTTGTATTTACAGGCGATATTTGTAAACGGTATCCGTGCGGGTCTGTTCGTGTTCATTTACAGACAGTTCTTCCGCGGACTGCCCAAGGAGCTTGAGGACGCCGCTCACCTTGACGGCTGCGGACCTTTCTCCACGTTTATCCGTATAATGGTGCCCAACGCGCGTTCTTCTTTCCTGACAGTATTCGTGTTCTCACTGGTATGGTACTGGAACGACTCTTACGTATCAGGAATGTTCTACGGTGGTTCCAACACGATAGCGCTTCAGGTATCCAACCTGTTCACCACGATCTCCGTATATCTGAACGGTGAAGTTCAGGGTATTGCTCAGAACTATATGGTATGGATAGAAGCGGGCTGTCTGCTGTCGCTGATACCGATACTGCTCGTTTACTGCTTCCTGCAGAAATACTTTATTGAAGGTATTGAGAGATCGGGTATCACGGGTATGTGATTTTTTGGTACAAAGAAAAGGCTTGGAGTTTTCCAAGCCTTTTTTGTGTTTTGATTAGTGGTGGTAATTTTAAATGTTGCTCTGAGAGGATTTCTTTTGGAAAAGAAATCCTCTCAGACTCTCCTTAGAAAACTTTGACGGTGTATTTTAAGACTTTACCGTGAAATGTTTATGTGGTGGTAATCGTTCAATTTTTGTGCCTGCATACCAGAAAACCTGTGCGAGGAGTGGGGCGGCGAAGCCGCCTTTTGTTCGGGCGCAGCCCGAACAAAAGTGATGATTTTGCTCCGCAAAATCATCAAGTCGGCGCAAAGCGCCGACTGCGGCTTCGCCGCCCCACTCCCCGCACATCTTCCCTTAACCCCGCACCCCTCATAAACCGCCTAATTTCCCACCACAAAAAGAAAAACGCCGCCTGTAAACCAGACGGCGTATCATCGTCAATAAAATTATTCCTCAACGATCTCAGCCTCAGGAGCGTTCTTCTTAACGCTCTCGATACCGTTAAGGCAGCTGGGCTTAGCCTTGTAGCCCTCGCTGGTAGCGATTATCTCGCCGTTGCGAGCCTTGAGTCTGAAACGATATTCGCCCTTCTTGTCCTGATAAACCTCATATTTGGGGTGCTTGAGAGTTTCGTAACCTTCAACGGTCTGATCCTCAACGCCGCCCTCGCAGCACTTGCGAACGCTTTCGATACCGTTCTTGCAAGCGGAATCAGTGGTGTACACCTCGCTGGTAGCGATAACCTCGCCGTTACCCGCCTTCAGGTCAAACTTAACGCCTGTTGCGGTGTGCTTGATAACAAATTTGCCCATGGTTTTTTCCTCCTGAATTTTAAAATTAAATATTGACCCGACTGTTCGGGAAAAGTACAAAGTTTATTTATTAAATTATAACATATTTTCCGCAAAAAAGCAAGAAAAAACAACATAATTGACAAAGGTATTTTGTTATGTTAAAATAATTACAGTAATTTTTCAGAATAAAGGAGCAAAAATGGAAATTTTAGGAATAATTCTTTCGGCGATTTCAATTGTTATCAGCATTATCCTGCTGATAATCGTAATAAAAAACGGAAAGCCGTCGGGCGGCGGGGACAATTCCAAGGAGCTTGAGGTGATAAAGGACAGGCTTTCCACCCTTTCCGCCGACCAGAAGGGAGGCCAGACGGAGTTAAGGCGGGAGGTCTCCGACAACATAAAGGGCTTGTCCCAAATGCTCAGCGACAGCCAGCGCCAGTCCGCAGACAATATGAATCAACGGCTGGAATTGCTGGAGCACCGCTTGCAGGGCATAGAGAAAAACAACGTAGAAGCGCTTTCAAAGGTAAACGAAACGGTAAACAAGCAGCTGCTTGAAATAAGGGAGGACAACGGCAAGCGCCTGGATCAGATAAGGACCACCGTTGACGAAAAGCTGCAAAAGACCCTTGACGAGAGAATGGCTCAGTCTTTCAAGACCGTAAGCGAGCGCCTTGAAGAGGTACACAAGGGGCTGGGCGAAATGCAGAGCCTTGCGGCGGGAGTAGGGGACCTGAAAAAGATACTCTCCAACGTTAAAACAAGAGGTATTATGGGGGAAACTCAGCTTGAGGGTATCCTGTCCGAAATTCTTGCTCCCGAACAGTATGAAAAAGACGTTGTCACCGTTCCCGACAGCAAGAACCATGTCGAGTTTGCAATAAAGCTCCCCGGCGACGGCGACGGAACTATCTATCTCCCCATAGACGCAAAATTTCCCGGCGATACGTATCACGCGCTGAGGGACGCCTACGACAGCGGCGACAAGGACACGGTTGACGCGGCGAAAAAAGTCCTTTCCGAACGCATACGAAACAGCGCAAAGGACATTCGGGAAAAATACATACAGCCCCCTCACACCACAGGCTTCGGAATAATGTTCCTGCCCTTTGAGGGACTTTACGCCGAGGTGGTGAATATGGGGCTGGTGGAGGAGCTTCAGCAGAAATTCCAGGTAAACATAGCGGGACCCTCCACAATGGCGGCAATGCTGAACTCCCTTTATATGGGCTTTCGCACCCTTGCGATACAAAAGCGCAGCGACGACGTATGGAAGGTGCTCTCAGGCGTCAAGGGCGAGTTTGAGACCTTTGAAAAGGTGCTTAAATCGGCGCAGCTGCGTTCCCGTCAGCTTGACGACGAGCTGGAAAAGCTGGTGGGCGTTCGCACCCGTCAGATAAACAAATCCCTCAAAAGCGTTGAGACCCTTGAAGGCGGTCTGGACGGACTTGTAGCGATATTACAGGGGACGGACGAAACGGAAACCGAAGAAAAATAAAAAAAGCCGTGGAGCAAATTCCACGGCATTTTTATGATAACATAAAATTCGGGGCTTTGCCTCGAATTTTATTCCTCTATCGGCGCAGTGAAATGCAAATATAAACATATTTGCATTTCCGTGAGCGTAGCGGAGCCGATGCAGGAAGGAGTAATGAGGGAACCCGTCAGGGGTTCCCTCATAAAACTTGTCGACTTGTCGACAAGTTTTTTACATTCTCTCTTTAATAATCTTCGCCATTTCCCCCACATTTTTCATACCGCTTACCTCGCCCATGGTGAAGCGCACGCCAAATTCGCTTTCCACAGCGTCTACCAGCGTGATGTGGTTCAGGCTGTCCCAGTCCTCGATATCGTCGGCGGTGGTATCCTCGTTCACGGTAATGCTGTCGTCGTCAAAAACGTTTCTGAACACGCCGTTCAGTCTTTCGTATATCTCGTCCATAGCTCAAGCTCCCTTTCAGTTTATTTCAATATGTGAAGTTCGGTTTTCGTAAGAATCAAGCGACAGCTCCCAGCGGGTATTTCCATCGCCGTCCTCCTCCGTCTTTGTGAAACCGAAGTCCATATACAGATCCTTTACCATAGAATTTTTCGGAGAGGGATAGTAGTGTCCCACCAGCTTAGTTAAGCCCTGCTCCCTTGCCTTTTGCACAAGCACGTCCAACATAGCAAATTCCATCTCTCTTTTCAGCACACGGCAGCTCATCAGCCAAAGCTGAATATCGAGAGCACCGCCCTGCTTTTCTCCTATCACCACACTCACAATGCCGTTGTCGCCGTATTTGTCCGCAAGCCGTCCGCAAAGGCGGATATAATCTTCGCTTTTGTACACCTTTTCCATTTCGGCGGGGGAATAGCGTTTGGTGGTTAGATTGAACTGGTTGCTCTTGTTGGTAAGCTGAGTAACTCTCGCCAGATTGATAGGCGAAAAGTCCTCAATCACCGCTTTCATTTCAAGAAAGTCCAGATATTCCCCGTAATCCTTGAAGGAGGACTGCGCCGCCGCCCTCTCGGCGTTTTGCTTGTACATTTCAACTCTGCGCAGGTCGTCGGCGGAGAAGTTCGTCACTTCAAAATATCCGCCCTTGTCAAGGGTCTTGATATAATTTTCAATTATGTCCATAGGCGGGGTCTCTATCCCCATATCGCCAACAATTGCGCGCTCGGCGGGATTGTCGTCCACGAACACAATGCTTTCGGGGAGCAGGTCAAGCTCCTTTGCGGTCTGCTGAATGTTCAGGCTTTTAGGTTCCCAGTTCGCCTTTATCACGGTGAAATCGTCGGGGCGAAGAACGCCGTCGGGGTGTTCAAGTCCCGCTATTGCATTTTTACGGTCGTTTTTGGAGCATACCGTCAGAAGTACCCCAAGCTGTTTTTGCGCCTTGATATAGGACTGAAACTCGCAGTACGCCTGCCCCATAGGCACTTCCTGCCCAAGAGCAAGATTTTCCACTCCGTCGTCACCCACTACGCCGCCCCAGAGGGTGTTGTCCAGGTCAAGGGCAAGGACTTTTTTGTTCTTCCCAAGGAGAGAAGCGAAAATTTTCGCCAGACTAAAGGCAAAATCAGGGAAAAGCTTAGGAGCCACCGCGTACTTGTACATATGCCATTGCCTTAGGTCGAAAAAATTTTCCAGTCCCAGCGACGCGCTGAGATAGTTTATATCATGAATGTAAAAGTCACTGTGTTCTGCGGCGTAATCGTAAAACCCGCCGTTCAGCCTTGTCACAAAGTTCACCCTGCCGTGAAAGTCGGCGCAGTCCTTGTTGCCCAGCAGTCTCCAGTACGGCATTTCCATATTGTTTTGTATAATGGGACAGGAAAGGTCCTCCCTCAGCTTATCCCACATCACGGTGAAATGCTCAAGCTGCTTTTTCAGCAGACCGTCTGCTTCCTCCTTGTTCATTGACATTTCGGGGAAAGCGGTGATATTTCTTGAAGTGGTGTGGATAAACACAAAATCAGGCTGAAACTCACGCAGCTCGGCGCCGAACATTGCGTCTTGCCAGTATTGATCGTATTCGCTCTGATAAAACTCCGCCTTTATCCCGTAATAAAGCAGGAAAAGCTCCAGCATATCCACGATTCCGTTGGTGGTGGAGCCGCCCAGCACCGCGATCTTCTTTTCTATCCGCTTACTGCCGTCTGAAAGCAGTTTGCGCTTTATGGGTTTTTGCTTTTTGGTAAGCTCCACTCTGTCAAAGGGGTAAAAATTCGCCATTTTTTCCTCACAGTTATTTTATTATATCTTCCAGGTAAGAGCCGTTTCCGCCTGCGGGGGTAAAGGTACAGCAGGCGAACAGCAGGTCGGTCGCTCCCACCTCCTTGCAGAAGTCCACAAGGTTAATATCAAAATATCTCATATCCGTAACGTATATCTTTTCATAGCAGCTTGTCAGGAAAGGAACAAGAGCGTTCCCGTAGCTTTCCTTGCAGATGACGAGGGTCCTGCCGTTTTTGCAGTCGGTGTCTATCTCGGCTATGCAGATATCCGTTCCCAAGAATGAAAGATAATATCCGCTGGCGTCAGGATAGGGGAACAGATGTCCCTGCTCGCCGTTCTGGAAAGAGGTGTCGTAATATGTTGTGGTAAGGGCGTCCGCATTGGGGGAAATGTACAGGGTGAAGGGCTCTGGGTCGCTTTTCAGGCTTTCGCATTTTGAGTAGTTATAGTATGAGCCCACGTATCCCTCTTTAGTCACCGCTTCATATTCCGACAGGGCGGGGAACAGGTCGCCCGTTCCCGACTGCTGTGCAAATTCCTTTGCGGCATAGTATGCGCCCAAAGGCTGCCAGTGGTGGTCGGTGCGGGAATAGATGTATTCGTCCTGATGCTGCTGCAAAACGCCGTAAGCGTCTATTTCAGTTACGTTTTTCAGCCCGCTTTTAACGTGGTCGATCTTTTCTTTCTGACTGCCTGTAAATCCTGTCACGTCGTCGGGAAGATAAAATTCCACGGCGGTGGGAGCTATCATATCGTATACGTTAACGTCGGGGAGCAGCTCCGCCGCTTTGTTGAGGGAAGCGGTGTAGCTGTCGCAAAGCTCCAGCGTTCCCCAGCAGCCGCTAAGCCCTACATAATGCCCGTTTCTTCCTACCACGAGTATGCCGTTTTCGCCGTATTCACGGTAGTCGTCGGGAACGCTTCCCGCAGGCTCGGTGACAGGGGGAACGGATTCTTCCTCCGAAGAAGAAGTGTCAGAGGAAGTATTTTCCGATTCTTCGGAGGTGGGAGTTGTGGTTTCACTCTGGCTTTCGCTTTCACTGCCCTGCTGTTGGCTTTGGGGGGCGGGAGTTGTTGTGGTATTATCGTCGGCATTATTGCCGTTGCAGGCGCAGAGGAGCATAGCAAGGCAAAGCCCCAGCGCCGTAATTCTTTTGATATTCATTGTTATTCTGATTCCTTTCAAGGGTTGGTGAAGAGCTTTTCCATTTTGAAAGCGTTATCTCCCGTTGCGGAGGTAATGCACATGGTGAACAGCACGTCGTCTATACCCTGTTCTTTGATGAAGTCAATTGCGTTAAGGTCAAAAAATCTTATGTCACAGACGTATATCTGCTCATAGCTGTTCATATAGAACGGTATCTCGGCGTTGCCATAGCTGTCCTTGAACACGAGCAGTTTTTTCCCGTTTTTAACATCGGTGTCCACACGCACTATCTTGTTATCTGCTCCCATAAAGGTGGAGTATGCGCTGTCGGGATTTTCCTCACAGTCATATTGCAGGAAGAAGGGAGCTTTAAACTCGTTCTGATAAGCTGTGTCATAATAGTACGTGTCAAAATCATTAGGTGGAATATAGTAGTCAAAGGTATCGTAGTCGTTGTACAGGTTTGGGTCCTGAGTGCTGCCATACCATGTGCCGATAAATTTGGGTATCGTTCTTAGTTCATACAGGGAAAGGTCCTCAAGTATAGTTATACCCGCAGCGTCGGCAAACGCCTTTGCCGCATAGTATGCGCCCAGCGGCTTCCAGTGGTGGTCAGTGCGGCAGAAAATATCTTCGGCGGCGTGTTGTCTCAGCGGTTCAACGCAGTCAACGCCGATGACCTTGTCGCTCAGACCGTTGTTGATATAGTCCACTACCTTTTTCTGGGAAACGGTGTAGTCAAGATACTGGTCGGGAGTATAGTATTCGCTGGATTCAGGCGCTACCATAACGTATACCTGTGCTGAGTCGCCAATCTGGTCAGCGATAGTGTTTATATACTCGATAAAGGTGTCCTGACTGTAACCGCCGCTGTAAAGCTGTACGCACCAGTAATGCCCCGTATCGGTATTCTGGTACACAACAAGACCGTTGCTCTCCGACATTTCACCTGCGCCGACGTGAAATTCTGGTTCGGTGGTAACGGTGGCGGAGGTGTTTTCTTCAGTAGGCTGAGTTGAGGGACTGTCGCTGTTATCGGGAGGCGCAGGTTGATTTGTGTCGGTGGGCTGAGAAGGCTCAGGCGGCTGAGTTGAGGTGGGCTTTATCTCCTGGATAGGACCGTAGACAGTGGCTCCACCCAATGATACGCCCATATACTTCACGATATGCGAGGAAATGTTCTTAAATCCGTCGCGCCAGGGCACCGTGTCGTCAAACCATTCGGTTACCCCGTCGGCAAAATCGCCGCTGAAATAATCCGCAACGGAAAACTGCGGGAATTTTGCCAGATCTCTGCGCTCTGTATGCGATTCGGTGGGGCGCGGGAATATCAGCAGTGACAAGGTTATCCCCGCAAACAGGGACAAGGTGGCGGTGATGTTCGCTTTGACCCAGAAAGAGGACTTTTTTTCGTTCTTGTTTTCCTGCTTGTCGGGTTGCTTTTTATTTTTATCATCTTTTTTCTGATGTTCGCTCATAACTGCTCCTTTTGTGATCATAACAGGTATATGCTTTCACATACCTATATACTTCTATATTATACACCAAGGTAAAAGCTACGTCAATATTTTACAGAAATAAAATTATTTCGCCTTCTTTCTTGTTTTTTCGACATAATTAGATTTACCCCCTCATATATAAAAACGAAAAAGAAGGCGGAAAGGTCAATTTTTTTGAAAAAAATTTTTTCTGCGTTTTTTCTTTCACGGTCACGGCTGAAAAGTCCTGCTTTTTCCCGCCGCCTGACACCATTTTTCCCTCTTGTGCCTACCCTTCAGCCTCACGGCTTCGCCCACCCTCCCACCCACACCGCCTCTCCCCTCCAAAAAAACAAAAAAGCGGCGAGTTCAACTCACCGCTATTATGCCCCAAAAAGTCCTATTTTCCCGCAAATTTGTCCCTTTGCGCCACCGCCAGCCTGTCGCATCGCTCGTTCTCGGCGTGACCTGCATGACCCTTTATCCACGCGAAGCTCACCTCGTGTATTTCTAACAGCTCCAGCAGTTCCTCCCACAAGTCGCTGTTCAAAGCGGGCTTTTTGTCGCTCTTTATCCAGCCGTTTTTCCGCCAGCTTTTCGCCCAGCCCTTTTCTATCCCGTCAACGACGTACTTTGAATCCGTCTGCACGGTGACCTTGCAGGGATATTTCAGCGCAGACAAGCCCACTATTACCCCCGTAAGCTCCATTCGGTTGTTGGTAGTGTCGGCCTCCCCGCCCGACAGCTCCTTTTCTTTCCCCTCACAGCGGAGAATGACACCGTAGCCGCCGGGTCCCGGATTTCCCGAGCAGGCGCCGTCCGAAAATATAAAGACCTGTTTTTTCTCAGCCATTGTCATGCTCCTTTTCGGCTTTCGGGAAAAGCCTTTGCTTTATCCTGAGGAAGAATTGTATCACAGGCTCCGCCGCCTTTTCCAGCAGGAGCATAAGCGCAGCTCCCGCCGCAAATATCCCCGCTCCCGCAAGGAGATTGAACAATTCCAGCGTTCCCAGTGAGAAGATACCCGAAAACAGCAGTGCGGCAGTTACGAATATCCCGATAAGCCCCGCCAGCATAGCTATCTTCCAGCCCCTCACAGGCTTGATTATCCTGAGTATCACGAAAAATCCCACCGCCGCCACGGTGTAGACTGTTAGAGTGGACATCTTTTCGGTGGAAAGCTCCATAAGCTGCGACACCACCACCGACGCCATAGCGCAGAACGCCATAGAAACGCCCCGAGGGAACGCAAATTTCATAATGTTCCGGATAAAATGCCCCTTGATTATCTCCGTGTTAGGCTCCAGCGCCAGCAAAAAGCTGGGTATGCCGATAGTTGTAACGCTTATCAGCGTAAGTTGTATAGGCTGGAACGGATAGGGCAGGGGGAGGAAAATGAAGATGAGCGCCAGCAGGAATGAATATACCGTCTTTGTGAGGAACAAGGTCCCGCTTCTTTGTATATTGTTCACCGAGCGCCGCCCCTCCGCGACTATCTTCGGCATCGACGCAAAGCTGCTGTCCAGCAGTACCAGGTTGGAAACGCTCTTTGCGGCGTCGCTGCCAGTCTGCATAGCTATGGAGCAGTCCGCCTCCTTCAGCGCAAGCACGTCATTAACGCCGTCCCCTGTCATTCCCACGGTGTGACCCTGCTCTTTCAGCGCCTTTACCAGCGCTAACTTTTTGTCGGGAGTAACTCTGCCGAAAACGGTGTATTTGTTCACAGCGTCCTTTATTTCTTCCTCGGAAAGGAGGGAAGCGTCCACCGCCCTTTCAGCGTTTTTAACTCCCGCCTTGCCCGCTATCCTTGAAACGGTTACGGGATTGTCCCCCGAAATTATCTTTATGTCAACGCCCTGTGCGTCAAAATATTTCAGCGTGGCAGGGGCTTCTTCCCTTATAACGTCCCCGATGAATATAAGTGCGGCAGGGGTGATATTTTGGGGCAGGTCGTGCCCCTTTATCTCATTTTCCGACCAGGCGGCAAGGAGAACTCTCACGCCCTCGTCCTGCGCCTTTTCGCAGGTATCCTTTATCTTGGAGTAATCCTCTCTCAGCACAAATTCAGGCGCGCCGAAGATGATACAGCCCTTTTCAAAATTTGCACCACTCCACTTTCTTGCGGAGGAAAAGGGACAGGTGCTTATTGCTTTGTCCTCGCCGCCCTCCCAGTGGGCTTTTACTGCGTCCATAGTGGGATTGTGGTCGTTCATACAGGCGGCAAATGCGGTCATAGCCTTATCAAGCGGGAAATTTTCGTCAAGGAGCAGGGTGCTTTCCACCTTCATTCTCCCCTCGGTTATCGTCCCCGTCTTGTCAAGGCAAAGTGTGTCCACTCTCGCCAAGGTTTCGGAGCAGTACATATCCTGCGCCAAAGTCCTGTGGGAAGCAAGGCGTATCACGCTCACCGCCATAACTACGCTTGCCAGCAGATACAGTCCCTCGGGAATCATTCCTATCAGCGCCGCCACGGTGCTGAGGACTGCTCGGTCGAAAGCCTGTCCCGAGCGCAGCCATGCGTTGAGGAACAGACAGATACCGATAGGGATAAAGCAAAAGGCTATCACCTTGATTATCCTGTCAAGAGAACGGAGCATAACGCTGTTGTTTTTCTTGATGTACTTTGCCCCTGCGGTCATTTTGGAGCTGAAATTTTCGCTCCCCACTCGAATGACCTGGGCGTATACGTTCCCGCTTATCACAAAGCTGCCGGACAGCAGCTCCTCCCCCTCTTTCCTGAAAACGGGGTCGCTTTCGCCTGTTATAAGGCTTTCGTTCACCTCACACTCTCCGCCCAGCAAAACGCAGTCGGAGCATACCTGCTGCCCCGGGGACAACAGCATAACGTCCCCTAAAACTATATCCTTTGCGTGACCGCTTATCTCCTTTCCGTCACGAAGCAAAGTTACCTTCGGCGCGGAAATAAGGCTCAGTCTGTCGATAGTCCTTTTCGCCCTTATCTCCTGGACTATGCCGATAACGGTGTTGCAGACGATAACTCCAAGAAAAAGGCAGTTTTTGTACGACCCTGTGAGCAGGACAAGCACGCCCAGTATCACGTTTATAAGATTGAAAAAGGTGAGGGTGTTTTTTCTGATTATCTCCCCCACGCTTTTGGTGGGAGTGTCGCCCCCGTCGTTGGTCTTTCCCTCGGAAACGAGCCTTTTCACCTCGTCGGAGGAAAGTCCGTTTTTCATCAGTGTTTCCCTGTCCATAAAAGCCTCTTTTTTACTTCAACGATTTGAACGTTTTTATTGTACCATATTTTTTCCCGTTTGTAAATAAAAGCGGCGGGATTTTGGCTTTCCCGCCGCAGTTATCTTTAGTAGGTCACCGTCTGGTGACTGTCTTTTATGTCAAACGATTTGTATTCGTCCTCCAGCATTTGCACCATGTCTGCGTCGTACAGTGTAGTCATATCTATATACGTGTCGTACAGCATATCCGGCGTAAATTCGCCCTTGGTCCATTCCCCCGAGGGCTTCATATCCAGCATAGTGATCAGAACGTTATATTCTATATACCCGTCGTCTGTCTTAATATCGTAGTCTTCGGGGAATTTAATGTATGTTTCTCCGATATAGCCGCCTTCCTCTCCGACTTTTTTGCTTACGAACCAGTCAAGCATTCCTTTTACCTTTTCCCTGTCAGTCACGGCGTAGGAATGTTGGTGCGTTTCGGTCAGCTCCAGATAGGTTGTGCCTACTTCATCTTTGACAGGGGAGAAGGTACGCATGTTCACCTCAACGTAGAGCGCGTCCGTCTGAACGGGAACGACGTATCTGGGCAGCAGGTTCACCGTCTGTGTTATGACGAACACCAGCACCGTAAAGCCCGCTGTGAAGATGAACAAATGTCTTATTTTGTGGAACGCCGCCCTCATAGACCGTTCAAGTATCATATTCATTATGATGAAGGAGGCGAGAATGACTATTCCCGTCATTATCATCTCGGTGGAGGGGAAATATTGATTATTGTAGATCCAGTACAGCATATTGCTCACCATAAAGTACACTGCGACATAGGAGCATAAGAACATCACAAGATACTGGAAAATATACCTTGTTTTCGGGAAAGCTACCGCCATAGTGGTCTCTCCTCTGCGGAACCTGAACATAAGATACGCCGCCGCAAGCTCCAGCACGGCTATCCCCGCCTGCAAAAGCAGGAACAATCCCTTTCCCTCAGAGACAATGCTGAGATATGTGCTTGCAACAGGGGTGAGCATAAGGGTGATATTTTCAAAATACTTGAAATAAACCTGGGTGTAAAGGTTTGTCCCCATCATTATGGTCAGGTATATCACCGCCACAGGGGTAAGGTTCAGAAGCAGCAGGGTCACAAGCGTGCTTACCGAAGAGCCTGTAAAGGTTATCGCCAGCATAGTGGAGCTGAACACTATAAAGAAGCTGACAAGCGAGGGCAGGAAATATCTGAACGCCACGCCTGCGTCGCTGAAGGCGACGCCGTTTAACAGGAACACGAAAAATTCCAGCAGGCACATCAGCAGATATGCCCCAATGAAAGCGGCAAATGCAAATACCGTGTAGCCGATAAAATACTGACTGCGCTTGACGGGCATAGAGTTGAAGAAGTCGCTGTCCCTGCGCTTGTGGATATAGGAGAACAGCACGCAGGGTATTGCCAGCCCGCACACAGGCGCTAAGAAGAAGGATATTATCTGCATTATCATATTCGTTTCGATAAACCCGACGTTTTTGCCTGAGATCACACTTGCGGAGAACAGCGGCAGAATAACGCCGCAGATAAGCGCCAGCATACCCAGCGCCGTAAGGTTGTTCCTCAGGGCGAAATATGTGGTCCTGAACGTTTTTCTCAGATATGCGCTCATTGTACGTTCACCTCCTCATTGTCGTCGATAAGTCCGCTGCTTTTCAGCTTGTAGCTGAACGCCTCCTCTAAATTCAGCGGAACTGCCTCAAAATAGTCAAGGGAATTGTTTGTCGCCTGAGCTATGGAGGAAACCAGCCGCCTGTTGTCGTCAGGGTCGCCCGAGGCGATAAAGGTTATCATTCTTCCGCTTTGCTCAAGGGAATATGGCTTCAGCGACTGGAGAGGCACCTCCGTGCTTTCGTGGAACAAAAGCTGATACTTGTGTACCTGTCCCCGCATCTCCTCCACGTCGGCGCTGATGACCAGCTTTCCCTTGTGTATCAGCACTATCCTGTCGCAGATATCCTCCATCTCGCGGAGATTGTGTGACGACATAAGGATAGTTGCGTTGTTGTCCATTATCTCGTCAATGAAGATACGCTTTACCTTTTCTCTTGTTATGGGGTCAAGCCCGTCAAAGGTCTCGTCGCAGAGAAGATATTTTGCGTTGCAGGACAGGGCGGCGATAATATCGCTCTGCCTTCTCATTCCCTTGGAAAAGCCCGACATTCTCATATTGGGGTCAAGCTCGAACTTTTCGATGAGCTGATAAAATTTCTTTACTGAAAATTGGTCTTTCAGCGTGGAATATATCATCGCCATTCTTTTCAACGTCATTCCCGACTGATAGTAGGGGTCGTCGCTGATGTAAGCTATCTTGGTCTTGGCGTTGTTGTTTTCAAAAACAGGCTCTCCGTCAATCAGCACGGTGCCGCTGTCCTGACGGTATATCCCCGCCGCTATCCTCATCAGGGTGGATTTTCCTGCGCCGTTGGTGCCGATAAGCCCCACTATGCTCCCGTCGGGAATGTCCAGAGTCAGCTTATCCAGCGACAAAACTCCCGACTCGCTGTAAAATTTGCTTAATTCATTTATCTGTATCATACGCTTCTCCTATCATTTCCAGCAGGCGGCTCTTTTCAATGCCGCACAGCCTTGCCTGCATTACCGCTTCTGTGAAATTGTTCTCGGCGGCGCTTTGCTGCGCTTTTGCCGCTGAGGAAAGGTCGCTGTTTATGAACGAGCCTTTTCCCGTCACGGTGTAGGTCACTCCCCTGCGCTCAAGCTCCGCATACGCTTTGGCGATAGTGTTGGGATTTATCTTGAGCTGCACCGCAAGCTGCCGCACAGAGGGGAGCTGTTCGTCAGGCTTAAGCTCGCCTGACAGCGCCATAGCCGTGATGTTGACGGCAAGCTGCTCGTAAATAGGACGTTTGTCCTTGTAGTCTACGCTTATCATGCCTGCTCCTTTCTAACTGTATTATTATGATTAGTACACTTGTTACAGACAGTATAACAGGAAAAATGTGATTTGTCAATAGGTGTTTGAAAAAAATTGCAAAAAAATAAAGCCTTTGAAAGGCTTTATTTTTCAATCTTCTATTTTCCAATCAATTTCCACAGCGCCGCTGTTTCTGAGAAAAGCGTTTGCCTTGGAGAAATGCCTGCACCCGAAAAATCCGTTGTAGGCGGAAAGGGGGCTTGGGTGTGCGGCGGTGAGGATAAGATGCTTTGGGTTCGTTATGAGCTTTGCTTTTTCCCGTGCATTTGCGCCCCACAGCAGGTATACGACGGGGGTCTTTTTCATATTCACCTTTTGTATCACGGCGTCGGTGAACTGCTCCCAGCCTTGCCCGCGGTGGCTGTTCGCCTGACCCATTCGCACCGTCAGCACCGTGTTCAGCAATAATACCCCCTGCCTTGCCCAGCTTGTCAGCTCGCCGTGAGAGGGGGGAGCGTAGCCCAGATCCTGCTCGATTTCAGCGTAAATATTTTTCAGGGACGGCGGTATGGGACAGCCCTTTTTCACCGAAAAGGCGAGCCCGTGAGCCTGATTAGGCTCGTGATACGGGTCCTGTCCGATTATCACCGCCCGCACGCTGTCGTAGTCCGCATAGCGCAGGGAATTGAAAATATCCTCCATAGGCGGGAACACGCGGTACTTCCCGTATTCCTCCTTGAGAAATTTTCTCAGCTTAAGGTAATACGGCTTTTCCCATTCCTCCGCCAGCAAATCGTCCCAGCTGTTTCCTATATTTACCATATCAAAGCTCCGTATTCATTGAAGTATAAACGGTTTCCTGCCTTTGCGACTGTGCGTGCTTTGCCCTTTCGGTGAAATACATTCCCGCAAAAACTCCGCACAAAACGGACAGGATAAACACCATAACGACGCAGAACACCGCTACCGACAGGGAGCAGACCTTCTTTTCCTTTTCTTTAGGATAGCTGTATTCGTCGGGGCGGTATGTATATTTGTCCTGCTGTTCAGTGTTCGGCGCGGGTTCGCTCACAGGGGGAACGGGGTTTTCCTCTGTCTTAGGAGCAGCGTCCTCGGCGGGCGGCTCTTCTTTGGGGATAGGATTTTCTGTTTCAGCCTCGGTGGGAGCAGTTTCTTGGGCAGTTTCACTGACCGTTTCGGCGGCATTTTCGGTTTTTTCTTCGGCAATATCTTCCGCCTTTTGTGCGGGAGGGTCGATGTTATTCATAGCGGCGGTAAGCGAAGCGCTGTTGAAAGCGCCGCACCTTCCGCAGTATTTGTCGCTTTGCAGGATCTCGTTTCCACATTCAGGGCATTTCATCTTTATTTTTTCCTTTCAGCATTATTTTTAAATTTATCACGTCTGCCCCTTTCGCTGAACATAGCTCCCGCAAGTCTGCGGCGGGGTCAGTCCCTAAGGGAGGGTTGTGCGAGGCGCGGCGAAGCCGCCTCCGTTCCTGCGGAACGGAGGGCAGGATTTGCGGAGCAAATCCTGCCATTTGACAGCTTCGCTGTCAAATGCGGCTTCGCCGTGGCAGACGTGCTGACTTCGCAGACCCTCCCAACAGAGAAAGGGCATTTGTTTTTACATACGGCTTACTTCACCGTAAACATTTCCTTCATTTCCACTCGGGCGTAATCAAACAGATACTGCTGCGCGATACCCGCATATTCTCCCACGCAGGCGGGAAATCCGTCGGGATAACAGCAGGCGATGACCCTTTTTATCCACACGTCCTTGGGAACGGCGGACAGTCGGTGCAGACCGAACAGCAAAACGCAGTCCGCCACCTTGTCGCCCACGCCCTTTATCTTTTTCAGCTCTTCCCTCGCTTCGTCGTCAGGGAGGAGCGCTATCTTTTCAAGCTCCACCTCGCCGCTGTTAACCTTTTGCGCGGCGTCGATTATGTACTTTGCACGAAATCCCGCCCGCAGAGGAGCCAATTCCTCGACTGACAGCCCCGCCAGCCTTTCCGCAGTGGGGAAGGAGTGACCGTGTTCCGTCTTTTCCCCGAAATTTTCGCACAAACGTTCGATTATTCCCGTTATCCGCTTGATATTGTTGTTCTGGGAAATGATAAAGCTGATAAGCGTCTCAAAAGGCTGCTGCCTCAGCACCCGTATACCCCGCCCCTTGCAGGCGGCTTTCAGCGTTTCGTCCTCGCTGAAGGAGCGTATCAGCTCGCCGTAGTCAAGGCTCACGTCAAAATAATCCTCCCAGAACGGCACGTCACTGTCATTCACGTCAAGGAGCGTGATACCGTCCTTTTCCTGCCGCAGTCTTACAAATTTGTCCCACGCCGTTCCCTCAAAAATATTTTCTTCGACCTGAACAAAGCGAAAGCATTGACCGCAGAAAAGCGTCTGTTTCAAATCAAGACAGTCCGCCCTGATAAAAAAATCCATAAAAATTTTCTCTTTCCACTTGATATTTTAAGAATATTATAATACAATAATAGATAATAAGCAAGAAAATTCACAAAATTTTCAGCGGGAGGAATTAAAAAAATGCGTGAAAGCATACTGACAATACCCGTAAACGACGTGTTCGGACCAAAGGACGGCTGCCCCATCTGCCGCCTGCGCGACGGCATTGAGGAGCATATCTGCGAATACATAATGGGCGCCGCCATGATGGAGCCTGACGTGCGGATAGAAACGAACAAGCTGGGCTTTTGCCACACCCACTACAATATGCTTTTACAGCAGAACAACCGCCTTTCCCTCGCCCTTATGCTCAGCACCCATATGGCTGAGGCGGAAAAGGAGCTTTTCGGCTCAAAGCTGCCTTTCGGCAAGGGGAAAAAGACGGAGCAGGCAGGAAATACCTGCTTTGTATGCAGCAAGGTGAGCTGGGGGATAAATCACACGCTGGAAACAGTGTTCAAAATGTATTCCACCGACCCCGCCTTCAAGACCCTGTTCAATCAGCAGGAATACATATGCCTTCCCCATTACAAGCTGCTTTTGCAGGCAGGAGCAAGTCAGATGTCCAAGGGGGACTTTGCCTCTTTCAGAAAGGACCTTGAGGCGCTCACTGACAACTATATGAAACAGCTCACCGCCGACGTGGAGGAATTTTGTCAAAGCTTTGACTACCGCAATGCGGGAAAGCTCCACAACGCCGATATGGAGCATGTAAGGACCTCCGTCCAGCGTGCGATACGGTTCTTGACAGGGCGGGAGCCTGTAGATAAGTGAAACTTTTTGCTAACGGTATTTGACTGCATTTATGCAGAAAAAATAAAAAAAGTACAGATGAAAGGACGAAAAATAAAATGAACGAACTTGTGGCTGATGTCATTGCAAACGTAAATACAGGTACAACTCTGGACTTCCTGCCGTTCCTGATAGCGGGCGTAATTCTTGTAGTTTGTGTCATAATTGCGATAGTCGCCTCTCAGAGCGCCAAGAAGAAAAAGAGAAACAGAAGAAAGAAAGCTGCTCATAAGGACGATGAGGAGTAATAAAAAGGGCGGCGTAGCCGCCTTTTTATTTTCACCTTACAGGAGAAAGAAATGACGTATATCGTAAATTCCGCCCAGATGAAAATGGCGGAGGAAAATTCCGCAGAAAACGGCGTATCCCTTGACGCTCTGATGAAAAACGCCGCCCTTGCCGTATACAACGAAATAAAAGCGCTGACCGACATAAAGAATAAACGCTTTGCCGTTCTCTGCGGCGGCGGGAACAACGGCGGCGACGGCGTTCAGCTTGCCTTTTTGCTGAAAGAGGGGGGCGGGAACGTTACCGTCCTGCTGACAAAAAATGAGCCCGACACCGATACCGCAAAAGCCTGTGCCCGTTCACGAGAGGGCAAGCCTCAGCCGCCCCGCATTTCCCTTGAAAATTCACCCGAAGCGGCAATAAACTGCGTCAAATCGGCGGACGTGATAATAGACTGCGTGTTCGGAACGGGCTTTCACGGGCGATTGCCCGAAGACGTAGCACAGCTTTTCGCAGTATCAAACCGCCGCCGCAGACCGCTGAAAATTTCCGTGGATATTCCCGGCGGAATAAACGGCGACAGCGGTGAGGTATGCGAAAATGCTTTCCGCCCCGACGTAACGTACGTCCTTGCTGCAATGAAAACGGGACTGCTGAACCACCCCGCCTATGATATGTGCGGGGAAGTCAAGGTCCTTGATATCGGCATAACGGAAAAATGCTATGCTGAATATGACGGAATTTTTACTCCCCCCTCAATAAAGGAAAAGCTCCCCGCCCGCCCCAAAAGCGCAAACAAAGGCAATTTCGGCAGACTGCTGAATATTGCGGGAAGCGAAAAATATATCGGCGCCGCCATTCTTTCCTGCAAGGGCGCGCTGAGAAGCGGAGCCGGCTTCGTTACCCTGTCCTCGGTGCCTAAGGTGCTGAACGTTGCTCCCGCCGCCGTTCCCGAATGTATTTTTGTTTCAAGAGACGAAAGTGACTTTGACGAGGCGCTGGAAAAAGCCACCGCCGTCACGATAGGCTGCGGTATGGGAAACGGCGCTTCTACCCTGAAAATGCTGAAAAAAGTCCTCCGAAAAGGAAAATGCCCCGTTGTTATCGACGCGGACGGAATAAACTGTCTGAAAGATAATATATATGAACTGGAGGACAAGGACCGTCCCCTTATCTTAACTCCCCACCCCGGTGAGCTTGCCCGCCTGCTTGGTCTTACGGCGGAGCAGGTGCAGAAGGACCGTATCAACGTTGCCCGCCGCTTTGCAGCAAAAACGGGAGCAGTTATACTGCTGAAAGGCACAAATACCGTCATAGCCTCGCCTGAGGGCAGAATTTTTGTCAATCCTACGGGAAACACCGCCCTTGCCAAGGCGGGAACGGGCGACGTGCTCACAGGACTTATCGGCGGGCTTCTGGCGCAGGGAACAGACCCCTTTGACGCCGCCGTTCTTGGAGCGTATCTTCACGGTCTGTCGGCGGATATCCTGGTGAAAAGCGCCGCCCCCGCCTCCGTGACGGCGGGCGACGTGGCGGACAATCTGGGGAGAGCAATGCTCTGACGGTCAAATAAACGTCCTTCGCGAAAGGATATTTATGGGTACTTTAAAATTCAGAAGGCTGATAGCTGTCGCTGCCGCCGCATTACTGCTGACCTCCTGCTCTGACGGCGGGATACTTGCGCCCAAAGCGCCCGATATGGACAAAAGCTATAAGATGACGGCGCAGGTGACGGCGGGGGAAAGCGGATTTACCGCCGATTTCAACCGAAAGGGAACCGGGATATGGACGATAACCCTCACCGAGCCGTACGAAGCGCAGGGACTTGTGATCAACTACAAAAGCGGCGCAGTTTCCGCCTCAATGGGGGACTTTTCCGCTGAAAATCTCACTGATGATTTCGCCTATTCTCCCATTTCCGCAATAATTTCCGCTATGGAGGAAATGGCGGGCGGAAACGGAAAGGTCACTGTCACCGACGACGGCTCTTTAGTGCAGACAGGGGAATGTCTTATGTTGTACGGCAAGGGCAGTTCTTCTCCCAAGCATATGGAGCTGCCAAATCAGAAAATTTCCGCTGAAATAACCAACTTTACCGTTACGGGAAGCGCCGACGCGGACGTTATACTTGACGAGTAAAAGTGAAGAGCCGAGTAAATACGCAGACAAAGAAAAAGCGCAGATTTGGAGCGACCCTCCAAATCCGCGCATATTTTTTATCATTTTTGCTTTTAACTATCCGCCTTTTCCACTTTTGCAAAATTCGCCATTATCTTTTTCGTTCCCGCCTTGTCAAAGGCTATCTCCAGCAGATTGTCGTTGCCCATAGGCGTAACGTTCAGCACCGTTCCCTCGCCGAAAACGCGGTGTTTTATCCTCTCCCCGCTTTCAAAGGAGAGGGGAGCAGAGTGGGAGGCGGAGATCCTCGCCGCCATCTTTTCCACCTGAGCGTGCCTTGTTTCCTGCTGTAAATATCCGGGCTTGACGCTTTTCTGAACGGGCTGGAACGAGGTATGCATAGTGTGGTCGGTAAATTCCAGATATTCCTCGGGTATCTCCTCCACAAAGCGTGAAACTCTGTTGCGCTGGGTATTGCCGTACAGCAGTCTTTGCCTTGCGTGGCTGATAAACAGCTTTTTCCTCGCTCTCGTTATCGCAACGTAGGCGAGCCTGCGCTCCTCCTCTATCTCGTTCATATCAAGCTGAGAGCGATAGGAGGGGAAAATATTCTCCTCCGCACCCACAATGAACACGTTGTCAAATTCAAGCCCCTTTGCTCCGTGCATAGTCATAAGGGTCACCCTGTCCTCGCTCTGGTCGTAGCTGTCAAGGTCGGTGATAAGGGCGATGTTTTCCAGATAGTCGGAGAGGGAATGCTCCTCGTTTTCCTCGCAGAACTTTATCATACCCGATTTAAGCTCCTGAATGTTCTCCATTCTTGCGGCGCCCTCGTCCCCCTGCTTATCCAGCATATTTTTATATCCCGTGGCGTCAAGGATATCGTCCACAAGACGGTCAAGAGGTCTGTCCTCGTCCTGCCCCAGCTCGCGGAACATTCTTCCCAGCTCCTCAAGTATCTTTGACTTTTTGGAAAGCCCGTCAAATTCATCGGCGTGCTCCATTACCTCCACAGGGGTCATTCCCGTTCCGTCCGCTATGCGGAATATCTCCGCCTGCGTTGCGTCGCCTATCCCTCTTTTCGGCTCGTTGATTATCCTTTCCAGCCTTACGGTGTCGGAATGATTGTTGATAACGCTGAGATACGCCAGCATATCCTTTATCTCCTTGCGGTCGTAGAACTTTGTTCCGCCCACCATACGGTAAGGAATGCCCATTTTCGCCATAGAAAGCTCTATGGTGCGGGATTGCGCATTCGTGCGGTAAAGCACTGCGCTGTCGTTAAAGCCGCCGCCCTGCTCCTTCAGGTCAAGGACGGTGCGGGCAATGCTGTCCGCCTCGTCCGTCTCGGACTGGTAAAGGTCCAGCTTTATCTTCTCACCCTTGCCCTTGTCGCTCCAGAGATTTTTCCCCTTGCGCTGAGTATTGTTTTTGATAACTGCGTTTGCGGCGTCCAGAATGTTTTCGGTGGAACGGTAATTCTGCTCCAGCTTTACCACCTTTGCGCCGAATTCCTTTTCAAAGCTGAGGATATTTTCAATAGTCGCCCCTCTGAAACGGTAAATGCTCTGGTCCTCGTCCCCCACGACGCACAGATTTCCGCTGCCCTTTGCCAGCAGGGAGATAAGCTTGTACTGGGCGGTATTTGTGTCCTGATACTCGTCCACCATTATGTAGTCAAAGCTGCGCTGCCACCGTTCCAATGCCTCGGGGCAGGTCTGGAGCAGCTCCACCGTTTTCATTATCAGATCGTCAAAGTCAAGGGCGTTGGCGTTTTTCAGCTTTTGCTGATACCGCCTGTAAACCTCTCTCGCCCTTTCCAGCTTGAAATCCGCCCGCCCGCCGTCGGTGATGACGGAAAATTCCGCAGGGGACAAAAGCTGGTCCTTCGCCCTGCTTATCTTGCTTTGAAATTCCTTGGGGCTGAACGCCTTGTCGGAAACGTTAAGCTCCTTCATCACGTCCTTTATCACTCTCAGGCTGTCGTCCGTATCGTAAATGGTAAAGGAATTTTTGTACCCCAGAGCGTCTATCCCACGGCGCAGTATCTTGACGCAGGTTGAGTGGAACGTCCCTGCGAACACCTCTCCGCCGCCCGGGGCGTTCATATTCTGCAAACGCTCTTTCAATTCCCCCGCCGCCTTGTTGGTGAAGGTCACCGCCAGAATACGCCAGGGGGCGGCTCTTTCCACCCCAAGCAGGGTGGAGAGCCTGAGAGTTGACTGCTCGTTTATCTCAATTTTTCCCTTTGCATAATCCGTGAGGAACTTTTCGTCCTCCTCTGAAAGCTGCCGTTTCAGCGTGGAGTTGTAGCTTTTTCCGAACAGCAGGAGATTTGCTATCCTGTTGCACAAGACTGTTGTTTTTCCGCTTCCTGCTCCCGCGATTATGAGCAAAGCGCCCTCCGTCTGATATATCGCTTCCCGCTGTCTTTCGTTAGTCCTGCTGAAAAATCTGTCCAGGCACTGTCTTTTTATCCCGTTTAAGTCCTTCATTTTGTCATTTTCCTTATCTTTCATTCAAAAGGGGCGGTAGACCGCCCCTCAAGCTATCAGTTCCCGCCGTTTCCTGCCGCCGTGTTCCCCGCTGTACCTGAATCAAGCGCCACAAAAGGATTTACGCCGTCGGACACCACCTGGGGCAGTTGCCCGTTCCACCTGTCTACCTTGAGATATTCTATATAGTTGGGGGAGCTTTGCAATTGCTCCTGTATCACCTTGATAGCGTCAGCCTCCGCCTCGGCGGCTATGCGCTTTGAGTCGGCTTCCGCCTGGGCGGCAATTACCACCTGCTTTGCCTCCTCCTGCTTTTCCTTGGTCTTGTTTTCCATTTTCAGAGCGTCCTGCTCGGCGATGACCTTTGCCTGAATGGATTCCTCAAAAGCGGAGTCAAAGCTCAGGTTCTCTATTGCAAACGCAGTTACCACAATGCCGTAATCGTCCAGGATCTCGGTGAGGGAATTTTGTATCTCCGTGGTAACGTCCGCCCTTGACTGTACAAGCTGTTCAGCCTTTACCTTGCCTATTGCGTCCTTTGCTATCTTCTGCACGTTGGGCACGAGCAGCTTCGTTTCCACATTGGAAACGCCGATATTCCTGATTATATTACTGAGCATTGAGCTGTCGTAGCAATAGTTCACCTTAAGCTGCAATTCGTTCACCGACTGTGTGTCGCTGGTGTAAGCGTCAGTGGTGACAGCATACACCTGCTCTCTTATATCTACCTGCACTATATCCTCGATAAAGGGAATGTGAATGTTAAGTCCTGCCGTCAGGTTGTCCTGCTCTATCTTTCCGAAACGGTATTTTACCCCTACATAGCCCTCGTTCACTATCGTAAACGAGCTGCCCAGCAGTATTGCGATAAATACCAGAATGATTATCACCAGCACCCATTTTCCCACATGCTTGCCGTTTACGGGCTTTGCGTCGCCTGTGCTGAATTTTACTTCCGCCATTTTGTTTTCTCCTTTCGTTTTACAGCGTTATTTTACGTTAAGAAGCTCCGAATACTCGTCCTTTACCTCCACGGAAACGCTTTGCAGTTCGTTTTCTGCGTTTTTCACCGCGTGGGACAGCATGAGCTTGATACGGTTTATCTGATTTACCTCCGACGCGCCGGGGTCGTAGTCCACTGCGATTATGTTAGACAGAGGATTTCTGCGGCGAAGCTCGCCTATAACGCCCTTGCCTGTAACGTGATTGGGCAGGCAGGCGAAAGGCTGCATACAAATTATGTTGTTTACTCCGCTGTGCATAAGCTCCACCATCTCGGCGGTGAGGAACCAGCCCTCTCCCGCAATATTGCCTGTGGAAACAATGCCGTCCACCAGCTTCCGCATTTCGGACACCTTCATAAAGCTGCCGAACTTCGTCCCCTTTACCGCCTCAAGATACGGCTTTTCAAGCCATTCAAGCATTGATATCAGCTTGTTTTGCAGGAAATATCTCGTTCCCGAAACGGTGAGCAGCTCGCGCCTTGTGTTGGCGTGGTCGAGTATGAAGTAGATAAATCCCATAAGGTCGGGAACTACCGCTTCCGCACCCTCAGACTCCACAAGGTCAACGACAAAATTGTTTGCAACGGGGTGGTATTTTACCAGAATTTCCCCTACTATGCCGACTCTGGGCTTTTGCAGGTCCAGAACGGGCAAAGCGTCAAAATCCTTTACGATAGCGGCGATGTTCCTGCCGTATTCCTTGAAGCTCAGCTTCTTAAGGGACGCTTTCAGCTTTTCGTTCCACTCTTTATGCAGTCTGTCTGCGCTGCCCTTTTCAATCTCATAAGGTCTCACCCTGTACAGACAGCGGCTGAGCACGTCGCCGTAAACCACTGCCATAAGCGCTCTCACTACCAGCGCAGGGGTGTACTTGAAGCCGGGGTTTTTCTCCATTCCCACCAGATTTATTGAAATAATGGGGACTTGGGGATAGCCGCCCTCCTTCAGCGCTTTCTTTATCATTCCCACATAGTTGGTGGCACGGCAGGCGCCGCCTGTTTGTGTTATCATAACGGAAGTGTTGTTCACGTCGTATTTTCCGCTGTTCAGCGCCGCCATAAGAGAGCCGACTGTGAGAATAGTGGGATAGCAGGCGTCGTTGTTGACATATTTCAGTCCCTCGTCCACTATCTCCTTAGTATAGTCTTTCAGAATGACGACATTATATCCAGAATATCTGAATGCCTGCTCCAGAAGCTCAAAGTGTATGGGCGACATCTGAGGAGCAAGTATAGTGTGGGTCTTTTTGCTCTCCTTTGTGAAATAAGGCTGACGGTGATAGCCGTCGTATTTTTCCTCGCTGTGATAGCCGTCGCGGCGGCGCTCTTCGGAAACCGAGATAAGGGAACGCAGGCGTATTCTCGCCGCCCCCAGATTGTTCACCTCGTCTATCTTCAGCACGGTGTAAAGCCGTCCGTAGCCCTGCATTATCTCCTGTACCTGGTCGGTGGTGATGGCGTCAAGACCGCAGCCGAAGCTGTTAAGCTGCACAAGCTCAAGATATTCACGCTCGCCCACAACGGCGGCGGAGTTGTACAGCCTGTTGTGATACATCCACTGGTCGACTACACGGATAGGTCTTGCCAGCTTGTCTACGCCGAGGTGAGCCACGCTGTCCTCAGTCAGCACCGCAAAGCCGTAGCCGTTTATCATTTCGGGAATGCCGTGATTTATCTCAGGGTCAAGGTGATAGGGTCTGCCTGCCAGAACGATACCTCTTTGTCCCGTTTCCTCCAGCATTTTCAGAACTTCCTCGCCCTTTGCGCGAATGTCCGCCTTGAACCTTGCGTCCTCCTCATAGGCGGCGGCAAGGGCAAGTCCAATCTCCTCACCGTGTATGCCGAGGGGCAGAAATTCCTCCGTCAGCCTTTCCGCCATTCTCTCCTTGTCGTAAATGGGGAGGAACGGGTTCATAAAGCTTATCTCTTTATCTCTCAGCTGAGGGATAGAATTTTTGATGACCTCGCTGTAAGTCGCAACGACAGGGCAGTTGTAGTGATTGTCCCCCTTTCCGCCGCAGTCCATTTCATACGGCAGGGCGGGGAAGAATATCATATCTGCTCCGTTTTCGATGAGCCATACCACATGGCCGTGGGACAGCTTTGCGGGATAGCACACCGATTCGCTGGGCATAGTTTCAATTCCCAGCTCATAAATCTCACGGGAGGAATCAGGTGACAGCAGAACGCTGTAACCTAACTTTGTGAACAGCGTGAACCAGAACGGGTAATTCTCATACATACCCAGAACTCTTGGCAGTCCCACAACGCCCCGCTTTGCCTCCTCTTTTGGAGTGGGGGTATATTCAAACAATCTCTTGTACTTATAATCAAACAGGTTAGGCAGGTCGGATTTTTTCGTGCCAAGCCCTGCGCCTCGCTCACAGCGGTTGTTGGTGATAAACCTTGTGCCGTCCCCGAATTTGCTGATTGTGAGCAGGCAGTTGTTGCTGCACCGCCCGCACCTTGCGGTGGATTTGGTGATTGAGAAATTCTCCAGCTTGTCGGCAGTAGCTATGGTGGAGCCCTCGCCGTCGTCCCTGTTCATGGCGATAAGAGCGCTGCCGTACGCTCCCATAAGTCCCGCCTTGTCGGGGCGAACCGCCTCGCGTCCGCAGGTAAGCTCGAACGCTCTCAGCACGGAGTTGTTCATAAACGTTCCGCCCTGAACGATTATCTTCTCACCCATATCCTTGGGGTCACGAATTTTTATTACCTTGAACAGCGCATTTTTAACGACGGAATAGCTTAACCCTGCCGAAATGTCCGCAACGCTTGCGCCCTCTTTCTGCGCCTGCTTTACGCGGCTGTTCATAAATACCGTACAGCGTGAGCCAAGGTCAACGGGGTGCTCGGCGGTAAGTCCAAGCTGTGCAAATTCAGCGCTGGTCATTCCCAAAGCGGAAGCGAAATTCTCAATAAAGCTGCCGCAGCCGCTGGAGCAGGCCTCGTTCAGCAAAATACTCTGAATTTCCCCATTTTTAACGCGGATACACTTCATATCCTGCCCGCCGATGTCAAGGATAAACTCGACGCCGGGCAACATTCTTTCTGCCGCCTTATAGTGCGCCATTGTCTCGATCTCGCCAAAGTCGGTTTTCAGCGCCGCCTTTATCAGATGCTCGCCGTAGCCCGTGGCGGTGGCTTTCGCTATGTAAGCGCCCTCGGGCATAAGGCTGTAAATTTCCTGCAATATCCCGATGACGGACTTCAGCGGGTCGCCCATATTGTTGTTGTAGTGGGAGTAGAGTATCTCTCCCTTTTCGTTTATCAGCGCCGCCTTTGTGGTGGTGGAGCCCGCGTCTATGCCCAGATAGCATTTTCCCTTGTGGGAAGCAAGGTCAGCGGTGGGGATAACGGCTTTTGCGTGCCTTTCCATAAACGCCGCCTTGTCCGCCTCGTCCTTGAACAGGGGAGCAAGTCTTTCTACCTCGTGAGTTTCAACGCTGGAAAGGTTGTCTATCCTGCCTTTCAGCTCCTCAAGTGAAATTTCCCCTCTGCTGTCGGACAGCGCCGCGCCCATAGCCACGAACAGGTTTGCGTCCTCAGGGAAAATAATGTCCTCAGGCTGTAAATTCAATGTCACGATAAATCTTTTTCTCAGCTCGGAAAGGTAGTGGAGCGGTCCGCCTAAAAACGCCACCTTGCCCCTTATAGGCTTTCCGCAGGCAAGCCCGCTGATAGTCTGATTGACTACCGACTGAAAGACCGAAGCGGCAACGTCACTGCGCTTTGCGCCGTCGTTAAGCAGCGGCTGTATGTCCGATTTTGCAAACACGCCGCAGCGCGACGCTATGGGATAGATAGTCTCTGCGTCCTTAGCAAGCTCGTTCAGCCCCGTTATATCCGTGTTCAGCAGCGCCGCCATCTGGTCGATGAACGCCCCTGTGCCGCCTGCGCAGGTGCCGTTCATACGCTGTTCTATGCCGCCCTTTAAATAGGTTATCTTTGCGTCCTCGCCGCCAAGCTCGATAGCAACGTCAGTTTCGGGTATCAGCTTTTCAATAGCCGCCGTTCCCGCAGTTACCTCCTGAACGAACGGAATATCCAGCCATTTTGCGGCGTTTATGCCGCCGCTTCCCGTAACCGCGGCGGTGGCGTTTTCGCCCTTTATTTTTTCTATGCCCTCCAGCAGGACCTCCGCCAGAGTTTTCTTTATGTCGGAATAGTGCCGCTGATATTTTTTATGTACCGTTTTGCCCTCTTCGTCAAGAATAACTATCTTGACGGTGGTAGAGCCTACGTCAAGTCCGATATGGAACATAGACAAAGTCCTTTCACCTGAAATTTTACTGTATTTTTTGCATACACATTTATTATACACCATTTCTTTAGAAAAATCAAATGGTAATAGACGGTTGGAAAATGAAATTTTTATTCACAATAACGACTGCATAAAAAAGTCACCTTAACACAAAGGTGACTTTTTGATGTTGAAAATAAAATGTATCAGTGGAACGGCGTGTAGAACTCCTGCGCCCAGTAGAAGTTATAGCCCTGCGGGTCGTCTATTTTATAGTAATATCCAACTCCCATATATTCATATTTGGTGCTGAGGATATTTTCACGGTGACCTGCGGTACTGTTCATCCATGCGTCCACTACCTTCTGAGGGTCTCCGTAGGAGGTCCCTGCGGCTATATTTTCTCCCGCATAGTGGAAAAACAGTCCGTAGTCCCCCAGCACGGAGGAAGATTTTCTTCCGTCAGGACGGGTGTGGCTGTAATACGAGGATATTTCCGTCGCTCTTGTGTAAGCGGCGTCGTCAAGCGCCTTCAGCCGTTTGAACGGAGGGAGCCCATGTTCTGCTCTTATCTGATTTACCAGCTCAAACACCTTATCGTACAATGGGGCAAATTCGGGAGAGGTGGTCGCGGTGGTGGTGGTCGTGGTGGTAACGGGAGGAGTAGTTGTGGTCGTTGTGGTGGTCGTCGTGGTCGTGGTAACAGGCGGCGCCTTTGTTGTCGTAGTAGTAACAGCGGGCTTTGTGGTGACAGGCGGCTTTGAGGTAGTTGTCACAACAGGCGCGCGGGTCGTAGTGGTCGTATTTGAGGTCGTAAACGTAAAGTACGGCGTTGTGACCGATGACTCCTGACTTTCTCCGTTATACGCAGTTTCGTCAGGCGGCAGGGTCCTCGACTCGTACATAATATTTCCCAGTGTGTTTGAAGCGGCATAGCCTGAGCCGTCAAGCGTGTTCATGCTGTCATATGTACCGCCGCTTTCGTCCGTTCCGCCGAGAATGTCGGATAAAGTCAGCGAGCCGCTGTATTCGCCGGTATCAATATCGGTATCCCCGCTGATGATACCGCTTGTATTGCCGTCGGTATTACTGTCTGTATTGCCTTCTGTCAGACCTGAAGCGCTCGTATAGGCGGACGGAAATTTGTTTGACGCACTGTCTGAAACGCCGCTTTCGGTTTCCTCCTCGGCGGCAATAACATTGGGTATTTTTTCCAGAATACCCGACGTACAGACTGACGTAAGCACAAGCGCCGCCGCAGTGGTAAAGCATGCGGCAACAGTTATATATTCACGGAACATACTCTCTCCCTGAAAAAACGGTTACGGTATTACGCAATATCGCAACAAATTTAACATTTACATAAAATCGACTTTTCGTAAAAGCCGACAGATTTTCATTCATATTTATTATACATTGTATTTTGTATTTTGTCAACAAAAATAATTGCCAAAAGTGAAAAAATGTGTAAATTCCGTACATACCTTTAAACCGCCGAAAAATCAAAAAAAGGCTTGAGTTTAAATCAAGCCTTTTTCTTCAAAATTTTACAAAATATTACAGATTAGTATATCCCAACAGCGCCTTGTCAACTTCCTTTGCGCACTCGCGTCCCTCTTTTATCGCCCATACCACCAGTGACTGCCCTCTGTGCATATCGCCGCAGGTAAAGACTTTTGGAACGTTTGTGGAATATTTTCCCGCTTCTGTCTTGACGTTGCTCCTGCCGTCAGTTTCAACGCCGAAAGCCTTTGTGACATAGCTCTCACTGCCCAGAAATCCCGCCGCTATAAGCACCAGATTAGCGGGAACGGTGTATTCGCTGTCCTTTATTTCTTTCATCACCGTTCTGCCCGTCTTTTTATCAACGGAGGGCTCCAGCTTCACAAGCACAAGCTGTTTCAGATTGCCCCGCTTGTCTTTTACAAATTCCTTCACCGTGGTCTGATAAACTCTCGGGTCGGCGCCGAAAACCGCCGCCGCCTCTTCCTGACCGTAGTCGGTCTTGCACACCCTCGCCCACTGGGGCCAGGGGTTGTTTTCTGCTCTTTCATCGGGGAGCTTCGGCATCATCTCAAGCTGCAAAACGCTTTTTGCGCCGTGGCGCACGGCAGTTCCGACGCAGTCGTTGCCCGTGTCGCCGCCGCCGATTATAACCACGTGCTTATTTTTTGCGCTGATGAATGTTCCCTCCGCAAGGTCCTTGTCAAGCAGGCTCTTTGTGGTGGAGGTGAGGAAATCCACCGCAAAGTAGATCCCCTTTGCGTCGCGTCCCTCTGCTGAAATATCGCGGGGCTGTGACGCTCCGCATGCGAGGATAACTATGTCGAAATCCTTAAGCAGCTTTTCCGCCTCAACGTTTTCGCCCACGTTTTTTCCCGTTTCAAAGAGGACGCCCTCCTCTTTCATTATCTCTATGCGCCGTTCTATGATGTGCTTTTCCAGCTTCATATTGGGTATGCCGTACATCAGCAGACCGCCCACCCTGTCGCTCCTCTCAAAGACGGTGACGGAATGTCCCCGCTGATTGAGCTGATCCGCCGCCGCAAGCCCCGACGGGCCTGAGCCGATGACGGCTATCTTCTTGCCCGTTCTGACAGCGGGGATATGAGCCTTTGCTATCCCCTGCTCGTAGGCGTATTCCACAATGCCGTATTCGTTCTGCTTGACCGTTACAGGGTCGCCGTGAACGCCGCAGGTGCAGGCGGCCTCGCAAAGCGCAGGGCATACTCTCCCTGTAAATTCGGGGAAATTGTTGGTCTTTCTCAGGCGGTTGTACGCCTGCTCCCAGTTTCCCGTGTAAATAAGGTCGTTCCATTCGGGGATAAGGTTGTTCAGCGGACAGCCGCTAACCATTCCGCCGATAACCATTCCCGACTGGCAGAAAGGAACTCCGCACGCCATACATCTTGCGCCCTGCTCCTGCTGTTTTTCACGGGACAGGGGGATATGGAACTCGTCAAAATTTTCTATGCGCTCCTTTGGAGCGACAGCCTCCGCGTTCTCACGCTGAAATTCAAGAAATCCCGTAGGCTTTCCCATATCAGTTTGCCCCCTTTCCGTTTACTATGCTGTAAAACGCTTCTATCTGCGCCTGCTCCTCCGTCATGCCCTTTTCCTCAAAGCTGAGTATGGCGGTGGTCATCTTTTTGTAGTCGTGAGGGATAATGCGCTTGAATTTCGGCAGATATTCCTCGAAATTGTCAAGTATCATTTTCCCCTTCTGGGAATTGGTAGCGGCAACATGCTGTTCGATAAGCTCCTTCAGCTCGATTATGTCATACTTTTCCTTTACCTCGCCGCTGCTTACCATTTCTTTGTTCAGCTTCATGTACAGATCTCTGTCCTCGTCAAGAACGTAAGCGATACCGCCACTCATACCTGCGGCAAAGTTTTTGCCCGTCTTTCCAAGAACGACTACCCGTCCGCCTGTCATATACTCGCAGCCGTGGTCGCCAACGCCCTCAACTACCGCCACGGCGCCGCTGTTCCTTACGCAGAAGCGCTCGCCCGCAACGCCGTTGATGAACGCCTTTCCGCTGGTAGCGCCGTAAAGCGCTACGTTGCCGATGATGATGTTGTCCTCCGCCTTGAAGGTACATTCAGCGGGAGGATAAACGATCAGCTTTCCGCCCGACAGACCCTTTCCGAAATAGTCGTTGCTGTCACCTACAAGCTCAAGCGTCAGACCGTTTGGAATGAATGCGCCGAAGCTCTGACCGCCTGCACCGTGACAGATGACCTTAAAGGTATCGTCAGGCAGGGAATCGCCGAATTTTCTCGTTATCTCACTGCCGAGGATAGTGCCGAGAGTACGGTCGGTGTTCTTTATCTTTATGTTCACGGTCTTAGGCTTTCCGCTTTTCAGGGAAGCTGAAAATTCCTTAAGCAGTATCTTTTCGTCCACCGTATTTTCAAGGTTGAAATCGAAAAGCTGTTTTTCGTGATATTTTACTTCCTCGGAGGTAAATTCCTCGTCAGGGCTGATTATCTTTGACAGGTCAAGCTCGGAGCCGTGGCTGTCAAGTCCGCTTTTTCTCTTTAGCAGGTCGTTTCTTCCCACAAGCTCGTCAACGGTGCGGATACCGAGCCTTGCCATATATTCGCGCAGCTCCTGCGCCACGAATTTCATAAAGTTGATTACGTATTCGGGCTTGCCCGCAAAGCGCTTTCTCAGCTCGGGGTTTTGCGTAGCCACGCCGAAAGGACAGGTATCAAGATTGCACACTCTCATCATAACACAGCCCAAGGTTACCAGCGGAGCAGTAGCAAAGCCGTATTCCTCCGCGCCGAGCATAGCCGCCACAAGCACGTCGCGCCCTGTCATCAGCTTGCCGTCCGTTTCAATGACTACCTTGTTTCTCAGCCCGTTCATAATAAGTGTCTGGTGCGCCTCCGCAAGACCAAGCTCCCAAGGCAGTCCCGCATTGTAAATGGAGTTTCTGGGAGCAGCGCCCGTGCCGCCGTCAAAGCCGCTTATGAGAATTACCGCCGCACCCGCTTTGGCAACGCCTGCGGCTACCGTTCCGACGCCGCACTCAGATACCAGCTTAACGCTTATCCTTGCGTCCTTATTGGCGTTTTTCAGGTCGTAGATAAGCTGAGCCAAGTCCTCTATTGAGTAGATATCGTGATGAGGGGGCGGGGAGATAAGTCCCACGCCGGGGGTGGAATGTCTTGTCTTCGCTATCCAGGGGTAGACCTTTTTGCCGGGAAGATGTCCGCCCTCGCCGGGCTTTGCCCCCTGCGCCATTTTTATCTGTATCTCTTCAGCGCAGGTGAGATATTTCGAGGTAACGCCGAAACGCCCCGACGCCACCTGCTTTATTGCGGAACAGCGGTCGTCCTTTGTCCCTCTGCTTTCAAGGCGGTCAAGGCTTTCGCCGCCCTCGCCCGAATTGGAACGTCCGTGGAGGGTATTCATAGCTATCGCAAGAGTTTCGTGAGCTTCCTGAGAAATAGAGCCGTAACTCATCGCTCCCGTCTTGAAACGGCGGACAATGCTGTCAACGCTTTCCACTTCGTCAATGTCTATACCCTTTTCGGGGAAATTGAAGTCCATCAGCCCGCGGAGATTTACAGGCGCCATCTCCTCGTTTATCAGCTTTGAATATTGCTTGTAAAGCTGATAATCGCCCGTTCTCACCGCCTGCTGGAGCAGGTATATGGTCTGAGGATTGTACAGGTGTTCCTCCTTACAGCTTCTGAACTTGTGACTGCCCCTGCTGTCCAGCGCCTCGTCAACGCCCAGTCCCAGTGGGTCAAACGCCATTGTATGAAGTCTGTCTACGTTGCGCTCAATGTCTTTCAGCGTAACGCCCTGAACACGGCTGACCGTACCTGTGAAGTAGGTGTCTATGACTTCCTTGCTGATACCGATAGCCTCGAATATCTGCGAGCCTTGGTAGGACTGTATGGTGCTGATACCCATTTTTGACGCTATCTTGACGATCCCGTGGAGAACTGCGCTGTCGTAGTCGTTGACTGCGGCGTAATAGTCCTTGTCAAGCAGGTCTCTTGAAATAAGGCTTTGTATCGCCTCTTGCGCAAGGTAGGGGTTTACTGCGCTTGCGCCGTAGCCTAAAAGCGTTGCAAAGTGGTGTACCTCTCTGGGTTCGCCGCTTTCCAGAATTACCGCAAGGGAAGTCCTCTTTTTGGTAACAACAAGGTGCTGATGCAAAGCGGAGACTGCAAGCAGTGAGGGTATAGCAACGTGGTTCTCATCGACGCCCCTGTCGGACAGGATAAGTATGCTTGCCCCCTCGCTGTGGGCTTTGTCCGCCTCAAGGTTCAGCCTGTTCAGCGCCTTTTTCAGCGAAGTGTTTTTATAATAAAGTATGGGAATGACCGCTACCTTAAAGCCGGGGATATGCATATTCTTTATCTTCAGCATATCGGTGTTGGTGAGAATGGGGTTCTTTATCTTGATTACCTGACAATTCTCAGGGCGCTCCTCAAGAATGTTCCCGTCCTCGCCGATGTATACGGTGGTGGAGGTAACTATCTCCTCTCTTATAGCGTCGATAGGCGGGTTGGTCACCTGAGCGAAAAGCTGTTTGAAGTAGTTGAACAGCGGCTGAGGCTGGTCGGAAAGGGCGGCTAAAGGACTGTCCGTACCCATAGCGGCAATGCTCTCAGAGCCTGTTTTTGCCATAGGCAGGATACTCGTCATCACGTCCTCGTAAGTATAGCCGAAGGCTTTCATCAGACGCTTGCGCTCGGCGTACTCGTGGTCGTCCACCTTGATATTGGGTATTTTAAGGTCGGAAAGCTGCACCAGATTGCTGTCCAGCCACTCGCCGTAAGGCTGCCTTGAAGCGTAGCTCTCTTTCAGCTCGTTGTCGTCGATAACTCTGCCTTGAACGGTGTCCACAAGGAGCATTTTGCCGGGGCGAAGTCTTTCCTTTTCAACGATGGACTGCGGGTCTATCTCCAAAGCTCCCACCTCGGAGGAGAGAATGAGAAAACCGTCCTTTGTGATGTAGTAGCGGGAGGGGCGCAGACCATTCCTGTCCAAAACTGCGCCCATAATGTCGCCGTCGCAGAACAGTATTGATGCGGGACCGTCCCACGGCTCCATCATAGTGGCGTAATACTGGTAGAAATCACGCTTTGTCTTGCTGATAGTCTCGTTGTTGTCCCAAGGCTCGGGTATGGTTATCATAACGGCAAGGGGAAGCTCCATACCACTCATTACCAGAAATTCAAGGGTATTGTCCAGCATTGCTGAGTCGCTGCCCTCGGTGTTCACAACGGGAAGCACCTTGTCAAGGTCGCCCTTTAAATGCTCGGACTTCATAGTTTCTTCACGGGCGAGCATTTTGTCTGCGTTGCCCTTTATGGTGTTTATCTCGCCGTTATGTACTATCATTCTGTACGGATGGGCTCTTTGCCAGCTTGGATTTGTGTTGGTGGAGAAACGGGAATGTACCATAGCGATAGCGGTCTCATAGTCCTTGTCCTGAAGATCTGGGAAGAACCTTCTCAGATCCTGTACAAGGAACATTCCCTTATATACGATAGTGCGGCTTGACAGGGAAACGACGTAAGTGTCCTCGTTGCTCTGCTCGAAAACGCGCCTTGCAACGTACAGCTTGCGGTCGAAGTCAAGACCCCTGCGCACGTCGGCGGGGCGCTTGATAAAGCACTGCATAATGCAGGGCATGCACTCCACCGCCCGCTGACCCAGCACCTCGGGAACAGACGGCACCTGCCGCCAGCCCAGCACCTCAAGTCCTTCCTTGTCGGCGATTATCTCAAACATCTTTTTCGCCTGATTGCGGGCAAGCTCGTTCTGCGGGAAGAAAAACATTCCCACGCCGTAATCCCGTTCGCCGCCAAGCTCTATGCCTATCTTTGCAGCTGCCTTCTTAAAGAATTTGTGGGAAATTTGCAGCAGTATTCCAACGCCGTCGCCTGTTTTGCCCTCGGCGTCCTTGCCTGCTCTGTGTTCCAGCGTTTCAACTATGGTCAAGGCGTTTTCCACCGCCTTGTGGGATTTTTTGCCCTTGATGTTCACAACTGCGCCGATACCGCAGTTGTCGTGTTCAAATTCGGGTGAATACAGGGTATTTTTTTGCGTTTCCATAAGCCGCCCCTTTCCTTTTTGGGTTGATATGCTATAATTATAACACTGTGAAAAGAAAAAAGCAAGATTTATTTTCAAATCTTGCAAAATTTGTCCGTTTTTGGGTGTAGATATTTTGGAGGAAATCGGTGTTCCATTTGTAGATTTTTTACAAAAGGCATAGTAAACAGAACTTTTTGGGACAACGGTCGGGAGGAATTTGCGGGATTTGTGGAAGAAGAATATGCAGAAATAATTTTAAAAAGGAAAATTTTGCAGGATAGGCGAGGGTGAACTTGCAAATATGCGAGCCGAAATTGAATTTTTCACGTCTGCCCCGTTCGTGGAAGTGCCGCTTGCCTTCGGCAAGCGGCTGCTCCCGCGGTGCGGTGGGGAAGAAGTGCGCTGTTTACGGTGTTGTGCGCGCGGCGAAGCCGCCGACGCCGAAGGCGTCGGGCAGGATTTGCGAAGCAAGTCCTGCCGTTTGGAGCGCTTTGCGCTCCAAACGCGGCTTCGCCGCCCCTCCGCCCGCACATCTTCCCTCATAAGCACAACAAAATAAAAAAGCGTTCTGCTCCACGCAAAACGCTTTTTTCATACAACAAAAATTTCAAATCCGTCCGTAAACGTGTCCAATATTGCGGTATTGCGAAGCAATATGAATTGCCTTTAGGGCAATTCAAGCAATGTTGGATCGTACTTCCGCCCTCGGCGGAAGTACTGGACTCCACAACTGTACACTGTACACTGTAAACTATCAACTGTCAACCGCCTCATTATACTTTTTCTTCATTCCATGCATTTTTATATTATAAATGATAACCAAAAACACCGTCGCCGCCGACCACGCCACAGGCGACGCAAAGCACGCCGCGTCAAATCCGAACACAGGCACGAACCCCAGCGATACCACCGCCCTTGCGATAAGCTCGCTTGCTCCCGCCATCATAGGAAGCAGTGAAAATCCCAGCCCTTGCAAGCCGTTGCGGGTGATGAACAGTATGGAAAGCACAGGGTAGAATATGGCGTTTATCCCGATAAAGTACACCGCCTGACTGATGACCTCCGTTTCCTCAGCGTCAACGAAAAGCAGACACAGCGGCCCGCTGAATATCCAAACAACTGTCGCCGCCGCCAAGGAGTAGATGAGTCCGCAGGCGAACGCGCGGTGCATACCCTGGGTTATACGGGGTATCTTCCCTGCACCTAAATTCTGCCCGCCGTAGGTCGCCATAGTGATACCCAGCGTTTCCATAGGCGCCACCACCATATTCTGCATTTTGCTGGCGGCAGTTACGGCGGCAACGTACACCTTGCCCAGACTGTTAACTGCGCTTTGCAGCAGGATAGAACCGATAGCGGTTATGGAAAACTGAAGCCCCATAGGAACGCTTATCCTTGTCAGCGCCAATATCCGATTTCCCGAAAAGGCAAGCTCACCCTTTTCAAAGCGAAGTATAGGGTAGCTCCTCCTCATATAAATAAGGCAGAGAACGCCTGATATCCCCTGAGAAATGACCGTCGCCCAGCCTGCTCCCGCCACGCCCATATTAAATACTATTATAAATAAAAGGTCGAGCCCGATATTGATTATCGAGGAAAGTATTAAAAAGTACAGCGGCGTTCTGCTGTCCCCCATAGCACGGAGTATCCCCGCCATAAGATTATACATCATAGTGACGCATATCCCGCCGAAGATGACCACTATGTAATCGTAAGCAAGGTCGATTATGTCGGCGGGCGTCTGCATTATCTGCAAAAGTGGATAGCACAGCGATACCGCCAGCGCCGTCACGATAACGGTAGTTATGGCGCACAGGTAAATGGCGTTTGCTATCATTTTTCGCATTTCGGAATAATTCCCGCCGCCGAAGTGCTGTGCGGGGAGTATGCAGGAGCCGCTGGTTATCCCTGTTGTAAAGCCGATGATGAGAAAGCTCACCGAGCCTGTCGAGCCCACCGCCGCCAGAGAATCCACATCTATGAACTTGCCCACAATTATGGTATCAACCATGCTGTAAAGCTGCTGAAACAGGTTCCCCAACAGCATAGGCAGGCAAAAGCCCAGTATCAGGGACAGGGGTTTTCCGTGGGTCATTTCCTTTACCATAGCGCCGTCTCCTTTCAATATATGTCTTATACTATTTTACATATTTTTCATCTTTTTGCAATAGTTTTCTTGCTGTTTATCGGCTTTTCGTGTATAATATTTTTGTGGGAATTTACCCTTGTCCGCAATAGCGGCGAAAAAGTTTCAGAAAAATTATAGTCAAAATCCACAAAAAAATGTTGTGAAAATTTCTGAAAATGATATTGCAAAATACAGTATATAGTGGTATAATACAAAACAGACAACAAGATAGCCCGAAGTTGAAAGCAAATAAGCGCTCCTGACGGCTTACCGAAAGGGCGTTGCCATAAAGGACTAAAACGAAATGAAGAGAAAGGAATTACCCAAATGATCAAAGTAAATGTTATCGGCGGCGTTATGACCGACGCAGAAAAGGAAGCATACATTCAGAGAGCAAGAACGCTTTATCCCGAAAAGCGCATTGACGAAATGAACATCACAGTTGTTGACGATAACTACGTTGACATTGAGTATCATTATGACACCACGCCCTTCCAGCGTATCCGCCGTATCACCGGTTATCTTGTAGGCACGCTGGACCGTTTCAACGACGCCAAGAAGGCTGAGGTAATGGACAGAGTTAAGCACAGCGTTACCGTTTCCGATTTTGAAGACGTGTATATGGAAGCGTAAATTTTGAAAGATCAAGCCCGACGGTGTGTCGGGCTTTTTTAATTTACAATGTGGCGGAGGGGGATTTTTGTTGTGATTGTTCCTGCCGCCCTCTGAGAGGATTTCTTTTAGAAAAGAAATCCTCTCAGACTCTCCTTAGAAAATTTTAGCTGGGTTTTTCTTAAAAAATAAGGGCGGCTTTTGGTAAACCGCCCTTATTTTTTATTGTTTTCTGCTGTTAGGAGAGGTAAAGGAATATTTCAGTTCTATGCCCTGATTGGTGTTCTCGCGCCTGAAGGCTTTTTCGATACGTTTCATTACCAGCTCGCCTGTCTGTTCGTTGGTGTTGAACAGCATGATAACATACTGGCTCACGCTGTAACGGGCGAAAATATCGCTGCCTCTAAGTGAACGGGAAATGCAGTCCTGCAATCTCTGCATAGCCTTGTTCAGCGGATTTTGGGAAGGTATTTCGCCGTCCGTGTCGCATACGCTGAGCAGGCAGATGTTTATGCTGATACCCGTGCGCTGGGCGTCGCGATATTCCAACTGGAACAAATGCTTGAATATCTGATAGTCGCAGAAAAATGCGCCGGGAACAAGCTGCTGCTCCAGCAGGTCGTCCACCACGCCGTCTATGGTCGCCTGAGTATTGCTCTGCGCCTTTAAAGCCGTGTCGTGCAGCTCCACCAGCTCTTTTGACGGGGCAATGCCGAACTTGTTCATCATAAGCGCCGTGACAGCCTCGTACTGCTGATGCGCAATATCCACTTCGCCCAGCTCCGCCAGCGCTTTTATATGATTGTAGTGGATAAACTCGTCATAGGGGATTATTGCGGAAGCCTTACTGCAAATGGAAATAATGTCGTGCAGCTTGCCCGCCTTGTTCAGCATTTCAAGAGCCATTCTCACCGCCTTGCTGTAAACCGAACGGTAGTAGGTGGTGAGGGGAACGACCCAGGACTCGTAAGCCGACTTTGAAAGAAAATCTCCTGCATAAAGATTTATTGCGCTGAGGATCAATCTCATACGCTCGTCGGTATCTTCCGCGGACGACGCGCTTTTAAAGGAATTTTCAAATTCCTCTGCGTCTATGGCAAGCTCTATCTCAGGATTTATGCTGTATGCGCCGTTTGTGCAGACGATAACGTTATCGCCGCACTGAAGCTCTGACAATATCTCTCTTAATCTATGTATCTGTGTTTTCAGGGCGCTGGCGGGATTTGCTCCCTCCTCTTCGCCGCTTAAAATGTCTATAAGCTCAGATTGGGCAATTGCACGGTTGTGATGAATTATAAGATACTGCAAAAGCAGCCACAGCTTTTTCGACCTTTTGGAATGTTCGCTTATCGTATTTTCTCCGTATGAAATGGAAAACTCGCCGAACATAGTAACTTTCAGCTTATTCATTGAGAAATCCTCCACCCTTTTTCAATGAGGGGACATTTTTATTCATAGCACAATGCCCTATATATTATAGCATTTTAAAAAGGCAGTGTCAACAAAAAACTTATAAAAATTATATATAATATGTATTCAATAGAAATTGGAAGGTGAAAGGATCTTGACGTTTGAGAGGGGGCGGAGTGGGGCGGGTTTTGTTTTTATGCGGTGGGGGACAGGCGGAGAAGTATGAGGTGTGGGGCAGGGAAGATGTGCGGGGAGAGGGGCGGCGAAGCCGCGCTTGCCCGCAGGGCGGGCAAGCGGAAGCCTGCTGCGCAGGCTTCCCGACGCCTTCGGCGTCGGCGGCTTCGCCGCGCACAACATCGTAAAACACGCACTGCCTTCCTTTTATCACCACACAACAACCTTCACCGTTTTCACTGCAAAAAGAAAAACGGTACTCCTTTTATAATGCTTTCCGTAAGCACAGCGTACCGCCTCAGCGGGAAATGTACTGCGCATCATGGAAGAACTGCCCATCAGCGGGGCGGCGAAGCCGCCGACGCCGAAGGCGTCGGGCAAGGGCTTGCGTAGCAAGCCCTTGCCATTCGGAGCGCTTTGCGCTCCGAATGCGGCTTCGCCGCCCCTGACAAGCACATCTTCCCTCTTGCGCAGTACCCTCTCCGCCGCTTTGGTACACCTTTCCCCCAGCAATACATTATCCCTTTTTTATTCTTTTTACATAAAATTCACACAATTTCCCTACCCCGTTTACAAAAAGATGGAATAAAATATCCTTGTTCAAGGAGAAAACTATGCATTTACAAACATTCAAAAGATACGAGGACAAATTCCTGCTGAATGAGGAGCAGTACGACAGACTGATGAGAAAGCTCGCCCCGCATATGCGATTGGACAGCTTTTGTGCTGACGGGAGCTATTCTATCTGCAACGTGTATTTTGATACGGCGGACAACGAGATACTCCGTCGCTCCGTGTCAAAGCCGTATTTCAAGGAAAAGCTGAGATTGAGGAGCTACGGCGTTCCCGCAGACGAAAATTCCACCGTCTTTCTGGAACTAAAGCGGAAGATAGGCGGCGAGGTGAACAAGCGCAGAGCGTCCCTTTCCTACGGGGCGGCGCTGCGTTATCTAGAAACAGGAGAAAAGCCGCAAAAGCTAAGCTATACCGACATTCAGGTATTGCGGGAGACCGACCGTTTCCTTGAGGAATTTAAGGTGTATCCCGCCGTGGCGATAAGCTATGACAGGATAGCGATGTTCGGTATGGAAGATAACGATCTGAGGATAACCTTTGATACTAACCTGCGGGCAAGGCGGGAGAACGTGAGCCTTGAAAAGGGCGGGGAGCTGCTCCTTCCCCAAAATATCAGGCTTATGGAGATAAAGATACCGGGCGCAATGCCTGTGGAGCTTGCCCGCACCCTGTCCGAACTGGGCATTTTCAGCAGAAGCTTCAGCAAGGCGGGAACGGAATACAAGCGTATGCTTTGCGAAAAGCAGCTTGTTCTGGTTTAGTTTATTCGGGCGGACGCCCTGATTTATTTTTTTACAGGAGAGGAAAATTTTATGGAAAACTTGTTTTCGTCAATTCTCGGCAGCAGCCTTGACCCGCTGTCAATGGTGATACTGCTGGCGTGTTCGCTGGTACTTGGCTTTGCCATAAGCATAGTGTATATGCTGACGCATAAGAAAAGCGGCTATCCGCCCTCATTTGCGGTAACGCTGGTAATGCTCCCCGCAATAATCGCAGTGATGATACTGCTCATAGGCGACAACGTGGCGAGGGCGTTCAGCCTTGCGGGCGCATTCACGATAATCCGCTTCAGGAGCGCTCCCGCCGATTCAAAGGACATCACCTACATATTTTTCACTTTAGCGGTAGGATTGGCTTTGGGACTTGGGTATGTGGGATATGCGGTGCTTTTTACGGTCGTTCTTGCGGCGGCGGTGGGATTTATGGAGATCTTCCGCTATGCCGTTCCTAAAAATGAGCATATGCTGCTTAAAGTCACCGTCCCCGAAAATCTGAATTATCAGAATTTACTGGACGACATTCTCAACGAATACACAAATTCCTGGAAATTGAAAAAGGTAAAGACCGCCGACTTTGGAGCGCTGTTTGAAACGGCTTACTGTATCGAGCTGAAAAAGGACTGCGACCAGAAGGAAATGCTGGACAAAATAAGAGCGAGAAACGGCAACCTTAACGTACAGCTTTTGCTGAGGGAGTATGAGGATAAGCTGTACGAAGGATAAGTGCGGGCGGGTGTGGTGCTTGTCTTTCACGCCTGCCTCTGAGCAGGGCGGCGAAGCCGCATTTGGAGCGCTTCGCGCTCCAAATGGCAAGGGCTTGCTTCGCAAGCCCTTGCCCGACGCCTTCGGCGTCGGCGGCTTCGCCGCGCACAACACTGTAAACTCCGCACCACCCTCCTTTCACCACCACACTATAACACTGACAGCTTTCACTACAAAAAGTGAAACGGTACTCCTTTTATAATGCTTTCCGTAAGCACAGCGTACCGCCTCAGCGGGAAATGTCCTGCACATCAGGGAAGAACTGCCCATCAGCAGGGCGGCGAAGCCGCGCTTGCCCGCAAAGCGGGCAAGCGGAAGCCTGCTTCGCAGGCTTCCCGACGCCTTCGGCGTCGGCGGCTTCGCCGCGCACAACACCGTAAACCCCGCACCACCCTCCTTTCATCACCACACCAAAACTCTTAAATCCCCACCACAAAAAAGCAGACGAACTCCGTCTGCTTTTTTACATATAAAACTCAGAACCCGTCTACCCCTTAGAAACAAAATGCTTGGTCGGTTCATCAAGACGATATATCTCATCCTTCAAAAACTCAGGATAAATTGTTACGTTTTTCAGCTCCTCAACAGGCATCCATTCAAGAACCACGTTACAGTTATCTTTCTGCGAAACAAACCCGCCGTTTTCGGGAATATCCAATTCATCACACAGCTCTATCCGATAATAAAAAACGATGGTATGCGCCTGCCTGCCGTCCCATTCCCAAAAACATTCCTCGCTCCACAACAGACGTTTGCATTTTATCCTGACTCCCATTTCTTCCATCGTTTCACGAATCAGACCCTCTTCCAACGTCTCACCTATTTTTATATGACCGCCCGGCAACGCATATTCGTTCCCGCCTTTATCCCTTTGCACCAATATCATATTATCCCTGACCAAGACCCCTGCCGCCCTGAGACCGCATGTGTATTTTTCATCAGCGAATAACCAGTCTTTATTCATAAAACCTCCAACCTCCGCACTCAAACAAAAATCAACACCATCGCCACAACCGCAACGTAAAACCCGGGATTGAGCAGTATCATCTTCGCCTTTTCGCTCCTGCTTATCTCAAAGCCCTTTACGCTTTTGTAAAGCCTCGTAGTAAATATCACCACCGTTGTCAGCAGTCCCAGCCAGAATGAAATATCAAGCACCCCGCCAACCGCCGAACTTAACGCCGCCGCCCAGTCCTGATCAGGGAACAGCTTATCCCCGTAGCTTCCGAAGGACACCAGCAAATTGTTTATCAGGTGGAGTATCATCGTGGGTATCACCGACCCCGACCTTACCGCCAGAAATCCGTACAAAAGTCCCACCATAAAGGCGTAAGGCGATTGCTGAAAATTCCCGTGGACAACGCTGAACAACAATGCCGTAAAGACTATGGCAAATCCGTCCCCACAGGTCCTCAGCGGCACCAACAGCAGATTTCTGAAAATAAGCTCCTCAAATATAGGCGCCAATATCACCACAAATATGAGAAAAGAAACTATCTCCACCGTCTGTTCGTAAGAGGGCAGCGACCCCTCCATAGCGTCGGGAATCGTCCCCGTGCCGAACAATCTGTCCAGTATATTTGCGATATGCTCCGTGATGATCGACGCCAGCGAGCCCAGAAAGCAGGAGGAGAAAAATATTATGGGCGGCTCAAGAACAGGCATATAGTCATCTGCGGGAGAATATTTTTTCCTTTCTTTTTTAAACAGGAAATACGCCGTCAGCGACGGCACAAGATACACGCTCACGTCGCTTAGGAACCAGTTGAGGGCGTAAACAAAGCTCTCACTCACACCCTCCCCCGCATAGGCGTACCACACTTGTGCGGGGAAATATATAAGCATATAAAGGAATTTCTGATTTATCAGCAAAATGACCGTAAATACCGCCAGCTTTGCCAGGACTGTTTTATAGCGGCTTTCCGCCTTTTGCATTTCGGGAATTTCCGTCAGCGTTTCGTTGTCGTTCAGCATAAAAATTTCCTCAGACCGCCCCTGTCACAAGCTGCGCTATGCCGTTTGCAAGGAACTGCGGCACCATAATGTCTATCATAAGCAAAACCGAGATGATAACGGGAACGGTAAGCAAAAGCACCGCCATTTTCTTCCCGTTGCCCACTTCTCCCCACATTTTCGGCAGGCGGTATTTTTTCAGCTTTGCCAGCTTTTTTATCATAGAGATAAAGCCTATTATCGCCGTCAAAAGCACGATTATCATAAATATGGCGTAAAAGGTGTTCAGTAGGCTCTCCCCGTCGGAAAGCTCCAACCCCGCCATATTGTTTTGCACAGCCTCGGTGGAAATGAATATCATTATTATCCCGCTGATTGAATTAAACATTGCGTGGAGCAAGGTGGTGCAGAAAATGGAATTTGTCGCCACGGCAATATAACCCAGACATATACCCAGCGCAAATGCGTAGAAAAACTGCTGAAAATTCCCGTGATAAATACCGAAGCAAAATGCGGAAACGAACACCGCTATCCCGCTGCCGTAAGGCTTAAGCAGGCTCAGTACCGCCCCTCTGAAGATAAATTCCTCAAACACGGGAGCAATGATTGTCAGCAAAACGAACAATATCAGCGAGGAAACAAAGTTCGGCGGCTGAAGCCCTGTGCTGTTTATGGAATCGTTTATGTTTCCGCCGCCGTTTATCAGCATAATAACGCCCATAGTGACAAGGTTCACCGTCATTCCCAGCCCATAGACCGCAGGGAAATTCGCCACGGCTCTTTTCGTCTGCTTTGGAGCGTGAAAGCCGCCGCACAGATTTTTCAGTCTGTATCTCAGCATCACCGCCGCTAAAAGCGAGGGTATTATCTGCAAACACAAAGCGGAATAGCAAAGCTCCAAGGCGTACCTGACAGCAGGGCTCATTCCTTCAATAGCCCCCGCCGCCAAAGGCGACAGCCCCGCCGCAATTTCCCTTACCAGCATTATCGCCGTCAGGAAAAATCCCAGCCTTAAGCAGTCCCCCTTATACGACTTCATCGTATCGGGCGCCTGCTCCACGGTCATTTCTTCATTTTCCATAAAAACTCCGAGCAATTTTTTTACAACTTTAGTTTAATTTTTGTTGATAGCTTTAGTTTAATTTCAGTTTATAGTTTTAGTTTAATAGTTTAATAGTCCAAACGTCATAAATTCTGTCAATAACTAACAACCAGCTACTATCAAACTAACAACCTGCACAAACTGAACGATCAGAACAAGATAGATATCGGCATATCACTGTAAATTCTCTCGATAGCCTGCGAGAAGATATGATGAGTTTCCAGCATTTTTATCTTTTCTATCCTCTTGTCCTCAGGCAGGGCGATAGTGTCAAGGAGAACAAGCTCTTTTATTGGAGACGCCTGTATCCTTTCTATCGCAGGACCCGATAAAACGCCGTGAGTGGCGCAGGCAAAGACTTCCTTTGCTCCGCCCCTTTCAACTACCGCTTTTGCGGCGTTGCAAAGCGTTCCCGCAGTGTCCACCATATCATCTACCAAAAGAACGGTCTTGTCCTTTACGTCGCCGATTATGTTCATAACCTCGCTCACGTTGGCTTTCTGGCGGCGCTTGTCGATTATTGCGAAGCTGACGCCTATCCTTGCGGCAAAGTCCCTCACTCTTGCGACTGAGCCCACGTCGGGGCTTACGCACACAAGCTCGTCAGTGCGGTCGGCAAACTGCTTTTTAAAATAAGGAGCAAGCACGGTAGCGCCCTTTAAGTGGTCGAGGGGAATGTCGAAAAATCCCTGTATCTGCGGGCAGTGAAGGTCCATAGTAAGCACTCTGTCCGCTCCCGCAACGGTTATCAGATTAGCGGTGAGCTTTGCGGAAATGGGGTCACGGCTCTTGGTCTTTCTGTCCTGCCTTGCGTAGCCGTAGTACGGCATAACCGCGGTAATGCTGGCGGCGCTGGCTCTTTTCAGCGCGTCTATCATTATCAGCAGCTCCATAAGGTTGTTGTTCACAGGGTAGGAGGTGGACTGTACCACGAAAACGTCCGAGCCTCTCACGCTCTCCCCGATGGAACAGCTTATCTCCCCGTCGCTGAACACTCCCACCTCGGAATTTCCCAGCGGCAGTCCCAGATCGCGGGTTATCCCCATAGCAAGCTCCCTGTTGGAGCTGCAAGCGAAAATTTTGATGTCCTTGCCGTGCAGATTCATAGATTTTGCCCTCTCTTTCCGTTTCCTTTATTTTTGCTTTCCTTAAAGCGGCAACGTCAGCCGAATTGCCGCAAAATTCACTTTTTCTTTCTCTTTTTGTTCTTTTCCCAGTTTTCGATGATCCTTGTTTCCGCCCTCTCTACCGCCAGAGCATTTGCGGGAACGTTTTTCGTTATGGTGGAGCCTGCTCCCGTGGCGGCGTTGTCGCCTATCTCAACAGGCGCGATAAGGTTCGTGTTGCAGCCGATGAATGCGTCGTCGCCGATAACGGTGCGGTACTTGTTTATCCCGTCGTAATTTGCGGTAACACAGCCGCAGCCGAAGTTCACGCCCCGACCCACGTCGCTGTCCCCCAGATAAGTCAGGTGCGCCACCGAGGTCTTTTCTCCGATATCGCTGTTCTTTATCTCCACGAAATCCCCTATCTTGACCCTCTTTCCGATATGGGAATTGGGGCGGAGCTGTGCGAAAGGACCGATAGTCGCCCCCTCCTCCACAACGCTGTCAAACGCCTGAACGTTGTTCAGCCTTACGCCGTTTCCGACTGTGGTATTTTCTATCAGGGAATTTGGACCTATCTCGCAGTTTTCTCCGATGACCGTCTTTCCTCTTATTACCGTGTTGGGCAGTATCACTGTGTCCTGCCCTATGATAACGTCTGCCCCGATGATTATCCCGTCGGTGCAGGGGAACTCTACTCCCCCGTCCATCAGCTTTTTCAGCTTGCTTTTTCTTGCCTTTTCGTTGAGAGCGTTAAGGTCTGCCCTGCTGTTTGCGCCCAGAACTATGTCGGCGTTCTCTGCGGTATATACCGCCGCCTTTTTCCCGCTGTCACGAATAAGCGCAACGGCGTCGGTGAGGTAATATTCCCCTGCGGCGTTGCTGTCGGACAGCTTAGGCAAAGCCTCTGCCAGAGCCGCACCCTCAAACCAGTACGCCCCCGAGTTTATCTCTTTTATCTGCTTTTCCTCGTCAGTTGCGTCCTTTTGCTCCACTATCTTCAGCAAAAAGCCCTTTTCGTCCCTGACTATCCTGCCGTAGCCGAAAGGTTCGTCTATTGAGGCGGAAATAACTGTTACCCCGCAATTTTCCTTTTTATGTAATTCCAAAGCCTTTTTAAGAGTATCGCTGTCCATAAAGGGAGCGTCCCCGCAAAGCACCAGCACGTTTTCACTGCGCTTCAGCACTTCCTCCGCCTGCATAACGGCGTGGCCCGTGCCCTTTCTTTCAAGCTGGAGCACGGTGGTATACGGCTTTTCTCTTTTTTCAAGATAATCTGTCACCTGCTGAGCCTGATTTCCCGCAACGATGCAGACTTCGTCAACGCCGGTTTCCTCGGCGCTGTCCAGTACCCAGCCCAGCATAGGCTTGAACAGCACGTTCATAAGCACCTTAGGTCTGCCCGACCTCATTCTTTTTCCGTCCCCTGCGGCGAGGACGATACAAGCTGTTTTATTCATAATATCTCCTGTGTGATATGATTTTTTAAAAAAGTATTACTGAGATAAATCAGAATTTAAAAGCTCTTACCTATTTGCTAACCAGCAGACAGTAGAAAAAATATCTATAATATGCTTCATATCAATTTCAGAGTATTGCTTTTGGCATTCACTCACATATTCTAATATTTCCTTTTGAGCCTCTTCATCTTTAGGTAAAAATGGTGTTTTATATTTTTCAGCTAATAAATTTGCATATTGCACGCAATACTCAAAAAATAAACCCAAATAATCTTCTGCTTCTTTAATTTCTTTTTCTGATAAATCAGGAAATTTTTTTGTAATTGAACTGCATATCTTTTCTTTGTATTTGCCAGCAAACAAATCATACGAATCGAACAATTCGTTAATATGTTCTAAAATTGTGCTGTTCATATATTTTCAATCCTCCCGCTAAATCCCGATCTACCTCAACATCACCAACGTAAAAAACTAAAAAAGTACACTTCTATTTTCTCACATTTCCGTAAATTTTGCAATAGGTTTACGGAAAAAACGTGCTTTTTTTAACTTTACATTTATATGGAATTATGCTATACTGACATTCATACGGCAAATTTATATACTATCATATAAATAATACGTCAGGAAGTATTGACAAATGAAAGAATACACCGAATTTATCAGTGAAATAAGAGAGCTTGCCAAAAGCAAGGATATAAGCGGACTGTTACAGCAGGCGGAAAATGCGGAGGACAAGCGCCTCTGCCTTTTTGCGGCAGTCTGCAAGGCGGCGGAAAAGGGACTGGGACAAGTCCCCTTTGACGAACAGCTTATGGCGGCGAAAGCCCTTACCGAGGGAAAGATAATCGAAATGCCCACAGGGGAGGGAAAGACCCTTGCGGCGGTATTTGCCGCAGTATGGCACAAATACGAGGGGAGAAAGACCCATATCCTCACCTTTAACGATTATCTTGCAAATCGTGACAGGGAGTGGATGAAACCCGTTTACGACCTGTTGGGCGTTTCCACCGCCTGCGTCACCGAAAAAACTCCTTTTGAGGAGAGAAAAGCCGCCTACAAAGCGGACGTGCTTTACGTCAGCGCAAGGGAGTGCTGTTTTGACTATCTCCGTGACTTCACGGCGCAAAGCCTTGACGGCGCGGTGGGACAGGGCTTTTCCGCCGCAATAGTGGACGAAGCGGATTCTCTGCTTATCGACGAAGCGAGGATACCCCTTGTAGCGGCAAGCGATATAAAGGTACAGCAGGACCCTGAGCTTAACAAGGCTATGGAGCTGACCGCAGCCTTTGACGAAAATGACTACGGCATAAGCCTTGAGGCGGAGAGCATTTACCTTACCGACGAGGGAGCGTCCAGGGCGGAGGAATTTTTCGGTCTGGAAAATCTTTACGGCGAGGAGAACGCCCCCTTGCTTGCAAAGATAAACGACAGCCTGAAAGCCAGATTTATGCTTTGCGAGAACAAGGATTACATCGCCCGTGACGGAAAGATAATGCTTATCGACAAATTCACGGGAAGAACAGCCGAGAACCGCCACTATCCCGGCGCACTGCAAACGGCGGTGGAGCTTAAGCACGGGCTGGAAATTTCCACCAGAGGCGTGGTTATGGGGAGCATAGCTCTTCAGTTTTTCGTTGGGGAATATCCCTTTCTCTCCGCTATGACGGGAACCGCCAAGGCGTCGGAGGAGGAATTTTACACCCTTTATGATTTGAAACTGGAAATAATCCCCCCTCACCTGCCCAGTCAGCGTATCGACCACGAAACCAAAATATATTATGACACGGCTTCAAAGCAAAGCGGTATAGTAAAAGCCGTCTGCTCTGCTCACGAAAAGGGTCAGCCCGTCCTTGTGGGAACGGGAAGCATAGAGGACAGCGAGATACTGCACGGACTTTTAAAGGAACAGGGCGTTGACGCCGTTGTTCTCAACGCAAAAAACGACGATATGGAAGCGGGGATAATCAGTCAGGCGGGCAAGCCCTACGCCGTCACCATCTCCACCAATATGGCGGGGAGAGGCGTTGACATACGCCTTGGCGGAGCAGACGAGAGCCTGCGGGAAGAAGCTGTCAGCGCAGGCGGACTGCTCGTTATCTCCACCTATATGCCCGAAAGCAGCCGAATGGTAAAACAGCTTATCGGACGCTCAGGCAGACAGGGTGACCCGGGGGAAAGTATGAGCTTTGTTGCTCTTGACGAGTCGATAATGGAAAAATACAAGCTGAAAAGCCTTGTTCCCCCAAGGCACTACCCCGAGCCTACGGAAAACGAGCTTGACGACAAGATACTTCGCCGCGAGGTGGAGCGTGTTCAGCGCATAAGCGAGGGTGACGCCTTTGATTCAAGAACAAGACTGCTGAAATACACAGCGATAGGCGAAAAGCACAGGGACCAGATATTCACCGCCCGCCGCAGATTTCTTGATGGGGAAAAGGCGGGAATGTGGGAAAGCTCTCCCCGCTATGACGAGGCGGTAAAGCGCTTTGGGGAGGAAAAGCTGAACGAGCTTGAACGCCGCACCGTCGTTGCCGCAATAAACCGTTTCTGGAGCGATTATCTGGAATACACCGACTATCTCAGGCAGGGGATACATCTTGCGGCGGTGGCGAGGAAAAGTCCCGCCGAGGAATACAACATCGCCGCCGAAGAATATTATCTGGGAATGGAGGAGGAGCTTCGGGGCTTTATGGAGAGCCGCCTTGACGACCTGCTGGAGCAGGGCGATGATTATGTCATAGAAATCCCCGAAAATATCCGCACCTATCTTCTTGAGGACAACGGAGAGGAGCTGGACAAGCGCCCAATCTTAGCGGGATTTTTCTCCGACGAAACGGAAGCGGAGCTTGCCGAACTTGAGGCGGCGAACCGCAAAGCCTCGTCAGTGCTTGACTCTCCCGAGGAAAATGATGAAGAACCAAAAAAAGGCTTTTTCGGAAAGCTGTTCGGAAAGAAAAAATAACCATGCTTACAAATTCTGATACCATAGCCGCCATTTCAACTCCTCCCGCCGTGGGCGGAGTTTCGATGGTAAGGATAAGCGGCGGTAACGCGATAGATATAGCCGCAAAAATATTCCGCCCTGCGGGAAAGAGAAATATTTCTGAAATGGCAGGCTACACCGCCTGCTACGGCGGAATTTACAGCGGCGGGGAAAAGCTGGACGACGGCGTACTGCTCATCTTCCGCACCCCTCACAGCTACACGGGAGAGGACGTGGCGGAAATAACCTGCCACGGCGGTATACTGGTGACAAGGCGTGTGCTGAGAGCCTGCCTTGACGCAGGGGCGAGAATGGCGCAGGCAGGCGAATTTACTCGCAGAGCAATGCTGAACGGCAAGCTGACCCTGACCCAGGCTGAGGCGGTAGCGGACGTGATAAACGCAAAAAGCGACGGCTATCTCCGCTGCGTCAACGCACAGCTTGACGGTGCGCTTTACAGGAAAATAACCGCCGTAAAGGAACTGCTCACCGATATGGCGTCGGAGCTTACCGCCTGGATAGATTACCCCGACGAGATGGACGAGCCCTTTGATTACACCGAGGGAAAACAGCGGCTGAAGGACGGCATTTCCGCCATAAAGGAACTGCTGGACGGCTACGGCGTGGGTCAGCTTATGAAGGACGGAATTTCCGTTGCTATCGTGGGAAAGCCCAACGCGGGAAAATCCACCCTGATGAACCTGCTGGCAGGCTGTGAGAGGAGCATAGTTGCGGACATAGAGGGGACCACCCGCGACATCGTGGAGGAAAACGTCATTCTTGGCGGCGTTCCCGCAAGGATAGCGGACTGCGCAGGGATAAGGGACACAAACGACCCGATAGAAAAAATAGGCGTTGAAAAAATGCGCCGCCGCATACAGCAGTCGGACGTTATCTTCGCCCTTTTCGACAACAGCCGCCCCCTTTCAGACGAGGACAGGGCGCTGACAGAGGAAGTCAAGGGGAAAAACGTCCTTTGCATAATCAACAAGCAGGATCTACAAAGCGAGCTGGACAAGCAGTTTCTTGAGAACAGCTTTTCCCATATCATAGAAATATCCGCAAAGAACGAGGATTCCCTCAAAACCTTGGACAAAGCGGCAAGGGAGCTGATAAACCCCGAAAAGCTGGACATTTCCGCAGGCTTTATCGCCAACGAACGCCAGCGTGAAAGCGCCGTTTCCGCAAAAAACGCAATGGAATCCGCCCTGAACGCTATGGAGCAGGATATGACCCCCGACATAGTGGGAGTAACGCTGGAAACCGCACTGGACAGCCTTTCACAGCTTACAGGCGAAAGCGTGTCGGAGCAGGTGATAGATCGAGTGTTCAGCAGATTTTGCGTGGGAAAATAAAAAAAGACGCACAAGCGTTTGCCGGTGCGTCTTTTGCTTATTTAGTCTTACTTCTTTTCCACTTTCTTGGGAACGGGAGTTATGCTTGCTTCGGGCGGCTTCTTTGCAGGAGCTGCCGCCTTAACAACAGCTTCCTTTCTCACGGGAGCAGCCTTGGGAGCTTCCTTCTTAACGGTTGCAGCCTTGGGTGCTTCCTTCTTTACAGCGGCAGCCTTTGCGGGAGCAGCTTTCTTTGCGGGAGCAGCCTTCTTGGCGGCGGGCTTTTTAGCCGCAGGCTTTTTTGCGGGAGCTTTCTTTTCGGGAACGAGCAGCAGAAGCTGTTTTGCCAGCTCGTAGTTGCCGTCGATAAAGAGCTTGCCCTCGCTGAGAGCTTTCATAGCGTCCAGCTTGCCTGATGCGATAGCGGTGAAGGTAGCGCCGTCTGCGGTGAACACTGCGTCTCTGTCCTTGTAATCGTAGGGCTCAACGCTGAGAACGCCGTCCTTGAATGCGGCGTAGAAAATGCCCTCGCCCTCTCCTGTAATGTTGAACTGGAATGCGAAGCTTTCGGTGAGCTTCTTTACGTCTGCTTTTGCGAATGATTTTTTAACGTCTGCGAAAATTTTCTGGTAGGTCATTGCCTTTCCTCTTTTCATAATATTTTCATCGGAAGTGTTGTCTATGTAAATGCGGGAAGAAAAATATACCGTATTCCCGTCACTGAAACAGAGTATACCACATAAAATTTACCAATGCAATTGTTAAATTAACTAAAATAGCGGGTTTGCCGCAATCAATGGCAATCATTTACAAAAACGGTTTCATGAAAGGTTCATTTTTGTGCAAAAGTGAGAAAGAAAAAAGAATTTCCGCAGACAGACGGTTTGTAACCGTCCTGACACCCAAATATGCTTTAATATGAATATAAAAGGCTTGACAGGAAATTTTGACGAAAATTTGTATTTTTATAATTTGTTGAAAAAGAAGATATCGTAGGTTCGATTTTGTGCATAACGCTGAAAATGAAATTTTTTTCAGCAATAACTTTAAATGTAACCGATATGTAACCCCCGAGTGATTTAATAACAGTGAACCTAAAAAAGTAGTTTGCCCCCGAAAAGGGCAAAAAATACTATAAATAAACGAAAGGGAAGATTTTATGAACGGCTATCAGAAAATGAAAACCATTCGCGGAATGAAGATCGTTAAGATCATCTCCACGATCACTGCTGTATCTATGGCTGTTACAGGTCTTGCTGTCGGCGCAAGCGCAAATTCCGCAAGCCCCGATGCCATAAGCGCAGCGCTGGGCGAGCTTACCGATTACGGTATCGTTGCCGACAACCTGACCACCTCGTCACACTTTGAGTCCAACTTTGCGGTTAACCACTTGAAGCTGAACAATAACTTCGACCTCAACAGGTACGTTATCCAGAAGAGCAGAGTTATCGACTTCAAGATCACTTCTGACGAGAACTTTGACGATGGTGAAAAGCACCACATCTACGGAATTTACAAGAATGGTGAGATAATCAATATCCAGCGTGACGGCGAAACCAAGCCCGCTATCATCGACGTTGTCTTTGACAAGAAAGAGACCAAGATGTTCAGCGTTACCATTCCCGCTGAATACAGATATGATACTCTTTATATCCATCAGCTCACCGACGATCTGCGTATCGACAACAATGTAGCACCTGTTGAAGTGAAAGCGTTCGGCGACAGCGACCAGACCCTCCAGTTTGCGGCAGGCACCTGCGTTATTTCCGAAAGCCTGACCATAGGCGTTCCCGAGGCTCTCAGCCATAACAAGGACGTGCGTGTAGGCTCTGACGTTTACTCCAACTTCTCCTACAATGAAGGCGAGCGCGCTTACTTCTATTCACAGCAGAGGAACGAATGGGTAAACGGAGTTATAACTCCCGTGTTCGACGCTGACGGCAACCCCGTTATGGAAAGCACAAAGGTCGCTACTGATAACACCGTTGTTTCCGAAATGGAAAATGCGGCTGATTATGTAAACGGTCTGCTTGCAAAAATGCAGGAAGCTTCCGCTGCACTTGCTGAAGTAAACAGCGGCAGCGACAAGGTCATCTACCGTGAGATCACCGTAGGTGATTCCGGAGTTAATGGCGACGACGTTGCAAAGATCCACGAAGTATATACCTTTATAAAAGACAATCCCGACTACGTCCTGCTGGTAAACGTAAATCTCCATAAGGGCGACAACAGGATAGTATTCAACTCAGGTTCTATCGGCGACTGGGACGCTGACGCGGCTTCCCGTATCGTATTCAACTTCATAGGTGGCGGCGACGCTGAAGATACAAGCGTTGTACTGGGCGACGGCTTCAGAGGCACTGCTCTCGCGGCTAACGCAAGCGTAAGAAATGAATCTACATTCTGCGGCGCTGTATATGCTCCCAACTACACCGTTCAGAACGGCGAGCTTCATATGGCTCCCTACGCAGGCAAGATGAGAGCTTCCTACGAAGCTACCTATACTGCTCCTGTTATCACTACCACAACAACTGCAACGACTCCCGAGGAAACCACCACTACCACCACAACTCCTGAGGAAACCACAACTATTACAACTACTCCCGAGGAAACAACAACTCCCGAGGAGACTACTACTACAACTACCGAGGTAACTACCACCACAGAGGCTACCACAACTACTGAGGCAACCACTACCACGGAAGCTACCACGACTACTGAGGCTACTACAACCACAGAAGCGACCACAACCACTGAGGCTACGACTACCACAGAGGCTACAACCACTACTGAGGCTACCACAACCACAGAAGTGACTACCACCACTGAGGCTACGACTACCACAGAGGCTACGACTACCACTGAGGCAACCACGACCACAGAGGCAACCACCACTACTGAGGCTACTACAACCACAGAAGCAACCACAACTACCGAGGCTACCACCACAACCACGACCGAGGTTACTACTACAACTACCGAGGAGACCACAACAACTCCTGAAGTTACCACCACAACTACCGAGAACACCACGTTCAACGGTGATGATGACGAGAACACAACTACTCCTGTCCAGGAAGTGACCACAACTCCCGAGGAAGAGGTCACCACAACTCCTGAGGTCACCACTGCTCCTGTTGTTACAACAACTACCACGGTGCTGACCACAACGACCACCGTACCCGTTACCACATACTCCGGTGACGAGGACGAGGGCGAACAGCCTCCTATCGTGATAATCGAGGAAGACATTCCTCTGGGTGACGTGCCTATGTCCACTGGCGTAGACAGCCATGTAGGAATGTTCCTGATAATCGGCGCAGCTGCTCTTTGCATAGGCGTTGGCGCACAGGTATTCACAGTAGTTCTCAAGAAAAAGAACTGATGAATAATTAACATCGGCAGGCGTGGTTTTACCACGCCTGTTTTGTTATATATAATAGTATTGGCGGATCGTTGCTTTTTGTCGGGAGCATTGTCGTTTTGACGGATTTCGCCGTTCTTTTCAGGAAGTTTTTGGCAAATTGGGAAAAGTTGTTTTACCCCCTTGACAACCCCAACCACAAGTGATATAATAATCAAGCGCTCAAAAAAAGGCAGCGCTGAGGCACGTTGAAAAGCCCCTATGTACAAGCCTTGAAAAAAGTTGAAAAAAGTTTTAAAAAGGTATTGACAAAAGGCATAAGATGTGCTAAAATAATAAAGCTGTCCCCGAGAGGGGAAGCTGCTCCTTGAAAATTGAACAGTAAAGAATTTAGTAA
>CANQXF010000006.1 GCA_947627695.1 uncultured Ruminiclostridium sp. | reverse complement strand
GCCCAGTCGGAATAGCCGTGATTGGTGGCGACGCTGCCAAGGTGCTGGTACTCCTCATTTTCAAACTCGATAGACGCTTTCAGCCAGTTGTCGCTGTCAAGATACATCACAACGCCGCACTGGTCAAAACGGCGCTTGCTGTCAAACTTCGTCTTTACAGTGAATGAAAAAAACTTTTCACCCATTTTCATTTGCAGTACGGGAGCATTGTCGTTCTGAAAATGATAGTAGGTGCGCTGCCACAGGTCGGTATTGGGCTTTGTCACTATCTCTATTTTGTCGGCTGAAATGGTGCAGGACTGAGGTTCCCGCGTCCATTCCAGCTTTGAAACGTCAAACATATTTTTCTCCTTTTAACAGTTTTTCGCCAGCTCTTCCAATTCCTGCCTGCTGAAATAATACTTCTTCCCGCAGAACTGGCAGTTCACTTCCGTGTCGCCCTCTGCTTCCTCCGCAAGCTGAACGAGCTCCTTTTTGCCGAGAGAGATGAGCATACGCTGAGTGCGCTCACGGCTGCAGGTGCATTTGTAGCCGCAGTCCCAGCTGTCCAGTATCTCGCCGTCAAGCCCCTCAAGTCCCATCAAAGCTATCTCTTCGGGGGTCTTTCCGTCGGAGAGCATTTGGGTGACGCTCTGCATATTCTTGATATTTTTTTCGATGAAGTCTATTGCCGCTTCGTTTATGGGCGGAACGAGCTGTATCATATACCCGCCCGCCGCCTTGACGCTGTGATCCCTGTCAACAAGCACGCCTAAGGCGCACACCGTGGGTATCTGCTCGCTTATTGCGTAGTAGCTGGTGATATCCTCGGCTATTTCTCCCGAAACTATGGGGGACTGGGTGGCGTAGGGCTCCTTCAGCCCAAGGTCCCTTATTACCGCCAAAAAACCGTCCCTGCCAACGAAACCGCCTACGTCTAACTTTCCGTTTTCTTTCAGCGGCAGGTCGGCTTGCGGGTTCTCGCAGTAACAGCGCACGTTACCCATATAATCTGCGGCGCAGACTATCGTGCCGCCGACACCGCCTCCGTTTATCCTGAGGGTAAGGGCGTCGTCCTCGCCCTTCATCAATGCTCCCATGATCGCTCCTGCGGCGCAAAGCCTGCCCATAGCGGCGGTGGCGACGGGGGAGGGGGAGTGTATCTTAACTATCTCGTTGCAGATGTCCGCTGCGTCAACGGAGCTGCAAAGCACGCTGCCGTCAGCGGACAGCGCACGGACTAATTTTCCCATTTCAGTTTCCTTTCAGCTTATTTCAGCAGTTTGTCCTTGTGCATTTCTATGTGGAGCATTATGTGCCCGATATTTCCCTCCCCCGCATATTTCCGAGGGTCGAAGAAATCGTGGTCAAGGTCGCTCCAGTAAAGCTCGTTTTCATCGCCGCGCACCTCCACCTGCTTGTTCAGCCGTCCCACATAGACCTCAACGTAACAATCGTCAAGTGGATAGCTGAAATCCATCAGGTGAGTTATGACAATATCGGCGCTTGTTATGCCCGTTTCCTCAAAAAGCTCACGGTAGGCGGCGGAAAGCCCGTCCTCGTTCTGCTCTATCTTGCCGCCCACAAAGTTGGAAAGACCCTTGTAGGGGTCTTTTTTTCTTCTGCACATCAGCATTTTGCGGGAAGTGTCGTCAAAAACAGCTATCAGATTATAGCCCTGCATTTATCCTTTCCTCCCGCAGATAAAATATTTTTCGCTTTTGTCGGTAAATTTGCCGCCTGAGGGGTAATCGCTTATTTCAATATTGCAAAAGCCGCTTTTCTCCAGCATTTGCCGCACCGTTTCAACGTCGGGAGCTATCTCGCTCAGGCTATCGATGTATCTTGTGTAGCTGCCGTCCTCGTTTTCCCTGAAAAAATCAAGGAACATATCCACACGCAAAAGCGGGTCGCTTTCGTCAAGCTCGTTTTGCCATGCGCAGAAAAGTCCCTCGTAATCAAAGGTGAAAGCGTTGTTTGCAAGCACTTCACGGTGCTTGTAGGGAGAGTTCAGGTCGGCGGCGAAAACTCCTCCCTCTTTAAGCGAGCGATAAACGCCGTCAAAGGCGCTTTGTATCGCTTGGAGGGAGGGAAGGTGATTTATGCTGTCGAGGGCGCAGACCGCAAAATCAAACTGCCTCTCAAAGGGCAGCCTTGTCATATCGCAGCGCAGGAAGCGCACGTCGGAGCCTTTTGCGGAGGCTATTGCCAGCATTTCCTCCGAAATGTCGGCGGCGGTGACGGAAAAGCCCAGTTCCTGCAAAGCGACGGACAAATTCCCCGTGCCGCAGGCAAGGTCAAGCAATTCTCCCCCGCATTTGCGCAAAAGCCCTGCATATGTATTTGCAAGGCTTTTGTAATCAATATTTTCGGTCAGTCTGTCGTAAAAAAGGGCAAAGTCGGAATAGCTCATTTTACCTTCTTCTTTTTCTTGCTTTCTTTTTCCTTCATACGTTCAAGCACAAGCCTGTACCCGCCCTTGCCGTAATTCAGAGCGCGGTTCACCCTGCTTATGGTGGCGGTGGAAGCGCCTGTCTGCTCGGTAACGTCGCTGTATATCATATCCTCGGACAACAGCTTTGCCACCCTGAGCCGCTGGGACAGCGAAATTATTTCAGGCATAGTGCAGAGATCCTGGAAAAAGCTCTCACATTCATCAGCCGTTTCCAGCATAAGGACTGCCTGCATCAAATACTTGATGTCCTCTTCGTTCATTTTGTTGTGAATATTCACTTTATGACGCCTTACTTTCTGTTTTTTATTTTTGTATTGCGTTACGCTGTAAAAATATTACTGCGTGTAATTATATTTTACCAAAATATTACAGAAAAGTCAATAGTCTGTTGTTGACCTTTTGTCAACTTATTTTTAATTGGGGTTGACAATGATGTAAAAATATGTTATCATCAACTGCGGAGGAAAATGATATGAGCGTTAAGGAAGAATTGTTGCAGATACTTATAAACGGCGAGGGAAAGGAATTTTCGGGGCAAGAGCTGGCGGACAGGCTTGGCGTCAGCCGCACCGCCGTGTGGAAGGCGGTAAATTCGCTTATCGCCGACGGAGTTGAGATAAAGGCGGGGCAAAGCAGAGGCTATTCCCTGCAAAGCAGCGGCGACCTGCTGTCCGAGGGGGCGGTAAGGGCGTTCCTCCCACCGAAAAACAGGGATATACCCCTTATCATTTTGCAGGAGGTGGATTCCACAAATACCTACGCAAAAAAGCTGGCGGCGGACGGTGCTCCCGACGGGACGACGGTCATTGCCGTGACCCAGACGGCAGGCAGGGGGCGGCGGGGGAACAGCTTTTATTCCCCGCCGAAAAGCGGGCTGTATATGACTGTTGTACTGCGGCCCGAAATGCATAAAGCGGAAACGGACACATTTACCATATGCGCGGGGTGCGCAGTGTGCAGGGCGGTGGAGGAGCTCTCAGGCGCAAGACCGCTGATAAAATGGGTTAATGATGTTTATCTTGAGGGGAAAAAGATATGCGGCATACTGTCGGAGGCAACCGTTGATTTTGAAAGCGGACAGCTTGACAGCGTGGTGACGGGGATAGGGATAAATATTTCCACTGAGGATTTCCCCGACGGGCTTGAAAAAAAGGCGGGGAGCATATGTGCGGATATCCCCCGCGCAAAGCTGGCGGCGGCGGTATGGCGAGAGCTGAATTTCTGCCTTGACAGGTCGAGAGAGGAAAATATCGCCGAATACAAGTCAAAGTCCCTCGTGCTGGGAAAACAGGTCAGCTTTGTGAAAAACGGCGTTCCTCACGTCGCAGAAGCCGTTGATATAGACGAAAAGGGGCGGCTGATAGTCAGCTTTGAGGGAAAAACAGACGCCCTCGACTCGGGTGAGGTGTCGGTGAAGCTGTAAATGAAAGGAAAAATTATGAAGATAAAAACTGTTGATTTAGTGCTTATTGCGCTGTTTGCGGCGGTGACTGCCGTGATGTCACAGCTTTCCATTCCAACACCGTTCGGCGTTCCTGTTTCACTGCAAACCTTTGCGGTGGCGCTTTGCGGGTATTTTCTGGGGGCGAAAAAGGGGACGGCGGCGATGATCGTGTACATTTTAGTGGGAGCTGTGGGCGTTCCAGTGTTTGCGGGGTTCAAGGGCGGGCTTGCCGCTTTGCTGGGCGTTACGGGAGGATTTATTTTCGGATTTATCCCGCTGGCGCTTTTGTGCGGGATAGAGTACGGGCGGCTCAGAATGCCTGCGAGGACGGCACTGCGCCTGCTGACGGGAGCAGGCGGGATACTGGTCTGCCATATCTTCGGGGCGGCGCAGTACGCTTTGCTGATGGGGATAGACTTTGTGCAGTCGTTCCTGACGGTGAGCGTGCCGTTTTTGATAAAGGACTTTGCAAGCCTTGCCGCGGCATATCTCGGCGCAATGGCGGCAAAAGCCGCAGTAAGAAAATTCACTGTGGGAAACAGGTAAAATTTTCTCTTTTTCTCTTGACAAAACTTTATAATACACTATAATAAATGTAATGTTAATTTTTGAAAGCGGAGGAGAAAAATATGAAATTTTCCGAAATGCCATATCAGCGCCCCGACCTTGAACAGCTCAAAGCAAAGCAGGCGGAGCTGAACCAAAGGCTTAAGGACGCAAAAAGCTATGAGGAGGCAAAGGCGGTCTTTCTTGAGGATCAGGAAAACGACAAGGTGCTCCAGACTCTTTACACTTTAGCAAGCGTAAGGCACAGCATAGATACGAGAGACGAGTTTTACAACGGTGAGGAGCTTTTCTGGAACTCAGCCGTTCCCGAGCTGGACGAATACTCTCAGCAATGGACGCTGGCACTGCTTGCTTCTCCTTTCAGAAAGGACTTTGAAGCGGAATACGGCGATTTGCTGTTCAAAAATGCGGAGATACAGCTCAAGTGCTTTTCCCCTGAGATAATCCCCGAATTGCAGCAGGAAAACGACCTTACGCAGGAATATGAAAAGCTGCTGGCGTCCGCCCAGATACCATTTGAGGGGAAGATATACACTCTTTCTCAGCTTACTCCCTTCAAGACCGACCCCGACGACGCTAAGCGCCTTGCCGCATGGAAGGCGGAGGGTCAGTGGTACAAGGACAATCAGGCAAAGCTGGACGAGATATACGACAAGCTGGTAAAGCTGCGTGACAAAATGGGCAAAAAATTAGGCTATGAGGGCTATACCACTCTCGGCTATTACAGAATGAACCGCAACTGCTATGACAAGAACGACGTGGAAAAATTCCGCAGTGCAGTTGTGAAATATCTTGTTCCCGTGGCGGACAGCATTTACAAGGAGCAGGCAAAGCGCCTCGGGAAAGAATATCCTATGAGCTTTGCGGACAACGCTCTGGAATTTCGCTCGGGAAATCCCAGACCCGTAGGCACGCCCGACGATATTCTGGCGCAGGGAAAGAAGTTCTACGACGAGCTTTCCCCCGAAACGGGAGAATTCTTCCGCTTTATGCTGGAAAACGAGATGCTTGACGTTCTCTCCACCGAGGGCAAGCAGGCAGGCGGCTATTGCACGGAATTACCTCTGTACGAAACGCCGTTCATCTTTGCAAACTTCAACGGTACGCAGGGGGACGTTGAGGTGGTGACCCACGAGGCAGGTCACGCCTTTGCCGCCTGGCTGAACAGGAAGAGAGTTCCCATGTCCTACTCCCTGCCCACTATGGAGGCGTGCGAGGTGCACTCCATGTCTATGGAATTTATGGCGTGGCCATGGGCGGAGGGATTTTTCGGCGATGACGCAAGAAAATTCCGTTACAGTCACCTGTCGGCGGCGCTGACCTTTATCCCATACGGCACTATGGTGGACCATTTCCAGCACGAGATGTACGCTCACCCCGAATTTACCCCCGCGCAGCGCCATCAATGCTGGAAGGAGCTGCTTGGCGTTTATATGCCTTGGGTAAAGCTGGACGGCGAAATTCCCTTTTACAGCGACGGCGAGGGCTGGCAAAGACAACACCACATTTATTCCAGCCCGTTCTACTATATCGACTACTGTCTGGCGCAGACGGTTTCTCTCCAGTTCTGGGCGCTGCTGCAAAAGGACAGGAAAGAGGCTTGGGAAAAGTATATGGCTTATACAAAGCAGGGCGGAAGCCACGAGTTCACAAAGCTGCTTGAAAACGCAGGACTGGAAAGTCCTTTCGGCGAGGAATGTCTGAAGGGCGTCTGCGAGGCGGCGGCTAAATGGCTGAGCGAATACGATATGACGGGTATAGTATAAATACAATTTATAATAAAAGGGGCGTTTCACACGTCCCTTTTTTATAATATTCACCCAAGTATGAATTTTGAAAAGGGAAAAATTGCATAATTTGTTTGTAAAACTTTCACAAAAACGATATTTTAAAATGCCGAGGAAATATGAAAACGGCAAAAATGCATTATCAGGTGAAAAAATGTTGCAATAAATATTGACAAATATTTTACCTCGGTGTATAATATGTGTCAATTGGATATGCTTGTTTTTATTACGGGCAAGCAGAGAAACAACAAAATGCTTTACATTATCCAATAACAGTAAAACCTAAAACAGTGAAAGGAGATCTTCTTTATGAAGGCAAAGAGAATTTTGTGTCTTATTCTCGCCGCTGCTCTGGCAGTAACCTCTCTGGCAGCTTGCTCCGAGAATACCACAAATCCTAATGATTCGAGCGACAGCAGCGCCAGCGAACCTGCCGACAACAGCGGCGATGAATCCAGCGACGGCACTACTGCTCCCGAAGAAGAAACAAAAGAGCTTGTCATCAGCGATGACGACGAAGAGATCTACGATCAGGCTCTGGGCGAATTTTACGAAACCTATGCTAAAGCTAAGGAAGCTGACAGCGTAGCTGAAAGATTTGCTCTTATGGCTATCGCAGAAGCAAAAATGCTTGAATCCGGCGTTATGATCCCCACACAGGCAAACGGCGGTAACTACGCTATCTCCAAGGTAGCGCCCTACACCATTTCTCCTGTGCTCTGGGGTAATGACTCCAACAGAGAGCACAATGCCCTGGTTTGCACCGAACCTATCACAACTGAGGACAGAGACGCTCTGAAGGCTCTGTACGCAGAAAAGAAGGGCACAGGTACATACGAAGCAGAGGCTAAGAAGTTCCTTGAAGAAAAGGGCTACGAACTTCAAAGAACCTATTCAAAGGGCTATTCCTCCGATCCTCAGACTTTGGATATCTTTATGTCATCTAAGGCTGTGGATGTTGAAGTTATGGTAAACACCTTTGACGGACTGATCGAGTACAACGACGAAAACGAACTGACTCCTGCTCTGGCAGAGTCCTGGGAAGTTTCCGACGACGGTCTGACCTACACCTTCAAGCTCCGTCAGGGCGTTAAGTGGGTTGACTCCACCGGCGCTGAGATCGGCGAAGTTACCGCTGACGACTTTCTGGCAGGTTTCCAGCATATGCTTGACGACCCCACCGGCGGTCTGAGCTGGCTGGTTGACGGTCTTATCGTAGGTGTACATGACTACATCGACCCTGAAAGCGAAAACTACACTGAAGATTTCGGTACAGTAGGCGTTAAGGCTGTTGACGATTACACTGTTGAGTACACTCTTACTCAGCCTGCTAACTATTTTGAAACAATGTTCGGTTACAGCGTATTTGCTCCCCTGAACCGTGCTTATTATGAGAGTCTGGGCGGCAAGTTCGGTTTTGCTAACAACGACTCCGGTACTTACGGCACCAGCAAGGATACCGTAGCTTACTGCGGTCCTTACATCATCTCCAGTATGGTTGCAAACAACACTATCGTGTTTGAAAAGAACGATTCCTACTGGAACAAGGACAACATCAACCTTGACAAGATCACTTGGATCTATATCGACACCCAGACTGCTACCGATTCTTACGATAAGTTTAAGCAGGGTGTTATCGACGGCTGCGGTTTGAACTCCGCTGCTCTCGCTCTGGCAAAGGAAGACGGCAACTTTGAAAAGTATGCTTACGTTTCATCTACCGACGCATCCACATTCCCCGGCTTCTTCAACCTGAAGCGTGTTGCATTTGCAAACTACAATGATGAGACCAAGCTGGTTTCCGCTCAGACTGACGAGATGAAGGAACTGACACATGCAGCTATGCAGAGCCAGAACTTCCGTCTTGCTCTTGCACTGTCCTTTGACAGAGGTTCTTACCTGGAGCAGACAGTAGGCGCTGACCTGAAATATACTTCTATGGTAAATACCTACACTCCCGGTACTTTTGTAACTATTCCCGAGGATGTTACAGTAAGCATCAACGGCACTGACAAGACCTACTCCGCAGGTACTTTCTACGGTCAGATCGTTCAGGATCAGATTGCTGCCGACGGCTATCCCATGAAGGTATTTGATCCTTCTCAGGACGGCGGTATAGGTTCCAGCGCAGGTTATGACGGCTGGTACAATGCTGACGAAGCTAAGAAGTATATGGACAAGGCTGTTGAAGAGCTTGCAGCAGCAGGCTATACGATCTCTGCTGACAATCCTGTTCATATCGATTATCCTTACATTGATGACGGTGATTATCAGACTGCAAGAGCCAATGTTGTAAAGACCTCCATTGAGGAAGGTACAAACGGTCTGGTAGTAGTAGATCTTCTGCCTACCACTGACCAGAATGAATATCTGGACGCTACATATTATTATGAGAGTGCAGATCAGGCTAACTACGACCTGCAGCTGAACTCCGGCTGGAGCCCTGACTACGGCGATCCTTCCACTTACCTTGACACTATGGTCAAGGGCGGCGGATATATGCTCAAGTGCCTGGGTCTGTTGGCATAATCGCTGAATAAGTGTAGTCTTATTCTGAAAATATTACATTGTGTATTGAGGAAGATAGTGCACGCTGTCTTCCTCTTTACGCATAGTTATGGTAGGTTGATATGACGAAGTATTTATTGAAAAGATTACTGCACGGTCTGTTCTCGGTAGTTATGGTAGTGGCTATCGTAATGCTGCTTATCTACTCTCTTATGAACAGAGACCTGATATTCGCCAAGGATCCCCAGTATACAAAAAAACAGGGAAATCAGCTCACCACCTATAAATATGAGAGGTGGGAGGTATACGGTTATCTTGACTACGTTCCCTACGGCGACTATCTGCTCCAGCTGAAAAATGACGGAGAAATTGATGAGGAAACTCGTTCAAAGGCCGCATCAATCGCTGCAAAGGAAGAGAAGGACTCTGACGTTGCCAAGGAATATGTGGCAAAATTCAAGAACGAATACGAATCAAAGGGATACACCATAGTCCGTCTGGGATATGACAGCCGTACAAAGCAGAAACAGACTATGTTCGCTTACAAGGATACGCCTGTCTGGGAAAGATTGGGAAAATATTTTCTGAATCTCTTCGAGGTGGACAATATCCATTACGTTGAAAATACCACGGGAGAGGCGCTGGAGAATACGGGGATAACCTTTACCCTGTTCGACCCGCTGTACAACACTGACGGTGAAAACAAGGTGTTCTCCCCTGCTATTATGGGCAACGGAACACAGCACAAGTATCTGCTGTATTTTGACGGGGAATTCCCTTATATACATCAGAATCTGCTCAACATCAATCTTGGTGTTTCCTACTCGGTAAACAAGGGCATAGATATTTATCACACCCTTACCGACAGACAGGACCCTAACCGTAATGTGACGGTGACCTTCCCCACGGGCCTTACAGAGGAAAGCCCGAGAGATCTGCATACTGCGACTTATGTCAAGGGAACGCGGGACTCCACTCAAATAAACGAAGCTCGTTTCACTGACGATTATACAAACGTAAATTATTATAAAGAAAACTTCTCAAAAACAGGATTTTCTTTCGTTATCGGTATCATATCGGTAGTTCTGGCATATCTGCTTGGCGTGCCGCTGGGTATACTTATGGCGAGGAAAAAGGACAAGCTGGTGGATAAGATAGGAACTGTGTATGTAATTTTCATCATCGCCGTTCCCTCGCTGGCTTACATATTCCTGTTCAGAGAGCTGGGCGGAATGATGGGACTGCCTAAGTCCTTCCTGCTGGAGCAGGCTACATGGACTATGTACATTCTGCCTATCATTTCACTGGCTCTGCCCTCGGTGGCGAACCTGATGAAATGGGTACGCCGCTATATGATAGACCAGCAAAACTCCGACTATGTTAAATTTGCAAGGTCGGGCGGTCTTTCAGAAAGCGAGATATTCAAAAAGCATATTCTGAAAAATGCGATAATACCTATCATTCACGGTATTCCCGGAAGCGTACTGGGAGCGCTGGTGGGAGCTATCATTACCGAAAGCATTTACCTTGTTCCCGGCGCAGGTTACCTGCTCACCAATGCCATCAACCAATATGACAACGGCGTTATCGTCGGCTTGACGCTGTTCTATGCGCTGCTGTCTATCCTTTCACTGATACTCGGAGATATACTGATGTCGCTGGTAGACCCAAGAATTTCATTTACAGAGAAAGCGAGGTAACACAATGGAAAATCATGAACTGATAGATCTGTCCGATCTGAATATGTCTGACGCCGAATTGTTCGCTCCCTATGACAATTCTGCGGTGAATGCGGAAAAAATAACCGCCCCCAGATACTCTTACTGGAAGTCGGTGTTCAGAGTATTTTTCCGCAAGAAAATAAATATCGTTATCCTGCTGCTCCTGGCGCTGGTTATCGCATTTACCTACATTTACCCATTGTTCTCCAACTATGACGTAAATGAAAACATAAGGGATTCTGCCGCAAAGCACCTTTCGCCCGACGGAGCGATAGAGCATTTCGGATTCCAACTCAAGTGGATACTTGGTACGGGCGCTCTGGGTCAGTCCACCTTTGACGCAATGTGGAACGGCGCAAGGATATCCGTTTCGCTGGCGTTCATCTGCGCCGCAATAAATATGACTATCGGCGTTATCGCAGGCGCTGTCTGGGGCTTCTCCAAGAAAGTGGATATCATAATGACCGAGGTCAACAATATCGTGGGCAACGTGCCTTACATTCTGGTTATCGCCGTTATGGTAATGGTGTTCACCGGCTCGTTCTGGACGCTGGTGTTCGCTATGACGGTAACGGGGTGGATAGGGATAGCCTACTTCATACGAACGCAGGTGGTAATTATCCGTGACAGAGAATACAACCTGGCGTCACGGTGTCTCGGCACCTCCACCTTCAGGATAGCCATAAAGAACATTCTGCCCTTTATGACCTCCGTTATCGTTACTCTGCTGGCTACCGAGCTCCCCTCTTACATATCCTATGAGGTATTTATGTCCTATATCGGAATAGGTATCAGCGAAATGTCGCTGGGTCGTCTTATTCAAGGCGCAGTTCCCAGTATAGGCGTTCCCGGCTGGGGCTTTGAGTTCTGGAGCCCTACCGCCGTAGCGGGCATAATCACGGTAGTTCTGTACGTTGTGGGACAAAATCTGGGCGACGCTTCCGACCCAAGGACGCATATGTAGGAGGTCGGTATGGAGAATAACAAAAAGGTTTTATTGTCCATTAAGGACCTTGTGGTAAAGTTCAGCGTGCGCGGAAGAAAGCTCACCGCCATAAGAGGCATCTCCCTTGACATTTACGAGAACGAATCCATCGCTATCGTGGGAGAGTCGGGCTCAGGCAAATCGGTGTTTACAAAAACCTTTGCGGGAATGCTGGACTCTAACGGCTTTATCGACAACGGACAGATAATATTTGACGACGAGGAGCTTGCGGACACGAAGGTCTCTGCCTCCGCCGCAAATCGTTTCGTCCCCGGGATAAAGAAAAAGCTGGACGAATTCTCAAAGCTGGAGCTTGGCGCTGAAACCTACAAGAAAACGGTAGCTCTGGAAGATGAAAAGAAAGCTAAATATTCCCTTTCTGACAGCGACGCCGCCGCTTATGACGCAAAGGACGCCGAGCTGAAATATCAGCGCACAGAGGCGTTCAACCTTAAGCAGACCATCGACCCTAAGGATAAGGAGCAGATGAAAAAGGTCTCCGCCCAGATCGACGAATATGACAAGAAGATAAAGGCGCTGGAAAAGGAAAAGGAAGAAAAGGCGGCCGCTATCAAGAAAAAAGCCGCCGCAGACCAGGAATTTCTCAAATCCTACAACGAGAGGAAGGCTGCTCTTGACGCGCAGTACAAAAAGGAAACTGCGGGTCAGGTGAGCGAAAAGGTCCTCAAGAGGAACGAGATACTGGCAAAGGAAATTTATCTTTCCGTAGGAAGATACGATATCGTAAAGCGCAGAAAGCTGATAAAGGAACTGCTGGACGCCTTCAAAAAGGCTATGCAGATGGGCGTTGACCTTGAAAACGAGGAACAGCGCAACGCAGTTTTCGATACGGTGGTGTTCAGAGTAAAATATCTGGACGAAAACGACAGCTATCTTCACGGCACCTGCGTGCTGAACCTGGCAAAGATAAGGTATGCGGGCGACTGGATGCAGATAAGAGGAAAGAAGATAGCAACCGTTTTCCAAGACCCTATGACTTCGCTGAACCCGATAATCACTATCGGAAAGCAGATAACTTCAATTATCATCAAGCACCAGCACTGCTCGGAGATAGAGGCGAGAGCAAGGGCGCTGGAGCTTATGCGCAAGGTCGGCATACCCAATGTGGAAAAGCGTTTCGACGACTATCCTTTCCAGTATTCGGGCGGTATGAGACAGCGTATAGTTATCGCTATCGCCTTGTCCTGTCAGCCGAAGATACTCATATGCGACGAGCCGACAACGGCGCTGGACGTTACCATTCAGGCGCAGATACTCCAGCTTATCAAAAATCTTCAGAAGGAATTTAACTTCACTATCGTGTTCATCACCCACGACCTTGGCGTTGTTGCAAACGTAGCGGACCGTGTGGCGGTGCTTTATGCGGGACAGATAGTTGAGCTTGGCACGGTGGAGGAGGTATTCTACGACCCCCGTCACCCATACACCTGGGCGCTGCTTTCGTCCTTGCCGCAGCTTGCGGAGAGAAACACGAAGCTGTACTCTATCACGGGTACTCCTCCCTCGCTGTATAACAAGATAGTGGGCGACCCGTTCGCTCCCAGAAATCCCTACTGTCTGAGGATAGACACGCTGAAAGAGCCGCCTATGTTCAAGGTGACGGACACTCACTACGCAAAGACCTGGCTGCTCGACCCGCGTTCACCGCAGGTGGAAAAGCCTGAGATAATCAAGGATATTCACGGCAAGCTGATCTCAGCATTCAATATTTGAGAGGAGGACAGGCGCTGATGTCTGAAAAGAAAAATAAAATACAGCTTTCAAAAACGGCCAGTCACCTGCCCGAACACGGTCCCATAGACAAGGAGACCGGCAAAGAGGTGCTGTTGTCGCTGAAGAACGTGGATATCACGTTCGGCAAGGGCGACAATGCCGTGAGAGCCGTTAAAAATGCTTCCTTTGATATTTACAAGGGAGAGACGTTCTCGCTGGTAGGAGAATCGGGCTCAGGCAAAACCACGATAGGCAGAGCCGTCATAAGAGTCAATCCCTGCGCAAACGGCGAGATACTCTATAAAGGCATAAGAATAACGGGTAAGATCCCCCACTCTCTTGACAGAGAGGTCATAAGAAATATACAGATGGTGTTCCAGGACCCCGCCGCGTCGCTGAACGAAAGAGCGACTGTGGACTACATCATATCAGAGGGTCTGTATAACTTCCATTTGTTTGAAAACGAGGCCGACCGTGTTCGGAAGGTGGAAAAGATAATCAATGAGGTAGGTCTGCTGCCTGAGCATCTCACCAGATATCCTCACGAATTTTCAGGCGGTCAGCGGCAGAGAATAGGTCTTGCAAGAGCAATGGTAATGGAGCCTGAGCTGGTAGTTGCGGACGAGCCTATTTCGGCTCTGGACGTTTCTATCCGCGCGCAGGTGCTGAACCTGCTGAACAAGTTCCAGCAGGAGAGAGGCGTTACTTATCTGTTCATCGCTCACGACCTTTCTATCGTGCGCTTTATTTCCGACAGGATAGGCGTTATCTACAAGGGCGATATCGTGGAGGTAGCTGAGGCGGAGGAATTGTTCAACTTCCCTATCCACCCCTACACACGTTCCCTTATTTCGGCTATACCTATTCCCGACCCCAATCTGGAAAAGAACAAGCTGCTGTTCACATATGACCCGTCTGTTCACGATTACAGCACAGACAAGCCTGTGCTGACGGATATCGGTCATAATCACTTCGTTTACGGCAACAAGAAGGAAATAGAGGAATACAAGGCTATCCGCGAAAAGAACGTTCCCCTGAAATCCGTCACCATACTCACACCTGAGGAGATGGAGGCGTATGAAAAGAAGAAAGAGGAAGAAAGCAGCGAGAGTCAGGAAGCTGACGTAACCCTGCCGCCTCTTCACGATACGGGCAACGTGTGGTACAAGATAGGCTCCTTCTTCCTGCCGCCTATCGGTATCATTGCGGGGCTGATATTCAAGAAGTTCCGTCATACACGCAATGCAAAGGCCTGCTTCAGAGGCGCAATTGCGGGACTTGCCGTTATAGGAGCGTTGGTGCTTCTGTATCTGCTGCTCCTGCTTCTGGCTTTGCTGTAATTCGCCGTGCCGTATCCACAAGGGTTCGGTACTGTGGAAAAATCTACGTGCCATATCCGCATATCTGGATATGGCACTTTGTTTCTATCAAGGCGCAGCCGCTTTGTGCGGCGGAGGTAATTTATGAAGGGTTTATTCGGAAAAAAGGACAGCGGTATCGAAAGCATAGACGTGGAGCAAAAGCATTTAAAGCTGAGGGTGGTGCTTTTCGCCGTTTTTCTGGTGCTTGGCGCAGCTGCTCTGATATACGGTCTGTCAGGCTTTTTCACCCAGCAGACGGGCTGGCAGCCGATAGAACGGGAACAGTCGTCCCAGGCGGATTGCAGTGATGAATTTCTGCTGCAATACGATATAGGCCACGGCGATATCATGGCGAAAGAGGAGTACAACCAGATCGCCGGACTGTACGGCGAGGTCAGCGCAAAGGCGTATCAGCTTTTCAACGAAAATCAGCTTTTTGAGGGCGTGAACAACGTGGCGTACCTGAACGCTCACCCGAACGAAGATGTAACGGTGGACGAGGCGTTGTACAAAGCGCTGGAAAAGCTGGACAATGCAAAAAGCAGACAGGGCTTTCTTGCGCCTATGTGGGAGTATTACAGCCTGCTTTTCTCCTGCAGCGAGGACTGGGAAACGGAAAGCTACGACCCTGCTCAGAATAAGGAGCTGGCGGAGCTTTTTGAGAAAATCGCCGTATTTGCCGCAAACGATAAGGATATTTCAATTCAGCTTCTGGGGGAAAACAAGGTGCGCCTTAACATTTCGGAGGAATACCTTGCCTTTGGAAAGGAAAACGATATTTACGTCTTTTTCGGCTTTCACTATATGAAAAACGCCTTTATCGCCGATTATATGGCGGAAGCGCTTATCAGCAGCGGCTTTACCCACGGAGTGCTGTCCTCCTTTGACGGGTTTACCAGAAATCTTGACGACAGAGGGACAGAGTTTTCACTGAATTTGTTCGACAAGACGGAAAAAGGCGTTTTATGTACGGGAACGCTGGATTACTCCAAGCCTGTGAGCATAGTTTCCCTCAGGTCCTTCCCCGTCAACTCGGCGGACGACGCAAGATACTACGTTATGCAAAACGGCGAGGTCAAATTCCCGTATATGAGCGTGAAGGACGGCTCCTGCCTTGCGGCGGTGAGCAACCTTGTCTGCCTTTCAGAGGAGGAAAGCTGCTCGGAAGTGCTTTTAAAGGCTCTCGACGTTTATATCAGCGACGAATTCCGACCCTCGGCTTTGATTGCGGACGGGAAAATCAGTATCGTATATTCTGTTGATAAAACGATATGGACTTCGTATGACGGGGAGATAACCGACGTGACTGAGGGGTATGAGGTAAAGCAAGCTAAAGTTTTCTAAGGAGAGTCTGAGAGGATTTCTTTTCCAAAAGAAATCCTCTCAGAGCATATTGGAATAAGCACATCACACTAATAAACGGTATTCTTCTCAATTCCCTGTTGACAACACCCCCGCTAAAGGTTACAATATAGATAAATACACTGTTTGTGAGGTAAAATATGAAAAAATTCATCACCACGTTTCTGTTCGCCATTCTTGCAGGAGTTGCCATAGCTATGGGCGGAGCTGTGTATCTCGCCTGCGAAAACAAGATAGTGGGCGCATTGTTCTTCTCGGTAGGACTTTTCACCGTCTGCACAAAGAGCCTTAACCTGTTTACGGGAAAGGCGGTATATCTTTTTGACAACAAGCCGAAGTTCTTGATAGACCTGCTTATAATATGGGCGGGAAACCTTTGCGGAGCGTGGCTGACCGCGGCTTTGCTGGGGCTTACACGGCAGGGGGAAAAATTCCAGAGCGCCGCCGCTGCTCTTGCTCAGACCAAGGCTGACGACAGCCTGCTGTCCTTGTTCGTGCTGGGCATTTTCTGCAACATCTGCATTTACATAGCGGTGGATTCCTACGGAAAAAATTCCCACGAGCTGGGAAAATATATCGGTATCGTTTTCGGCGTGGTGGCGTTCATTCTGGCGGGATTTGAACACAGCATCGCGGATATGTTCTATTTTGCGATGGCGGGAAAGCTGTTTGAAGGGCGTTCATTGCTGTGCATACTGATAATTTCTCTCGGCAACGTGGTGGGAGGAGTGCTGTTCCCGCTGTGCTGGAAGCTGAGGGAGAAGTGGGAAAGACAATAAGCCCAATATAATAATATAAAAAGAAAGGAAAATATAATTATGTCGGGCGATGAAAAAAAGAACGAGATAATCAATTCAATCCTTGAAAAAGAATTTTTGTCAAAAGAAAATAAAAAAATACTGAATATATCTTCTTATCAAAAAATACCCATAGCGGGAATTATCGCTATGGGCGGAGCGTTTTCAACACTTCCAGGCGCTTTCAGAACGGTCACGCAAAGCGTGCTTACAAATAACGGAGAAAAGCTGTATCGGCGTATCGACAACATCAATGCGGAAATGATACGCTGTAAGGACGGTTCAGGCATTATAACCGGCGTTGTGAAAAACAACGGGAAATTTGCTCAGGCAAAGCTGGAAGAAGTTACAAATTCGAACGGTAATTTTACGCAAAAAATGCCTTATGACCCGACGACCCTTTTTATGGCGGCGGCGCTTATGGAAATAGAAAAAACTCTTAAAAACGTTCAGGAAAATACCGAAAGGATAATAGAATTTCTTGAAGAGGATAAAAAAGCTCAGCTGCGGGGAAATCTCACCACGCTGGAAGAGATAAGGGAAAATTATAAGTATAACGTGGATAATGAAATGGCTCTCAGCAACTATCATATGAAAGTGTTGGACGTCAAAAACCACGCCATTCAGCAGATAGAATTTTATCGGAACGATATTCAGGGGCTTAAGGAAAAAAACGAACTTACCCGCAATCTGCATATAGGCAAAAATGTGGAGGAAAAAGCAAATAAAATAAATTCTCAATTGCAGAATTACCGTTTGTCACTGTATATTTTCTCCTTTGCCTCTCTGCTGGAGGTAATGATCTCAAAAAACTTTGATTCTGATTTTCTCGGCAGCATATGCAAAAAGCTGGAAGATATGTCATTGGAATACAGAGAAGTATATTCCGATTGCTATACAATAATATACGATGACGCAGCTACAACGATAGAGAAAAATATACTCAATGCCGTGGAGCAGACCAGCCGTTCCCTCAGTGACACAAAACTCACTAAAAAGGCGGGAATGGATAAATTCCTTACTGATACTGCCGCAAAGGCAGAGCATAAAAAGAATAAAAAGATAAACGCCATGTCAGAGCTTATCCTTGACAGTCGCAACAGTATGGTTCAGCCTTTTGTAACAGCCATACAGGATATCGATAAATTATACAACGCCCCTGTCAACGTTTTGATAGACGATGAATATCTGTATCTTCAAACGGAGTCGTGATGAACAAATCTCAACTTATAAAACTCGTATTTGAAAAATACGGCGCAAAGCCCCAGTATCTCTGGCAGAAATACCCAGACTACTGCGTGCTGCGCCACGGAGAAAAGGGAAAATGGTTCGCCGTTATTATGGAAATTCCAAAAAGCAAATTAGGTCTTTCGGGAGAGGGAACGGCGGTGATAGCGGACGTAAAGTGCGGTCCTGTGCTTATGGGCTCGTATATTGGCAAAAAAGGCGTGTTCCCCGCTTATCATATGAACAAGGCACACTGGCTCACACTTTTGCTTGAAAGCGCTGACGAGGAGGATATAAAGGAGCTTTTAGACGTGAGCTTTCATCTTACGGAATAATATGTAGACAAAATCCCCGCCGAAAAAGCGGGGATCTTATCGTCAGTGGGTCTCTACGTCTCTGCTGTCACCCACAAGCTCATTTTTGCGGAAGAAGAGAGATACGCACCATACCGCCGCAAGAGCTACTATTATATAGAGTATGCGGCTTATTACGGAGTCGCTTCCCCCAAATGCCCACGCTATAAGGTCAAAGCGGAAAATTCCCACAAGACCCCAGTTGAGTCCGCCTATGAGGAGTATCCAAAGCGCAATTTTGTCCATCATTTTCGTTTTCTTCCTTTCTTTTTAATTCAAATTATCCGAGGGTTTAATATAGTTTTTACAGCACGGCGCTCATTATTCTTTGTATGTTTATTGTAAAATTATGAATAATTTTTGTTAAATTTCTACAAATCATAAAAATTTTTAAAAAGGGATTGACAAACAGGGGAAAGTCTTGTATAATAAAATAGCTGTGCGGGAGCTTAGCTCAGCTGGGAGAGCATCTGCCCTACAAGCAGAGGGTCACAGGTTCGAGCCCTGTAGCTCCCACCACATGGCCCGGTAGTTCAGCTGGTTAGAACGCTAGCCTGTCACGCTAGAGGTCGTGGGTTCGAACCCCATCCGGGTCGCCAATACGGTTCGGGAGCAACTGGAAGCAGTTGCTCTCGCCATAAGGTGTATTAAATCGGCAAAAGTCGATTTCACCGCACAACGTGTCCAATATTGCGGTTTTCGCGAAGCGAAAATGATTTTCCTTAAGGGAAAATCAAGCAATGTTGGATCGTAGTTTTGCGCAGCAAAACTACTTTGCTCCTGTAGCTCAGTTGGTAGAGCAGAGGACTGAAAATCCTCGTGTCGTTGGTTCGATTCCGATCGGGAGCACCAAGCAGTGTACAGTGTACAGTTGACAGTGTACAGTTGTGGAGCGGCTTTGCCGCAGATTTAAATGACAGGTGCAAATTTGTACACGCCAATCCAAATTTGTCCGCACAGCGGACACCACCATTGTCAACTATCAACTATACACTGTACACTGACAACCGCGGATTTAGCTCATCCGGTAGAGCGCCACCTTGCCAAGGTGGAGGTAGCGAGTTCGAGCCTCGTAATCCGCTCCAGCCCCTGAGGGGCTTCAATGCGCTCCAAATTAACGGCAGCGCATTTTTACTTTACCACCCAAAAACCTTTTATGAAAATTGACCTTAGAAAAAGCACGTCGTAGGAAAAACCCCTCAACTAACTACTAACAACTAATCTCTAAAAACTATCTGCGGATTTAGCTCATCCGGTAGAGCGTCACCTTCCCAAGGTGAATGTGGCGGGTTCGAGTCCCGTAATCCGCTCCAGCAGCGTGACGCTGCACCCAACACGCTCCCAAAATACGGGAGCGTGTTTTCATATCTGCTACCCAAAAACCTTTTGTGCAAAAACAACTTTATGAAAAAATCCCCTCGTATGAGGGGATTTTGTGTTTATAAAAATAATACGCAGTTTCAAGTTTTACCCGTGAATTTCCGCATCTTCAGTGGTGTATGCGCCAAGCGAACCGCTTTTTACCTGTATGCAGATATAGCTGATAGCTGAATCCTCCGCCGCGGAAAACTGCCTTTTTGCTTCAGGAGATATCCTTACCCAATCCCCTGCCTTCAGCTCCACCGTTTCTCCGTCGATGACGGCCTTGCCCTTGCCTGAGAGAATGGCGTATATCTCCTCGTTCTGCTTATGGGAATGTACGAAAGGCACGCCTGCGCCTGCGGGAAGATTGTTCACGCTTATCTCCGCACCTGTGAGCGACAGCTTGTCGTGCAGCTCTGTTCTTGCGTCCTGTCCGACGCTTATTTTGTTGTAATTGCTCATAACGTTATCCTCCGATATGTGTAGTTGTAACTTCTCTTGTTACAACCATATTATAGCAAATAATGGCTGTAATGTCAACACTTACAACAACGATTTGTATGATTACACAAAATTTCGGCTGAGATATTGTAACTGTTGACATTACAACGAAAAAATGCTACAATATTATTATTGAGAATGGAGGTGTTTGTTTGCAGTTTTCTTCCAGATTTACCATTGCGACGCACATTTTGCTTTGTATTGCCATGTTTCAGGACGAACATAAGGTTACGTCAAATTTTCTTGCGGGAAGCATAAATGTTAATCCCGTTATAGTCAGGAATATTCTCGGTTCCCTTTCCTCCGCAAAGATAGTTGAGATAAAGCCCGGCGTGGGCGGAGCTTTTCTTGCAAAGCCGTCGGAGGAGATAACCTTGCTGGACGTTTTCAAGGCGGTGGAAAAGGAAGAATCGCTTTTTCACTTCCACGAAAATCCCAACCCCGAATGTCCCATAGGGAGGACCATACATTCCGTCATGGACGATAAGATAGAAACGATACAGTCCGCTATGGAGGGGGAAATGAAGGACATCACCCTGAGCCGTCTGCTTCGGGAGGCAAATGAGAAAATGTGAATTTTCTGCACTGACGTTGTGAAAGAAGGTGTATTATGAAGACCTCACTTTACATTATTTCAAAATACTGGCGCAAGCACAGGAAAAACGCTTTTTCCCTCATACTGTCAGGTATGCTGATGGCGGCGATAATCATTATTATGCTGCTGGTTATCCGCGAGGATTTTGCAGGCGGGCTGGACGAGGTGTATGACAAGCACAGTGCGGCTCACATAGTAATGGCGTACTACAACGGTGAGGAGGAGCTTTTTGAGCGTGTTGAGGAACAGCTTGACAAGAAGGAATATCCCCGCTGCACGCTTAACGTCATAGACACCGTGGGTGAGCCTTATTTAAATTTATGGTACTGCACTGCGCAGGGCAATACCGACCTGCTCCATATAGAAATGGAAAGCGGCAGGCTGCCTCAGGCGGAAAACGAGGCGGCAGTGGAAAGGACTGCTCTTGACCTTATGCACTGGGTAGGAAAGGTTGGCGGCGAGATAACGCTGAACGGCAATACCTACACCTTGGTGGGGATAATAGACGAGGACTTTGGCAGGAAAAGGGAAGGCTCACCTTTCTTTGAAGGCTCCGCAGAAAGCTCAGAGATAAGCGGCGAACACCTTTGCGTGCCCTTGATATACGTCGGAGCAAGCGACATTGAACCTGTTTACAAAATAGATATGCTGGGGGACGTGTACGATACACGGGATACGTATTACCAAAGGATATTACAGGAATACAGCGGCATATACGACGCTTTCCGAGGCTATGCCTATGAAAAATACGGTGACGAGCCTCCCATCTGGATAACGGGACCTTACGAATACAGCCTTGAAATGTACGGTCTGACAGCCGACGCTTTCGGCTCGCTGGAGGGAATAAACAGCTATAAGACAACCTTCCTCCTGTATATGACCGCAATAGGTGCGGCTATCTCCGTTTTATCGGTATTTTCGGTTTTGCGGGGGATATTCACACAGCGCAGGAACAGGATAGAGATACTCAAGCGCATAGGAATGAGCCGAAAGCGTATTGCGGGAATGTACGCCCTCGAATGCGGAGCGTTCACACTTATACAGACTGCGGCAGGTATGCTGGCGGGCGCCTTGGTATATCAGGCGGTTTACGCTTTCAAGGCCGCTGTGCTTGGAGTAAAGGCGTACAGCGCCTTTACACCTGACGCCACCGTCCTGAAGTTTACCACCGACCCGTTTTTTACAGCCGTCATCTTTTCTGTTTCGGTAATGGTCACAGCCTATATCATCACAGTCCTCACGTCGGGAACGAGGAAAAGCTCTCCCCGTAAGGACAAAAAGCCACGCTCGCTGTCACGCTGTATGAGCAGGATATTCAGCACCAAAGGAATTTCCGTCGTTCAGACTGCCGCACTGACGCTTATCTGCTTCAGCGTGATAATGGGATATATGTTTTATACAGACAGCGGAAAAACCGTTCAGGAGGATTCTAACGGCGGATTTGACCTGTTCGGTACGACAGGCGACGTTTATATGCCGCTAAGCTTTTACGCAGGCGGTTTCGATATGGAGGAATACGGCATTGCGGAGTATTATGAAAGCGCTGCTCCCACTCTTAACAACATAGGGACGGGAGATACGGGAAAATTCGTTATGGCGCAGAGCAGTTATTCCGCAGGAATAGACGATACCGCCGCAGAAAAGCTGCCCCAGAACGTTATCCTTGCAGGCGCAGTGAACAATCAGTTTATCATCTCCGACAGCGGGGAAAACGAATATGAGAATATGATAACCCTTGACCAAGGCGCAAAGGATATGATAATCAGCTTTTCCGCCGACAAATACAAGGATTTCTTCGACGAGGGGCAGATAGGCTCAAAAAAGCTTTATCAGTCAGTAACACGGCTGGCGGAAGGAAAGGATATACTTTCCCTCGGCAATTACGTTATTCAGGGGAAAATCGATCTTGACAAGCTGAACAGCGGCGAAGAACTGCTGTTAGTGACCGAAAGCAAAAATCCCCCCTTTACGGCGGGAGAAACGGTGAGCCTCGGCACAGTCTGCTTTTCCGATGAAAACCCATACGGTATAAGCGAGCTTGAAAGAGCAGACGTGAAGATAGGGGCAGTGATTTGTCTGCCGCAGGCTACGCCCGACAATTCCCTTTCTCCCGTGCTGAGGAGCGCAGTAAGGAACAGTGATACCTGGGGAACCTCCTACAATTTTCTCACCACCGCCACAGGCGCTAAGGCTATGGGGATAACAAATGCGTCCTATACGCAGATATACTGCTTTGAGCCGATAGACGGCTCACTGATACCGACGCAGGCGCAAATGTCTATGACCTCTCTTGAAACACTGCAAAGGGAGGAGCTTATGAACAAGGCGTCGCAGTACGGCACGGCGGTGCTTTTGCTGATAATTATGTCTGTTCTGGGCTTTGCCGCATATTTCAACGGTATAGGAATGAAAATACGCCTTAAATCCTATCAGATATCAGTACTTCGCGCGGTGGGAACGTCAAAGGCGCGAATACGCAAAAGACTGCTTTCCCACAGCCTGAAAATACCGCTGATAGCGTCAGTTTCGGCATATGCTGTTTTAAAGCTGCTCCAGAGGGCGGCGTATGTGGGTCTGCGGCTCTCGGAGGAGGCGCTGCCTGACGGCGTGACGCTTGAAGAAAGTCACTTTGCTCACCAAAAGGAGATAATCAACACATTTTTCCTGTACCGCAACTGGTGGCAGGTGGAGCCTGAGATACCTGCGGCGATACTGTTCGTCGTGATAAGCGGAATAACGATTTTGCTTACGGTGAGGGCGCTGAAAAAATTCAAATCAGGCATTTCATCCGACTTGAGCGAGGGGAGGACAAGACAATGATAAGAACGGAAAATCTCTCAAAGGTATACGGAACGGGCGAGGGCAGAGTTTCCGCCCTGAAGGACGCAAATATCAGGATAGAAAACGGAGAAACGGTGGCTATCATCGGAAAATCGGGCAGCGGAAAATCCACCCTGCTGAACCTTTTGGGACGTCTTGACGCCGCCGACGAGGGGAAAATATTCTATGACGATACCGAGATAACTGCTCTGAGCGACTCCGATTCCGCCGACTTCCGTCTTAACCGCATAGGATTTGTATTTCAGTTTTTTGACCTGCTCCCTGAGCTTACGGCGGCGGAAAATATACTTCTTCCCGCACGCCTTGCAAACAAAAAGGCCGAAAATTACCAAAGGCTGATAGACAGCCTTGGAATTTCCGACCGAATAAATCACTATCCCTCCCAGCTTTCAGGCGGACAGCAGCAGCGTGCCGCCATAGCGAGGGCTTTGATAAACGATCCCGACGTCCTCCTCTGCGACGAGCCGACGGGAAACCTTGACGAAAAATCGGGCGACGAGGTAATGGAAATGCTCCTCAGAATGAACCGTGAGCAGGGGAAAACTATACTTATCGTTACCCACAATCCCGAAATTGCCGCAAAATGCGGAAGAACGATAAGGATTTCCGACGGGCGGGTAGTGTGAATTATAGGACTTTCACACGTCTATCCTCAAATCCCTAAAATACACTTCCCTGTCCTTTTCGCCTATCTCACGGAGGACCCTGCAAGGGTCGCCCACCGCTATCACGTTGGCGGGAACGTCCTTTGTCACAACGCTCCCTGCGCCGATAACGGAGTTGTCGCCTATGGAAACGCCCGGCAGGACGATGACGCCTGCGCCAAGCCAGCAGTTTCTTCCTATATGAATGGGGGAATTGAACTGGTAGACCTGCTCACGGAGTTTGGGCAGAACGGGGTGTCCCGCTGTGGCGAGAATGACATTTGGTCCGAACATCGTGTAATCGCCAACATAAATATGTGTGTCGTCCACAAGTGTCAGGTTGAAATTTGCGTAGATGTTATTGCCGAAATGTACGAATTTCCCGCCGAAATTGGCGTGAAGCGGCGGCTCGATGTAGCAGTTCTCCCCTATCTCAGCGAACATTGTTTTCAGCATTTCCGCCCGCTTTTCCTGCTCGGTGGGGCGGGTCATATTGAAATCGTAAAGTCGGTCGAGGCACTTCAACTGCTCCTCCGCAAGTTTAGGCTCGTTGGGGAGATACAGCTTTTCCCCGTGCATTTTTGCGTATATTTCTTCAAGGGACATTGTGGTTTCCTCCTGTTGTTTTTGGGTATATTGTAGCATATTTTAAGAATATTGACAAGACGAAAGCAACAAAGTATAATTTAAAGCAATAAACGCTTCTTCTAAAGGAGGTAAACATAATGAGAAAATTTGCAGTTTTATTGTATCCTGATTTTTCCTTGCAGGAAATAACCTGCCTTACATCTGCGCTGTCAGTCTGGTTCGGAGAGAAGATAGACTTTATTGCAACCGATAATAAAGAGTATTCAAGCGAAGAAGGACTGCGTGTTTTCCCCACAAAAACAACAGAAGAAGTAAAAATAACCGATTATTCCTGCGTGATCTTGCCCGGCACCGTAAATCCGCTGCCTGCATTATTTGATGAAAAGCTGATCGATTTTCTGAAAAGCGGTGAAAATTCGGACGTTGTTTTTGCGGCTATCTCATCATCTCCCGTCCTGCTGTCAAAAGCAGGGATATTAAACGGCAAAAAATTTACGGCAGGCTATTTTATGCAAATGGCAGATACTTTTGAATTCATTGAAAAAGATAACTTTGTGCATAAGGGAGTAGTAGAGGACGGCAACATAATTACGGGAATAGGAATGTTTTTCAGGGAGTTTGCACAGGCAGTGCTGCAAAAATTCGGATATGACGTTGACAGCGGCTTTATGCGCGATAAGCCTGACGACTATTCGGAGGAAGAACTGACTTTCTATTGGTCTGATGATGATTACAAAGAGTTTTTAGAGGAATTAAAAGGGTGGATATGACAAATAAAGAAAGCAGTGACTTAAAAAAATAAGGACTGTTTCAACAGCCCTTAAGCTCCCGCTTGAGGCGGGATAGATTTTTTAAAATATGATCGCTTTTACAGGTCGCCTTTCCCGTTGTGGATAAACGGACGGCAGCGAAACGCCAATAAAACAGGTCGCATTCCCCGTTGTGGATAAGCGGACGGCAGTGAAACGCCAATAAAACAGGCCGCATTTCCCATTGTGATTAAACGGACGGCAGCGAAACGCCACTACAATGAGCGATCCAACATCTGACGGTCATATTTTACACGACTTCTCCCCTTTTGTCAAGAGAATAAAACAGCTTTTTCCTAAAAAATTTTCCTTTCCCCCTTGACAAACCCAATAACACCTGCTATAATACATAAGTGCATAACAAAAAGAAGATTTGCTCTCACCCTCAGCTTTGCGAAAGGGTCAATGTTTTGCGGAAGATCTATAACTATGATTTTTCAGCACGGGAGCGTCTTCCCGTGCTTTTTATTTTCCACAAACTAACTACTAATAACTAAAAACTATCAACTATCGGAAGGAGTGTCTGACCATCAGCGCTAAACAGCCCCTCATCAACGAGGAGATAAACGAAAAGGAAGTCCGTGTTATCGGACCTGAAAATGAACAGCTCGGCATAATGTCCTCAGAGGAGGCGTTAAAGCATGCGGAGGAGGCGGATCTTGACCTTGTCCTCATCGCACCGCAGGCGGTTCCTCCCGTGTGCAGGATAATGGACTACGGAAAATACCGTTTTGAGCAGACCAAGCGTGAGAAGGAAGCGAAAAAGAACCAGAAGCAGTCTGAGCTTAAGGAAGTAAGTATGTTCCTTAATATCGACACCAACGACTTCAACCGCAAGGTGGCTCAGGCGATAAAGTTCCTGCAAAACGGCGATAAGGTAAAGATAAGGATACGCTTCAAGCGCAACAGAGAGCTTTCCCATATGAATCTGGGGGAGGAGCTTATGAAGCGCTTTATGGACGCCGCCGCCGATTACGGCGCTGCGGATAAGCCGTCTTTGCTTGAGGGCAAGAACTTTACTGCGGTGTTGCAGCCGAAAGCTGCTCCTTCTGCAAAGAAAGCTCCCAAGCCGAAGCAGGAGAAAAAGCCCGAACCCGAAAAGTCCGAGCCCGACGAAAGCACCGAGAACACTGAGAACACCGACATCACAGACACTCAGGAATAAACGCTGTCAATGTCAGCGGCTTTTTGCTGCGGCAATGAACAATAAATCTGTAAAATAAAGGAACGGAGGCTATATAAATGAAAAACAAGATCAAGACCCACAGCGGCGCCAAGAAACGCTTTAAGTTCACGGCAGGCGGCAAGGTAAAGTATCAGACCACCAACCGCCGTCATAGACTCATTCAAAAGGGCAGAAAGCGTCTGCGCAACAACCGTGCAGGCTCTTACGCCAGCGAAGCGGATATGAAAGAGATCAAGGCTCTCATGCCTTACGCAAAGTAAAGGAGGATATGAACAATGGCTCGTGTAAAAGGCGCACTTGCTACACGCAAGAGAAGAAATAAAACACTTAAACTGGCAAAGGGCTACTGGGGCGGAAAAAGCAGACTTTTCAAAACCGCCAAGGAAGCCGTATGGAAATCAGGTCAGTACGCTTATATAAGCAGACGTCTTAAAAAGAGAGATTTCCGCAGACTGTGGATCGCAAGAATAAGCGCAGGCTGCAAGCTCAACGGTATGAATTATTCCACATTTATGGGCGGTCTTAAAAAAGCTGATATTGCGCTCAACCGCAAAATGCTCTCCGAGATCGCAATAAACGACCCCGCCGCTTTCACCTCTCTTTGCGAGAAGGCTAAAGCCGCTATGTAAAGGCAAAAAATATCACGCCTGTGTTTACGGGCGTGATATTTCGTATATATAAAGCGATTTATTTTCAGCAAAGCAAGGCTTTTTCCGGGGAAAATCAGCTTTTTGCAACGTAATCCCCGCCCTCGCTGTACATTATTGCGGAGTGGCGGCGGTAATATACTGTGTAAAACGCCGCCGACGCTATCAACGCGCTGAAAAGGCTCTTTACCAGCATTAAAATGAAATCGTCGGTTATCTCGCCGAAAAGCACGAGATACAAGGTGCGGTTCCTCACGGCACTGAAAAACGGAACGTCGGGGAAAATTGCGGAGGCTGTGTTTATCATCGCCCTCACCGTCCCTATCCAGGAGCAGATAAAGCACGCCGCCGCAGTCAGTGCGGAGCAGGACAAGGTGCCGAAAACGTCTATCTTGCGGGCGAGGAAACGGTAGTCCGCAAGTGTCACCAGCGCGATAAGCGCTCCCGCCGACCAGGACGCCAGCATAACGCCCACGTTCGAGCCGTCGTTGGCTTTGATTATCATTCCCGATATCACCGACATCGCCGCCGCGCCAAGAAACGCGCCTATAAAGCCTCTGACGCTGTATTTGTCAAAGCGCTTGGAAACGCTGTCTGCGGGACGCTTTTCCCTCTTTTTCGGCTGAATTTTTTCGACTGGGAACGCCGTCTTTTCGTCCATTTCGCAGGGGACAAGCTGAAAGCTGTTCAAAAGCGAGACAAGCCCCTTCACAAAGTCCGCAAGCAGGGGAAGATTTTCCTGATAAAGAAACTGGGCGTTAAAGCGGAGCTGCTGGTAGTGAAGCTCGTTTTTCCTGCCTGCAACGGCATTTTGGGGCAGCTTGTCCAGCAAAAGGGTTATCCCTTTCGTGACGCTTTCATCAACGCTCGGGCGCATACGGCAGAAAACCGTAAGAAGATATTCCCTCTTTTCAGGTATATCCTTAAGCACGGCGGGATAATCATATAGTGTGCCGATAAGGGCAAGACGGTCCTCGTCCCAAAGAAGCCCCGTTTCGGCGGATATGTTTTTCAGCTCGGAAAAAACCATTTTATCACCTTTTAATTTGTAAGTTTATTATAGAATATCACACCTGCGGAGTATTGTCAAATGAAAATCACTTCAAGGAAAAATCCTCTGATAGTAAAAAGCAAGAGCTTGCTGAGAGAGAAAAAGCTGAGGGACGAAACAGGGCTGTTTGCCGCAGAGGGCGTAAAGCTGTGTATGGAGGCCGTTTCAGCGGGGATAACCCCTGAATGGACGCTGATAAGCGACACGGCGGAGCAGAAATTTCCCGAAATTGCGAAAAAGCTGAAAGCGGTTTGTGAAGTTACCACGGTTTCAGATGAAGTTTATCTTTATTTAAGCGAGCAAAAGTCCCCGCAGGGCATTTTCATCGCGGGGAAAATCCTTGACAAATCCGTAAATCCTGATAGAATATTAAACAGCGGGAAAATTCTGGTTCTGGACTGCGTCCAGGACAGCGGCAACGCAGGCACTATGCTGAGAACTGCCGAGGCTTTGGGAATGGACGGAGTTATCATGTGCGGCGACAGCGCCGACATATGGTCGCCCAAGACCCTGAGAGCCTCGATGGGAAGCGTTTTTCGTATCCCCGTGTATCAGGCGGACACGGAAAAGGCGATTGCGGGGCTGAAAAACAGCGGCTTTGAGGTATACGCCGCTATGCTGGACAGGACGGCGGAAAAGCTGGGGGACGTTGCTTTTCCCGAAAAAGCCGCCGTTATAATAGGCAACGAGGGGCACGGCGTTTCAAAGACCGCCGCTGCTCTCTGCAAAAAAATATACATTCCCGTAAGCGGCGCAGAGTCGCTGAACGCCGCCGCGGCGGCAGCAATAATATGCTGGGAAATGACAAAACGGAACTGACAGCAGATATTTGACAATGTAAAAAACCTGTAACGTATCAACGCAAAAGTGCGGACCCGCAGGCGAAAATCCAAAATCTGTTTTTTGCCAAAGGCAAAAAACACCTTAACTTTACACTTTACACTGTCAACTGTCAACTGTCAACTGGGGGATCTATGTCTGATTTAGTAATTTTGGAGTCGCCCTCAAAGGCGAAGACCGTACAGAAATATCTGGGCAAAAAATATCACGTTGTCGCCTGTGCGGGGCATATAAGAGATCTGCCAAAATCAAAGCTCGGCGTGGACGTGGAGCATGATTTCGCTCCCGTTTACGAGAACAAGAAGGATAAGGCGAATCTGATAAAAGAGCTGAAGGGCTACGTCAAAAAGTCGGGAAAGGTGTATCTTGCAACCGACCCTGACCGTGAGGGAGAAGCCATTTCATGGCACCTTGCCAACGTGCTGGGACTTGACGGCAGTCAACCTATCAGAGTTACCTTTTCCGAGATAACGAAAAGCGGCGTTGAGGCGGGAATGAAAAATCCCCGCAGTCTTGACACCGACCTGATAAACGCACAGCAGGCAAGGCGTATCCTTGACCGTATCGTGGGGTACAAGCTGAGCCCGTTCCTGTGGAAAAAGGTGCGCAGAGGGCTTTCGGCAGGACGAGTTCAGTCCGTGGCGGTAAAGCTGATAGTCGACCGTGAAAACGAGATAAAGGCGTTCGTTCCCAAGGAATACTGGAGCATTGACGGGAAGCTCCTTGCCGCTTCAAGCAAAAAGGCTTTCCCTGTCAAGCTGTCCGAGGTGGACGGAAAGAAAGCGGAATTAAACTGCAAGGCGGACGCCGACAAGATACTGAAAAGCCTTGAGGGACAGGACTTTGCGGTGGACGAGATAAAAAAATCCACCCGCAAAAAACAGCCTGCTCCCCCGTTCACCACTTCCACCTTACAACAGGAAGCGAACAGACGCCTCGGCTTTAACTCCCGCCGTACTATGAAAGCGGCGCAGGAATTGTACGAGGGCGTTGAGATAGAGGGTCAGGGCGCAGTTGGTCTTATCACCTATATGAGAACTGACAGCCTGCGTATCTCCGACGAGGCAAAGGCGGCTGCGGCGGCGCTTATAAAGGAGCTTTACGGCGAGGACTACCTGCCCGACAAGCCCAGAACGTACAAAACGAAAAGCAACGTCCAGGACGCTCACGAGGCGGTGCGTCCCTCAACGGTAGCATTAACTCCACAGAGCATAAAGAGCAGTCTTACCTCTGACCAGTATAAGCTGTACAAGCTGATATGGGAGAGATTTATGGCGAGCCAGATGGCTAACGCTCAGCTGAACACAGTCGCCGCTTCAATTAAGGCGGGCAGCTGTACGTTCAAGGCAAACGGCTTTACCGTGAAGTTCGAGGGCTTTACCAAGCTGTACGCCGAGGTTTCCGAAAACGATGAGGAAAACGGAGGCGCGCTTCCGAAGCTGACTGAGGGAGAAAAGCTGAAGGTGCAGGAGCTTACAGGCAACCAGCATTTCACCCAGCCCCCTCCAAGATACAACGAGGCGACTTTGATAAAGGCGCTGGAGGAAAACGGCATAGGCAGGCCTTCCACCTACGCTCCCACTATTTCAACCATACTTGACAGGCATTACGTGGAATTTGAGCAGAAACAGCTCAAGCCCACGCCTCTTGGCGATACCATAACAGTACTGCTGGAGGAGCATTTTCAGCATATCGTGGACGTTAAGTTCACCGCAAAAATGGAGACCGACCTTGACAAGATAGAAGAGGGCAAGGAGGAATGGGTGGAAGTCCTGAGAGATTTCTACAAGGATTTCTCCAAAACTCTCACAAAAGCGGAGGAGGAAATGGACGGCAAGCGGGTGAAGATACCCGACGAGCCTACCGACCAGGTCTGCGAGCTTTGCGGAAAGCCTATGGTGATAAAGATAGGGCCTTACGGGAAGTTTTTAGGCTGTTCGGGATTTCCCGAATGTAAAAACACGAAGAAGATAGTAGTTGAAACAGGGGGACTTTGCCCCAGATGCGGCGGCAAGATGCTGGCGAAAAAATCCAAAAAGGGGAAGCCCTTCTTCGGTTGTGAAAACTACAAGGAATGCGGCTATATGAACTGGGATACGCCTATCCCCGAAACCTGTCCCAAATGCGGAAAGACGCTGTTCAAAAAGGCAGGCAAAAAGGGTAAGATATACTGCGACGGCGAGGGCTGCGATTACGAGAGAGAACCTGACGAAAATTAAGGAGCTGTTTTTGTGAATAAAGCGACAGTCATCGGCGGCGGGCTTGCGGGCTGTGAGGCGGCTTGGGCTTTGGCGGAAAGAGGGATAAGAGTCACGCTTTTCGAGATGAAGCCGAACAAGCGCACTCCTGCTCACCGCTATAACGGTCTGGCGGAGCTGGTATGCTCCAACTCCCTGAAAGCGGCGAGGATAAACAGCGCAAGCGGTATGCTTAAGGCGGAAATGCGGATACTGGGCTCGCTGATACTTGAGGCGGCGGACAAAACTGCCGTTCCCGCAGGGGGAGCGCTGGCGGTGAACCGTGAGCTTTTCTCCGACTACGTTACCGAAAAGATAAATTCCCACCCCAATATAACGGTGGTTTCGGAGGAGATAACCTGCTTTCCCGAAAAGGACACGATCATCGCTACGGGTCCTCTTACCTCTGACAAAATGGCGCAGGCGATAAGGGAAAAATGCGGCGATACGCTCAGCTTCTACGACGCCGCGGCTCCCATAGTTACCTTTGAGAGCATTGATATGACAAGGGCGTTTTTCGCCACCCGCTATGACAAGGGGGAGGCGGACTACATCAACTGCCCTATGAACAGGGAGGAATATCAGCGGTTCTATAACGAGCTGATAAATGCGGAAACGGCGCCGCTGAAGGAATTTGAGGACTTAACCGTTTACGAGGGCTGTATGCCTGTTGAGGTCCTGGCAAAGCGCGGGGAGGAAAGCGTGAGATACGGCTGTATGAAGCCTGTGGGACTTACCGACCCCCGCACGGGTCACCGCCCTTGGGCGGCAGTTCAGCTGCGCAGGGAAAACGCCGAGGGAACGCTGTACAATATCGTGGGATTTCAGACAAATCTGAAATTCCCTGAGCAAAAGCGGGTGTTCGGTATGATACCGGGGCTTGAAAGCGCCGAATTTGCAAGATACGGCGTTATGCACCGCAACACGTTTTTAAACTCTCCCCTGCTCCTTGACGGCAGGTTTATGCTTAAGGGCAGTGAAAACGTCTTTTTTGCAGGGCAGATGACCGGGGTGGAGGGCTACGTTGAAAGCGCAATGAGTGGGATCATCGCAGGGATAAGCCTTGCAAAAAGGATTTTGGGGGAAGCTGAGCTTGTACTTCCCGACGGCACTATGTGCGGGGCTCTTTGCAGGCACGTTTCCACGGAAAACAAGGATTTTCAGCCTATGGGGGCGAATATGGGGATACTCCCGCCCCTTGAGGAAAATATAAAAAACAAGCAGGACAGATACGAAAAGATAGCGGCAAGAGGGCTTGAAAGGCTGAAAGCCGCTTACGTCAAGTAAAATCGGAAAGGGGTTTGTTAAAATGGCAAGGATAACAGTCGCAATGGACGCTTTCGGCGGCGACAACGCTCCCGACGAGGTGATAAAGGGCGCTGCGCTGGCGGTAAAGGAATACGGCGTCAATATCGTTCTCTGCGGCGACGAAAAGCAGGTAAACGAGAGAATAAAGGCGCTGGGCGTTTCAACTCAGAATATCACGGTGAAAAACGCAGACGGCATTATCAGAATAGAGGACAATCCCACCAACATACGAAAGGCTAAGCTGAACAGCTCAATGGGCGTTGCGTTCCAGCTTGTGAAAAACGGCGAGGCGGACGCTTTCATCAGCGGCGGCAGTACGGCGGCGCTGGTGGTAGGAGGTACCACACTGATAGGCAGAATAAAGGGCGTGAAGCGCCCCTCACTTGCTCCCATAATGCCCTCGGCGGACAATAACTACATACTCCTTGACGGCGGGGCGAACGTGGAGTGCAGGGCAGAGATGTTACAGCAGTTCGGCGTTATGGGCAGCGTTTATATGGACAAGATAATGAACGTGCAAAGTCCCCGTGTAGGACTGCTCAACGTTGGCACCGAGGAGGAAAAGGGCAGAGATCTGGAGCGCGAGGCGAGAGAACTTCTGCTGAAAGCGCCTGTAAACTTTATCGGCAGTATCGAGGGAAGAGAGGCGGCGCTCGGCGGCTGTGACGTTCTGGTGACGGACGGCTTTACGGGGAACGTTTATCTTAAAACTATCGAGGGTATGGGAAAATTTATGAAAATTTCCCTTAAACGCCTGTTTTTCAAGAATTTCGGCACGAAAATAGGCTCCCTTTTCACAATGAAAGGGATAAAGGAGCTGTCAAGGAAAATGGACTACCGCGAAACGGGCGGTTCTCCCCTGCTGGGTACGGCAAAGCCTGTTATAAAGGCTCACGGCAGCAGCGACGCTTTGGCGTTCAAGAATGCGGTAAGGCAGGCGAAGGAATTTATCGAAAACAACGTTATCGAGGAGATGACCGCCGCACTGCAGAAGCTGAATACAGACGGTACAGAGGTTGCAAATGACTGATTTTGAACAGCGGATAGGATATGAATTTAAGGATAAGGGACTGCTTAAGGAGGCGCTGACCCATTCCTCGTTTGTGGGCGGAAAAAACCACCACAGCAACGAACGGCTGGAGTTTTTAGGTGACAGCGTGCTTTCCCTGGTAGTTTCAAAGTATCTTTTTGAGAATTTAGACAAGCCCGAGGGACAGCTCACAAAGCTGAGAGCCAGCATAGTGTGCGAGCATTCCCTGTTCCCTTTTGCGGAAAAAATAGGGCTGGGCAACGAGATATTTTTAGGCAAGGGCGAGGAAAACACTGGCGGACGTCACCGCCGTTCGATACTTGCGGACGCGTTTGAGGCGCTGATAGCGGCTATTTATCTTGACGGAGGATTTTCGGCGGCGCAAAAGTTTATTCTGCCGTTCATTCCCCCTATCGACGTGCTGAAAAGCGGAAAACTGCTCATCGGCGACTACAAGACCATTTTGCAGGAGATAATCCAGCAAAATCCCGAAGAAAAGGTAGTTTATGAGCTTGCGGACGAAAGCGGAGCGGCGCACAACAGGACCTTCACTTCAAACGTGCTTTTAAACGGGCAGATTATTGGAACGGGCGTTGGCGCAAGCAAAAAAGAGGCGGAGCAAAACGCCGCAAAAGAGGCTGTAAAGCTGATGGGCTATGAAACAAACTAATCTTTCCATTTTTATCCCCCACAAGGGCTGTCCAAACACCTGCTCCTTCTGCAATCAGCGGTTCATCAGCGGAAGCGAGAGAGCGCCTTTCCCCGAGGAAGTGAGGGAGATACTGGCGGCGCAGGTGCCTTTGCTGCAAAAAAATAATTTACAGGCGGAGATAGCTTTTTTCGGCGGCAGCTTTACCGCTGTGGATAAGGATTATCGGCGGGAACTGCTGCTTGCCGCTTCGGAATACGTTAAGGCGTTCCCCGAACAGTACGGCGGGATACGCTGTTCCACCCGTCCCGACTGCATTGACGAGGAGATAATGGAGGAGCTTAAGCTGTTCGGCGTCACTGCGGTGGAGCTTGGCGCTCAGAGTATGAACGACGAGGTGCTGAAAGCAAATCTCCGCGGTCATACCGCCGAGGACGTAAGGCGGGCAAGCGGAATGATAAAGGCTTACGGCATTGAACTGGGCTTGCAGATGATGACGGGACTGTACGGCGATAAGCCTGAATACTGCCTTGAAACTGCAAGAGAATTTGCAGAGCTGAAATGCGACACGGTGAGGATATACCCAACCGTTATACTTAAAGGCACGATGTTGGACGAACTGCGGGAAAAGGGAGTTTACAACAGCTTTTCCTTTGAGGAAACGGTGGAATTGTGTGCAAAGCTGCTGGACTTTTTTGAGGAAAAGAACATTCCTGTGATACGTCTGGGACTTCATGCCTCTGAGGAAGTGGCAAAACAGCGCACAGGCGGAGCTTACCACCCTGCTCTCGGCGACATAGTGGAAAGCAGGAGAATGTACAGGAAAATGCTCGCTGAGATGGAAAAGATCGGCGGGAGCAGGTTCGTTATCTACACGGACAGGAAGAATATGAGCCTCGTTTCGGGACACGGCGGCTGCAACAAGCAGGCGCTGGCGGAGCAGGGGATAACTTTCAAAATGAAGGAAAAAAGCGGCGTTCTTTTGGAGATACACGCCGCAGACGATAAAAGAAATTGAGGACAGGCGATGTTTTTTAGATCCATGGAAATTCAGGGGTTCAAGTCCTTTGCGGACAAGACGGAGCTGAATTTCGACAGGAAAATGACCGCTATCGTGGGAAGCAACGGCAACGGCAAAAGCAACATAAGCGACGCCCTGCGCTGGGTTATGGGAGAGCAGGGCGCTAAAACTCTGCGCGGAGATAAGATGGAGGACGTTATCTTTCACGGCACCGTTTCCCGCAAGCCTATGGGCTTTGCAAAGGTCTCCCTCACCATCGACAACACCGACAGGGCGCTGAACGTGGACAGCGACGAGGTAGTTATCACAAGAAAGCTGTACAGGACGGGCGACAGCGAATATCTGATAAACAACGAAAAAAGCCGTCTGAAAGACGTTCAGGAGCTGCTTATGGGAACGGGTCTCGGCAGGGACGGTTATTCCATTATCGGGCAGGGGCGTGTCTCGGAAGTCATAAACAGCCGTGATACTCAAAGGCGGGAGCTTTTTGAGGAGGCGGCGGGAGTCTCCAAATTCCTCCACAGAAAGCAGGAGGCGGAGCGCGATCTTGCAAGAGCCAACGACAACATAATGCGCCTGAAGGATATCGAAACGGAGCTTTCCGCCCGCATTCCCGTGCTGGAAAAGCAGTCGGAAAAAGCAAGACAGGCGCGGGTGCTTATGGAGGAGGAAAAAGCCCTTGATATAGGCGTCGGCGTGTGGGACTTAGAGAGGATAGGCAGAGAGCTTATCGAGCAGGACGACAGGATACTGGCAAATCAAGGGGAATGCGAGCATTTTCAGCGTGAGATAGAGGAGCTTGAACGGGAAAACGAGGAAATTGCTGAAAAGAAAATGCTTATCTCCGCACAGCAGGAGGAATTGCGCAGGAAAGGCGACGCCGCAAGGGACGAGATAGCCGCCGCCGACCGCGAAAAGGCGGTATTGGAAAATGAAATTCTTCACTGCAACGAAAAAATCGAGCAGATAAAACAACAGATAAAGGACAGCGAAAACGGTTCGGCTGAGCTTGAAGAAAAGATAAACGCCGCCGAAGCCGATATAGAGGAAAAAGAAAAGCTCCTGCAAAGCAACGACGAACAGGCAAAGCGCCTTGGCGCACAGCTTTCGGAAATGTCGGCAAAAAACGACGAGTTTGACCGTGAATATAAGGAGCTTGAAAACAGGCAGAGCGAGCTGCTGACTAAAAAGACGCAGTTACAGCTTACCGCCGAGTCCGCCGCACAGAGCATTACCGATCTTCAGGAACGGCTTGCCGCTTCAAAGGAGCATTTTGAGGCGAGAGAGGCGCAGATAAAGGAATGGCGGGCAAAGCGGAAGGAGCTGGAGGAAAAGCTGTCCTCGGTGCAGGAAAGCAAAAACGAGGCTGAAAACAAGCTATCGGGCTATTCCCGTCTGTTCGGCGGGAAAAAGGCAAAGCTGGAGGAAAAGCAAAACAGCTTTGAACAGCTTCGACGTGAGCATGAGCAGTGCAAGTCAAGGCTGGAGATACTTTCCGACGTGGAGAAGAATATGGCGGGGTACGCCTCCAGCGTAAAGTCCGTGATAAACGCCGCAAGGCACGGAAAGGTGAGTGGCGTTGAGGGCACGGTGGCGGACGTCATCAAGGTGGACAAAAAGTACACCGTCGCTATCGAAACCGCTTTGGGCGCAGTTTTGCAGAACGTTATCGTAACAAATGAGGACGCCGCAAAAAGGTGCATACGCTATCTTAAGGAAACGGGCGGCGGACGTGCTACCTTCCTGCCCCTGACCTCGGTAAAGGGGAACACGCTGAACGCAGACCTTGAGGGGGAATACGGCTTTGAGGGGATAGCAAGCGACCTTGTAAAGTGCGACAAAAAGTATGAGGATATAATCAGGTTCGCTTTGGGAAGATGCGCCGTGGTGGAGGACATAGACACCGCAACGGTCATCGCAAAGAAAAACGGATATAAGTTCAAGATAGTCACCCTTGACGGTCAGGTGATAAACGCAGGGGGTTCCTTTACAGGCGGTTCTTTAAAGGAAACCTCGGGGATAATCGCAAGAAATCAGGAGATAGAAACGCTGACCGTGAAAGCGGAGGAGCTGTCCGCAAAGCTGAAAACCGCAAATGAAGAATTGTCCGTCCTCCGTGAGGAAGTAAACAAGATGTCCATTGAAATGGAGGGCTACAACGAACAGCTTGCCGCCGCAAATGCGGAGGAAACGGGCATCAGCGCAGAGATCGCCGCAACGAAGCAGCTTATTTCCTCCGCCGAAGAACAGCAGGACAGCGAGGAAGCTATGCTTGCCCGCGCGGATACGGATATTGCAAAATATAACGAAACAATAGAGCAGAGCAAAAAAGAGCTTGCACAGTGCGAAAAGGACGCAGAGGCGCTTGCCCAAAGCATAAAGCAGGCGGACGAGGGCGTGCAGAAACGTCTTGAGGAGAGGAACGCCCTTGGCGATAAAATCACCGCTTTGGGACTGGAAAATCTTGCGCTGAAAAAGGATATCGAGCATATACAGTCCCGCAAGGCGGATATGGAGGAGAGCAGAAAGGCTCTCGACCTTGGCGGGAACGCACTTCAACAGGAAATAGCGGAGCAGGAGGAAAAGATAGCTCAGCTAAATTCCGATATCGAGGAAAAGGTAAAGCAGGGAGAAACGCTCAAAGCCCGTCTTGCAGGGAGCAAGGACGAGGGCGCGGAGCTGATAGAACAGCTGAACGCCCTTGAAAAGCGCTCAGGCGAGATAAACAAGGAGATAAGAGAAAAAAGCGAGGACAAGGAAAAATTCTCCAACGCTCTTGCCATAGCTACCGAGCGAAAGGACGCCTGCGAAAAGGAAAGCGAAAGGATAAAGTCGGGGCTGTGGGACAAGTATGAGATGACTCCCACCGAGGCTTACGCTGCCGCAAGCGTTCCAAAGGACATTTCCGCCGCAAAGAACAGGCTTGCGGAGTTAAGACGGAAGATAACCGCCCTTGGCAACGTGAATTTTGCCTCTATCGAAGAATACGAGGAGGTCTCGGCACGGTTTGCGGAGCTGAAAAAACAGCTTGACGACGTAGAGGGCTCCAAGAGAGAGCTGGAAAAGCTGATAGAAAGCCTTACAGCCGACATAAAGGCGAGATTTTTGTCCAGCTTCAACGACATAAACGAGCATTTTCAGCGGGTATTCATCGAGGTGTTCGGCGGGGGGAGCGCTCATCTTGAGCTTACCGACCCGAATGACGTGCTGAACAGCGGGATAGAGATATACGCCGCCCCGCCGGGAAAGCTGATAAAGAACCTTATTTCCCTGTCGGGCGGGGAGCAGACTATGGTGGCGATAACGCTTTATTTCGCTATGCTGCTCCACAGACCCACGCCGTTTTGTATGCTTGACGAGGTGGACGCCGCCCTTGACGAGGTGAACGTGGTGAAGTACATAACCTATCTGAAACGCTTTTCGGGCAGTACCCAGCTTATGACCATAACTCACCGCAGAGGAACGATAGAGGGCTGCGACGTGCTGTACGGAGTGTTCATGCAGGAAAAGGGCGTGTCAAGACTGCTCAGGCAGGAGCTGGCGGACGTGGAGGAAGAACTGGAATAAACTGAAAGTTAAAAATGCACAGTGCAAAGTACACAGTTAAGGTGTTTTTGCTTCGCAAAAACGGATTTTGAATGACAGGTACAAATTTGCAGGCGGCAATCCTAATCTGTTTTTCGCCTACGGCGAAAAACTCCACAATTGTCCACTGTCCACTGTACACTGTCAACTGACTACGGGGGTTTTATGGGACTTTTTGAAAAGCTGAAAAACGGGCTGAAAAAGACTACGGACAGTCTTGCGGGAAAAATAGGCGAGCTGTTCAGAGGATATAAGAAGATAGACGACGAATTTTTCGACGAGCTGGAGGAAACGCTTATAACGGCGGATCTGGGCGCTGAAACGGCTGTGGAGATATGCGACAGGCTGAGAGAACGGGCAAAGCAGGACAAAATGTCGGACACAGGCGAAGTTATGACCGCAATGAAAGAGATCATCTCACAGATGATAAGCGGGAACAATCAGCTTGACCTGTCCTCCTCCCCCGCAGTCATCACCATGATAGGCGTTAACGGGGCGGGAAAGACCACCACAGTTGGCAAGCTGTCCGCAAATCTGAAAGCGCAGGGGAAAAAAGTCCTTGTGGCGGCGGCAGACGTGTTCAGGGCGGCGGCTATCGACCAGCTTAACGTGTGGACGGACAGAGCAGGAGTGGATATCGTAAAGCGGGAGGAGGGCTCGGACCCTGCCGCAGTGGTTTACGACGCCTGCACCAAGTGCCTTGCGGAAAACTATGACGTTCTCATAATAGATACCGCAGGGCGGCTCCACAATAAGAAAAATCTTATGGAGGAGCTTAAAAAGATAAACAGGATAACGATGCAGAAGCTGCCAAATTCCTCCCGTGAAACGCTGTTGGTGCTTGACGCTACGACGGGGCAGAACGCCGTAAATCAGGCGCGGCTTTTCAAAGAGGCGGCGGATATTTCGGGAATAGTTCTCACAAAGCTTGACGGAACGGCAAAAGGTGGTATAATAATACCTATAAGGAATGAGCTTGACATTCCCGTAAAGCTGGTGGGCGTGGGTGAAAAGATAGACGATCTTCAGCCCTTTATCCCAGAGGATTACGCCGAGGCACTGTTTGAGGGAATGGATCTGACTGCGGAAAAAACTGAAACCGCTGATACTGAGGAAATACAATGAAAGTTATAATTGCTACAAAAAATGAGGGAAAGGTCCGAGAATTTAGAAAGCTGCTGACGCCTTACGGCTTTGAGGCGGTATCTATGGCGGAGGCGGGAGTTGACCCCGAAATAATCGAGGACGGCGAGACCTTTGAGGAAAACGCCCATATCAAGGCAAAGGCTGTCAGGGCGGCGTCGGGTATGCCCGTTATTGCCGACGACAGCGGGCTTGAGGTGGAATTTCTGGGCGGAGCGCCGGGGATATATTCCGCAAGATACGCAGGGGAAAACGCTACCGATAAGGAACGGATAGAAAAGTTGCTTGAGGAAATGCAGGGGGTAGATACTCCGCTGAGAAACGCAAGGTTTGTCTGCGCGATTTACTTCATTCTGGACGACAAGCGGGAATACTGCGTCACGGGAACGCTGGACGGCTATATCGGCGACGAGCCCGTGGGCGAGGGCGGCTTCGGCTACGACCCCATATTTATGCTTGAGGACGGCAGAAGTATGGCGGAGCTTGACGAAGAGGAAAAAAATGAGATAAGCCACAGGGCGAATGCGATGAAAAAACTTGCTGAAACACTTAAAAATAACAGAGAATAAAATAAGTTAAAAGTGTAAAGTGCAAAGTGCACAGTTAAGGTGTTTTTGCTTCGCAAAAACGAATTTTAAATGACAGGTACAAATTTGCAGGCGGCAATACAAATATGTCCGCGAAGCGGACACAACAACTTTGCACTGTACACTGTACACTGTCAACTGCCATCGGGGGTTTTATGACAAGTAAAGAAAGAGCAAAGCTGAAATCAATAGCTTCAACTATGGATACGATCTTCCAGGTAGGAAAAAATCCTATCGGAGATACGCTGATAAAACAGGTAAAGGACGCGCTGAAAGCAAGAGAGATGATAAAGCTGAAGGTGCTGGAGACCTGCGAGCTTACTCCAAGCGAGGCGGCAGGAGTGCTGGCTGAGGCGGCGGAGTGCGAGATAGTCCACGTGATAGGAAACAAGATAGTGCTTTTCAAGCACAGACCAAAGGGTGACAAAAGGCCCTCCTATCTGGACTGATATTCTGGGGCAAAGAGGTAAGATATGAAAAGAGTAGGAATTTTCGGGGGAGCCTTTGACCCGCCTCACCTGGGGCATATCCGCTTAGCGGAAAACTGCCGTCAGCGGCTGGGGCTGGAGGAGATAATCATAATGCCCTCGTTTCATTCCCCCCATAAACCCACTCCCGACACGAATTTCCAGCACCGCCTTGAGATGTGCAGGCTGGCGTTTCGGGGGAAAATTTACAATGTGAGCGACATTGAGAAAAAACTGGGCGGAGAGGGGTACACTATAAATACTCTCAGAAAAATAAAGGACAGCTACCCCAAGGGCACGAAGTTTTTCCTGCTTATCGGCGGGGATATGCTGTTTTCCTTTGAAAAGTGGTTCAGGTACGAAAGTATCCTGAAGGAATGCACGGTAGTTGCCGCCGCAAGGGAGGAGGACAGCTACGCCGACCTTACCGAAAAGGCGGCCGAGCTGGGACATGTGCGGGTGCTTAATCTGCCTGTCACCGATGTTTCCTCCACCCTGATACGGGAAACGCTGAAAAACGGCGGAGATACGTCGGAAATGCTCAGCGAGGAAGTCAGGGAGTATATTCTGGAAAACGGGATATATAGGGGATAAGTGCGGAAGTTGATAATATGAAACTTGAAAAAACGGACGCTTTTTCACCGCCCGTTTGAACGGATATGACGAGCATATGATGACGGAAATTGAGACGCAGAGGAATTTTATCCTTATACGGCAACCTTGCCGCCGTCGGAACACTGTATAAATGTTCTTGATCTGGGCTGTGGTGCAAGGCTTGAATTTGAATACTACTTTATTCTGAACAGTGAAACGTCAGTGATTGGGATAGATTTGTCAACCGATATGCTGACGGTGCTTAAACGGAAATTTTCAGATCGCTCCATCACTTCACCGCTGCACAAAAGCTGAAGCTGTATAAAAAAGCTGAATACCGCACTGACCGACAACGGATATTTCGTTCTGACAGATCATTTCGCGGAGTCGATCGAGGTTTTGAAGAAAGCGGGATTTTCAGATGCGCGAATTATGCGAAACCGGAAAACTACTTACACCATACTTGCACGCTGATAACTTCTGATTTTATTCGGAATTTATTGAAACAAACGAGCATTAGTACGGTGATTAAAAAACGTTTCCGTTTTGTAATTGGAACATCAGGTGACTGATAAAAAACAATAAGCATTTAAACAGAGATGATCGATATGCATATGTATTATCTTATGAATAAAGATAATGTTGCGGCGGTAATTTGCGTAAAACCTGCAACAGAATTTTCAGATAGAGTTGTATTTGAACTTCACAAGAAAACAGGCGATCTGCCAATCGGTTTCAAAGAAATCAATTCGTGGATCGAAAATCGAAAAGGCTCAAAGCATAATACTCATCTGCAAACACTTATGAAACAATTAGGCTGCGATAACAACGAGGATTTTATTAAAATAACACACGCAACGACCATCAATGATACATTCTGGCTCAAAGCAGAATCAGAAAACATTTCTTGGGATCAAGTATCGTTATATCGCAATCAATTTAATGAAACAATATCGAAACTTGCTTTTGAGGGAATTGGATCGAATGATGTGAGTTTTTCTTTGAACTCTCCCGAACTCACTTGCGAGGGTTCTTTTAGAAAGTGCTTTAGAAAAGAGGATAAAACAGGAGAAAACGGCTCTGATATTTTCTTGTATAAACGCGGCGGTGAATTTGGAAAAGGACTTGAACCTTATTGTGAAACGCTGTCGTCGGAAATTGCTAAAATAATCAGCCCTGATAACTCTGTTTTTTACAGCCTTACAACATTGTATGATAAACTTGTTTCAAAATGTGATCTGTTCACAAATGAACAATACGGTTATGTTTCATATGCGAAAATAGCAGATACTTCCACTCATAACTTACAAAATGTATATGATTTTTTTGAAAGTATAGGTTGCGAACAGCAATTCAGAGAACTGCTTGTTACTGATGCGCTGTGTTTTAATCAGGATAGGCATACAGGCAATTACGGAGTGCTATTCGATAATGATACGCTCGAAATAGTTTCAATAGCTCCTATCTTTGATTTGAACATATCTCTGCTGCCGTATGTTTCTACTGAAGGTTTTGAGAATATCGGAAGTAAGCTTTTTGTGTGTTCTCCTAAATTAGGTGAAGATTTCACTCGTCTTGGACAAATGGGAATGAACGATATAATCAGAAACAGAGTCAAGGATATGTGCGATTTTTCTTTTTCATTCCGTGGTGATGATACATTTTCACCAGAACGTGTCTCTTGCTTAGAAAAAATAGTCAGAAAGCAAGCACAGGCTATTCTTAGCAATGACAAACTTTATACTAAAGATGTTTTCTTCTCTCAAAAAGCCTGTCAGATCGAAAGGAACAATGATAACAGAGCAAAAGCTTGCCAAACTATGAATGGTTTTATGGAAATCCTCGAAAGGAAAGACCTGGAGGAGGGCGTTTTCATCAGCGAATCTGATTCTGTAGAAATTATTGTTGAAAATGAACAATACACACTTAATATTGATTTTTTGAAAGGAAATATAAATGTTAGCTCAAATTTGCATACAATTTCATTTGAAGAAATGCAAAAAGAAAGTGCGGATTTCTGGAATGTGTGCATTACAGTAGTAAATGAGCTAAACAAGTATATGGAAAGCATAAAAGACAATACATTAGAATCGGCATTGAAAGAATTAAAAAAATCTGCCTGAAATAAATCCGGGAAAGGCAAGTAACCGTTTGAGGTAAATAAGGAGCAGATAATGCTCTGAATTCTGATTTAAAAAGTGAGCAAAATTATGAATGAGGACTTGAAAAAATACGAACAGACAATAAAGCCGCTTATGGGCGGGAAACGCTTCAAGCACAGCGTCAACGTGGCGAAGATGGCGGTAACGCTGGCGGAGAAGTTCGGGGCTGACGTGGACAAGGCTTACACCGCCGCAATACTTCACGACTGTCAGAAGGAGATAGACCCCGACCTTATGCTTGAGGAGGCAAAAAACAGCGGGTTTTATATCGACCCTATCGAGATAGACTGCCCGAAGCTGTGGCATGCGCCCGCAGGAGCATATTACGTCAGGAACGTGCTGAAGATAACCGATGAGGAGATACTCAGCGCAATACGCTTTCACACCGTGGGAAAAGCGGATATGACGGATATTGAGAAGATAGTTTTTCTTGCGGACACCGTTTCGGCGGAGAGAGATTACGACGACGTTGAAAAATATCGGAAAATAGTATTGGACGACCTGGACAACGGTATGTTTATGATACTGCGCTGGTCGATAGGCAAGACTATCGGCAAAAAGGACAGGATACCCGCCTGCACGTTGGAGGGGTACAATTTTTACGCAAAGTACAAAAAGGAGTATATTCTATGACGGATAACGAAATTCTGGAGATCGCTGTCAGGGCGATAGACAGCAAAAGAGGGGAAAATATAAAGATAATCAAGATAGATGAGCTTACTGTCATCGCAAACTATTTCGTCATCGCAAACGGAAGCAGCACGACTCAGGTAAAGGCTCTTGCGGACGAGGTGGAGTTCAAGCTGTCTCAGGCGGGGCTTGAGCCTAAGCGCACCGAGGGTTATCAGGGGGCGAACTGGATAGTGCTGGACTATATCGACGTGGTGATACACATATTCCACAAGGAAACGAGAGATTTTTACGATCTGGAGCGCCTGTGGCAGGACGGCGTTGAGATAAGCGCGGAAGAATTTTTGAAATAGCTATTGACAACGGGATAAATTTAATGTATAATGTCAAGTGAACATTGGGTTTTAAGGCTGTGCCTTAAACGGTTCGATGAAATTTACCTTGTGCCAAACGGCAAAAGGAGGGATATAGATGGCAGAGGTTCGTCTGGGCAAAAACGAGTCACTGGAAACTGCGCTCAAGCGTTTCAAGCGTTCCTGCGCCCGCGACGGCGTACTTGCTGAGGTTCGCAAAAGAGAGCATTACGAAAAGCCCTCGGTAAAGCGCAAGAAAAAGTCCGAAGCGGCTCGCAAGCGCAAGTTCAAGTAAATATCAAGCCGGTTTCCGGCACTTACAAAGCGGTAAGCCAGCCTGAAAGGGTTGGCTTATTTCTTTTTTGCGGATATATGATATTTTGGAAAGGCTTATCACAAGATGTTTAAACCTAAATGGTGGATGAAGAACGTGCTGTCCATTGACGAGGATTTCATCAAAAAAAATCATTTGCGCGGACTTATCCTCGACCTTGACAACACGCTGTCCATGCACGGCAGTCCCGCCGCCGAGGAGGGCGTTATGGAATGGCTGGAGGAAATGCGGCGGCTGGGGATAAAGATGAGGGTTTTGTCCAATAACACGAAAAAGCGGGTAGAGCCGCTGGCGAAAAAGCTGGGGCTGGAATACACCGCCTTTGCCTGCAAGCCGCTGACCGTGGGTATCAGCAGGGCGCTGAAAAAAATGCGGCTGCCAAAAAACAGCGTCGCTTTGGTGGGAGATCAGATATTCACCGACATCATCGGCGGGAATTTAAAGCGTATGCCCACCATTCTGGTAGAGCCGTTCCATATGGAGGATAAGCCCTCCTTCAAGCTGAAAAGAAAGCTGGAAAGCGCGATTTTCAAAAGAGACTATTCTAAACTTAAATAAATTGACAATTGATAATTGACAGCTGAAAATAGTTAAGAGTGCACAGTGCAAAGTGCACAGTTAAGGTGTTTTTGCTTCGCAAAAACGGATTTTGAAATGACAGGTGCGAATTTGCAGGCGGCAATCCTAATCTGTTTTTCGCCTGCGGCGAAAAACTCCACAACTTTGCACTGTGCACTGTAAACTGTAAACTATCAGTGGTGTTTTTGCTTCGCAAAAACGGATTTGAAATGACAGGTGCGAATTTGCAGGCGGCAATCCTAATCCGTTTTTCGCCTGCGGCGAAAAACTCCACAACTTTGTACTGTGCACTGTAAACTGTAAACTATCAGTGGTGTTTTTGCTTCGCAAAAACGGATTTTGATGACAGGTGCGAATTTGCAGGCGGCAAACCAAATACGTTTTTCGCCATAGGCGAAAAACTCCACAACTTTTCACTGTGCACTGTACACTGTCAACTGTCTACGGGTGGTTATATGAGTATTTCATTCGGACCGGGCGGAAACTCGGTCAGCTTCGGAAAAAGAAAATTTCCCGAGGACCTTCCCGCTTATCTGGCGGAGCTTGGGCTGAACGGGTATGAGATAGAGTGCGGGCGGGGCGTGCGGATAAGTCAGAAAAGCTACGACCTGCTGCCTAAACTGGCAGAGGAAAACGGGATAACCCTTTCCCTACATACTCCCTACTTCATTTCCCTGTCGGGAGAAAACGAGGAAACACGGCTGAAAAGCCTTGACTATATCGAGGAGTCCGCAAGGGCGGCGCATTTGCTGGGAGCGAAAAAGATAGTGGTACACAGCGGCTCCTGCGCAAAGATAAGCAGAGAGCAGGCGCTGGCGCTGGCTTCAGATACTCTCACAAGGGCGCAGAAAAGATTGGACGAAAATGGGCTTTCCGACATAATCATCTGCCCTGAAACTATGGGAAAGATAAATCAGCTTGGCACATTGTCTGAGGTCATTGAACTTTGCGGAGTGGACGAAAGGTTTTTGCCCTGCGTGGATTTCGGGCATCTCAACGCAAGGACGCTGGGCGGGATAAAGACCAAGGACGATTACGCCGCCATCCTTGACGAGATTGAAAATAAGCTGGGACACCAGCGGCTGAAAAATTTCCACGTTCATTTCAGCAAAATAATGTATACTGCGGGCGGCGAAAAGGCGCACCTTACCTTTGAGGACGAGGAGTACGGTCCCGATTATAAGCCGCTGATGGAGCTTTTTGCGGAGAGGGACTTAACGCCTACGGTGATCTGCGAAAGCGCAGGAACGCAGGCGGAGGACGTTTCGGTGATGAAAAAATATTTTGAAGGCTGTAAGGAGAATTTAAAATGAAGGTGTTTGTGATAAACGGTCCCAATCTTAACCTGCTGGGAGTGCGTGAGCCGGGGGTTTACGGGAACGAAAGCCTTGACAGTATTCTGGCGGAGATGAAAGGCGAGGCGGAAAAGCTGGGGGTCGAGCTGGAATGTTATCAGAGCAATCACGAGGGGGACATCGTTGACAAGCTCCACAGCGCTATGACCGAGGCGGACGGAGTTATCCTGAACGCAGGGGCGCTGACACATTACAGCTACGCTTTGCGGGACGCTATCTCCGCAATAAAGATACCTGTTGTTGAGGTACATATGAGCAACATACAGGCGAGGGAGGAATTTCGGCACAATTCCGTCATCGCTCCCGTTTGCAGGGGGAGCATAGCGGGCTTTGGCAAGAACAGCTATATGCTGGCGCTGAAAGCCGTTTATGACATTATTGAGCTTTAATACCGGAGAATACTTAATGAGAATAAATTATTTTATCGAAGGATTGCAGGGTGCGGGAAAGACTACATTTGTTAAGCAGCTCTCAGGTTACCTGAAAAATTATCAGGTTTTTCAAGAAGGAGATTATTCACCCGTCGAGTTGGCATGGTGTTCTTATGTTACAGAAAAGCAATACGATAGAATACTTGAAGAGTATCCGTCGCTCAATGCGGAAATCAAAGCCAAAACGGTGGAAGAAGGAAACCACAGGATTGTTTGCTATACAAAGATATCAACAGACATTCCGGGTTTTTATAAAGATATGGAAAAATATGAGATATATAACGGAAATCTGAATAAAAACGCATTTGAAAAGCTTATTCTTGAGAGGTTCGAAAACTGGAACGGAGAAGGACAGATTTTTGAATGTTCTGTTTTTCAGAATATCATTGAAAACCAGATGCTGTATCTCTTAATGTCCGATAATGAAATTCTGGATTTTTACAGAAGATTAAAAAGCACTCTCGGGAGCAGAGCATACAGAATTATTTATCTGGACGTGGAAGATATCTCGGAAACAATTGACAGGGTCCGAAAAGAACGAATCGACGAAAATGGAAAGGAATCGTGGTTTTCTGCGATGGTCCGATATGTTGAGGAGTCGCCGTTTGGGAAGATGGAAGGATCGGTCGGAGCAAGAGGATTGATTGAACATCTGGAGAAAAGGCGGAGGCTGGAACATCAGATCATTGAGGAGATTTTTCCTGAAAATTCTGTTAAGGTTAAAGCGAAAAGTTATGATCCTTTGACAATTCCTCATTTTGCGCTTGAATGAATTGGAGCTGCAAGGTTGTGCATTTCTAAATTTTTCCTAAAAATTTTGCCCGAAAATTGGGACAAAAATCCAAAACACATAGGTAACACACATTCGACGATTTATAAACCGTGCTTTCACGAAAAAATTTTTATGATTTCATTTTAAAAAAGGAGCTAAACGAAGGAATGAACATCGACAAGCTGATAATGTGGCTGCCAAGCAAGAAGGACGCTGCGCTGATTACCTCGGAGGTATCCAAGAGGTACCTGACAGGCTTCGGCTCTGAGGACGGAACTATGCTGGTGACAAAGGAGGGGGCGTATTTCTTCATTGACGCCCGCTATTACGAGCATACCGTGCAGCAGGTGAGAGAACCGCTTTGCAAGGTGATTTTGCAGGATAATCTTTACGACCAGATCGGAGAATTGCTGAACAAGCATCGCATTGAGACCATAAGCGTCGAGGACGAGTATATGAGGATATCGGAGCTGTCGGCGCTGAAAAGGAGATTTTCCGCCGTACACATTGATTCCTCCAACCGCCTTTCCGACTTTATGAAAAATATGCGTATAATCAAATCGGACGAGGAGATTTCCTATATCACAAAGGCGCAGAGGATAGCGGAGGCGGCGTTCACAAAGCTCCTTTCAAATATGAGGACGGGGCAGACGGAAAAGCAGGTGGCGGCGTTCCTTGAATTTTTTATGATGGACTTCGGCTCGGAGGGCGTTTCCTTCCCTACTATTGCCGCTTCGGGGGTAAATTCGGCGTGTCCTCACGCCGTTCCCACGGATAAAAAGATAATGGAGGGGGATTTCCTTACGCTGGACTTTGGCGCTACCTACAAGGGATATCACTCGGATATGACGAGGACGGTGGTGTTCGGAAAGCCCACTGAGGAGATGAAGAACATCTATAACGCAGTTTGGGGCGCAAATACCGACGCTATCAAGGCTGTAAGGGCGGATATTTCCTGCAAGCTGGTGGACAATGTGGCGAGAAGCACGCTTGACGCCTGGGGATATGAGGAATATTTCACTCACGGGCTGGGTCACGGCGTGGGGCTGGAGATACACGAGGGTCCTACCGTAAACAAGAGAAGCGGCACTACCCTGCATGAGGGTATGATAATCACTATCGAGCCGGGGGTTTACATTCCCGGAAGATACGGCGTGAGAATAGAGGATATGGCTGTGGTCACAAGGGACGGCTGCAAGCTGCTCACCGAAACGCCTAAGACCCTTGTCTATATTTAAATTATACGTTTTATACGGGTGAAATACAATGAAAAAATTTATATCAGTTTTATCCGCGCTGTGTATTGTTGCGGCGCTGACTTCCTGTGACAGCGAGGGACTTCAGCAGGACTTTGTTCCGCCCACTGACAGCGGAGGAAGCGAAAGCTGGGGCGAAGAAATTACCGAAAAACCCACCGAAAAAGAGGAGGAAAAGCCTGTGGAGGACGTTGTGCTGGATTACGAGATAGACCCGTCAAAGCCTGTTATTGCGCTGACCTTTGACGACGGACCAAATACCACTACCACAAATCAGGTGCTTGACCTGCTTCAGAAATATAAGGTGAAGGCGTCTTTCTTCCTTATCGGGGACAACATTGACGACGAATCCGCAAAGTCGGTGAAAAGAGCATATGATATGGGCTGTGAGATAAACAATCACTCCAAGACCCATTCCTATATGAACAAGATGAGCGCGGAGGATATTGCCGCGGAAGTAAAGTTCGTTGCCGACAAGGTGGAGGAGATAACGGGAGAGACCACAAGGTTCTTCCGCCCGCCGTATATCGCCGTAAACGACACGATGTATGACAGCATAGATATGCCGTTCATAAACGGCGTTGGGTGCAACGACTGGGACGCTAACGTGAGCGTTGAAAAAAGGCTGAGATCTCTTAACAGGCAGATAAAGGACGGCGTTATAATCCTGCTCCACGACGTTAAGGGCAACGACCTTACCGTGGAAATGCTGGATACGCTGATACCTCAGCTTTTGGAGGAGGGCTATCAGTTCGCCACCGTGTCTGAGCTGTTTGAGGCAAAGGGAGTTGAGATAAGCGGCGACGACAGAGAGCTTTACACTCTGGTGGAAGCTCCCAAGGAGTAAGTCATATCACAAAAAATCCGCAGGGCGCTAAAACAAATTTTTTTCAAAAAACACTTGCAAAATCATCACAAATAAGTTACAATAATATTGTGTAAATTTGCGATTTTTCGCTTAACAAAATTTCGGAGGTTTATTTATGATAACAGCAGGCGATTTCAGAAACGGCGTTACCTTTGAAGAAGACGGCAACGTGGTGCAGGTCATCGAGTTCCAGCACGTTAAGCCCGGAAAAGGCTCCGCTTTTGTTCGTACCAAGACCAAGAACGTCATCACAGGCGCAGTAGTTGAAAAATCCTACAACCCCACCGCCAAGTTCCCCACCGCCTACATCGAGAGGAAGGATATGGAGTATACTTACAGCGACGGCGACTTATACTACTTTATGGACAGCGAGACCTACGAGCAGGTGCCTATCAACAAGAAGGACCTGGGCGACAACTTCCGCTTTGTAAAGGAAAATATGGTGTGCAAGATACTCAGCTACAAGGGCAACGTGTTCGGCGTAGAGCCTCCCAACTTTGTTGAGCTTGAAGTTACTCAGACCGAGCCGGGATTCAAGGGCGACACTGCCACCAACGCCACCAAGCCCGCAACGCTGGAAACAGGCGCTGAGATAAGAGTTCCCCTGTTCATCGACATCGGCGACGTTATCCGTATAGACACCAGAACAGGCGAATATATGGAACGCGCAAGCAAGTAATTTTTCACGTGAAAGGAGCAGACTATGATGGATATTTCCGAAAAGGTAGCTTTCTTAAAGGGTCTTGCGGAGGGTCTGAAGCTGGACGCTGAAACTCCTGAGGGAAAGGTGCTGTATCAGATAATGGACGTGCTTCAGGATATCGCATATCAGCTTGAGGACGTGGATACCGACCTTGACGGTATCGTCGACGCAGTAAACGACATAGACAACAGCGTTGCAGACCTTGAGGACGCCGTTTTCGGCGAGGACGGGTGCGACTGCGGCTGTGAGGACGAGGATATGTATGAGATAACCTGTCCTAAGTGCGGCAACAGCGTAGTAGTTGACTTCGACGTTATCTCTCAGGGAGATATGCTCTGCCCTAACTGCGGCGAGCCGCTGGAATTTGATCTGAGTGGGATAGAGGAAGAGGAAGAATAGATTTTTCCCCACAATAAATGATTTGAAGTACCGATGAATTTTCATCGGTACTTTTTGTTTTTCCTTTCATAAGTCCTTGGCTTTTTGCATTTCGTAAAAGTCAGATTTGATTTCGTAATCGTCAGCCTTGTTTTATTGAAAATATCCCGCCGTTATGATAAAATATTATTGTACTTTCAAGCAGTTAAGCAGCGGAGTTCGACAAATTTTGACAGCTTCAGTAAGTTTCCTCCCAAAAGCATTTGTGGACGGATAACATCAGGGCTCGGTGCAAAACCGACAAAAAGTACATACATCTCCCATCTCCGCCCGAAAAGGCGAAGCCCGTGAGGGCGCAACAGCGCCGTCACATTGACGAAGATGTCAACCTTACTTTCTGAAAAAACGAATGCCGCCTTATGGCGGAAAGCCGCACAGCATAATGCTCTGCGGCTGTTTTTCTGCAATTTTCACATCGGAGATATAAAAATTTGCGGGCACGTTTTGTTTATTCCGACAAAATTTTTCAACAGGCGGCATAAGGGCAATTTGTCCTATGCGTCAGAACGGCTTGTAATGCGGGTTTACAGCCGTTTAAAAAAACCGTTATTTGATTTTACAAAATATTACGGCACAGCGGCATTTTTTTTGGAAAAATCCACAAACGGCAAATGTAGACTTTTTTATATTAAAGTGCTATAATTTATATATGTTGAAGGCTTATTTCAAAAGGATTTGACAAAAAAGCTTCACTAAAAGCGAACGGTCGCTCAGGCTCAAAAAATCGGCGGCGATCCGCCCTGTTTTCGGGGATAAAAACAGGAGGTCGTTTTCGTTTTCGCAAGGCTCTGCGTCCGTTCTTCAAACCGTTTTGCGGGCGTTTCTTTTTCCGCCTGCACGCGGTAAAATCAAGAAAGAGAGGAACAGGAATGAGTAAACACAATTCATTCAAGCGCTGGATAGCCGCACTTCTGGCTGCTTCTCTGGCAGTTACAAGCGCAGCTATCCCTGCAAGTGCCGCCGACGACTCATTTGAAAGCCTGAAGCTTTCACAGTCCGGTCTCACTTCCAACCTCAGAGTTCCTGCTCAGAACAGCGATGATGATCAAGTTGATATCCCTGACGATCAGGTCGTTCGTGTATCCATAGTTTTATGGGATAAATCCACGATCGACGCAGGATATGGCCTTGACACCATTGCCGTTGACGAACAGGCTGTCGCTTACAGAGAAAGCCTGAGCGAAAAGCAGGAATCTCTCGAGACGACCATCGAAAACAAGGTTCTCGGTGGAAAGGATCTGGACGTTGTTTGGAATCTGACACTTGCGGCAAACATTATTTCAGCAAACGTCAAGTACGGACAGATCGAAGAGATCAAAAACATCAAGGGCGTTAAGGACGTATTCCTTGAAACAAAGTATGAAGCATCCAAGGCTACCGTTGATGAATACGATCCCAACATGATGACGTCCTCCCAGATGATAGGCAGCAACGTTGCTTATGAAAGCGGATACAAAGGCGCAGGCAGTGTTGTTGCGGTAATCGATACAGGTATCGACTCCGACCACCAGTCCTTTAACAATGACGCTTACCTGTATGCTCTGGAGCAGGACGGCTACACAGGAGATACTCTTACGCAGGAGGACGTTGCCAAGGTTCTGGAACAGCTCAACATTTATGCAAACGGCAACGCTGATGCAGAAGATCTCCACCTCAGCGACAAGGTACCTTTCGCTTATAACTACGTTGACGGCAACTATGACATCACTCATGACAATGACACCGAGGGTGAACATGGTTCTCACGTTACAGGTATAGCAGCAGCCAACCGTTATATCCCCGACGGCAAGGGCGGCTTTGTAAGCGCACTCGATGAAGTCAATACACAGGGCGTTGCCCCCGACGCACAGGTCATCACCATGAAGGTGTTCGGTACAGGCGGCGGTGCATATGACGCAGACTATATGGCAGCTATCGAGGACGCTATCATTCTGGGTGCAGACAGCATAAACCTGTCTCTCGGTTCTTCATGCGGCTTCAGCCATGACGACATATACCAGGATATACTGGATAAGCTGGCAGACTGCACTGCAGTTGTTACTGCTTCGGCAGGCAACTCCGGTACATATGCGGACAATGCTGAAAACGGTTATGAAGGCTATCTGTACGGCGACGACGTAAATCTGGCTATGGTAGGCAATCCCTCAACCTTTACCAACGCCCTTTCAGTAGCTTCCATCGATAACGTGGGCGCTACCGGCGACACGTTTACCGTTGGCGGACATGCTGTATTCTATACAGAAAGCACCGATTACAACAACCCGCCTTACAAGACCATTGCAGGCGAACACGATTATATCCTTCTCGACAACATCGGCGTTGATACCGATAACGACTACTTTGATACGCTCAAGGATCTGGTAAAGGGCAAGATAGCAATGTGCTACCGCGGCACTTCCAACTTCTCCGCAAAGGCAAATGCAGCCGCGGAAGCAGGCGCAGTAGGCGTTATCATCGTAAACAATCAGCCCGGCGTTATCAATATGGACCTGAGCGATTATACAGGAACCGTTCCCGCTGTTTCCATTACACAGGCTGACGGTGAATACTTCAAGAGCGCAGGAGAAAAGGCAGAGAGAGACGGAATTACTTATTACACCGGCACAATGACGGTCAATGAGAAGGTTTCTTCCTCTATTCCCGAAGACGTTACTTTCTACACTATGAGCGACTTCAGCTCATGGGGCGTTCCCGGAAGTCTGGAAATGAAGCCTGAGATAACTGCTCCCGGCGGAAATATCTATTCCGTAAACGGTCTTATCCCCGGCGGCACTTCATATGAAAATATGAGTGGTACTTCTATGGCTGCTCCTCAGGTAGCAGGTATGGTTGCAGTTCTGGCTCAGTACATAAGGGAAGAGGGTCTTACTGAAAAGACCGGTCTTACCGAACGTCAGCTGATGCAGAGCCTGCTGATGTCAACTGCCGAACCCGTTGCGGAAGGCTTTGGCGAAGACACCAACTCTGACGGCAACTATTCCAGCTGGTATTCTATACTTGTTCAGGGCGCAGGTCTTGCAAACGTAGGCGCTGCAACACAGGCTCACTCCTATATCCTTATGGACGAAGGCTCCACCCTTGACCCCGTTTCCGCTTCTGACGGCAAGGTAAAGGCTGAGCTTGGCGACGACCCTGACAAAACAGGTGAATACAGCTTCTCATTCAGCATAAACAATTTCTATGACAACGACCAGTCCTATATTCTGGGTACAGATATGTTCACACAGGATCTGTTCATGTATTCAGAGGAGGATCCCACTTTACTTCTGGATCGCTGGACCACATCGCTGGACGCTGACGTCACCTACACCGTAGACGGTGTTGAAACAGGCGGCTTCGCGGACATCGACGCAGATGTGAACAAGGACGGCGTTACAAACAGCAAGGACGCTCAGGCGCTGTTGGATTACATAGCCAAAAACGTAAGCGGTGACGATCTTGATCTTGCTACCGGCGACGTTGACGGCGATGAAAAGATAACCACCTACGACGCTCATCTTATCCTTGCGGCGCTCAAAACGTTGGTGACCGTTCCCGCAGGCGGATCCGTCGACGTAACTGTTGATATCGCCCTTACCGACGATACCAAGGCTATACTTGACGAATACTACGAAAACGGCGCTTACGTAGAGGGCTTTACGTTCATTAACGCTGTTTCCACTGAGGAAGGCGTTTTGGACGTTTCTCACTCCATTCCTATCCTCGGCTTCTACGGCAGCTGGACGGACGCTACAATGTTCGACAGATACTTTGCTATTGACGAAGAGAGTGAAGGTTCAAATGGCGGCGCATATGACCTGAGTGAAGGACATCTGCCTTACACCGGAAACACCGCCACTAACATACTTAGCTTCTATGACGCTGATATGGGACATGAATTCTACATCAGCGGCAACCCCTATGCCGGTCTCATTACCGAAAACGGCGTATATCCTTTTGATAGGGTAGCTATCAACAGCGCGGACAAGATCAGCTCTTATATGTACACGCTGATACGCAATGCTGGCGAACTGACGACAGTAATAACCGACGCTGAAACCGGCGAAGTGCTGAAAATAGTTTCTCCCGCATATGACGTTACCCCCGCATACTATTATGACGGCAACGGCACATGGCAGAATACAAGAGGCAAGTTCAACGTCAACGTTGCTGTTAAGGATCTGGGCGTCAAGGAAGGCGACGCAATTAACGTAAGTCTGGTAGCAGTACCCGAATATTACGGACGCGATCTTACAGCAGATCAGATCACTGAGCTTGTTGAAAACGGCGAGCTTGGCGACGGCGCATTCATGACCACCAGACTCAACATCGACGATACCGCGCCCGTTATCACTAACGTGGGCAAAAACAATGAAGGCGACCTGCGCATAACTGTTAAGGACAACCAGTACGTTGCTGCTGTAAGCCTTATCAGCAGAAGCGGCGCTATTCTGTACGGTCAGGTAATTCCCGACCAGAAGGCTGAAAACGAAGAGGTTACTGTCGTATTCACCGCTGAGGAGCTTGCCGCGGCAGGCGTTCGTCAGGTTGTGAATATCGAAGTTATCGACTACGCGTTCAACATCACAACTGAAGAATTTACATACAGCACCGATCCTATCGACTTCTCCGGCGAAATGTTCGGTTTCTTCGATGATCTGTATGGCGCAAACACCTGGGTGACCATTGACCCCGAAACGATCAGCGTATGGGACGATGTGGGCATGGAAGTGTTCGACGTAACTCCTGTTGACATAACCGCAGCTGCTTACGCTGACGATTATGTATTCCAGGTAGGCGATGACGGCGTTCTGTACGTTGCTCCTCAGGTAGATCCCGGTGTATTCACCGCTATCGCTGCTCTGGACAATGACGTGCTTGAAGGCGAAACCATCATCGATATGGCGTTCAACTATGCAGACAGCAAGCTGTATGCTCTGTCTGACGCAGGCTACATATATGAAATCAATCCTCTTACCGGATATATTGAGTTCGCATATTTCCCGTATCTGTTCATCGGTGATGAAGTTGCTACGATCTACACACCCAGCGGTCTTGCTATTGACGCTGAGGGCAATTTCTATCTGTCAGGTATCAACGATAATGACCCCGAGGATGTCGCTGCATTTGTAATGACAAAGGATAATTCAAATGGCAAGGAGCTCCTCACCATTCAGCAGTCATTCAACATTCTGACTGAAGGCGCAGGCAGACTTGCTTGGGACTATGATAAGAAGACACTGTATATGGCTAATGACGCTACTCCTGTTTATGGCGAGCTCGGCTTTATCTTCAATGCTCTGTTCATCATAGACCTGGAAAATGAAGAAGCATACTATGCAAATGAAGCAGAAGCAAGTCTTTTCGGCTTATGCAAATCTCTGTACGTTGTTCCTTCCGAAGATAAAATAGAGATCGACGATACTCCTGCCACCAAGGTAGAGAGCCTGAACGTAAGCCAGACCGAAGTTTCCATGCTGGAAGGCGGTTCTGTACGCGTTACAGCAACGGTATCTCCTTGGACGCTGAAGAACCGTGACGTTACATGGACTTCTGCTGACGAAAAGGTAGCGACCGTTGATATGAACGGTCTTATCAGCGCTGTTTCTACCGGCTCAACTACCGTTACAGCCGCTGCTGCTGCAGATCCCAACGTTAAGGTCGAGATCAAGGTAACAGTTGAATCGCTTCCTTCAGTTCCTTTGAGAGGATTTGTAAACAGCACTGACGGCGAAGGCGCATGGAGCAAGTTCAACAGCGACAAATTGTCCGACATCACTAAGCTGAGCAATGCTGATATGCCTAATTACAGAGCAGGTATGGCTTGGGGCGATTATATGGAAGAAGCTTACCTCTTCACTCATGACGGCAGCGCTGTATATCTGACAGACGCTGAGACGTTTGAGTATGCGAAGCTGTTCGATATCAATCCCATTTATCTGTTCTCCGACGCTGCTCCCAACAACTTCTTTGAGCAGTATGGCTACGGCGAAGGTCCTCTTATGGTTGCTCCTCAGGCAGGAACTGCCGCTATCATGCTGATGGATCCTATCGCAGGCTCTTTGTTCGGACCTGTTGACTTAAGCTCTGACTTCAGCTCTAACATTGCCGCAATTGCATGGATCGGCTTGAACAAAACGGATGGTATTGACTACTACGCATGCCTGTGCGAAAACGGCGATATGTACTTGTTTATGATCACGTTTGAAGGCGGCGTAGGAACCGGATACATCGGAAACTGCGGTCTTGACCTGTCAGGCGTTTCCAGCTCCGTTGCAGACGGCAACAACTTTGCTTCAATGATCTACGACTTTGACGGAAGCACAACGGCAGATCAGTTCGTACTTTCCTACTATTCGGAAAGTTCTATGGACGCTCCCGCAGTTGCTGTCATCAAGGTAGAGTATGATGAGCTCGGCAATGTTACAACAATAAGCACCGGTAAGTCTGAGTTTGACGCAACTGTAAGCTCCGCAGTTTCACTGTATCAGTACGTTGACGACACCGTTGCTGAGACAGGCGCACGCACTGACAGACTCAACGCTGTTATAGGCGACGCTCAGATGGCGATAGACACCGAGAACGTTATCAGCGCGATTGCTGACGAAAGTGCAAACGAATCCGCACAGCCCGAAGCAGTTCCCGGTCTGATAGGCTCCACTAACGCTATCGTTGTAAACGACGACGAAACAAAGCCTGATACAGAAAGCGAAAACGTTGTTGTTGACACTGAAAAGAACACTATCACCGTCAAGGTAGACGCAGTGAACAGCACCAACGGTCTGTTCAACGTTGAATATGACGCTGAGACGCTTACTCTTGACAGTGTTAAGGGCAATACCGATTACTTCAGCTTCAACGATAAGACCACAGGCAACGTGGTATTTGACTACGCCGCTGCCGACGCTCTTAACAAGCAGGTTGCTGAACTGGTATTCACCTATGACGAGGCGGACGAGTCCGGTCTTAAGACCAACATAATCCTCACCTACAACGAAGACGGAAAGCCCAGCGACGAAGTTCCTGCAACGGAAGACGTTACAGTTGAACTTCCTGAAGTACAGGCTCCCGTTTCAGAAGATGTAGACGTATCCGTAGACCTTGGCGGCAAGGGAACCTCTGACGCTCCCGCTACTGCTCCTAAGGGCGAAGACCTTACGTTCACCATCACTCCTGCTGAAGGATACAAGCTGCCTGCGAACATTACCGTTACTGTTGACGGCACTGCTCTTGACGCAGCTAAGTACACCTACGACCCTGCTACCGGCAAGGTAACGATCAAGGGCGAGGCTGTAACAGGTAACATCGCAGTTACCGCAGTTATGGTCGACCTCACTGATAAGAACCCCTCTACCGGCAACAGCTTTGCAGGAATTGCAGCAACAGCCGCTGTGGCTATTGCAGCAATGGGCGTTATCATCTTCCGTAAGAAAAGAGATTAAGCGATAGCTTGAATATCTGTTTCTGACGAAACAAGGCTCCGTGTCTTTAAGGCACGGAGCTTTTGTTTTGTCTTTTTTCAAAAATTTTTCTGCGGAGGATATACAGTAAAATTGCGGCGAAAAATGAAATGACGGTGACGGCGGCGAAGTTTAAAAGTCCGTCAGGCGGAGCTTTGCCAAGCAGCTTTGAAATTCCTCTTATAAAAATAATTGCCGCAGGGTGGATAACGTAGACGGCGCCGCAGATTTTTCGCAGGCAGGGGAAAGGCTTTATTTGAGGGATCAGCAGTAGCCTGTAAAGGAAAAAGGCGCAAATGGGCAGGAACAAGTACATACTGTCGTGGCGCTGAACTTGCAGCAGGCGCAAAGCCATTCCCTCCCCTGTCATCAGCAGGAAGGAAACGCCGAAGCCGTACAGGGAAAGGCGCTCGCTTACGCTTGCTTTCGGGGCGGAATTGCCCAGCAGAAGAAACAGCGGCGCCATAAAGATACCGTTGCGGGTGTAGCTTGAAATGGTGAAGATGATGTCGTATGCATTTGATATTGCAGGATTTTCGGCGGCAAAGCCATAATAGCTGTCGCCTAAAAGTCCGATAAAATAAAGGAATACGCATATCGCAAGGGCTGATTGGGGCGAAAAATGCTTTTGCAGAAAGAGTACTATAAATATCCCAGTTATTACGGCGGGAAAATACCAGAGATGATAGTAAACGCCGTCGAACAGCAGTAATTTCAGCGGAGTATAGGGGGAGAGGTCCTCAAAATATCCGCCGTAAAGGCTTAAGGGAAGATATAGGAGCGTTACTGCGAGATAGGCTTTCAGCGAGCTTTTCAGGTATTTTTTCACCCTGTCGGGCGGAAAGGAAAGGACAAAATGCCCCGTCACCATAAGAAAAAACGGCACCGCAAGCCGCGCCAGAATGCGGGTCAATAAGAAGCTGTACCCCCCCCCGCTGCTTTCCGGCGATATGGTGTGTATGGCTATCACCATCAGCGCCGCCGCAATGCGGAACAGGTCGAGCCCGCCCTGCTCCTTCAACTTGCCCTCCTTGAAAGCACAAAGCCGTCGACGTTGTTGCCTGAAACGGAATAGGCGTCGGGGATCTCCAGCGGTAGGCGTTCCCCTTTAAGGTACAAAACTGCAAAATCGCCGAAGATAAGCTCGTTCTTGTTATAGGATTTCAGAAATTCGGTGTATTCCTCCAGCGTTAAGCCGTTCTGCTCCATAATTTCTGCGTGGGGAACGCCCACGTAGCGAAAATGCCATGGCTCGTGGGATATGCGGGTGATATGCACTTTGTCCGCAGGATAGCGGAGGATAAAGCCATATTTCGCGGCGTTAAGGCGGAAAGCTCTGCACTTTCCCTCATCGGGAAAATACGGGCGTATAAAGTCTATTTCCTCGACGTTCAGTCCCACATCTACCGCAAGCCCCGTCTGGTGTTCGCTGTGCAGGGGGCGCGCAACATACTGCTCGGTGAATTCCCTGCCGTTTTCAGAAAGGGAGCTTTCCCACAGCTCACGCTGCTCCTGATAGCTGCGAAATCCGCTGACAACGATTATATCATTCTCGCTGTCAGTTGCTTTCAGAAGCAATTTAAGCGCACTTGCCGCCCTTTGGGAGAGAAGCTCGCTCCCTGCCCTTTCAAAAGGCGTTTCACCGTCGCGGCGGTACATATGCTCCCCGTTCACAAGGATAAGGTCGCCGCGGTAAATGTCGTTTTCCGTGAGTATCATTTCAAAGCCTCCTTTACTATCATATCAAGCGTTTCGCTCATCGAATATCCCGCCGCCTCCATCATTTTCGGAAAGCGGCTGTGGGGCGTAAAGCCTGGGATAGTGTTCACCTCGTTGAAGTAAATTTCTCCGTTTTTCGCAAGGAACACGTCTACTCTGGCGAAGTCTGAGCAGTCCAGCGCGGCGTAGATCTTCTTTGCGATCTCCTTTATTTCGGCGGACTTTTGGGGAGGCAAATTTGCGGGCACGGTTATCCTTTGGGCGGCGTTAAGGTATTTTTCGTTGTAGTCGAAAAGCTCGCCCTTAAGGGTTATCATATCAAGCTCTCCTGTCAACAGCCTTTCCCTGCCGATAACGGCGCAGCCAACCTCGTTCCCCTCTATGCTTTCCTCAAAAACTGCGCTGTCGTCGTAGAGGAACGCCTGTTTTACCGCCGCTTCAAGGCTTTTCAAGTCATACGCCTTGCCGATACCGTAGGAGGAGCCTGCCCTCAGCGGCTTTACGAAAACGGGAAAGCCGAGGGAAAGGGCTTTTTCCCTTATTTCATCAGGGCTGTCTTTTCTTGAAACAAGTACGCTTTTTGGGACATTTATCCCCTGCGCTTCAACGATCTTGTGGGCTCGGTATTTGTCCATACAAAGGGCGGAGGAAAGGACCTTACAGCCCGCATAGGGTATTTGGGACAGCTCAGCCAAGCCCTGCACCGTGCCGTCCTCGCCGTTCCTGCCGTGCAGTACGGGAAAGAGCAGGTCGATCTCCAACTTCGTTATCTCTCCGCTTTTTCGTACAAATATTCCTTCGCCGCTGTTCTGGGAAAGTATCAGGGTAAAGGAAAGCTCCTCGAGGCGCTTGTCCTGTGAGATAAGGTCGGTGCCGCCCTCAAAGAGGTACCATTTTCCCTCCCTCGTTATCCAGATTTTCTTTACGCTGTATTTGTTGCTGTCAAGGGCGTTTATCACTCCGCAGGCAGATTGCAGGGAAACGCCGTATTCGGAGGAATTTCCGCCGAAGATAACGCCGATATTTATCATTTTCACGCCGTCCTTTCCTTTATTTCATAATTTATCCTACAGCGGTTGACGTACAAAAGCTGGGTGCTTTCAAGGCGGTTTTCAAGATATTTTTCACGGACTACCTGAGCTTCCTCATAAAGTCCGTCCTGCTCCTGCTTTAACGTCACATTGCCGTTTGCCGCTTTGTAGGAATATCTGTCCTTCTCATTGGACAAAAGCGTTCCTTTTATTTCATTGTCGGGAAATGAAAAGGTGAGCTGAAAGGTCATATTCGTGTCGTTTCTCACTTTTAAATCAAGCCAACCCTCAAAAACGGTGGCGTCGCCGCCTTTTAAAGCGCTGTCCCCCTCGGGGTCGGGAAAATCCTTTATCTTATGCCCGTGGCGCTCGGTGATAGTCAGCGGCGAGTCGAGAAAAAGCGAGAACAGCAGGTCGGCAAGCTGGCACATTCCCCCGCCGTAATCTGCGGTGAGCTTTCCGTCCCGCATAATAAGTCCGTCCTTGTAAGGGGTATTTTTGTCGGCGTTTTTGACAGCGAGGGAGTAGGAAAAGGTCTCATTTGGGCGGATAAGCAGTCCTTCCAGCGCCGCCGCACCGAGACGCAGATTGTGCGCCTTGTTCTCCTGGTATATCATATCAAAGCCTGTGTCATGATTGTAGATACAGCTTTGGTGGGAGCATACCGAAAAGGGCAGAGGACAGCCGCTTTTGACGGAGCAATAGGTGTTTTTGTCAAACCGCATTTTCAGAAAATAACAGAATTTCCGCTGTTTTGTCCTCAAGGGGATAAGAAAGGGGAAAAGCTGGGTCAGTCGTTTTCGTTGCATCTTAAAAATTCCTTTCAAAAAGAAAAACTTCGTTCAGCTTATAATTTTAGCTGAACGAAGTCGGTTTTTTATTTGTTTTTTCCCAAAAATAACTTATTTTTTTGTGTGGGAATTATTAAGATTTTCTTACGTTATCTCCAAAGGCAGGATAACGGTAAAGAAAATGCTCTCGTTTGCGCTTTCGGCAAATATCTTCCCGCCGTGAAGGTCGACTATCTCCTTTGCTATGGCAAGGCCAAGCCCTGCGCCGCCTGTTGAGGTGCTTCGGGCGGAATCTATGCGGAAAAACTGCTGAAATATCTTTTCCAGCTTTTCGGGAGGTATCGTCTGTCCGTGATTTTTCACCGTTATCACGGCTTTGTTCTGGTCATTTTTCAAGGTGAGGGAGATTTTTGTGTTCTTGTAGCTGTAATTTGCCGCGTTTCTTATCAGGTTGTCAAACACGCGCTCCAGCTTGTCTGGGTCGCAGAAAAGCTGGATATCGCTTTCAATTTCTGCGTCCCAGGAAAGGGACTGCTGAGCCAGCACAGGGGTAAATTCGTCCACAAGCTGCTCCAGCATACGGGAAAGGCTTATCCTCTCCTTTTGCAGTGTCATTGCGGTGAGATTGAAGCGGGTGACGTCAAAGAACTCGTTTATCAATTCCTCAAGGCGCATAGCCTTGTCTAAGGCTATGCCCGTGTACTTCGCCCTTGTTGCGGGTGAAATGTCAGGCTCGTCTTTGAGCAGCGTCAGGTAGCCGATAACGCTGGTAAGCGGTGTCTTAAGGTCGTGGGCGAGGTAAACTATAAGGTCGTTTTTCCTCTGCTCCGCCTCCTTTGCAAGGCGGGCGCTTTCCAGAAAACGCTCTCTCACACCGTTTATGTCGTCCTGAAGTCCCTTTATCCCATCGGGGAGAGTGACGGGCTTTGCTGGGTCGGAAAGGAGCCCCTTGGTCGCCTCCGCAGTCTTGTCAAGATAACCTGTAAGGCGGTAGACAAGGCGGACGGAAATTATAATAAATCCCAACAGCCACGCAATAAGGAAAATTCCTTCAATATGTCTTTCCGCAAATAAAAACAAACGGTACAGCAGACTGTAGACGTCCCAGTTTATCCCCATAATGACAACTCTGGACACTATGACTAAAGATATAAGTCCCGCCGTGTACAGCACAAGCGTTATAAAGTAATTGGACAGAGTACGCTGTCTGAAACGCTGTACGATGTGGCTCACCGTTTTGTTTTTGCCCTTATGCAGCGCCATAACGAGGAAAAGTATACCTGCTCCCACCAGCCATGCTTCTATCAAAACGAGGAGGAGAAAGCCCCTTATCAGCGAGAAAACGTCGTAGAACAGATCGCCCTTGTACCACACTATCTCCTGACCAACGGCAAGTCCCACCACGAGCACCGCAGCAAATACGACGGTATATATGCACATTCCTTTAAGGAACTTTTTTCGGAAATCACGGCTTTTTACACATTCGGAAATTTTATTCAACGGTATATCCCACTCCCCACACTGTTTTGATGAACCTGGGCTTGCGGGCGGGCTCGCCCAGCTTTTCACGCAGTCTTGCTATATGCGCCATAACGGTGTTGTTGCTGTCAAGGTACTTTTCGCCCCACACAGCCTCGAACAGCTCCTCGGAGGACACCACCTGCCCCTGACGTGAGCTGAGGTACCACAAAATGCTGAACTCTATGGGGGTCAATTGGACCTCTTTGCCGTTAAGAGTGCATTTGTGGTTGGTCTTTGAGATGTGAAGTCCACGAATGTCTATCTCCTCGCCGTTTGCTCCCACTCTGTCGTAGCGGGTGTAGCGGCGAAGCTGGGTCTTGACCCTTGCCGCAAGCTCAAGGGGGTTGAAGGGCTTGGTGATGTAATCGTCTGCGCCGAGGGTGAGACCCTTTATCTTGTCCATATCCTCCACCCTTGCGGTGAGCATTATCACGGGGAAGACGTAGCTTTCCCTTATTCTGCGGCAAAGCTCAAAGCCGTCCATTCCGGGCATCATAACGTCCAGAACGGCAAGGCTTATCTCCTCGTGCTGTATGCATTCCAGTGCGTCAAGGCCGTTGTAGAATTTGAAAATATTGTATCCCTCGCCTTGCAGGTATAATTCCGCAAGGTCGGCTATCTCTTTTTCATCGTCGGCTATCAGGATATTCATAGATATGCTCCCCCAGTATGTTTGTTTTCAGTATAGCATATGACGGGGGAATTTTCAATACGGTAAAATCTTACGATTTTGTGATATTTGAGGGGGTGCGATGGGATCGAATTAGGGGGTGGCGCTTTAAAGGAAGATGTGCGGGGCGGGGGCGGCGAAGCCGCAGTCAATGCGCCGCAAGCGGCGCATTGACTCGCTGATTTTGCTTCGCAAAATCAGCGCTTTGTTTCGGGCTTTGCCCGAAACAAAGGCGGCTTCGCCGCCCCCGACACGCACATCTTCCCTGCAACCCACAACACTCTCCGCCGCTTTGCTCAAGCACCTGAACTACTACCACCCCGCTTTGCCGCTGTACTTAAACTTTTCATTGTATTGCACTGCCCTTTTGAATTATAATTACCTTGAGGCAAGGAGAAAGGGGATAAAATGAAAACATCCGTTACGTTCAATTGCATCTGCGCGTCTGTGGGAGCGCTGTTCAGCTTTTTGTTCGGGGAGCTGAACGGACTGCTGACCGCGCTGATAGCCATTGCTCTGCTGGACTATATCACCGGTATGCTGGCGGCGGCGGTGAATGGAACAATGTCCAGCGAGGTGGGATTTAAGGGTATCTGCAAAAAGGTTATGCTTTTCACACTTGTGGCGGTGGCGAATATAATAGATACACAGGTGATCGGAGGCTCTGCGCTCAGGACAGCCGTCATCTTCGCCTTTATCGCCAACGAGGCGCTGAGCATAACCGAAAATTCGGCGGAAATGGGTCTGCCCGTGCCGCAGAAGCTAAAGGACGCACTTGCGCAGATAAAAAATAAGGAAAAGCAGTAAAACGCTTTTCCCGTAAGGAAAGGAGATCATCTGTCATGACTTTCAGAGGTATAGATATTTCCTATGCCAATAAAGGGATAGATTTCAGGAAGTTGAAAGAGTCGGGGATAAGCTACGTCATCATTCGCACGGGCTACCGCCAGAAGACCGACGATATGTTCAAAAGCCATATGGAAAACGCTCTTGCAGCGGGACTTAACGTAGGCGCTTACTGCTACTGTATGTCAAAGACCACCGAGGAGGCAAGGAAAGAGGCGGAATACGCCGTGAAGCTGCTCCAGCCCTACAAGCTGACCTACCCCGTTTACTACGATATGGAGGACAGCACCTTGTGGGAGCTGAGCCGTGAAAAGCTCACCGAAATAGCCCTCACGTTCCTTGAAACGGTGAGATCGGCGGGCTACCGTGCGGGGCTGTATTCCAATCCATCGTGGCTGGAAACAAAGCTGGACAAGAAAAAGATACTGGACAGCTTCGACCTTTGGCTGGCGCACTGGACGTACGACCCTGAAAAGTACACCAAGTACAGCTACGGTCAGAAGATGTGGCAGTGGGGCGCTGAGTCCAGCGCAGGCTCAAACGGTAAGCTGGACAGCGACCTTTGCTTTGTGGATTATCCCGCCCTGATAGGCGCTGAGGAGCCGTCCGAGGGGGACAATACCGATTTTGAAAGGGGAGAGAGCGTGCTGTTCAGCGGCGGCTGGCACTACGGCGCTTCCTCCTCCACGGAGCCCACGGGACTTCCCAGAAAAGCGGGTATCGCAAAGATAACCAATATTTCAAAGGACGCACTTCACCCCTATCATCTGATAGGAGAAAGCTCCGACGTGTACGGCTGGGTGGACAAGGGCAGCGTGTTCAAAAAGACCGACGGCAAGATAAAAAAGACCGCCGCCGTGGTGAACCTGAGAGAAACGGCAGGTATAAACGGCAAGCTGCTCACAACGCTCCCCGCGGGCGTTTCGCTGGTGATACTGAACCAAAAGGCTGACAAGGACGGCATTACCTGGACAAAAGCCGCCTATAACGGTCTGGTGGGGTATCTTAACTCGGCATTTATTTATGCATAAGAATTTGAGGGGACTTTCGTCTCCTCATTTTTTATGAAAAAACCGCTTATTCCCCCTCAAAGATACTGACTGTTTTCCAAAAATATGTTGCCTTTTTGCAAAATTTGTGCTACAATATTAACAGGAAAATTTTTGGCGGCTCTGCCGCAGAAAGGAAAATAAATATGTTAGTATCTGCAAAGGAAATGTTGACAAAAGCCCGTGACGGCAAGTATGCGGTAGGTCAGTTCAACATCAACAACTTAGAGTGGACTAAGTCTATCCTGCTCACCGCTGAGGAGCTGAAGTCCCCTGTTATCCTCGGCGTTTCCGAGGGCGCAGGAAAGTATATGTGCGGCTACAAGACCGTTGTGGGAATGGTAAAGGGTATGCTGGAGGAGCTGAACATCACCGTTCCTGTTGCTCTGCACCTTGACCACGGCTCATACGAGGGCGCTCTCAAGTGCATTGAAGCAGGATTTTCTTCCGTAATGTTTGACGGCTCTCACTATCCTATCGCTGAAAATATCGAAAAGACCACCAAGCTGGTTGAGATATGCAAGGAAAAGGGTCTTTCCCTTGAGGCTGAAGTTGGCGCTATCGGCGGCGAAGAGGACGGCGTTGTGGGAATGGGCGAATGTGCTGACCCCGACGAGTGCAAGCAGATAGCTGACCTTGGCGTTACAATGCTGGCGGCAGGTATCGGCAACATTCACGGCAAATACCCCGAAAACTGGCAGGGTCTCAGCTTTGAAACGCTTGCCGCAGTCAAGGAAAAGGTAGGGGATATGCCCCTGGTTCTCCACGGCGGCACGGGTATCCCTGAGGATATGATAAAGAAGGCTATCTCTCTGGGCGTTGCTAAGATAAACGTAAACACCGAATGTCAGCTTGCTTTCCAGGAAGCTACAAGAAAGTACATCGAGGCAGGCAAGGATCTTGAGGGCAAGGGCTTTGACCCCAGAAAGCTGCTCGCTCCCGGCGCAGAGGCTATAAAGGCTACCGTTAAGCAGAAGATGGAGCTGTTCGGGTCTGTGGGGAAGGCGTAAGACGATAAAATAGAAAGCAGTTGGTAATTACCAACTGCTTTTTCTTTTATTCATCTACTGTCAAGGTTATCCAATCCGTATTCCAATCATCAAAATAGCTTTCATGCGGTCTGACATTTAAAGTAAATTCTATTTTTTCTATCTCATCAATGTTATTTGTATCTAAAAATTTATCAGATATATTTACCGTAAACTGCTCTTGGCAATTATTAAGAGTAATGATAGACATCAAGTCAAAATCTGTTTCAGACGACGTAAAATCATTTATAGACAGATTGTCCACATCAAAACTAATATAACTGCCTGATTGATTTGTAAGCGCAAATACAAATGAGTTGTTTGTTCGGCTTACTGCTTTGACATTTATACCATAGTTGTCATAAAGCGTATGCCCTTGTGCATTGTAAGATTCATTTTCATAAGCGCTGGTGTAAATAGTTATCTGCCCTGTATCAAATTCTTTAATATTTTTATCATTGTCATAAGCCCAAAACAAAATATCTATGCTTTTTATTATATCAATTTTTGATTTCGTCAAAAATCCTTTTTTTATTTCAAGGTATGTATTTGCTTGTTTGCCTGCGCTTACGTCACAGTCCATTGCATACTTACCTTCTCCTGACATTATTCCGTTGACAGCATATGCGTGTGCATTAAAGCCAAGATTTAATGAAGATTTGTTTTCTATATGGAATTTTACGTTATAAGACAAAGGTCTGTCTTCGATGCCTTCCACGTATATTGAAACTTCGTTTTCATTATAAATACAGGTTTTGTCTATCGAAACTGCACTTATTGTGTCTGTTTCCTCCTTGTCATAAGACGAAATACTCGGTACAGTTGTTTCTTGTTCACTTTCGGTCGTTGTTGCCGAATCGGTTTTATCAAAATTAGTTGTTTGATTTAAAATTGAATTGGTTCCGACAGAAATTAAAAAACCAAATATAGAAATAACTAATCCTGCAACAGATACACCATGTTTCTTCCACTTATCAGTAAACGAAACAAGTGCAAAAATAAAAGCTACAATAGACAAAATAATACCAATTCTTGCAGATGCGGTCAGCAATCCGATAATGCTGCAAACCAAAGACGCTATGCCAAGTCCGCTGTTCTTCATTATTTCCTCCCTTTGTATCTAATCAGACACCTTTTTACAATATTATAACCTAATCTAACACAAATGTCAATAAAAATTGCCTGATGTGATACAATAATACAAAGAAAAATCACAACAGGCTGGAGATATATTTGAAATGGCGAAGTACGACAGGATAAAGGACCTGCGGGAGGACAGCGACAAAACTCAGCAGGAGCTGGCGGAATATCTGGGGACTTCCTCACAGCATTACGGAAAATACGAAATGGGGCGGGCGGAGATACCCTTTGAGCGAGCGATAATGCTGGCGGAATTTTACGGCGTGAGCCTTGACTATATCGCAGGGCGCACCAACAGCAAAAGCGGCTTTGCAGGTGGGGCAACAGCTGAGCAGAGAGAGCTGCTGGAGCTGCTGGAGTCTATGAGCAGTGAAGAAAAAGAACGGCTCAAAAAGCTGGCGGAGATAATTGCAAAAATATAAAAGCAGTCATTTCTGACTGCTTTTATTTTTATTCTATCTCCCACTCTGCAACAACCGTTATCACAGCAGTAACGTCCTGCGGAACGATATCGGGCTGAGCGTCGGCGCAAAGCATTGCAGCTTTTGCCATACGCAGAGGGGTTGGTCCTCCGCTTTCCGCGCCGTCTATGGAAATGACCTTTCCCACAGAAACGCCTGCGGCGGCGGCAAGGATATCCGCTTTTTCCCGCGCGTCCTTTACCGCGGCGGAAAGAAGCTGTTTATTTATCTCCTCACCGTTTTTCACGCTGAAGCTGATGCTTATTTCAGTGTCAGCCTCGCTGCCCGAAAGGGCGGAAAGCGCCTTGTTCAGCCTTTCCATATCCATATCGAAGGTCAGCTTCAGATCGTGGCGGTACCTGTAACCCGCGAACTGCCTTTTCCAGCGGTTCCCGTCCTGAAAGCTGTCATACTCGGCGCTGATATTGCAGCCCGCGGTTTTAAGGTCGCTTTTCTCAAAGCCTGCGCTTATCACCGCTTTTCTCAGCTTTTCCAGCTTTTCAAGGGCAAGGCTGTTTGCCTGCTGATAGCTTGCGCTCCTCGCCTCTATTCCCAGAGAAAGAGTTATCAGGTCGGGAGCGACGCTTGCTGTTGCGGTTCCCGTTGTTTTTATCGTTCTGTCCATTTTGTTCTCCTTTTTAATTGGTGAAGTTTGACTTTATCAGGTTTCCGAAAAGGTAAAGGGCGTACTCGTTTTTGCCCGTTATCGGGTGAGGGTACATTTCATAGGAGTAGCCAAGTCCCACATAAACGCCGTCTTTTTGCTCTATGCAGAAAACGGGAGCTTTTCCGCTTTCCGCCATAACGTAGTCGGTAAATCCTGCGGCGAACCATAACAGCAAAACTGCGCCCACAATGCAAAGCGTTACGACGACGGGATTTTTACTTTTCAATGCTCTCACCTCATTTTTATTGTAGCATTTTTTGCGGATAAAATCAATACTGCGGCGGCTTGCAGGGCTCAACAGCGCATATTGATATTTGGAAAGGCTTTGTTGTACCACTTCAGGAAACGGTCCGCCGCCGTCGCAACTATTTCAAAATCAAAAAGAGGTTCCTTGCCCTTTTCCATTCCCCGAACGGACTCGTCAATGGAATGTTCAAAGCCGAAAGCCTTCATTATCAGCTTGCAGGTCATTTCCGCCTCGTACTCCTGCTGATGAGGTGTAAGCTTTTCCATGTCACGCTTGGGTATCTTGCAATCCAGATCGTCATTTTTGTTTATTTCCTCGTCAATCCGCAAATGTCCGCACAGCAAATGTCCTATCTCGTGAAATATGGAGGCGAGCTGTTTGAAGGGCTGGTGCCTGTTGTTTATCGTCATTGCATAATGGGTAAAAACGGAAACGACGCGGTTCTTTTTGTTCATATAACTAACGCACAGCGCGTTGGGGGAATATTGCACCTCTCCGCCCAGACGCTCGCCGAAATCCTTCTCCCCATAATATATACCGTGTCGGCTGAAAATTGATACTATATTACTCTTCAGCATTTCTATCTCCTCACAGGGCAGCGGCGGGAGCATATTATTTTCTTTGTATATCCATTCGGGCAGCTTTCGTTCATATAGGCTGTACGTGTCGGTGAGCTCATAATATATCTCAAGAGGAGCGAACGGTCTGACGATAAGCAGCGGTCTTGCCTCGGGCTTGATGAACCTGCCGTACTTTTTGTTCCAGACGTTTTCATTTGCCACAAAGCCCAGTCCCGGACGCTGTACCAGGAGCACTGCGGAATTGAACAGCGACAGACCTGACGCCATAAACATATACGTTCCGTAATCGCAAAAGTCGTCGATCATATCTTTTTGTTGAATATACTTAAAGATGGGATTATTGTGCAGCATAAGCTCCAGCTCTCCTTTACGCAGATTTCAGGCCGCCATAATGCGTCAGTCTACGTTTTAATTATATCACCTTCCTTTGTTTTTGCAATACTATATTCGGGACAGATATTATTCTGATGTATAATAAACACGAAAATCCGCCCCGATGATCGGGACGGATTTTGACAGTATTCTGAAAATTCCGAACGTAAGTCTGATACTTAACGCTTTGAGAACTGAGGCGCACGACGTGCGGCTTTCAGACCATACTTCTTTCTTTCCTTCATTCTGGGGTCGCGGGTCAGGAAACCTGCCTTCTTCAAAACAGGACGGAGCTCCTCGCTGTACTGGAGCAGAGCGCGGGACAGACCGTGGCGGATAGCGCCTGCCTGACCTGTTACGCCGCCGCCTGCAACGGTGCAGATGATGTCAAACTTCTCGGTGGTGCCTGTAAGGGCGAGAGGCTGACGGGCGATGAGCTTGAGAGTGTCAAGTCCGAAATAATCGTCGATGTCTCTGTTATTGATCGTAATTTTGCCGGAACCGGGATAAACACGCACTCTTGCAACAGAATGTTTTCTTCTTCCCGTTCCGTAGTAATACGGTTTGGATTCGTACATTGTTTATCCCTCCTTAAAATTGAAATTCTTCGGGCTTCTGGGCGGCATTGAGATGTTCTGCGCCTCTGTAAAGGCGGAGTCTGGTCATTGCCTTTCTGCCGATGGTGTTGTTGGGGAGCATACCGTAAACTGCCAGCTCCATAGCCTTTTCGGGCTTGGTAGCCATCAGCTTGCTGTACTGGATCTCCTTGAGATGTCCGATATAGCCGGTGTGCCATCTGTAATACTTCTTCTCCAGCTTCTTGCCGGTGAGGACAGCCTTTGCGCAGTTGATGATTATCACGTGGTCGCCGCAGTCACAATGGGGAGCGTAGGTGGGCTTGTGCTTGCCCTTAAGCATAAGAGCCGCCTGAGCCGCAACACGTCCGAGGGGCTTGCCCGCAGCGTCAAGGATATACCATTTGCGTTCAACTGTCTGAGGGTTGGGCATATAAGTTGACATGGTATTTACCTCCTGAATTTTTTCGCTCCGCAGTCTTGTGACGAAACGATTTCAATTTCACGCACATTTGATGTGCGAAAAATTCAAATCGTTTGCCTTGCAGGGAGCAACATTTGTTATTATACCCGCATTGGCAGGGTTTGTCAATAGGTTTTTTAAAGTTTTTTTAAATATATGTTGATTTCTCTTGTTTTCTTTTGGATTTTCTGCTTTTCTCTTGATTTTTCTGCTGCCGTTTCATTGTTAAAGCGCCGCCGCTGTGCGGGGTGGTGCGAGACAGATTAGCTCTACCACTGGGGAAAACCTTTCTGAAGAAAGGTTATTCCCCAGACCTCTTTCCAAAGACTTTTAATGATTTTTTTCAAAGGGGGCGACGCCCCCTTTGGAAAAAATAGTCAGAAGTTTTAGGGAGGGGGTTTGGGGGATGACCCTTTTCCAAAAGGGTCTCCCCCAACGGTACAGTTAAATTTATCCTGCAACCCCGCACAGCGGCGGCGCTTTAACAATTACTGCATATCAGTCACATCGTTGAACGCAATGCATATTATGGGGCATTTTTCCGTTCCGCCGAGGCGTTTGTGGATACCCTCCAGGTACTTTATACTGCCGTCGGGGAGGTATCTTCTCACCGTGGCTCTCACGCTCCTGCCCGTATCCACCGATTTCTGACAGGCGGTGCGGGATATCTCTACGTCATCGGGGTGGAGCTTGCTCCAGATGTTTACGTTGTTTCCTCTTAAATCGTCCGCAGTACAGCCCATAAGCTCCATATAGCTGTCGCTGACACGGATAATATCAAGCTGGTCGCCGTTCATCTCGTAAATTCCCAGCGCACCGAATATCATTCCGATAAGCTCGGATTCAAGCACGTTGCTGCTCATCACGTTGCTTATCTCGTACACGTTCATATCCTGAACGTTCAGGGCGTAATCGTCCTTGCTGCCGTCGTGAGCCTCTATCAGCCTTGTGAACTCCTCCTCATTGCAGGGCTTTGCAAAGTAAAAGCCTTGTATGTAGGTGCAGCCTATGCTCTTCAAAAACATATACTGCTCTTTCGTTTCCACGCCCTCGGCAAGCATAGGCACGTTCAGCCAGCGGGACATTCTTGCAACGGAGGTAACTATCGTTCCCACACGCTCGTTTTTCTCAAAGCCCTGCATAAACTTCATATCCAGCTTTAACAAGTCTATGGGAATGTCCTTTAAGGTATTCAGTGAGGAGTAGCCGCTGCCGAAATCGTCCATCAGCACGGGGAAGCATTTGTCCCTCAGCTTGTAGACTGTTTCCAAAAGTTGGGACGGATTGTCGTTGTATGCGCTTTCGGTTATCTCTATCCTGAAATATTCGGGAGATACGTTATATTTTTCCGCAAGAGAGCTGATGATGTCAAACAAATCGGGATTGTAAAGGCTCTTGCGGGAGATGTTCACCGATATCGGGAACGGCTCAAGTCCGTTTTTCCTGCGCTTTTGCTGGTATTTGCAGACCTGCTCCATAACGTACAGGTCAAGTATTGCGATAAAGCCGTTCTTCTCAAACACGGGGATAAATTTTCCGGGAGAGATAAGCCCTTTCTTCGGGTGGTTCCAGCGCACCAAAGCCTCGGCGCTGACGAAACGCTTTGCGTTTATGCCGTAGATAGGCTGATAGTAAATGCAGAATTCTCCCGCCTCAAGAGCGCGCTGAGCGTCGTCCCGTATCTCCTGCTCCTCCACCATAGCCTTGCGCATACTCTCGGTGTAATGCACGATATGGCGGCGGTAGCTTCCGCTGATTGAACGGCAGGCTATCTGAGCGCGGTCGCATATGTTCTCAAAGGAGGTGTCGTCGTCCTTGGCTATGTCGTATATGCCTATGTAAAACTGGACCTGGTGGTTTATAACGTGGGCTTCCTTAACCCTGCTCTCGATGTCTTTCAGCAGCTTGTGAGCGTCAAGCTCCGCCGTGGGGACAAGAAGGGCGAAGGTGTCGGCGATAAATCTGGCGTAAAGTCCGCTGATGGGAGTTGAATTTTTGATAACTGACGCTACCGTGAGCAGAAGTCTGTCCCCCGCCTCACGTCCCATAAGGTCGTTTATCAGCTTGAAGCTGCCGATGTTCATTCTTAAAACGGAATACGCAGTCTCGGGGTGAGTCTTGATGATGCGCTTTGAGTTGGCGAAAAAGGCGGTGCGGTTGTACATTCCCGTCAGCGGGTCTATCCAGGCGCTGCTCCTAAGCTCCAGCTCATATTCCTTTTCCTGAGTTATGTCCGTCACGAAAGCGTAGATACGGATACGCCCGTCCTCCTGCTTCACAGGATTCACTCGGGTGAGGGTCCAGACGGTGCCGCCCTGCTCGTCCATGCATCTGATTACCCTTTTTGCAGGCTCGCCTGTGGCGATAACGGTGTGCAAAAGCTCTCTGCATACGTCCTTTCCGTCGGGGTGGACGTTTTTGTACGGGTCGTCGGCGCATTGGGCGACAAAATTGTCGTAATCCTCGCACTTGAACATATCGGCAAGTCCCTTGCTGCAATAGAGCATTTTCACATTTTCGCCGTCAAGCTCCATAACCGCCATACCGCCGGGTATGTTGTCCGCAAATTCCTCGTTGAAATGCTTCAGTTTGGAATGTTCCTCGTCGGAGCCGCCCACCTTTATTGCTCTTTCTATCACGTCAAGCACGTGCTCCTCGCGGAACGGTCTTGAAATGCACTCGAAAACTCCCGCTTTAAGGGCGTACTGCTCCAATATCAGCGTGTTGGTGACGGCTATCACGGGAACGCCCTCGGGCGCCTTGTCCCTCTCCATCATTTCAAGGAACCTGCCGCCAGCCGTGCCGTAATCCACAGTTTCCAGCACAACAAGCACGGCTCCCTCGCTGCGGATAAGCTCAACAGCCTCCGCCTCGTCCTTTGCGGTCAACGGTCGGTAAGCCTTGGCGATAATGTCCGAAAGGGCGTTAGAGCTTCTCCCTGAGCCGTTTAATATAATAACAGTCGGTTTCGTATTTTCCATAGTAGATCTGCGGTTGTCCCGCCTCCATGCCTTATTTTCCGAAAAAATTTGTCTTGCCCGCTGCCTGCGGGTATAATAATCTACTATTGATTATACGCCTAATTTTTGTAAAAGTCAACAGTTTATTTGTACAAATCGGGTGCGCTTTTTTATGTTTTGCCGAATGGTTTGGTGAAACGTTGGAAAAAATATCCCCCGTTTTAAAACGGGGGATATTTGCGTTTAATTATTTGCTCAACTGCGCTTTCTTCTCAGGATATATGCGACTTCTATCAGCAGGAGAATGATACTCGACGCAAATGCAACAGCCGTGCAGATATCGCGGAGCGGCTGAGTTCCGTCCGAGGTATCTATGTTTATGTCGGAATCGTCGTCCACCTTGATATTCAGGGTGATAGTTCTCAGCGCCGCGGAGGAGATAAGGTGAAGTATATCAATATCTCTTCCCATTCCGCCTGCGGTCAGCAATGCCGCGCTGCCCTTGGGAACGACGTAGGCGGTTATAACGCCGTCGCCTGATGCGGTGAAGCTGTCGCCGTTGCAGATTATCGTTCCGTCTGTGCTGGTGAGTATCAGGGCAAGCAGGGATTCGTCAAAGCCCTCGGTCATTTCGGCGGTAAGTCCGAGTTTCACCGTTTCGTCCTTCTTGACTTTCAGCGTGTCGGAAAGGGTCTTGCCATCGCTGCCTGTAAGGGAAGCGTTGACTATTGCTCCCGCTATCGCCATATCCTCGGCGGAAGCGGAACGTGTCACGTTTGCTTCTACGATAGCCGAGCCTGAGGTTATCGTTATTTTTGTGGAATCAACTACCGAGCCGTCGCTTTCAGTAGAACGTCCGAATGCTTCGTCGGGAACGGTTGCTCTGAAGGTCAGTATGGTCTCTTCACCCGGCATAAGGGTGTAGCTCTGGGACATACTGTTTGCGTCGCCCACGCTGGCAATGATTATCCTGTCGTTTGCGGGAGCGTCGCCTGTATTTTGCAGGAAGACGCTTATTTCAGCCTGATTCATATCCAACATCTGAGCGCCGATAACGGTAACGCTGACGTCAGGGGTGCGCTCGTATTCCGTCTCGATCTCATCATAGAACGTTGCGATATCTCCGTTTTCGCTCCTTGATACCACGCGGGCGGTAAGCTCCGCTGTTTCAAGTCCTTCGGGAACGGTCCATTCAAACGTTACGCTGTCAGACTTGCCGCTGGCAAGACGTCCCACGGGAACGGTGCTGACAAGCTGGCTCTTTTCTCCGTTTACGGATACAAGAAGCTCAGCCACAAGATTTCCTCTGTCTATGCAGAAGCCTGTGTTCTTGACCTGTGCGGTTATGGGTACGGGATAGCCCACTGCGGGGAGAGCTGTTACAGGGTCTATCTCTATTTCGTAGCTGGTTATATGAACGTTGAAATCGGCAGTGCAGAGCGAACGGTTGATAGCGTCGTCAACTGCCATTTCCTCGCCGTCTATTTCCTTGACGGTGCTGAAGCTCTTGAGATATGCCAGCCTGAAGCCGCCGTCGTAAAGCAGAGTAGCGTCGATATCGCTGTAATTTGCTCCCTCTTCGTCGGTTATTTTGATAGGACTGCCCCAAGTACGTGTCAGGGCTACGATCGGGTCGCCTGCCTTGACAACGCCAATCTGACCGTTGACGTCGGGAGTTACGCTGTAATCAACATTATCGGGATAGGTTATAACGTTTCCGTTTGCATCGTGAAGGGTGGTTTTTACTGCGTCGTCCATAGCCCTCAGTGCGCCGTAAATGTGGCGCTCGGCAAGATGATTCTTAGCATCGCTTGACTCGTCGCTGTTGGGTTCAACGCCGTTGGTGTAGCTGATGTCGGTTTCGGTCCAGAACAGATAGTCGTTTTCGCCGTCGGTGTCAACAACAAATTCCAGTATAGGTGTTTTTTCATCAATAGCGGCAACAGCCGTGTAGATGGGCGGGTCAAAGTCAAGCGTCTTTTTGCCTGAGCTGTCAGTAGTAAGATTTTCCCACAGATAGGAAACGTTCAGCTCCTTGATGTTTCCGTCCGAAAGGAAGAATATCTCTGCGCCCTCCAAAGTGTTCAGCGCTGAAATGTAGGACTGCTCCTCATTGTCGTTGGTGAGACGGATAGCGTCGTATCTCTTGTTCGCCGTGAGGTCGTAGTATATCAGGAAGATATCGCGGTCCTCAACGGTGGATTTATCTCCGTCCATATCAACGATATATGCGCCTGCGTCTATCGCATGACCGTTTCTGTCCGTAAAGCCCGTTCCGCCGTTGTCGGTAACTACGGGGTCGGATTGCGTGATATCGTCGCTTGAAGTAAGGTCTACGAAATTCTGTCCGTACCAGTTATCTTCAAATTCTTCCGCCGCCTTTGCAGAGCCTAAGCTTTCAGTCAGCTTCTGCATAGTGGCGTCGTCATATTCGGATACCCATGACTCGGTCTTGAAATCATAGAATCTGTAAGCAAGCTCTGACTTGGGGTCAAGGATATCGCCTACCAGAACGTCCTCGCCGTTAGCGCCCGTTGCGGTGTGTACGGATTTGACGTAAGTGAGCACGAGGTATCTGTTGCCGTCCTTGTCCTTGCAGTATCTGATAGTGGGACGGTCGTCGCCCGCAGTGTCCTCGTCGGTGCTTACCGTGATATCGGTTATCTCGCTCCACTCACGGGTGTCCTTGAAGAAGAAACGTCCCTTGATGTTGCGGTTGTTCATAACGTCTACGGGGTTTGTATTATCTGTTACTGCGGATTCCGCGCTGGTCCAGACAACAAGTATCCTGTCGTCCAGGTCGGCTATGTTGGGTGAATCGTCGTGGAGCCTGTCGTCAGGGGCGTCAACCTCCTGAGGCTTGCTCCATTCATGATTGTCAAATATGGAGTAATAAATTCTTGTGCTGTTCTGAGTATTCTTGTCGGTGGTGTCGGTGTCGAGGAATACCATTATCTGTTCCTCAAGACCGTCTGCGTCCTTATCACCGATAGACATTATCAGAGGATTTGCGTACGGGTAAACGCCCTCTATGAGAGTTTCCTCACGGCTCAGTCCGTTGGTGGAGCCCAGCAGTCCTCCCTCGGAGGTGTCCTTACTGCCCACGCCGTCCCATTCCGTCCTGTTATCAAGATAGGAATGATCCATCGTGTCGTCAGAGGTTACCGTATCAAAGCGGAGGTCGCCTTCAAATTCTCCCCTGAGCATACGAGGATTGTAGTCAAACAGCTGCCATGTTCCCTGTGCAATGGTCCAGGACTTGCTGAAAATGCCGAGCACGTTAAGAGCAAGCTCGCAGCTCATTGTAACGCTGCCCTTGCCGCTTCCCGCACTGGAGAATGCCATATCGAACAGCGCCTTGCCGCTTACCGTTATGCTTGCGGCGGAAAAGCCCTGAGTGCTTGCCTCAACGCCTGCGCTTATCACGATATAGGGCGAAACGAACAGCTTGCCGAAAACGTCAAGACCACTCTTTATATCTCCCGCCTTGGTAACGTCGATAGAGCCTTCTCCGTCAAACTTTATCTTTGCGAAGTTGTGGGGTTCTACCGCCACAAGACCTGTGATGTTTCCGCCGAAGTCAAGTCCTGCGACAAGCGTTACGCCTATGGGAGTTGCCATTGAGAACTTGTAGCCCACATCTCCCAGCATTGCGGCGGCAACGATAAGTCCGTCAAAATACAGATCTCCCGTTGCTTTGTCTATTCTCAGGGAGAGGTAAAGACCTATGCCCATATCCAGCTGGTAGCCGTCCATAACGCTGCCGCTGGTCTTGGAGGTGGTGCCTTTGATCGCATTTGACACTGCTTCCTGCGCCTTTTTGGGGTCGGCACCCTCGGTAAGCTCGCCCTTGGCTATTTCTTTAAGATAGTCCAGAACGTTGGAATTTTTGGTTTGCTGAGCAGGCTTTGAAGGATCGGCTTTCTTTGAATCCGTCTTGGGCTTGCTGTCCTTGCCGCCCTTGTCGTCCTCTTCCTCGGTGTCGTTGAACTGTCCTTCAAATTCCTTGTTGATACCGAATGAAATGAGAACTCTGTCGCCGCTTACTTCGGCTCTGTCCTTAAGCTCCTTGTCAACCGTTGCGGACATTCCCAGATTAAACTTTGCGTCAAGGTTGCCGATAAAGTTGATAAGCTCGCTTGCGGGAGTCTGGAATGTATTCAGGACTGTTATTGTGGATATTGCTTTCTTATAAACTACGCCTACTTCAAATTCGGGGTATGTTACGCCGTCACTGCCTACAACGGAAATGGTCATAGTTGAGCCTGCGGGCAATACACGGGCTGTGCCTGAATCAGTGCCCTCGTAGTTGGCGGGATTGAACTCTGCCGACCAGGTGAAGTTTGAAGCGTCGAACTTAGCGGGTACGGACGTCAGAAGGTTTTTCTCTGCGTCGTAAAGATTGAGCTTTACTGTTTCCGCCGAGATATTCGCCACGTTTTCCGAGAGCTTGAAGGTCCATTTCTGAATGCTGTCCGCGTTGTCGGGGAATATGGGATTGTTAAGATCCATTGCGCTGAAGCTGTCGCCACTCTTAACGTATCCCTTAAGCTCAAAGGGTGTAAAGAACTTGAACTCTTCAAGGAAAATGTTCTTGAATGCGTTGACCTGGATAACGACGCTGTAAGTCAGTCCCTGATAGCTGATCACTGCAAGATAGTTTTCACCGCTGCGGAAGTACGGGCTTGAGAAGCTGAAGTTGCCGTTCTTATCGGTGGTGGTGCTCATTCCGTCAACGGTCACCGTTGCTCCCTCAACGGGAACTGAGCTGGTGATAAGCCCGCGTGAATCCAGGTTGTTAAGGACTGTTCCTTTCTGGAGGAAAACGCAGCCCTTTACGGTGAGTACCCGTCCGTCGTCGGGCGCGGGGTCACGCTTTACAAAGGAATAATATATCTGGGAATTTGAGAAAATGGGAACGAACTGGAAAGTGTTGCCCGAAATGGCGGTACGGTCTATCTTGTCGCCGTAGCTGCCAAGGCTCGCCTGTTCTTCCTTGGAGATGACACCGTCACGGTTGACGTCGCCTGTCCAGTCCTTCCAGACTATTTTCCAATCTCTGCGCAGGATATTTGCGCCGCCGTCACCCTCGTCGCTGTATATTCCGTTAAAGGAATAAAGGGTGTTCAGTTTGACATTGTCTATCTGAAGTCCCTTGTCGGGGTCTGCCCTGTCGCCTGTGCCGTCCTCGCCGATATGCAGGACGGTGCCTATATTTTTGCCCTCGGAGGAGCTTGCAGGGTCATAGCGCACATCAATGCTTGCGGAGCCTGCTATCGCAGTTATCTCAGTATAGGGTGAAGATGGCTTGAAATCAAATTTGCCGGGCTCAGCCACGTTGAAGGGGAAGCTGTCCACTGCCTTGAATGAAAATGTCTGAGTGAAATTACTGCTGATAGTGAAATTGGTTTTCGTGTCGGGAGCCTTCGTTTCGGTGAAAGCGGCCCTTTGCACGGTCCTGCCGAACATACGCTTTTCAAAGCTGCCGCTGAGCTTTACGCCCTTTTCAAGAGAATTTGTGGTAAGGCTTGCGCTGACTATGCTGTCTGCGCCAAGCTCCTCCTGAGTGAAGCTGAAAGTCTTGTTCACCGAGAAGGTGACAAGTCTTGAAAGCTCGTCGCCTGTGTCTATCGTTACGTCACGGGTAACGGTCGAGCCGTCCTGTAAGGTCAGGGTGAGCTTGAAGTTCAGCTGTTCGTCAAACTGCTGTGTAGTGCCGTCAAGAGGTCTTACCGCAGATATATTAAGGTTATAGAACACTGAAGTGTTGCTGGTATCAACGCTTGAATCCGCTACGAAGCCCGTATATTTGCCGGGAAGCTCCGTCTGTCCGGGAGCAGAGATGAGGCGGTAGCTTATAGTGTCAAGCATACCGACGGCCATGGACTTGCCGTTTACGAAAGCGTCCTTGTCAGCACGCAGCTTTGTATCGTCCCAGCTAAGTCTTACTGTGGCGTCCTTTGCTCTGAATACAGGCTCGATGCTGTACTGATAGTAGGTCACGTCGCCGTCGGTGGCGGTATTGCCGCAGGTGGCGTGAAGCACTGTCTTGCCTGTCATACCGTCCACAAGACGGTCGTTCATAAAGTCGTTGACATTAAAATCGGTGCCCTTGATGTAATAATAGAGCGCGTCGTCAAGCAGACCTGCCTTGCGCAGTATCTTGTAGCCCCAGAGGTAGGTCCTGCTTGCTATATCGGCGGTTATTCCCGATTCATAAACGGGAACGAAGCTTAATTTTCCCGTGGCGTCGCCGTCAGGGTATACGACTTTTGTTGTGTTTTCAAGATCGCCTGCAAAGCCGAGGCGTCCCATTTTGGTCGTAGTGAAGGAGGGTCCGCGAGTGTCCTGAGCCGTCCAGGTGTAGGCGTTGACGCTTCCGTCCGCGTCTTCCTCGGGAGGATCAAGAAGCAAAATCTCTACGGGGCTGACGTATGCGTCCATATAGGTGAGCTTCAGGTCGGTTTTCTGGTTGCCGTCCCTTGCGCCTGATGAAAGGACGAAGCCCGTTTTGGTGCGGTCAGTGTCGTTAAGCGTGCCTGTGGCATTGTTCACTGGAGGATCCTGCACGTTGGTCGAGGTGAAAAATGTTGAGCCTGCGATAACGCCGAGACGATCCTCACAGCCTGTATAGAAATATGTATCATGTCCCCAGTCGCTGACAACGGTGTAGGGAGTGCCGTTTTCCACATCGTCGATAGTATACTGTATTTTCTGTATGCCACTCATAGATGCGGGGATAAGGTATTCGTGTTTGCCTATGCTGTCGCTTGCGGTGGAGATGACTTCCTTCTCCCACCTGTATACACGGTATTTAAAAGTACCGCTGCCCGAAAGTCCCTGATATGATACATCGGGGCTGAAGCTGTGACCTGTTTTGTCGGCAGGGTCAAGGGCGGAGCTTCCTGCGGCTGTAGTGCCATTTCCGTCGTCGGAAGCAAGCGCGACGGTAACTGCCGCTTCTGTCGCTTCACCGCGGGTCTGGAGATTGAAGGTCAGACCTTCTTCCCTCTTGTTGCCGAGTATGGGTATGCGGACAGTCTGCTTTGTCTGTCCCGGAACAAAGGTTATATTCTGCTCAAGGGCAAGATAATCCACGTCGGGAACGGCGGTCAGCGCCGAGGTACCGACGGTTACTGTATCGTAGCGCTCTGTGCCCTTAGTTCTCAAAAGCGTGGCGGTAACGTAGCTTGCATTTTGGTCGGCGTAAACTACGCTTTCCTCAAAGGAATAAACGGATTCCTCGGCGGGCTCGTTATCTTTGATATTCATATAGCCCGTAGGGTTTGCGTCAATGGCGGAGCCCTCGGCGTCCGTAAGCACGAACAGCACCTGCTCTTCGCTCTCTGAAACTGCGTCGTCGGTTATGCAAAATCTCAGGACCTTCATGTTTTCGCCCGGCGCAAAATTGATCGTGAAGCAGGCTCCGGGCATATCGTCATAATAGCCCATTGTCTGATTTACAAGCGCCTGCGCAACTATTTTCTTTGCCGCTTCGTTATCCTGCCACGTAGCGGTGCTGGTGGGTACGCCAAGAAGCGCCGTGCGGGCGGAGGCAAGCGAGCTTAAAGCTCCTTTGTCACTTGCTGCGTTCTCAGCGGCGGCAAAGGGATTTTCGGCGTTGTCGTCCTGTTCCTTTTCCTCCTGCTGTTCGGCTTCCTCTGCGGGCTGCTGAGTTTCTTCCTCTTCGTCGGAGGTTTCCTCTTCGTCAGCGCTTTCATCGGAAATGCTGCTGCCAAGGGTCAGCTCGCTGTTGTTGGCGTGGTCGGCGGTAAATTCAAGTATGGGAACTGAATCAGGGTCCTGCTCAAGGCGGGAGTCGCTGAATATTCCCGGAACCGTTATATAATAATCCTCGCCGTAGCGTGCGGAAATATCTATTGCCTTAAACTGTACAGAGGCAAAGGTGTTTGTGGGGCCGTATCTCACTACGGCAAACTCCAGAAATTCCTGTCCCTCGGTACATTCCATCTGAGGAGTCAGGAAATTGATAAGACCGTTGGGATATTCCTCGGAGTCCACCATATTGTACAGTTTTTTCCTGAGCTCCGCCTGGTCGGGACTTTCCTCGGTGATAGCCGTGACGGGAACAGAGTTTATGCACATAACAAGCGCAGTAATAAAGCTCAGTATCCTTCGTCTCAACATTCTCCTTTTCATTGTTTTTCCTCCTGTTTTTTAATGTCTTGAAAAATATGCTTTGGGGGATTTTACCAAAATTTTCCAATTTTGGGTTTTATTATACAATTATACACTAATACTGAATTAAAGTCAATGCTATTGCCTAAAAAAGTAATGGGATAAAAATAATATTTTCATAAAGTCCTTAAAACAAAAAAACCGAGGCGGAAATACCGCCTCGGTTTTGTTTTATCATCTTACCATATTACTTCAAAATCATCTGTAACAAACACCTGGGAGAAAGTGGCATAGTGGTCTGAGGTGTAGAAGTAAAGCCCGTCGTTGGAGAACACAAGTCTTTGCGAGCCTCTGTTTACCAGCAAAATCGTGTCTATGTCGCATTCGGTGTAAAATCTGCCGCTTGCTCTCGGCAGCTTGCCGTCAAAGTTCCCGTATCTGTCTCCGCCGATAGCACCGCCATGCATATAAGGTTCAAGCGAGCCGCCCCGCCAGCCGAGGAACTGCGCCTCCGCCTTGGTTATGTAGTTGGGCGGCAGTTCGCCGTAAAGCTCAAGGTACAATACCACGCTTGTAACGTCATAATAGTAATGCCCGAATTGCGGCAGGGAAAAGCCGACAGTCGGCTTAGGAGGGCGTGTTTCGGAGCCCGTTTCGATAGGCGTCTGCTTGTCGGGAGGATATATATTGTCCTGGGGAGCAGTCGTTTGCTCCTCTTCGGTAGGTGAGGTATTTTCAGCTTCGGCGGTCTCGGTGCTCTCCGCTTCAGTCTGTTCATCGGTCTGCGGTTGGGTCTGTTCGTCTGTCTGCTCGGCGGTCACAGGTTCAGCGTCTGTTTCCAGAGCCTCTTCCTGAGAGGACGTCATCACTACTGTTGCGCCTTCCTGCGGTTCCTGAACTTCATTCTGCCGTGCGCAGGCTGTCGTGAACATCATTACAGGCACTAAAAACGCCGCCAGAATACGTTTTAATGTCATATTTTGTACCTCCGGATCGTATTGTGTATTCCTTTATTAGAGTATAACATATTTTCAGTCAAATGCCAATATTTTCCGGTAAAATTTTTAAAAAATTTTTTTGGGGTAGATGAAGAATTTTCCTAATGGCGTGTAATGATGTTACCAAAAAGATTTTTTGGTGATAAATATAACTACTCCACCCTCCTTGGGAGCGCGCTGCAATTTTTCGGTTTTGCGCAAGCAAAATGAATTTCCTTTAGGGAAATTCAAGAAAAATTGCACATGGAAAAGAGCTGAGGACAGCCGTAAGGCGACGGACGAAGCCTTTTCCCGTTTGCAAAAATTCCCTCGTTATACGAGGGAATTTTCCTAACGACGTGGTCGAGGCGACGTGATTTGAACACGCGACCTCTGCGTCCCGAACGCAGCGCTCTACCAAGCTGAGCCACGCCTCGACCTATGGTGAGGAGCAGGGCTCCTCACTTAATATTCAATTATCAGAAATTTAATCTACTCCGTATTCCCTGCGGTACGCCTTCATCGCCTCGACGTGTTCTTTGCCGGGGATAACGCCGTTTTCAAGGGCGGCGATTATGTCGTTTATGGTAACTATGGAGCAGACCTTTATCCCAAAATCACGGTAGACCTCCTGCACCGCTGAAAGGTCGCTGGTAAGTCCTTTTTCCATACGGTCAACGGTGATTATCATAGCTTCCACCTTGACGTCGGCGGCGCTTTGCAGCTTGGGTAGAACTTCCCGCAAAGCCTTGCCGCTGGTCATAACGTCCTCTATGATTATTATGCGGTCGCCGTCCTGAGGCTCCTTGCCAACGAACATTCCGCCCTCGCCGTGATCCTTCACTTCCTTGCGGTCAAAGCAGTAAAATCTGTCGTCGCCGTACTTGTTGTACAGCGCCGCAACTGCGCTCACCGCCAGAGGAACGCCCTTGTAGGCGGGTCCGAACAGGAGCTTTGCGTCAAAGCCGTTGTCCTTTATGCAATCGGCGTAAAAACCGCCCAGCTTTGCTATCTGAGCGCCTGTCATATATTTTCCCGCATTGATGAAATAAGGGGCTTTTCTTCCGCTTTTCAGGGTGAACTCGCCGAAGGTGAGAACGCCGCTGTCGCTCATAAACTTGATAAATTCCTCTTTGTAGGTCATTTTTGAAAGCCTCCTTTTTCAGTCACTATGATATTTTAACATAAATCCCGCAGAATTGCAAGGGGAAAATTAAATTTAACGCAAATCCAAAAAGTGTTACAATAAATTAGACAAGGAAAACCGTATAAATAAAGGGTTTGATGAAAATATTCAAAAAGCAGTGAGGCAAAAACCTCACTGCTTTTTATTCACATTCCTATATTCTTTTTAAACTCCTCGCCGAACTTTTTCAGCTTGTCGGCAAAGCTCTCTTTCTTCTCAAAATTCTTCTCGTTCATCTGTTCGTCCAGCTTTTGCAGAAGCTCACGCTGCTGCTTGTTCAGGCGCTTGGGGACCTCGATGATGACCCTCACCATCATATCGCCCCTGCCGTCCCGCTGGAGCCGCTGAACGCCCTTTCCTCTCAATCGGAGGACGTCGCCGGGCTGAGTGCCTTCGGGGATACGGTAGGTCACGTTTCCGTCAATGGTGGGAACGGTGACCTCTGCGCCCAATGCCGCCTGGGTATAAGTAATGGGCAGCTCCACCCAGATATCAAAGCCTCTGCGCTCGAACAGCGGGTCCTTGCGGACGGTTATGCGAACGTTCAGGTCGCCCTTTGCGCCGCCGTTTGCACCCGCATTTCCCTCGCCGCGGACGGTGAGTATCTGTCCGTCGTCGATTCCCGCAGGAACGTTAAGGGTGACCTTTTTCCGCTTCTGAACTCTGCCGTTGCCGCCGCAGGAGGGGCAGGGCTCGTCAATTATGCTGCCCTTGCCGCCGCAGCGTGTGCAGGGGCGCTGACTGCTCATAGAGCCGAGCATAGTGCGCTGAGTTACCCTGACGTAGCCTGAGCCGTGGCAGTCAGGGCAGGTCTTGGGAGAGGTCCCCGCCTTTGCGCCGCTGCCGTGGCAGCTGTCGCAGGTCTCCGCCCTGTTTATCTCCACGTCGTGAGAAACGCCCTTGCAGGCTTCCATAAAGCTTATGTCAAGGTTTATCGCTATGTCTGAGCCCTTGCGGGGAGCGTTGGGATTGGCTCTTGTTCTTGCTCCGCCGCCGCCGAAAATGCTGTCGAATATGTCTCCTAAATCTATGCCGCCGTCGGCTGAAAATCCGCCGAAGCCGCCATACCCGCCGTAGCCGCCTGCTCCTGCTCCGTAAGAGGGATCTACGCCCGCGTGGCCGAACTGGTCGTATCTCGCCTTTTTCTCAGGGTCGGAAAGCACATCGTTGGCTTCGTTCACTTCCTTGAACTTGGCTTCCGCCTCGGGGTCGTCGGGATTAAGGTCGGGGTGATACTTTTTCGCCATTTTTCTGTAAGCGGCTTTTATTTCCGCCTCGGTGGCGTTTTTGTTCAGCCCCAGCACCTCATAGTAATCTCTTTTCTCTGCCATAAAAATTGCTCCTGTCTGTAACGCCTTTAGGCAACGCCGTTGGGACGTTGCCTAAAGCAATTAACAGTTTTTTGTCTGTCAGTCGGCGTCTTTGTAATCAACGTCAACAACGTTATCGCCGCCGTTGTTGTCAGAGCTGCTGCCTGCGCCGCTTACTTCGGTCTGCTGAGCCGCTGCGCCCTGCTCCTTGTAAACTCTCTCCGCAATTGCGTAGAATGCCTGCTGGAGCTCTTCCTTGGCGGTCTTTATCTTTTCAGTGTCAGTGCCTTTCAGCGCTTCTTTAAGAGCGTCAATCTTAGGCTGGACTTTTGCCTTTTCGTCGGCAGTAACTTTGTCGCCGAACTCGTTCAAAGACTTCTCGGTCTGGTAAACCATAGAGTCAGCCTCGTTGCGAAGGTCGATCTCTTCTCTGCGCTTTTTGTCCTCCTCGGCAAAGGCTTCTGCTTCCTTGACAGCCTTGTCGATGTCCTCCTTGCTCATATTGGTGGAGGCGGTGATGGAGATGTGCTGTTCCTTGCCTGTTCCCAGATCCTTTGCGGATACATTTACGATACCGTTTGCGTCGATATCGAAGGTAACTTCTATCTGAGGGATACCTCTGGGGGCGGGAGCGATACCGTCAAGACGGAACATTCCCAGCGACTTGTTATCCTTTGCCATTTCACGCTCGCCCTGGAGAACGTTGATGTCAACGCTGGGCTGATTGTCGGCATAGGTGGAGAATATCTGTGATTTCTTGGTAGGAATGGTGGTGTTGCGCTCTATCATTCTGGTGCATACGCCGCCCGCCGTTTCAACGCCCAGCGACAGAGGAGTAACGTCCAACAAAAGCAGTCCGCTTACCTCCTTGTTGAGAACGCCGCCTTGTATTGCCGCGCCTACCGCTACACATTCGTCGGGGTTTATGCCCTTGAAGGGTTCTTTTCCCACATAATTCTTTACCGCTTCCTGAACGGCGGGGATACGGGTGGAGCCGCCTACCAGCAGGACCTTGTCTATCTCGCTTATTTTCAGTCCGCTGTCCTTTATCGCCTGCTCGAGAGGTCCCATAGTCGCCTTTACAAGGTCGGCGGTAAGGTCGTTGAACTTTGCTCTTGAAAGAGTTACGTTCAAATGCTTGGGGCCGTTTGCGTCGGCGGTGATATAGGGAATGTTGATGTTTACTGAAGTGGAATTTGAAAGGGCGATCTTTGCCTTTTCAGCCTCGTCTTTCAGACGCTGCATAGCGAACTTGTCGTTTCTCAGGTCGGTGCCGTCGGACTTCTTGAACTCATCTACCAAAAAGTCAATTACTCTCTGGTCAAAGTCGTCGCCGCCAAGGTGGTTGTTGCCCGCCGTTGCAAGAACTTCCTGCACGCCGTCGCCTATCTCGATTATGGACACGTCGAACGTGCCGCCGCCAAGGTCGTAAACGACTACCTTCTGTTCCTCCCCCTTGTCAACGCCGTAAGCCAGCGCCGCAGCGGTAGGCTCGTTGATGATACGGTGAACGTTAAGTCCCGCTATCTGTCCCGCGTCCTTGGTCGCCTGACGCTGTGAGTCGGTGAAGTAGGCGGGAACGGTGATTACCGCGTCGCTCACCTTTTCGCCCAGATAGTTTTCAGCTTCAGTTTTCAGCTTTTGAAGTATCATTGCGGAAATTTCCTGGGGGGTGTACTTCTTGCCCTCGATGTCAACCTTGTAGTCGCTGCCCATATGACGCTTGATTGAAATTACCGTCTTGTCGGGGTTGGTGACTGCCTGGTTCTTTGCAAGCTGTCCTACCAGACGCTCGCCGTCCTTTGTGAATGCAACTACGGAAGGAGTGGTTCTGCTGCCCTCGGAGTTGGTGATTACTGTGGGCTCGCCGCCCTCGATAACTGCTACGCATGAGTTGGTCGTACCCAAGTCGATACCGATAATCTTAGCCATAATAATTGCCTCCTAAATGTGTTTTATTTAATTATATGTTGATTGCCGTTTGAAACAGTTTAAAGTTAAAAGTGCAAGGTGCAAAGTTTTGGTGTCCGCTGCGCGGACGGATCTGAATTGACAGGTAAAAATTTGCAGGCGGCAATTCCGATCTCGGCGAAGCCGCTCCACAACTGTACACTGTACACTGTACACTGTCAACTACTGTACTACTGCCACCATCGCAAATCTCAGCACCTTTTCTCCCAGCTTATAGCCTTTCTGGAACACTGCGGAAATTTCTCCGCTTTCCTGTCCCTCGGCGGCGGGGACTTGCTGAACCGCCTGGTGCATTGAGGGGTCAAAGCCTTTGTCGGTGGGAATTTCCTCCACGCCTAAATTCTGCATTACCGAAACAAAATTTTCGTGGAGCATTTCTATTCCCTTTTTGTAGTTTTCGTCGGAGCATTCCGCCTGCAAGGCTCTTTCCAGTCCGTCCGCAACGGTAAGAAATTCTGCCACCGTCTTTGCGGTTATCTCAGGCTGAAGCTCCATTCGCTCTCTTGCGGTTCGCTTGCGGTAGTTGTCGTACTCCGCCATATTGCGCATGAGCTGATCCTTCAGGTTTGCTATCTCTTTGTCCTTCGGGTCTTCTTCGGGGATCTCGGGAGTTTCGGGAGCAGGCTCCTCGGCGGGCTCTGCGGGTTGCTCCGCCGTTTCGGTCTTTTCCTCAAGCTCCTCGTTCAGCTCCTGCTTGTCAGTTTTCTTTTTGCTCACTTTCAGTTGCCTCTCTTTCTATCGTCAGCAGCTCTTCATCTTCGCTGTCGGTGCTGAGTATATTTGTTACTTTATTTGAAAAATATTCTATATAAGGGATTATCTTCTTGTAATCAAGGCGCATAGGTCCGATAACGCCAAAGCTGCCCGCCTTGTGACCGTCCTTTTCAAAGGAGCTGGTTATCATACTGGAGTTGGAAACTACAAATGTTTCGTCCTCCTTGCCGAACATAATGTTTATTCCAGAAAAAGCGTTCGTAAGTATTTCGGTGAGTTGACTGCGGCTTTCAAGCATTGCGGCTATCTCGTGGCTTTGTAACTGGTCGCAGGTTATCAGGTGAGTTTCACCCTCCATATTTACCTGCTCGTTCATCATTTCCGCTGTCATTTCAGCCACGCCCTTGATAAGCGGGGACATAAGCATCATATAGCTGCCAAGCGCTGAGGAAAGGCTTTCGATGAACTCATCGGAAACGTTCTCAAGGTTCATTCCCGTCAGGTTTTCCTCCGCAAAGCGAGTGAAAAACTGTACCTGCTCGTTGGTGAGGTCCACTTGCAGGCGGCAGACTCTGTTCTTTATGCTCCCGCCCGAGGTTATCAGCAAAAGCATATACATTCTTCTGCCTGTGGGTATCACTTCCACCTTGGTTATCACGGAAAATTTTCCCGTTTCGTTTGAGGTGACTATGGCGCATTTGGTGACCTCTGCCAGCGCTCTGCCCGCCTCCTCGATAAGCTCGCTGTCGGTGTTGGCGTCTATTTTATCGAATATCTCGTCTATCTGCGCCTTTTGCTGACTTGTCAGCTCATGCTCGGGCGTGAAGGTCTCGATGTAAAGACGGTAACCGCTGAAGGTGGGAACTCTGCCTGCGCTGGTGTGAGGATGTTCAAGGTAACCCTGCTGTTCCAGCATTGCCATTTCGTTCCTGATAGTTGCGGAGGAAACGTTTATGTCCAGCTTTTCCTGTACCAGCTTGGAGCCGACGGGCTCGCCTGTGAGAATGTACTGGTCCACCACCGCCTCAAGTATTTTCAGCGTTCTGCGTTCCGTTATCCTCACCGCCTTTCAGGATTTTAGCACTCTCCGCTTCTGACTGTTAGCACTCTACCTCTTAGAGTGCTAAACAAAATATATCACTTTTCTTATCAGTTGTCAATAGGTTTTTTAAATTTTTTCACTTGTTTTCACAATTTATTTGTGGTGGGGGAAAATTTGAGTCGGAATGTTGCGGGGTTGAGGGAAGATGTGCGTGGCGGGGGCGGCGAAGCCGCGTCCCGCTGATGGGCAGTTCTTATCTCAAAGCCGCCGCTTTACAGCCGAATTTGCCGCTTTGCTTTCAGTATACCTTATATTATGCGCAGTCGTTCGCGCATATATATTGCCCTCGCAGGAAGCAAAAAATGTAAAAAACTTTCCCCCGCTTTTGTTTACTATCCACAAAAAACGGATTTGAAAATCGTTCAATTGTCAGTTGATTTGACTTGCGCTTTATGGTAAAATTATATTGTAATGTAAACGATTGCAAACGATTTCACTAAATCGCAAGCACTGCCTGAATTGTTTATATTTGCCGCAAATGGCGTTGAAACGGTTTTTTCGGTACTTTCCGCAAAAAGCCGAAAGCCTTATTTTAAACAAGGAGGAATATCAATGAAATTCAAAAAATCGCTTTGCGCTGCGCTTGTACTGGCTATGGCGCTGAGCATCACCGCCTGCTCTCCCGGCAGCGAGAACAATCCCAGCGGAACGGGCGACGACGGCTCCGGCACAAACTCCACAGTGGGCAGCTTCACCGAAGGCACAGCCCCCCCGATCGATGAGACCGCTGATGCAGGCAAGGTGAAATACCTTACTTATGAAAATGAGGGTGCGTTTGAAGGCTCCAGCAGTGAGCTTATCGCCCTGTTCAAGGAAAGATACAACGGCACGTTTGACGTTGACCGTTCCTGCACTTCTCTGGACTATTCCGAAAAGCTGGGCGTTGCGATAGCAACAGGCGATTCTCCCGACCTCACACGTTACGAGGGCTGGACCTTCCCTCACGGCATGAGCTACAATATGTTCACCTGCCTTGACAGCTATTTTGACATCGACAGCGATTTGTGGAAGGATATGAAGGGAACTATCGAGCAGTACGCTTACAACGGAAAGCACTTCTACTTCCCTTACAGAAAGACAACTTCCTTCGCTTTGAACTATAACAACCGCGTTCTGGAAGAAAACGGCATGCCCGACCCTATGCAGTACGTTAAGGACAACACATGGACCTGGTCAAAGTTTGAGGAAATGCTCAAGCAGTGGAAAGATATCGACCCTGTGAACAACATCTCCTACAACGGCGTAGGTGCGCTTGCTTTCTCCGGCACTACCGGCAAGAAGATAATCGACATCAAGGACGGCGAGATCATAAACAACCTGAAGGATCCCGACATCGTACGCTGCATGCAGTGGCTGGAAGAATTGAAGAAGCAGGGTCTTATCGGCGCTACCGCTGACCAGCAGGCAGCAGGTATGACCAGCGGCTACATTGATCCCGGTCAGGCATTCGTAGGCGAAAGCGGAAGCCATCTGCTGTTCCTTGGTATGGAACCCGGCTGGGCTCATCCCGCCGCTATGGAAGGTCTTTGGAACAAGAAAGAAGTGGGCGAGATGAAGTTCATTCCTTTCCCCAGAGACGAGCAGGCTGACAAGTGGTATCAGTACACCGGTACATTCGGCTACCTTGTTCCCGCAGGCGCTAAGAATGTAAAGGGCGCTCTTGACTGGATCACTCTGCTGAGAGAAGAAGAGATCGACCCTGAAAACGTAGCCAGCGCAAAGGACGAGGCTACCGACGATTCTACCGCTTATTATTCTACCTGCCCCAACGCTGACTGCGGTGATACTTCTGAAAATGCTGACAGCAAGGGGAGACACATTTTCACCGCCGAAGAGGAAGAACAGGGCGTTACCGTATGTCCCGTATGCGGCACTCCCAGAAGAGAAAAGTATAAGGCTGTATGGAGCGAGGAACAGTGGGATCTGTACATGGAAATGATGAACGACGGCGAGCTGCTCACGCTGATGTACGATAACCTGTACGGCTTCAACAACGACTTTAAGAGCCTGTTCGTAGACGGCAATGAAACTCTGCTGGACGGTCTGTGCTTCGGCGCTGACTACACCTCATACACCAGTGAGATGGAAGCTATTTACGGTTCTGTTGAAGGCTATCTCCAGCCTTACCGTGACAGAATGAAGGCTGACGCAAACGGCGAGGAAGTTACAACGACTCCTCCTCAGACTGAAGAGAACGCTGAGTAAAATTTGATCTCTTGACCGACCCTGTTTTTCAGGGTCGGTTTTTTGTTTTGTGGGGGATTTATGGATTTTTTAGGGAGATAAAAAGCGTTTTTTGGGAGAGGGGAGAGAGGGGAGAGAGTGAAAAAAGGGAACGTTTATTTTTTGAGAGGAGGAGTTGATTGCAAGACTGTGGATTGAAAAGAGTTTGATTATAATGACGTGGTTGGCAAGGGAAGTTGATTACGGTGATGTGGTTTGCAGAAATGTTGATTATAATGACGCGGCTTGAAAAGAATTTACAGCGCTTCGGCTGGCGGGGGTGATTATAACGACGTGGCTGGCAGAGAGTTTGATTACAGTGACGTGGATTGAAAAATTTGATTACGCTGTGGCTTAAAAGAAAGTTGATTAAAGTGATGTAAGCTGCACAAATTTGATTACAGTGACGTGGATTGAAAAAATTTGATTACAATGCCGTGGCTTAAAAGAAAGTTGATTAAAGTGATGTAAGCTACACAAATTTGATTATAATGCTGTGGCTTGCAGGGAAGATGTGCGCGTCAGGGGCGGCGGAGCCGCAGCTGGTGCGCTTCGCGCACCAGCCCGCCGATTTTGCTTCGCAAAATCGGCGCTTTGTTTCGGGCTGCGCCCGAAACAAAGGCGGCTCCGCCGCCCTGCTGATAGGCAGTTCTTATCTTAATGCCGCCGCTTTACAGCCGAAAAGCACGTTTCCCGCCCGTATACCTTTTTTAAAACGCACCACGCAAGACGGCAAAATGACCCACCGCCACAAAGAAAGTTTGTGTATTTTTTACAAAAAGTTATGTTCAAAATCGTTTAATTGTCAGTTGAATAGCATTAAATTATGTGTTAAAATTTATTTACGGCGAGTTGTGTGTAATCGTTCACACCTTTTATAATACGCCGTCAGCGGACGTACGGGCTTTGCTTAAAGCAAGCACCGCGTCCATTTTAAAGGAGGAAAACATGAAATTATCTAAAAAGATCCTGTCGGTCCTGCTGACAGTCGCTATGGCTGTAAGCATTACCGCCTGCTCTGAAGGTTCAGGCGGCGGCGGCGGCACTAACACCGACGACGGCGCAGGTACAAGCTCCACAGTTGGCAGCTTTACCGAGGCAACTGCTCCGCCTATTGACGAAAATGCGGAAACTGGCACTATAAAATACTTCACCTATGAAACAAACTTTGAGGACGCAAGCGCCGAGCTGATAGCTCTGTTCGGCACACGCTACAACGGCGAGATAACGGTGGAGGCTACCGCTACTTCAAACACTTATTTTGAAATGCTGGGAACTAAGATAGCCACAGGCGACTCTCCCGATATGGTGCGCTACGAATGGATCAGCTTCCCTCACGGAATGAGCTATAATATGTTCACTCCGCTGGACGACTACATAGATCTGGACAGCGAGCTCTGGGCAGGCATAAAGGATATGGCGGAGAACTTTGCCTACAACGGCAAGCATTTCTACGTTCCTCATCACATCGGCACCAGCTTTGCCCTGAACTACAACAACCGTGTTCTTGAAGAAAACGGCTTGCCTGACCCTATGGATATGGTTCAGGACAACACATGGACCTGGTCTGCTTTTGAGGATATGCTCAAGCAGTGGAAGGACATCGACCCCGTTAATCACATCTGCTACAACGGCGTCGGCGGAATGAGCTTTGTTGCCACCACAGGTCAGAAGATAATCGACATCAAGGACGGTCAGATAATCAACAACCTGAGAAACGCCGATATCCAGCGCTGCATGACCTGGCTCGAGGGTCTGCGCAAGAACGGTCTGCTGGGCGCTACTGCCGAGCAGCAGGCTAACGGCGTTGCAAACGGATATGTAGGTCCTGACGCCGCTTTCAAGGACGGCAATCTGCTGTTCCTGGGAATGGAGCCCTTCTGGTCCTTCGGCGCAGCTAAAGAGGCATTCTACAAGGACAAGGCGACTGAAGATATGAAGTTTGTTCCTTTCCCCAGAGATGAACAGGCTGACAAATATTACCAGGCTACCGACACCTTCGGCTATATGATACCCGCAGGCGCAAAGAATGTTAAGGGCGTTGTTGACTGGATAACCCTGCTGAGAACTGAGGAGATAGACCCCGATAATCTGGCAAAGGCAAGGGACGACGCTATTGACGATTCACCCGCTTACTATCCTACCTGCCCTAACGCAGACTGCGGAGATACCTCCGAAAATGCCGACAGCAAGGGCAGACACGTTTACACCGAGGAAGAGGAAGAACAGGGCGTGACCGTTTGTCCCGTATGCGGAACTCCCAGAAGAGAAAAGTTCAAGACTGTATGGAGCGAAGAGCAGTATGACCTTTATATGGAAATGAGAGGAGAGGGCGACCGCTTCTCCCTGCTGTTCGATAACTGCTACGGTTTCAGCGCTGACGTTTCCGCTTTGTTCCAGGGCGGCGACACTCCTATAATCGACGGTCCCGTATTCCAGGATATCACCTACACGAATGCGGTAGAATCTCTCTACGCTACCGTTGAAAGCTACCTCCAGCCCTACCGCGACAGAATGGAAGCCGACGCAAACGGCGAGGAGATAACAACGACTCCTCCTCAGACCACAGCTGCTGAATAAATAATTCCTATACTTATCACCGACTCTGTAAAAAGGGTCGGTGATTTTTATTGACATAACTTGATTTTGGCAGTAAAATAAAGGGAGAAATTTTCACGGAGGAATGTGTATGAGCAAACAGCTTTCCCGCTGTCAGGCGATAGAGCAGAGCATTACGAAAAAATACCGCAAGGAGCTTTGGAACCCCTTTGTGGAGGCGGTAAAGCGCTACGAGCTGATACAGGCGGGGGACAGGATAGCAGTCTGCATTTCAGGCGGCAAGGACTCAATGCTTATGGCAAAGCTGATGCAGATGCTGCAAAGGATAACGGAGGTGCCGTTTCAGCTTACTTTTCTTGTGATGGACCCGGGATACAATGATGAAAATAGGAAAAAGATAGAGAGCAACGCAAAGCTTTTGGAAATACCCGTCACATTTTTTGAAACGAATATTTTCAGCGTGGCGTACAAGACGGAAAAATCCCCCTGCTTTCTCTGCGCAAAGATGAGAAGGGGACATCTTTACAACAAAGCGAAAGAGCTTGGCTGCAACAAGATAGCGCTGGGACATCACTTTAACGACGTTATCGAAACTACCGTTATGGGAATGTTTTACAGCTCCCAATTGCAGGCGATGATACCTAAGCTGCGCAGTAAAAATTTTGAGGGAATGGAGCTTATCCGCCCGCTTTACTGCGTTCACGAAGAGGATATTATTGCCTGGGCTAAGCATAACGGGCTGGAATTTATTCGCTGCGCCTGCCGCTTTACCGAAAACAGCGCAAGCAGCCGCGACGGGATAGGGGACTCCAAGCGGCAGGAGATAAAAATGCTGATAAAGGAGCTGAAAAAGCGCAATTCCTATATCGAAAAGAGCATTTTCAACAGCCTGCATACGCTGGCGCTGAACACGTTCCCGGGGTATAAGGACAAGGACGGGGTTCATTCCTTTCTGGAAAGATATAACAGCGAGGACGGTCAAAAGAAATAAAATATTTTAAAGACCTTGTGTTTTTTACAAGGTCTTTTCTTATGCTTGCATTTTCTTTTAATATATAGTATAATAAATGTGTATATTCAAATTACAAATAAGTTCACCCTTTTTCATCGGAGATATAAATGCTTAATCTACTTAATTCTTCCGCAAGCACCTCGGCTATCGTGGCGGAGATATTTTCACTGCTGATAATCGTGCTTATCTGTATGCCCTTGCACGAGTTTGCTCACGGCTGGGCGGCGAGCCTGCTGGGGGACGACACCGCCGAGAAATACGGCAGGCTTACCCTCAACCCTTTCGCCCATATTGATATAATGGGGATAATCGCACTGGCACTGTTTGGTATCGGCTGGGCAAGACCCGTTCCCATAAATCCCTCAAAATGCACTAAGGTCAAGCCCAAAGCGGCTATGGCGATAACCGCCTTTGCAGGACCGCTGGCAAATTTCCTGCTGGCGTATGTGGCGATCATAATAGGAAAGGTAATTTTTTACAGCAACGCCGAGCTGATAAATTCGGGGAAGGAGTCGGTCCCCTACTATCTTATGATAGTCATTCTTGAAGTGGTGACGATAAATATTTATCTGGGAGTTTTCAACCTGCTTATGCCGTTCCCGCCCTTTGACGGGTCAAGGATATTCCTTGTGTTCCTGCCCAATAAATGGTACTTCAAAATAATGAAGTATGAGCGTATCATTATGTTGGTGATAATGGTGCTTATGTTTTTAGGAGTATTCACGATCCCTATGCTGTATCTGTCCGAGCTGGTAAGGCAGGGTATGAATTACGCCACGGGATTTGTGGACTACTTTATGGGAGCTGGAATTTAAATGCAGGAGCTTAACTTTAAATTGCAGGTGTTCGAGGGTCCCCTCGACCTTATGCTCAGCCTGATACAAAAGCACAAGCTGAACATAGCCGATATTGAAATTTCCGTTTTAGTGGAACAGTTTTTGCTTTATCTGGAGCAGATGCAGCAGGCGGATATGGAGATAGCGGGGGAATTTATGGAGACGGCGGCGCACCTTATCCTGATAAAATCCACCGCCCTGCTCCCGAAGCACGAAGCGGAGCAGATGAAAAAAGAGCTGGAGGGCGCACTTATAGAATACGCCCTGTGCAAGGCGGCGGCGGAACGGCTGAAAAAAGGCTATATCGGCGGGGACGTTTTTGTGAGAATGCCCCAGGATATCCCCATAGACAGCACTTATCGGCTGGAACACGACCCCTGCGAGCTTTACGAGGCGCTGTCCGCAATGGCGGGGAAAGCGGAGATAAAACGGCTGAAGGCTGTTCCCCTGTCGATAAAAAATATAACCGCAAAAAGCTACGTCAGCGTTTTTACAAAGATAGTTTACGTCCTGCGCCGAATACAAAGGGGCGGGGACGTGGTGATAGACAGCCTTTATGAGGGGCAGAACCGTTCGGAGCAGGTAGCGACGTTTCTTGCGCTGCTGGAGCTGTCAAAAAACGGACACGTTGAGTTTTCCGACGACGGAAAGCGGGTAAGACGCTCAACAGTCCATAGGAATGAGGAAGGTAATTTTTAATGGAGCTTGACGAAGGGATAGCCATAATCGAGGCGATAATGTTCGCCTGCGGCGAGCCGATAACGGTGGATAAGCTGTCAAAGGCAAGCGGCATAGACGCGGATACCACCGCCAAGCTGGTAAGTCAGCTTGAACGGCGGTACAACGTTCAGGGCAGCGGAATAAAGGTGATAAGGCTGGAAAACGCCTATCAGATAACAACAAGGACTGAATACGCCCCCTATATCAAGGCGGCGCTGGAAAACAGCAGACAGACCCCGCTGTCGCAGGCGGCTATGGAATGTCTTGCGGTGATCGCCTACAATCAGCCTGTGACAAAAGGCTTTGTGGAGCAGGTGAGAGGAATAGACAGCTCAAGTGTTGTCAACACTCTTGCTGAGAGAGGGCTTATTGAGGAGGCGGGACGGCTGGAGCTGCCGGGAAGACCCATAGCCTACCGCACCACCGACACGTTCCTGCGCTGTTTTGGGCTGAGGTCAATAAAGGAGCTTCCTCCCCTGCCGACGGAGGAGGGGCAGCTCAGTCTTGATGAACTGGAAGATAATGCACAGTAAACGGTACTTACAGAGGAATAAAGGATAAATGACAGCACTTATTGTGATAGGAGCGATACTGCTCGTTCTTTTCATTCTCCTTGCCTCTTCCATAACCGCTGAGCTTGAGTTTGACGGGACTTTCAGGTATAAGATAAAATATTTGTTCTTTACCTTTATTGTCAATCCCGAAAGTCCACGGCGAAAGCGAAAGCGGGAAAAGAAGGAGCAGAAGAAAAAGAAAAAGGAAGCCGCTAAGGCGGCAAAGCAGTCTCCTCCCCCGAAAAAAGCGGAAACAGCCGCTGTAAAGCCTCAGCAGGAGGAGATCAAAACGGAAAAAGCCGAGGAGATCCCTGCTGAGAAAAAATCAGGCAAAAAAGAGGAAAAGGCTGAGGAAAAAGCGAAAAAGCCCAAGATGAAATTCAGCCTTGACCTTATCCGCCGTATTATCGGCAGAGCCTCGCCCCACGTCAAGCGGATTTTTAAGAAGATACGCTTTTACAACGTGGTCATCTTTGTGACGGCGGGGGGAAAGGACGCCGCCAAGGTCGCTATGAGCTACGGCTATCACTGCTGGGCGGTTTACAGCATTACAAAGCTGCTTTCGGAAACTATAACCTTTAAGGCGAAGGACGTGGACGTAAAGGCGGACTTCGACCTTGAAAAGAATGAATATTACTTTTACGGCGTGGTGAAAATGAGGGTGTCAACTCTACTTCACAGCGCGATATGGGGATTTTTCGCAGTGCTGTCCGAGATAAGAAAGGACAGCAAGCCTGCTCCAAAGGCTCAGCCGCAGAAGAAAGCGGCGTGAGCCGACAAAAGTACAACCGACGGAAAATACCGTCTTAAACAGAAAGGAATAAAAATCATGGCAGAACATCTTGAAGGACTTATGAGCACCTCTATGGAAAAAATTCGTGAGCTGGTGGACGTGAACACCATTATCGGCGAGCCTGTCACCTCTCCCGACGGAACGGTGGTCATTCCCGTTTCAAAGGTATCCTTCGGCTTTGTGTCGGGCGGGTCGGATATTCCCTCCACTGCTCCAAAGGAGGTCTTTGCAGGCGGAAGTGGCGCAGGTATCACCATAAAGCCCCAGGCTTTCATCGTAATCAAGACTGACGGCGACGTGAAGCTGTTGGAGCTGGGCGCAAAGGACAGCGCAGTGGACAGCCTTATCGAGGGCGTTCCCGGTCTTATCTCAAAGGTAAAGGATATGTTCGGCAAAAAGGGCGACGAGGAAGAAACGGAAGCCGAAGATACCGCCGAAGAATAATACGATTTGTAATAATTTGTCGAATTTCGCCTTGCAGTAAAGGAAATATTTTGTCCGCCCACGCATAAACTGGTTGTACAAAGTATGCGGAGGTGGAGGATTTGAAAAGATTTATTGCGGGTATTACGGCGTTTTGTCTTGCTTTGGGAGGAACTTCCCTGCCGATCTATGCCGAAAGCGGAGGATTTGAGGTGTCGGCTGTCAGCGCTGTTCTCATAAATGCCGACACAGGAACAATTATTTACGAGAAAAACGCCCACGAACAACGAGCGATGGCAAGCACCACCAAGATAATGACCGCCCTGCTTACGGCGGAGGCGGGAGAGCTGGACAAAAAATTCACGGCGGACAGCTTTGCCATCAACGTTGAGGGCACCTCTATGGGTTTGAAAGAGGGGGACATCGTAACAAGGCGGGCGCTGTTGTACGGTATGCTTCTGCCCTCGGGGAATGACGCCGCAAATGCCGCCGCTGTCAACATCAGCGGCTCCATGTCCGCATTTGCAGAATTGATGAACAAAAAGGCGGAGGAGCTGGGGCTTAAAGATACCCACTTTGTCAACCCGTCGGGACTTGACGCAAGCGGGCATTTCACCACGGCTTACGACCTGGCGCAGCTTACAAGGTATGCGCTGGAAAATCCTGTCTTTGCGGAAATTTGCAGGTGTGCGGACGCACAGGTGGAATTTGGAAATCCGCCCTATCTGCGGCAGCTTTCAAATTCCAACAAAATGTTGTGGCAATACGAGGGCTGTATTGGGGTGAAAACGGGCTTTACCGACAACGCAAGGCGCTGTCTTGTTTCCTCCGCCGAAAGGGACGGGGTAAGGCTCATCTGTGTCACGCTGAACGCTCCCGACGACTGGGAGGACCACAGAAAAATGCTGGACTACGGCTTTACGCAGGTGAAGGCGACCGAGATAGTGCTGCCTAAGCCGTTGACGCTTCCCGTTATCGGCGGGAGCGAGCAGAGCGTTAATTTAAAGCTGGCGGAAAGTGTAAAGCTGGCTTTATCCGAAAGCGAAAGCAAAACGGTGACCGTTGAAACGTTTGCGCCGCAGTTTCTCTATGCGGGATTTTCCGCAGGGGAAAGCGTGGGCTTTGCAAGGATATACCGTGACGGTGAGGCTGTCAGGGACATGGAGCTGGTGACGGAAAAGGCAGTTATGGAAACTCCGCAGGAAATTGGTTTCTGGGACAGGGTGATAATGCTTTGCAGGAGATTTTTTGGGATCTGATAAGGAGAATGAATGCTTGTCTTATATAAGCCCAAGTTGGAAGAGCTGTGGTTCAGGGAGAAAATGCTGAGCGACGCTGATACTATGTCATATAACGCAAAATGGGGAGGGACTGTTTCTTTTCCGAAAGAGAAGTGGGGCGGCTGGTATGATTTATGGATTTCCCATGGCGGAAAGGAAAGGTTCTACCGCTATCTGCTTGATAAGGACAGCGGAGCATTTGTTGGAGAAACAGCATATCATCTTGACACCGAAAAAGAAATTTATCTTGCAGATGTAATCATATTTTCGGAATACCGCCGCAAGGGCTACGGGAAAAAGGGGCTGGCGCTTTTATGTAAGGCGGCAAGGGAAAACGGCTGTGCGGAGCTGTACGACGAGATAGCCGCTGACAATTCTGCAAGGCGGTTGTTTCTCGATATGGGCTTTGCTGTTGAGTATGAAACGGAAGATACGATTATGCTGAAAAAGGCGTTGTGATAAAACAGGCGGAGCGTTGAGGAAGATAAAATGGCGGAGCCTAAAATATTGATATTTGATTTAGACGGGACTTTATTAAGGGACGATAAAACTATATCGGAACATACCCTAAACACGCTGTCTGAGTGTAAAGAGCGTGGATTTTTCATCGGTATTGCAACGTCAAGGAGCGAGCAAAACTGTTTGTCGTTCGTAAGGGATTTGAAACCCGATATTATGATATCCAGCGGCGGAGCGTTGGTAAGGTTCAGGGGAAAAATAATCTGTTCCTCGGCTTTTTCGGCGGAAGAAACGAAGTGTTTTATTCAAGCCGCAAGAAGCATATGCTCGGAGGACTGCGAGATCACTGTCGATACCACAGACGCTCATTACTGGAACTACAAGGCAGACCCGAGAGAGCAGTTCAAAAACTGGGGAGACAGTACATACACGGATTTTTCGGATATTCGGTACGAGGCGCTGAAGATATGCGTTGAGATACCGAAAACGGATATGGCAAAGGAATTGAGCGAAAGGTTTTCGGAGCTTGACTGTCAGCGCTTTTCGGGCGGGGACTGGTACAAGTTCACAAAATGCGGAGTTACGAAGGAAAGGGCGATTCTGGCGATATGCGATGAGTGCTGTGCGGGCGTGGACGAAATAATCGCTTTCGGCGACGACAATGCGGATATAGGTATGCTGAAGCTGTGCGGCGTAGGCGTGGCGATGGGCAACGCAATACGGGAAGTCAAGGACGTTGCTGATGATATTACACTTTCAAATGAAGATGACGGGGTTGCGGTATATTTGGAAAAATGGGTGTTGTGATTTTTATATAACAGGTGCTTTTCCGATTTGATTTTTATGCTGTGAGAAATAATATGACAAGTGCGGGGAGCAGGGCGGCGAAGCCGCCTTTCTTCGGGCAAAGCCCGAAGAAAGGTCAGGGCTTGCAAAGCAAGCCCTGACGTCCCGCGCGGAGCGCGGGACGCGGCTTCGCCGCCCCAGACACGCAGTTGTATTCTCAGAGGCAGTTCTTCCGCAGGACAGACAAGCAGGCGTTATTTAAAAAGCACAGCAGATAACATAAAACAAAGGACGTACAATGAAAACAAGGATACAAAAGATAATTTCCGACAGCGGATACTGCTCCCGCAGAAAGGCGGAAGAGCTTATAGCAAACGGAATGGTAAAGGTGAACGGTCACACCGTTTCACTGGGGGACAAGGCGGAGCCCCAGTCCGACATAATCACCGTAAGCGGGGAAAGGCTTGACACGGACAAGCCCGTACTGCGCTACATCAAGCTGTATAAGCCGAGAGGCTATGTCACCTCAATGGAGGACGCCCATTCGGACAAGCTGGTCACCGACCTGCTGAAAGGCGTTAAGGAGAGGGTGTATCCCGTGGGGCGGCTGGACAAGAACAGCGAGGGACTTATCCTGCTCACAAACGACGGCAGCTTTGCCAACGACATAATGCACCCGAAAAAGCATATCCCAAAAACCTACCGCGTTACCGTTCCCTCCTCTGTGACGGAGGAACAGCTTGCGCTGATGTCGGCGGGAATTGAGATAGAGCCCGGCGTAGAAACACAGCCCTGCGTGATAAACGTGCTGACTCAGGCAAAGGAGCGCACCGTTCTTGAATTTGTCATAACTGAGGGAAAGAACAGGCAGATACGCAAGATGTGCAGTGCGGTAGAGCTTGAGGTGTCAAGGCTGAAACGCACCTCCGTGGGCGGAGTTAAGCTGGGAATGATGAAAGCGGGAGAATACAGGGACCTGACAGCGGAGGAAATGCAAACGTTAAGGGCGGCGATGGGAAAGTCCGACCCGCCTAAAAGGAGAAAGAAAAAATGATAGAGATAAAAAGAAATTATGACGCCGAGGACTTTTGCTTTGAGGCAAAGTGCGAGGGCGAGCTTATAGCGGACATTCACGGGGAGATAAAGGACAAGGTCTTCACCGTGAAAAGCTACAACGGGGACAAGTTTTTGTTTGACGGCGTGCTCCGTTCGGCATTGAACAACGCCGACCACGAGGGAGCAGTCTCCGCAGTTATTGCCGACACTATCCCCGACGAATTTGTAAAGACCTTTGTGGGAGGAAGACGGCTGGAATCCATAGCAGAATTTTTCGACGGGAAAAAGGAAAATTGACGAAAAAAGGAAAATCCCACTTGAAATTAAAGCGGTAATATTGTATAATTTATAGTGTATTTGATTTCTGACACAGGTTGAAATAAAACGAACAAATGAACATAAGGAATGGAGGACATAAAATTGGCGAACAAGACGATAGACGAACTGGCGCAGGAGCTTGCAGGCAGCGAGGCTCGCAGCACGCTGACGTCGCTGTTTGAGGAGGGCAGCTTTACCGAGCTTTCCCCCTATATCGGCGGCAGCGTAATAACAGGCACGGGCGTTGTGGAGGGAAAGCAGGTCTGCGCCTTTATACAGGACTCTGCCGTGAACAGCGGCGCCGTTTGCAAGACTGCGGCGCAAAAACTGGCTAAGCTGTATCAGCTCGCGGTGAAAAACGGCTCTCCCGTTATCGGTATCTACGATTCAAAGGGCGGGGCAGTGAAAGAGGGAGTTGAGCTGTTAAAGGCTTACAGCGATATTGCCGCTTCAAGCGCTTCCCTTTCGGGGGTCGCTCCTCAGATAGCTGTGGTAACAGGCGTTTGCGGAGGTATCCACGCTTCCCTTGCCTGTATGAGCGATTTTGTGATAATGACGGAAAAGGCGGAATTTTTCTTAAATCCTCCTTTTATCAGCGAGGATAAGACCAAGGGCGCAGGCACAGCGGAAAACGCCGCCCTTTCAGGCATTGCGGCGCTGGTTGTAAAGGATAATGCCGAGGCTTTGAAAAAAGCGAAGGAGCTTATCGCTATCCTCCCGCAAAATAACCTTGAGGTGGCTGGAAACGATTATTTCGCTGTTTCGGATATTGCCGCCGACGGCTCCATGAAAGGCGAGGCGCTGGTAAAAGCAATTGCCGACAAGGACAGCCTTGTGGAGCTTTACGGTAAATTCGGAGAGGTCTCCTACACTGCTCTTGGCAGTATCAACTGGAAGACCGTGGGCTTTGTCGCCACCGATAAGGCGGAGGGCAGGCTCGCCAAAGAGGACTGCGCAAAGATAGCAAAGTTCGTCAGCATATGCGACGCTTTCTCCATTCCCGTTGTCACGTTCGTGAACAACGAGGGCTTTGCGTTAGACAGTAAGGCGGAGCTTAGCGGAAGCGTTCGCGACTGCGCAAAGCTGACGCAGGTCTATGCAAGCGCTACCACCGCAAAGATAGCGGTAGTTACAGGAAACGCTTTAGGCGGTATCTTCACCGCTTTCTGCGGGAACAATTCGGATATGACTATTGCTTACGAAAATGCGGTGATAGCTCCCGTTGCTCCTCAGACCGCGGCGGTATTTCTCCACGGCGAGGACTGCAATAACAACGAGGAATTGCAGAAAGCCGCCGAGGATTACGCCGAAAACGAAGCAAGCGCACTCAACGCTATGGAACATGGCGTTGTGGACAAGATAGTTCCCGCCGAGGAATTGTGGTCGGCTCTTAACAACGCAGTTGAGGCTTTGTCCTCAAAGAGAGTCAGCACTCCCGCCCGCAAGCATATCAACTTTATATATTAAATCAGGAGGATTTCCAGATGAAAAGATACAATATTACTGTAAACGGAAATGCATACGACGTGACGGTGGAGGAGGTTGCCGCCGACGCAGCTGCTCCCGCTGCCGCACCTGTTCCCGCCGCCCCCAAGGCTGCTCCCAAAGCCGCCGCAGGCGCACAGGGAAACGTTAAGATAAGCGCGCCTATGCCCGGCACTATCGTTGAGGTCAAGGCAAAGGTAGGGGACAAGGTGAGCAACGGCACAGTTATTGCCGTGCTTGAAGCTATGAAGATGGAAAACGACATCGTTGCCGACCGCGACGGCGTTATCGCATCTATTGCGGTGAACAAGGGCGACAGCGTTTCCACAGGCTCCGTTATCGCTACTCTTAACGCATAATTAGAAAGGACGTCCTTTTATGAAAGTTGGAATTACCGAAACCGTGCTGCGTGACGCTCATCAGTCCCTTATCGCAACACGAATGACTATGGACGAGATGAAGCCTATTCTCAGCACGATGGACAAGATAGGCTATCACTCGGTGGAATGCTGGGGCGGCGCCACCTTTGACGCTTGCCTGAGATTTCTTGACGAGGACCCTTGGGACAGACTGAGGACTTTGCGCAAGGAAATGCCAAACACAAAGCTGCAAATGCTGTTCAGAGGGCAGAATATGCTGGGCTACCGCCACTATGCGGACGACGTTCTTGAATACTTCGTGCAGAAATGCGTTGCAAACGGAATAGACGTGATCCGCATTTTTGACGCGCTGAACGATATACGCAATATGAAGACCTCTATCAAAGCCGCAAAGAAAGAGGGCGCGCATTTTCAGGGCTGTATAAGCTACACTCTCAGCCCTGTTCACACCAACGAAAAATTCGTTGAGTTCGCAAAGCAGCTTGAGGACGAGGGAGCAGACAGTATCTGCATAAAGGATATGGCGGGACTGCTGAAGCCTTACACCACCTACGAGCTTGTAAAAGCGCTGAAATCGGCTGTTAAAATTCCTATCCAGCTCCACTCCCACTACACCTCGGGACTTGCATCAATGTCTTTGCTGAAAGGCATTGAGGCGGGAGCAGACGTTATAGACACCGCTATTTCCCCTCTCGCTATGGGAACGAGCCACCCTGCCACCGAATCTATGGTTGCGGCTTTGCAGGGCACGGAATACGACACGGGACTTGACCTGCACGCTTTGAACGAGGTGAGGGACTACTTCCAGACCCTCCGTGAAAAGTACATCAAGAGTGGTCAGCTTGACCCCAAGGTAATGGGTGTAAACGCCAACACTCTGCTGTATCAGGTTCCCGGCGGAATGCTTTCCAACCTTATCTCCCAGCTGAAACAGGCGGGAAAATCCGACAAGCTGGACGAGGTTTTGCAGGAAGTACCCAGAGTCAGGGAGGACGCAGGTTATCCTCCGCTGGTAACTCCTACCAGCCAGATCGTTGGCACTCAGGCGGTGTTCAACGTGATTATGGGTGAAAGGTACAAGACCGTTACAAAGGAATTTAAGGGGCTTGTACGCGGCGAATACGGCAGAACGCCCGTTGCCATAGACCCTGATTTCAGAAAGAGGATAATCGGCGACGAAGAGCCTATCGACTGCCGTCCTGCCGACCTTATCGAGCCTGAGCTTGACAAGCTGAAAGAGGAGGCCGCCAAGTGGACACAGCAGGAGGAGGACGTTCTCAGCTACGCTATGTTCGGTCAGGTGGCGGAGAAGTTCTTCGAGAAGCGCAGGGATAAGCAGTGCGGTATCGACAACGTTCACGCTGATAAAGCTAACAAGGTAATGCCTGTGTAAAACATAAAAATACCCTCGGAAGTCGCATTTCCGAGGGTATTTGCTTTTGAGGGTGAACCCGATTTACATCACTATTTTCCTACTGTGATAATCATACCACAACCGCATTGATTTGTCAATATAAAATACCCTCGGAAGAACCGAGGGTATTTGTTGTTTAACGTTTACCGTGAGAGATTACTTTCTCTTCTTAGCAACTACAACTGCGCCAGCAGCTACGATTGCAAGACCTGCAACAACTGCTACACCTTCAACGCCGGTGTCAGGAGTGTTCTTGTCAGGAGTGGTAGTATTGGTGTCGCCATTGTCAGGAGCAGTGGTGGTGTCACCTTCGTTGCCGGTGCTGCCTGAATTGTCTTCTTCAAGACCATATACTTCAAAAGTAACTTCGATCTTGGACCACTCAGTAATAGCAGCCTTGTCGATCAGAGTAGCAGAAGCATTATCAGGATCCTTGGAAATATGATCTTCCTTTGTAGCGTCAAAATTAGCCCATTCGTTATAGATGTTGGTTCTTCTGCCGCCGTCTTCATCGTTGGTGTAGCTTGCGCCTGTCAGAGTCTGCTCAACGCCATCAACTACTACCTTGGTAATGTTAACGCCGAGAGTAGGATACTCACCGTAAATCTGTATGCCCATAGCGCCGATGCTGTTACCGGTAGTAAGCGTCAAAGGATCGCCGGTTGCTTCATCTTCCCAACCGTCAGCGGTGTAGCCCTTAGAAAGGTCTACTGCAACAGTGTAGGTGCCGTTGCCGTCCAGCTTAGCAGTAGTTTCATAGCTTGCATCAAGCGTATCATCAGATTTGCCCCAGAAAGCAGCTTTCCAGTCGCCATCGCCGAAACCAAGAACAAATACACCTTGTTCTACGGTAACGTCAGCTGCACTTGTAATAGCTGCAAGGCTCGTTACTGCCATTACAGAAGCAACGGTACCTGCCAGAATCTTTTTAACATTCATTTTAGGTTTTCCTCCAATAAAAAATTTTGTACTATTATTATAACTAAATAAAGTGTGAAATACAATCAGCATTTTTACCAATATTAAACGTTTACATTTGGTGAAACTTTTCCGTTTTGACGAGGTTTGACAAGCTAATAAGCGAAATGTTATAATAAAACCGTTGGTTACACAACTATCCCTCTTGAAGGGAGGTGATATTTCGTGACATTAGAAGAAGCGGTCTTTTCTTTTGTTCTTTCCGTTGTCGCAGGTGTGGCTGCAAGCTACATATACGACTGGCTCAGCAGAAAGAAAAGGTGACCAATACTGAGCCGTAACAAAACCCCCGAAAGTTGCAGCTTTCGGGGGTTCTTTTTGTGATAAATCATGACAAGAAGCGGTCGTCTCGATTTGTCGAATATAGTATAACATATTCCTCCCAAAATGTCAAGAGCAAAAAATTGACAAGCTATAGGCGAAATGGTATAATTTTGTTGTCGGCTTAAAGCTTCTCCGACGGGAGGAGGTGATAGCTGTGGTTGAGCATATTATTTCCTTTTTGTTGTCTGTTGCAGCGCGCATAACTGCCTACTTCGTATGCCGAATTCTGGACAGACTACATAAAAAAGCCGACAAGAAGTAGGAAAAACACCCTCGGACCAGCACTCCGAGGGTGTTCTTTCTTGCGAGAGATGGTGATAGTAGTTGAGCATATATCACTTTCCAAGGCATATTATACCACGTTGCCTATGAAATGTCAAGAGGAGATAAATTGACAAGCTATAGGCGAAATGGTATAATTTTGTTGTCGGCTTAAAACTTCTCCGACGGGAGGAGGTGAGAAGCTATGTTACACTGCATCTTGACTTTTGCGACGTCTGTTTTAGGTCGCATTGTTGGCTATTACATATGCCGCCTGCTTGACAGACTGAGCAAAGCCGACAGAAAATAGTCATGAAAATACCCTCGGATCTGCACTCCGAGGGTATTTCATTTGACAAGATTTGGTGATAAGTTGTTACACTGCATACAACTTTCTGTAGCATAGTATAACATATTCCTCACAAAATGTCAAGAAGAATTTGAAATACCCTCGGAATAGCCCTCTGAGGGTATTTCATTTGACAAGACCTGGTGATAAGCTGCTTCGTTATGTCCAACTTTCTGTAACGTATTATAGCATAATACCCGCAAAACGTCAAGAGCAGATAAATTGACAAGCAATAGGCGAAATGATATAATAAAACCGTTGGTCACACAACTATCCCTTTTGAAGGGAGGTGAAGGTAATGACAGCTGAAGAAATAATCGTCTCTTTTGTTCTTTCTGTCGTCGCAGGTGTGGCTGCAAGCTACATATACGATTGGCTCGTCAGGAAGAAAAGGTGACCAATACTGAGCCATAATAAAACCCCCGAAAGTTGCAGCTTTCGGGGGTTTTATTATTTGGTGAAAAGTAATGACAAATATAATCGTCTCGATTTGTCAGATATAGTATAGCATAATCCTTATAAAATGTCAAGAGAAAATAAAATACCCTCAGAATGTCCGAGGGTATTTTTTTAATTGTGAGAGATTACTTTCTCTTCTTTGCAACTACGATCGCGCCAGCAGCCAGAACAGCTATACCGGCTACAACTGCTACACCCTCAACGCCGGTGTCAGGAGTGCCCTTGTCATCGGAAGGAGCTTCGGTGTTGCCGTTGTCGCCTTCAGTGCCTTCGGTGCCTTCGGTGCCTTCAGTGTCTTCAGTGCTTGCAGCAGCAAAACCGCTTACAGTGAAGGTGCATTCTACCTTGCCGCCGAAATCAGCAAGGCCGTCAATAACAGTCTGTTTATCATTCCACTGATTGTAGAAACCAACACAATAGCAATCGCCATTAGCCATTACAGTAGCATCATCAAAGTCACCTGCTTCCTTAGCTTCAGCGCCAAGAATAGCAGTCTTTGCTGCTTCAACTTCCTTACCGTCAACCTTCAGGCTGTCAATAGTGATCTGAAGATCAGGGTAATCAGCAGCGGGAATATTTGTCTGAAGTTTCAAAACAACCCAAGAGCTTTCAGGACCGTCCTTGCAGTCTTCCATTATGTTCTTCTCAAAAGATACAGTGTACTGACCGTCAGCGGTGATCTCAACATCGTTAAGATTCCAAGTATCAAACTCGTTACCCTCATCAAATTCATCCCACCAAATAGCCTTAGACTGGTCAAGACTGTTGCGGAATGTCCAAGCATTAGTCTTAAAAATCAATCCTGCGGTAGCCGCATTTGCAGCAACTGCCATTGTGCTTACAGCCATAACTGATGCAACGGCAGCGCCAAGAATTTTCTTAAAATTCATATGTAATTCCTCCTTAAAATTCAAAAGTACTTTTTTGCACTTTTGTGTTAGTATAATTATAACTTAAATTACTGAATAAATCAATCGTTAAAATACACAATTCTGTCCTTGTTTCCTATAACTTTGCAACAAAAAAGGACGGCGAACCGTCCTTTTCGTTTTGTTTCGAGGGAAATTACTTTCTCTTCTTAGCAACTACAACTGCGCCTGCAGCTACGATTGCAAGACCTGCAACAACTGCTACGCCTTCAACGCCTGTGTCAGGAGTGTTCTTGTCTTCAGTAGGAGTGCTGGTGTTGCCGTTGTCAGGAGCAGTGGTGGTTTCGCCTTCGCCGTCACCTTCGTTGTCGGTTGTGCCGCCAGTGGTACCGCCGGTAGCGCCGCCAGCAGCTGCGGGAGCAACAACATTGCCTGCTGCGTCATACAGAGTTACGCTTTCGAGAGTAGCAGTGCCGGGATCGCCTTCATTGCCGTCCTCATCATATGAGGGGTTTACCCACCAGAACTGAACCTGTGCGAAAGGAGCAAGAGCGCCGTCTTCGTCCTTGGCAGCAAGAGCGCCTGCTTCGAATTCAGCTACCCAAGTGCTTGAAGCGGGAGCGTCGCCCTTAGTTTCGTTGTTTACAGCAGTCCACTTGCCGTCAGCAGCATTGTTGTAACCGATACAGCCGTTTACCATATCAGTGGTTACAGAAACCTTAGCTTCGATCTTGGTGATGGAGCTAACCTGTTCTTCAGTCAAGCCTGTAAAATCAACATCATACAGTTCAGCGCTTGATTCGTTGCCCGTCTTAGTCATAAGAGCGTCTGCAAAAGCAGCAACAGCCATTGTGCTTACAGCCAGAGCGGAAGCAACAACGCCTGCCATGATTTTCTTCATGTTCATTGTTTGATTTCCTCCAAAAAATTTTTTGTGCGGAATATTATTCCAATTTCAATTATAACTTAACCTAAAGCCGATTGCAACAGTTATTTGTTACAATCTTTATTGATATTTTTGGGTGAAACTGCTATATAATTCAAGTTAATTTTTGGCATATTTACTTAAATCCGTTACAGAATTTTTAAGTAAAAAAAGAAAGCCCGAAGGCTTTCTTTTTATGATCAGGCTAAGGATTAGCCTCTCTTCTTGGAGATGATCACGCCTGCAAGAGCAACAGCGGCAGGGATAACTGCCAGAACAACGCCGGTAGGCTCGTTCTTGTCAGGGCCAGCGGGATTGGTAGCGCTGGGATCGCCGTTTTCATCAGAAGATGTGGGTTCGTCATCAGAAGATGTGGGTTCGTCATCAGAAGATGTGGGTTCGTCATCAGAAGATGTGGGAGCATCAGTGATCTCTACGTTTACAGTAGTACCAACCTTGTAGGTAACCTTTGCGCCTTCTGCCAGACCCTGGATCTCAAGGTTTACGCCGAATACGTCTTCAGCCTTTTCCAAACCAAGAGCAGTCATAATGTCCTTGATGGTAGCCTTGAAGGTCAGAACGCCAGCCTCGCTTGTAGCGCCCTTCCAGCCGCCCCAAGATGAGTCATAGCCGTTGAACATGAGGGTCATGTTAGAAATATCAACATCTTCGGGAGCAGTTACAGCAACAGCAAGAACGTCAGTGTCCTTGATAGTAACCTTAGCTACCTTGCCTTCTTCAGCAGCGCCGTTGAAAACTACACAAGCATAACCGTCTTTGCCGTTTGAAGTGAATTCGTCTTCAATAAGAATGTTTACTTCAACGTCTTCGGGAACTTCAATAGGAGCAAGCAGCATATCGGTTACTACCTGATCGTTTGTGTCAGCAGGGTCTTTCTGTCCCCAGCCTTCAGCTGTGTTATAGCCAACAGTGAATTTTCCCGTGCTGGAGAAAGTGATGGACTTAACGTCCTCGGGCTTAACTTCGCCGATAAGCTCAGCAACTGAAACTTCCTTTTCGTCCCACCAGCTGCCGGAACAAGTAATTGTTGTTTTTCCTTCAAAAGCTTTGTCGTTATCTTCGGTTGCAACTACCCAGGTAACGTCGAAATCGCCTTCACCTTCGTTGAGGCAAACCTTAGCATATGGAGCTTTTTCACCCATAACTGTAACGATCTTCTTTTCTGCGGGTTCGGGTTCAGCGCCGTCCTCAGCAAACGCCGCAACGCTCATAGCGGAAACAGCCAGAGCACAAGCAGCTACGCTTGCAAGAATTTTCTTGAAATTCATATTTTTTTCCTCCTATAAGATTTTTTGTAGGTTTTCGCCTATCAAAATTATAATACCGCACTTTGTGTTAAACTTCAATAGGCAAAATGTATAAAATTTCCGATAAAATTTGCCAACGGTGAAATTTAATATGTTTTTCGGTATTGTACAAAGTAGTCAGCAAATGTCCTTAAAAAGTTTCAATTTCCCCTAAAATTTCCCAAAGCAAAAATCCCCTTGAGCAAGGGGATTTTTCAAGTTTACTTTCTCTTGCGGGCAAGTCCTGCGGTAAGTCCCGCCGCCGCAAGTCCCAGGGCGGTCATTCCGAGAGTTACGCCCGTACCGGGGTTCGCTCCATTCGCTCCGTTTGCGCCTGCTGCGCTTCCCGCAGGAGTCAGGCTTTCCGAAGAGCTTTCTGATGAAGAATCAGAGCTTGCGTCGGGGGCGGAGCTTGCGTCGCCTGAGTCGCTTGCGTCGGGGGCGGAACTTCCGTCGCCTGAAGCGTTTGCGTCAGGAGCAGCGCTTCCGTCGCCTGAGTCACTTCCGTCGCCTGCGCCGAGAAGGTCGTCTGCGCCGTCTGCCGCGCCTTGAATGATATCCTCAGCGCCCTGAGCCGCACCGTCGATTATTCCCGCTGCGGCAAATGCGCTTACCGAAAGAACGCTTGCGGCAAGTGTGGCCGCAAGTATATATCTTATTCCTTTCATTACCCATACCGTTCCTTTTTTTCAGATTTCAGCGTATATATACGCCTGTGATATTATTTGAAAAAAGGAAGGCATTTACTCATTTTAAATAAGGAAAATTATTCCTGCAAATCAACAAATTTCTGATAAGCGGCGCGAAGCTGTTCGCTTGCCGCTTCGGGAGCAACAGGGTTGCAGTGAGCCCAGGCTCCTGTTTCGCTGGAGGCGTTGAACTTTATCTTGTCCTTGCTGCGCATTGGAGGGTAGAAAGCGATGTGGAAGTGATAGTCGGACATATCCCCCATATTCACGGGAGCGTTATACATACACATCATATACGGGAAGCGCATATCGAAAAGGCAGTCAAGCATTCCCGCAGTTTGCTTCAAGGTCGTGGCGAAATCGGATTTTTCCTTGTCGGTCATCTGTGTGATGTAGCTGAAATGGCGGTTGGGTACTATGTAAACGCCGTAGGGATATTCGCAGAAGAAAGGCAAAAATACGGTGAAGCTGTCGTTTTTGAAGATTATTCTTCTGCCGTCCTTTTCCTCCTCGCTTTTCATCTTGCAGATAAGACATTCGCCGCTTTGCTCCTTCAGCTTGGAGAAGCTGTTCAGCTCAAGCTGTATTTTTTTTGGAACGAAGCTGTAACCGTATATCTGACCGTGAGGGTGGGGCATCGTTACTCCCACCGCCTCGCCTTTATTCTCAAAGATGAACACGAATTTTATCTTTTCGTCGGAGGAGATGGCGGTAAATCTCTCCTGCCACAGCTCCACGATCTTCATTATATGCTCATGGGAAAGGCTTTTCATCGTGGTGGTGTGGTCGGGGCTGTAAAGCACTACCTCGCATTTGCCGTAGGACGGGGCGGTCTTGAAAAAGTCGCTTGCCACGTCGTCCTCTTTCGGCGGGTTTTGTGACAGGGCGGGAAAGTCGTTGTCGTAAGCCAGCACCTCATAGCTGTCGGGGACTTTGCCGCTTCCCGGGCAGAATGGACACCAGTCCTTGGGCATTTGCGGGCGGTTCTGACGGTGGGAGGCGATCATTACCCAGTCCTCCGTCAGGGGGTTGAAACGAAGCTCAGCCATTGTGTTTTCCTCCTTTTAGAATGTATTGTAATCGGTCTCGTTTTCATCTGTTTCGCTGTCGGTGACTGCAAGCAGAGTGCCGCAGTTGGTACAGCAGGGGTCTTTTATCTTGTTAAGGCTTCCGCATACGGGACAGCTTATCAGTCCCAGAACCTCGTTTATGCGCTGTTCGACCGTTTTCAGACGGTGTATCGTTTCGTCTATCTGGACAGTCTTTGCGGCTATCTCCTCGGCGTCGCCCACGTCGTGCCTGCACAGCCTGTACACGGCTATGCCAAGCTCTCTGTACTGCCTGTTCAGCCGTCTGTAAAGTCTGCCTGCGGCTACACGCAGCTTTGCCGCACGGTAGGTGACGTCGGCTTTTTTTACTGCGCTGTCGGCAAGCTCCCTGACAGCTTCGGCTATCTCCAATTTTTTAGGTTGGTTTTTACCCTTTTCAGCATTAGTCATAAATTTATCTCCTTATTTCATAACGTACAGCAAAAACGGATTTGACCGCTTTTCTTCGGACAATGTGGTATCCTCGCCGTGCCCGCAGAAAAGGCGGTATTCCTCCTGCAAGTCCGTCAGCTTTTTCAGGCTTTCAGCAAGCGTTTTCGGGTCGCCGCCGTAAAGGTCGGTCCTTCCCACTGAGCCTTTGAACAGCGTGTCGCCTGTAAAAATACAGTCCTCCACCATATAGCACACACTGCCCTTGCTGTGACCGGGGGTAGATATTACCTTTATCTTCATCGAGCCTTCGCAGATAATGTCACCGTCCTTTAATCTTGCGTCCGCCTCAACAGGGTGGAAGGGGGCGTAGGGCAGCATATCTGCTCCCGACTTTTTTCTGTCGGACAGCATTTCCTCGTCCTCGCCGCCGACGTATACGGGCGCATAGTAATGCTCTCTCAGCCACTGGGCTGCGCCTATATGGTCAAAATGCCCGTGGGTGAGCAGTATTTTCCGCAAAGACAGCTTTCTGCTGTCCAGCTCTCCCGCTATCAGCTCCGCCGCCGCACCGGGGTCGATAACTATGGCGGTGTCGCCGGGACCCGTTATGATATAGCAGTTTTCTTCCATTTCTCCAACAGTAAGCTTGATGATGTCCATATTGCGTTCCTCCGAAATGAAATTTGCACCCTTTTTCTGTATTTATTTTACGCCTTGCCGCTGCGCTCAACGGTGATGACGCCGTCTATCTTTCTCAGCTTGAGTATCATATTTTTAAGCTGCTCGGGACCGCTTATCTCCATAGCTACGAATACGTTTGCGTTGCCGTTTTTCAGATTTCTTGCGTTTATCTCGTGAATTGGTATGCGGCTGGCGGCTATGGCGGAGGTGATGTCCGCTATCATTGCCGTTCTGTCCTCGCAGATTATGTCAAGGGTCGCCTCATAGCTTGCCCTTGCGCTTGCCGCCCATTTCACGTTTATCCAGCGGTCGGCATTTGCCTCGTTTTTCTGCTGTTCGATAACGTTGTGGCAGTCCGCCTTGTGTACGGAAACGCCGAAGCCTCTGGTCACAAAGCCGATTATATCGTCCCCGGGCAGAGGGTTACAGCACTTTGCGCAGTGAACGGCGCAGTTTTCCACGCCCTCGACGATAATGCCGCTGCTCTGCTTTCTGGCGATGGTTTCGCCCACCACCTCCTCCACGTCGGTGACGGCGGGAGTTTGGGGCTTTTGCAGCTTGAAGTAATCTTCCTTTATCTTTTGCAGTATCTTGCTTAGCATAACGCCGCCGTAGCCTATTGCGGCGTAGAAATCCTCCACGTCGTCAAAATGCTGGCGCTTTGCTATCTGCTTTAAAAATTCCTCGTCGGGGACAATGTTGTTGCGGTGCATTTCCGCCTCGAACGCCGCCTTGCCACGCTGTATGTTTTCGGGGCGGCATTCCCGCTTGAACCATGCTCTTATCTTTGCCTTGGCTTCGTTAGTCTTGGCGATGTTCAGCCAGTTGCGGTTGGGGCCGTAGTTGGGGCTGTTGGTGGTCATTACCTCCACTATCTCACCTGTTTTCAGCTGATAGTCGAAGGACGCCATTCTTCCTCCCACCTTGGCGCCTGTCATACGGTTCCCCACCTGAGTGTGGATAGCGTAGGCGAAATCTATCACCGTTGAGCCGAGAGGGAGCGTTATCACGTCGCCCTTGGGGGTGAAAACGTACACTTCTTCTGGGGCAAGGTCCACCTTTACCGCCTCGGCTATCTGCTCAACGTCGTCGGCGTCCTGCTGCTGGTCGAGGAGCTGTCTTATCCAGTCGAAGCGCTTTTCTCCCGCCACGTTGCCGCTTATCCCCGCCTTGTACTTCCAGTGGGCGGCGACGCCGTACTGTGCGGTGTTGTGCATTTCAACAGTTCTTATCTGGACTTCAAAGGGTATCCCCTCCCTGCCGATAACGGTGGTGTGAAGTGACTGGTAGCGGTTGGGTTTCGGTGTGGCGATATAGTCCTTGAAACGGTAGGGGATAGGCTTGAACATATCGTGGACTATACCCAGCACGTTGTAACATTCCACCACCGTGTGAACGATAACTCTCACGGCGTAAATGTCATATATCTCCTCAATGCTCTTGCCCTTGACGTAAACTTTTTTGTAAATGCTGTATATGCTCTTTACTCTCCCCTCGATTATCGGCGGGGGCTGAATGTCGGAAATGCGCTCCGCAATACGGCTCTTTATTGTTTCAATAAAGTCCTCCCCCTGCTCCTGCTTGGTAGCGAGGGCTTTCTGCACTTCCTTATAGCCGTAGGGGTCAAGGTAAAAAAGTGCGAGGTCCTCCATTTCCTCCTTCACGTCGTTCATACCTAAGCGGTGAGCTATGGGGGCGTAAAAGCTCATCGTTTCAAGGGAGGTCTTGCGCTGTTTTTCAGGCGGGCGGCAGTCAAGAGTGCGCATATTGTGCAGTCTGTCCGCTAGCTTGATGATTATTACCCGTATGTCCTTGCTCATCGCCATAAGTATTTTGCGGATATTCTCGGCGTTTTGTTCCTCCTTGGTATTCAGGGGGACAAGTCCTATCTTGGTTACTCCGTCCACAAGGAGAGCCACGTCCTCGCCGAATTTTTTCCGCAGGGTGTCAAGCTCCACGTCGGTGTCCTCAACTACGTCGTGGAGCAGGGCGGCGCATATCGTATCGGTGTCCATACAAAGCTCCAGCAAAATGTAAGCCACGGCGAGAGGGTGAGTGATGTACGGCTCGCCGCTGGTGCGCACCTGTCCCTCGTGGTGCTTTGCGGCAAACTCGTATGCGCTTTCTATTTTTTGCAGGTCGTACTGCTTATCGACGCTTTTGATGTAGTCGGTAAGCATCTCAATTGTGTATATCATAGCATTCTCCTACTTGAGCCGCTGTCTGAGCCTGATGAGATAGGGGCAGTTTTCCAGCTCCGTCTTTCCCTTTGCGGGGAGAAGCTCCGCAGTACCCTTAAGCTCGTGTATTTTCAGCAGTCCCACGCTTTCCATAGCGTCGGCGGCTACTCTGAACATACAATAGTTTATGCCCTTTGCCGCCGTAACGTCAGCCGCCCTTTTGATGGACGGAGAGGTTTTGAAAGCGTCGTATACCGTCATAAGAACGTTTCTGTCAGGTATCACTCTTGACGCTAATGCGGGAGATATCTTCTCCTCAAGGCAAAGCTGTTCGTAGGCGTGTTGGGCGGCAAAATATCTGTCCTGCTTAAAGCCTGCGGGACGAACGTCCACCAGGCGAAATTCCACGCTCTTAACGTTTTTATATTCATTGACGTAAGGGGTGACAAGCAGTTCCGCCCTGTCCCCCGCCTTAAAGCCGAAAGAATTATATGTAGAGCTGAAATTCAGCACCTTAAATTCCCTGTTCTGAAATTCCACGGTGAAGGCGAGATATTTTCCCTCTTTCAGCGGTCTTACCGATTTTATCAGGCAGTCTGGGAGCATTAAAACGGGATTGGGGTTCGCTTCTCCGAACGGCTCGAACCAGCGCAGGCTGTCTATGTTTTCAACGGTCATATCCTCTGCGTTTGCGGTCATTTCCGCCTCGAAAACGTCGGCGGGCATTTGTGGGCTGTTCATCATAGCGTATTCCTGAACGGCGGCGGAAAATTCCTCTATATTTTCAGTCAGCAGGGTGAAGCCTGCCGCCTTGGTGTGACCGCCGAATTTTACAAGCTGGTCCGACAGGCAGGTGAGCATTTTGAAAAGGGAAAAGCCCTCAACACTCCTTGCGCTCCCGCGGGAAAATTCCCCCTCCTGAGTTATGACAAGCACGGGCTTTCCAAAGCCGTTCAGCAGGCGGGAGGCGATTATTCCGATAACGCCGTGGCTCCAGCCCTTTCCGCAGACGATAAGCGCGCGCCTTTTCAGCAAAAGCGGGTCGTTTTCCGACATCTGCATTATCTCGTCAAGTATCCTTTTTTCCTCCTGCTGTCTTTGCATATTCAGCATTGTCAGCCGTTCCGCCATAACGGGTATCATCTTTTCATTCTCGCTGAGCAGAAGCTCCGCCGCCTCTTTCGGGTGGGCGAAGCGTCCCGCCGCATTTATGCGGGGGCAGACGGAAAATGCAAGTGAAACCGCAGAAAGGCGATCTTCCTCATGCACTCCGCATTGGCGAAGTAATGCTCGAAGTCCCATATTTTCCGTTACGGGAAGGCTTTCCAGCCCTCTGCGGACGAGTATCCTGTTTTCTCCAGTTAATGGAACAATGTCCCCCACCGTTCCCACGGCGGCAAGGTCGCCCCATTCTTCAAGTACGGTATCGGAGTCCCCCTCCAGCGCCATGACCAGCTTCAACGCAACTCCGCAGCCCGCAAGCTCCTTGCAGGTGCTGAAATCGTCGTCCCTGTGAGGGTCTATCACCGCCGCGGCGTCAGGTATCTGCTCGGGCACCTGGTGGTGGTCGGTTATAACAAGGGTCATTCCCTTTTCCTTGATATATTTTGCCTCCTCAATGGCGGAAATGCCGTTGTCCACAGTTATTATCAGCTTGGTGCCGCTTTCCGCTATCTTGTCTATCGCCGCCTTGTTAAGCCCGTAGCCCTCGTCACGGCTTGGGATATACCAGTCTGCCTCTGCTCCCATAGCCTGGAGATAGCCGAAAAGTATCACAGTGGCTGTCACGCCGTCGCAGTCGTAATCGCCGTAGACGGTTATTTTATCGCCGTTTTCCATAGCGGCGGTTATCACATTGACCGCCTTTTCCATATCCGTTATCTCTTCAGGCGGGGACAATTCCTCCGCATTGAAGAATTCGTCAGCCTCGTCCCGTGTGAAAATGCCCCTGTTTATCAGCAGCTTTGCGGCAAAAAGGGTTATGCCCGCTTCCTGCGCCAGCTTTTTCGCGGCGTTCTCGTCAGGCTGTTTTACTGTCCACTTTTTCATCTATTTAAAAAACGCTCCGTTTATTTTATCAAAAATGCTCGGATAAATAAAAATACATTATAATTATAGCATTTTTTCACCGATAATTCAAGAGCATTTTACTGATTTAAAGCGGGCTTTACAAAATATTCATAACGTAGGGGAGCTGTTCGTAGCCGTAAACGCGGATAAGCTCCTTTGCGCTTTCACATTCGGTGAGGACCTCCTCGTCCTCCTGCTGTAAAAGGCTGTCTATCTTTGCCATAGACATAGTTATCTCAAGGGCGTGGTCGTCGTCCGCTATAAGGATATGGAGACGGCGGAAGCTCTTCCACTCTCTGTCGGCAAAATCAAACGCCTGTCTTGCCGCTTCGCTTTCCCCCGCCTCAAAACAGCGGGAGATATTTTCAATGTTCTCTCCCATTCTCTCGGAAAAGGAGAAGACGTAAAAACAGCTGAATATCCCGCCCGCTATCATAATTCCCGCTAAAACGGAGCATAAAATTATTCTTTTCAATTTTTATTTCCCTCCTCGTCCTTGGTCACAAGATAATAATTCCCGTCGCTGTCCGCAGACATAAGAAATACTTTTGAAAGCTCGGTCTTGTTCTGCTTTAGTATGGCGTCAAGCCAGCCCTGCCCAAGGGAAAGGCGGGTCAGCGCCTCGTCGTCCCGTTCTCCGTCCCGTATGATTATTTCGGGCGGGTCCTTGGGCGGCTGTTCCTTTTGCAGGAAGTTTATCTTTCCTGTGGTCTCAACTATGGCGTACTGAACCTGTGATATGTCGAATATCCCTTGCTGGCGCATAGCCTCGGTAAGGTCGTCCACCGTGTAGCGAAGATTTTTCAGCTCCGTCTGGTCTATGGTGCCGTTGGATACGACTATTCTCGCGGTGCCGCTGACAGCACGCCTTATCCTCCTGCTTTTCAGCATTATCCCCGACATTATCACGTCAAGGGAAACTATCATCAGTATAGGGATAACTCCCATAAGCATTGGGGTGGAAAAATCCTCCAGAGCAAGAGTAGCGATGTTTGATATCATTATCGTTGTCACAAGCTCGGAGGGCTGCAATTCGCCCAATTGTTTCTTTCCCATAAGTCTCAGGGCGAAAACTATGAGAAGATACAGCAGGGCGGTGCGTATGATGATTATCAGCATATTTTTTCCTCTTTCTGATTTGATAAGGCTATTTTGCGCCGAATTAGAAAAAATATTACCCTGAGAATTAAATCGGACAAACAGGTTAAAATACATTCACGGAAAAATATCTTTTTTGCTGAGGTAGCTATGGAACTAAAAGAAAAAAATTTAAGCTCCTCTTTAGAGGAGAATGTGATAAATCTGAGAACGGCTATGTCCGATTCCTCCGACCTGACGGTGAAGCAGGGGCGTGTGGGGCAGGTGAGGATAGCGATAGTTTTCTGCGAGGGAATGGCGAGCACGGAAACGATGGCGGACCTTATCTTTCGCCCGCTGAACGGCGTGGGGAACGAAAAGGCGCTTTTACCCGACCAGCTTTTCGATACTCTTTCAAGGGACGTTATCATTGCGGCGGAGCAAAAGCAGTCACAGACCTACGGCGAGCTGTGCCACGATATAATGTCGGGCTTTACCTCTATCCTGATAGACGGGCTGGAAAAGGCGCTTTCGGTGGGAGTGCAGGGCTACGCCGCCCGTTCGGTGCAGGAGCCTGTCACTCACAGCAACGTGCGGGGCAGCAGGGACGGTTTTATTGAAGTTATCAGGACGAACATTTCCCTTGTGCGAAGAAGAATGAAAAGTCCCGATCTGGTTTTCAAGATGATGCAGCTTGGGGAGATGTCTGACACTGACGTTTGTATGTGCTATATAAAGGGCGTAGCGGACAAAAAGCTGGTGAAGGCGGTGGAGGAAAAGCTGAAAAGCGTGCCGCTGAATATGATACTGGAGTGCGGGTATATACAGCCGTTTCTGGAATCTCCCGGAGACGCGGTGTTTTCGGAAATAGGGACTACCGAGCGCCCCGACGTTTTCACCTCAAAGCTGTATGAGGGGAAGATAGGTATTCTGGTGGACGGAACGCCCTTCGGTCTTTATCTTCCCAAGCTGTTTATGGAAAATTTCTCGGCGGTGGACGATTACACGGGGCGCCCCGCCTTTGCCGCAATGATACGGCTGATAAGATATGCGGCGATAATAATCGCTACGGTAACCTCGGGGCTTTATGTCGCCCTTGCAAATTTCAACCCTGAGCTTTTCCCCGAATCCCTTTTGCTGAACCTTGCAACAAGCATACAGGTGACGCCTTATTCCCTATTGGCGGAATGTCTTATAATTCACGTCTTTTACGAGGTGATGAGAGAGGCGGGACTGCGTATCCCCTCAAACATAGGTCACGCCGTTTCGATAGTGGGAGGACTTGTTATAGGAGATATCGTGGTGTCGGCGGGACTGGTTGGCGCGCCTATCGTCCTTATCGTGGCGGTGACGGCGATAACGGGCTTTGTTGTCCCCGACCTTTACGACAGCATTGCGGTGCTGCGTATGATATATATAATCGTGGGCGGTATATGGGGGCTTTTCGGGATAACCGTGCTTTCCGCACTGATAATATTCAAGCTGTGCTCCCAGGAAAATTACGGTGTTCCTCACACTGCTCCCCTTGCTCCTTTTTCGTTAAGCTCGATGAGGGACTTTGTACTGCGCAGGAGCTGGCGCACGCTGGCGAAAAGGGACTATCACGTTCAGGAATTAAAGGGAGTAACTATCACAAAAGGAGATGAAAAGGGCGTATGACAGACGTTACCAAGGAAAAGATCAGCTTTGCTCAGCTTGCGGTATTGCTTGCCCTTTCACGGATATTCACCGAGGGGACGGAATTTGCGGGAAACGGCTACACTATGGAGAGATTTCTCGTTATACTCGTGTCATTTCTGATAACCTTTGTGCTGTTTCTGCCCCTCCTCCTGCTTTCCTCAAAAAGCGAAAACAGCGCTTTCGGCATTATCGCTTACGGAAACAAGGCGGCGGGGTGGATATTCGGCATTGTGATCTGCGTTATTCTGCTGGCGGGAGTTTTGTCCTCGGTATGCAGGATATGCTTTTACACCTCGGCGACGGTGTTCAGCGAGGCGCCTGTTTTTCTGCTGATACTTCTGCCCTTGCCTGTATGCGCTTATGCCGCCGCAAAGGGCGTGCAGGGGCTTGCAAGGGGCGGGACGCTGATAGCGGGGCTGTTTATTACATTTCTCATGTTTATTGCCATAAGCCTGTGGGGGAGATTTGACACGGGCTGGCTGTACATTCCCGACAAAATAAGCGGGAATTTCTGGTACGAAGTGATAAAGCACGTTGGCAGGAGCAGCGAGCTGCTTATTTTCGGCGTGTTGTCCTGCTTTGCGGGGAAAGGGGCGAAAAAGGCGGTGTTCTGCTATCTTCCCGCCGCGCTTTTGCTGTCGGAGCTTATGCTTTTGGCGGAAACGCTGGTGCTTGGTCCTTTTCTGAACAGCGCCGCCTTTCCTTTTTTCACTATCTCCGCAATGTCGGATATAGTGCTGTTTCAGCGGCTGGACGGAGTTGACGCTATGGCGTGGACGCTGATGTTCATTGTTAAGGCGGGCATTTCACTGCTTTGCATAAAAACGGTATTCGGGCAGCTTGCGGGAAAAAAGGCGGGGCTGTGGGCGCTGTGGATAAGCGCAGGCATAACGGCGGCGTTCGCTCTTTTCCTTGGGGGGAGCATTGGTTTGTCGGTGATGACAGACAGGTTTCTCGTGCTGGTTATTCCCGCTGCGGGACTGCTCACCGCTTTGGCGGCGGGGATATTGCTGAAAAGATCCAGACAAAAGGAGGAGAGGGCAAGTGAAAAGACTGCTTAAAATAATTTCCGCCATAACAGTTGCGGCGGTTATAAGCGGGTGTATCCCTCACACGGAGCTGAACGAAAAGGCGATAGTCCTTGCTGTGGGGATAGACTATGAAGATGAGGAATACAGCGTTACCTTTCAATATTACAGTCCCACGGGCATAGGCGGTCAGACCCCTGTGGACAACTCCCAGCCCAATGTAATTACATCTTCGGGAAAGGGAGTAAACGTGTACGAGGCTATGGAGGACGCCGCTTTCAAGTGCGGGCGGGAGCTTATGTCTGGGGTCACTCAGATAATAATTATCGGGGAGGACGCCGCAGCTCACTCGGTGGACAGGGTGACGGACTTTGCACAGAGCAGTTTTCAGAGCCGACCCGATATGTTCATCGCCGTATCTGAGGGCAAGGCGGAGGAGTTGATGAACGTGAAGTTCAAGGAGGGCATAGTTTCCACACAGAAGCTGGAAATGCTGCTGCAAAATGCTCAGAGGAACGGACTTACCATACTGCCCTCGGCGCTAGATTTTTTCATCGCTCTTGAAACGAACAGGCAGAGCATATGTCTGCCTGTGCTTAAGCTCATAGACGACGGGAAAAGCGACTTCTCCCAGGACGGAAAGGCGATAGAGATAGACGGCGGTATGCTGATAATGCAGGGGCAGGCGGTGGAAAAGGTGGCTCCTGAGGTTACTGAGGGGTTACAGCTTTTGTGGGGAAAGACGGAGGAATATTCCGTCACTGTGGACCGTGGGGACAAAAAAATAACCCTGCGTCTTTCCGACATCAGGGTAAAAATAACGCCCTGCGTTGAGGAGGGGCGGCAGGTGTTCGACGTGCGTCTCTCCTGCGAGGGGCGGTATCTTATTGCTCCGCCAACCTCCAACGACAACGAGCAGATGAAAAAGCAGTGCGCTGAAAAGCTGATGGAGCAGATGGAAAAAGCCGTCAGTGAAACGGTGCTGAAATACGGCGCAGATCCAATAAATCTGGAGAAAACGGTAAGGCATTACGACTGCGGCAGGTGGAACGAGGTGAAGGACAGCTGGGGCGAGGTGCTGAAAAACAGTGCGTTCAGGTTTGACGTGAGGGTGAATATTGATAAGTTGTCGATGGAGGATTAAAGACGAAAGGTTGTAGGAATAACTTATGTTGCGCACTGAGAGGGAGCTTTTTGTAAAAAGCTCCCTCTCAGACTCTCCTGTAAAAACTTTATGCTCCGCCTGACGGCGGTTTTTTCTTTTCCGCTTTAAGCTCCTGTTTTATGATTTTGAATGCTGTTTCTTCGCCCTGCTCTTTTACCAGAGTAAGCCAGCGCTGAAGAGTACGGGCGGTGTTATGGTGCATTGTTTTGGGGGCTATCTTGCTTTGGAGGAAATATTCCAGAGCGTCGCCCTGCTTGTAGTTCTTTCCGTGGTAAACACGGCAAGCGGCTATCCTGTCGCAGCACATTTCTGCGGCGTATTTCAGCGGCATTTCCACGGGGACAAGTCCTACGCCCTTCTTATAGTCCTGCCAGTATTCCCAGTGGTGTCTGTTCCTGCCCTTGTGGTGGAGCCATGCGGCGCTGTACCCGTTTTCCCTGCGCTCAAGGTCGTTGGGGGAGCAATGTCCTGTGAAATATTTTGCGCCTGCTAAAAATTCGGTGGGGGAATATTTTGAAAGGTCGTGAGTAAGCCCTTGGCGGTAAAGTCCGCATTTAAAGCAGAATTTCCGCACAAGGCGTCTGTGTTTCATCACCGTTTTAAGATGTCCGAAAAAACCGTTCATACCTTGCCTTTCTGATACAAGTCAATATGGCGGAAAATAAGCTCGCCCTTTTCCTCGGTTATCAGTCCGTAAGAGGGCGGCTGTCCGTCACGAGGCAGGCTTATGCTCCCGGGATTGAACAGGGTCACGCCGTCCGCTTTGCAAAGGCAGCGGCAATGGGTATGACCGAACAGCGCCGCCTCGCAGTCGTTCAGCACGGCGGCGGCAGAAAGTCTGTCCAGTCCGTCCCGCACGCCAAAGGTATGACCGTGGCAGATAAGAAAGCGGTGTCCCTTTACTTCAACTGCGGCGGAAGTTGCAATCATAGAGTCCCAGTCGCAGTTTCCTCTTACACAATAAGTGTCCGTTCCGCCCATATTCATTGTGACAGCAGAATATTCGTCCTCCCCGTCGCCGAGGAAAATGAACACGTCAAAGGGGCGTTCCTGCTCTATCGCCTGCCGCACCGCCATTTCGTTTCGGTGGCTGTCGGAAATTACGAGTATCTTCATCGTTCACCTGTTCTTTCTTTTTTGCGCCCAGCGCTTCGCCTATCATTTCGTAAACCTTCTTGACGTCAAGGGGCTTTGAAATGTGGGCGTTCATTCCTGCCGCCCTGCTCTTTTTCTCGTCCTCGGAAAAGGCGTTTGCGGTCATAGCGAAGATAGGCACTGTCTTTGCGTCGGGGCGGTCCAGCGCTCTTATGGCTTTTGAGGCGGTAAGTCCGTCCATAACGGGCATTTGTATATCCATAAGGATAACGTCGTAATAGCCTATTTCGGAATTGCAGAACATCTCCAGCGCCCTTGAGCCGTCCTCGGCGGACTCAATCTCTGCTCCCGTGGCTTCTCCCAGAAGCTCCACGGCTATCTCACGGTTAAGCTCGTTGTCCTCCGCCAGCAGGATATGCCTGCCGCTGAAATCGTACTCTGCGCCGTGAACGGGGTTCATATCGAACATAGGATTGTCGGATTTCACGCTTTCCAAGGCGGAGGCTATGGCGGAGGCGAACAGCGGCTTTGCAATAACGCCCTCAAAGCCTGCGTCACGGCAGGCGGGCTCTACCTCGGCGGTATCGTAGGCGCTGATGATTATTACCGCAGTGTTGTCCCCTGCAATTTCCTTTATCCGTTTTCCCGTTTCAAGTCCGTTTAACTCAGGCATACGCCAGTCGATAAAGCAGACGTCGTAATCGTCCCCCATTCCGTGGGCGAGCTGTACCTGCGCCGCCGCCTGATAGCCGTTGTCGGTAAATTCGGCGGAGCGCACCTTCATTTTGTTGAGGATATCTATGATATGGCGGCAGGTGTCCTCATCGTCGTCCGCCACAAGTATCTTCAGATTTTCGTAATGGACAGGCGGCATTTCGGGGGCTTTGCCGAAAGGCAGTTCAACGGTAAAGGTGCTTCCCTCGCCGTAAACGCTGTCAACGCTCACCTCTCCGCCCATAAGCTGAGAGAAGCGGCGGACTATCGAAAGTCCCAGTCCCGTTCCGCCGTAATTCTGGGCTACGTCGGCATTTTCCTGCTCAAAGGACTCAAATATCTTCTCAAAATTCTCCTTTTTTATGCCGCAGCCCGTATCTATCACGCAAAAGCGCAGCTTTGCGGTATTCTCGTCGGAATAGGTCTGTTCCACCGTGAGGTGGACGCTTCCTCCCTCGGGGGTGAATTTCAAGGCGTTGCTGATAAGGTTCGCAAGCACCTGATTAAGTCGGAGGGAATCTCCCACCAGCGTTTCGTCAACGTGACCTTTCAGGATAGTTTCATATTCCACGCCCTTAGCCTGCGCCTGACTGTGATAGGAGGAGCTGAGCGTTTCCAGGAAGCGGCGGAAATCGAACGCCTCGTGCTTTATCTCCACCTTGCCGCTTTCTATCTTCGACATATCAAGCACGTCGTTGATGAGGGAAAGGAGGTGATTTGAGGAGAAAGATACTTTTTTCAGGCAGTCCTCCACCTTGACGGGATTGTCTAAATTCTGCCGTGCAATGACGGTCATACCGATAATTCCGTTCATAGGCGTGCGTATCTCGTGGCTCATACGGCTGAGAAATTCGCTTTTTGCAAGGCTGGCGTTCTCTGCTCTCAGCTGCGCGGCTCTCACCTCTTCGTTTATGGCGTGGAGCTCGCGCTCATTGCGGTGAACGTGAAGGACGTACACGGCAAAGGTGCATAAAAGTGAGATTATCACAAGGATAAACACGCTGACGGTATTTACGTTCAGCCTGTCCGCCATATCGTCAAGTGAATCCTTGATGACGGAAAAGGGCATTTCCGTCAGCATATACCAGTTCGTTCCCTCTATGGGCGCGTAATACATATACATGGGGTCGTCGCCGATAACGTATACCGCAAGCCCCTCGCCGCCGCTTTCTATGCTCCTTTTAAGCTGTTGGACGTCCACGTCCCCCGTCATAGTCACGTTGTGGCTGAGAGAGGAGTAAAGGTTCACCCCGTCGGATATTTCCTTGTGGGAAAAATTCTTGATAACATAGCTGCCGTCGGTGTTTATTATACTGCTGTTGCTGTGGTCTCCCTCTCTGTGGAGAGAAAGCTGCCCCGAAAGCTCGTCAAGGGAAAGTCCCGCAATTATCGCAACGTACTCTGTTTCGCCGCTGGAAACGGGAGTTATGCTTATTCCCATCATAACCATATTGCTGCCGAGGAATGCCTCGTTGTAGGAGATATGTCCCTTGTCGTCGCCGCTGAGCAATGCTCCCACAAAGCTGATCCTTGACGCGGCGGGAAATTCGCCGTCAGTGCCGTGGCATATGCCCTTGCTGTCCAGAAGTGCGAGATAGTCAAAGCTGTTCACGCTCTCCGACTTGCTCAGAAAAGCCTTTATGGAGCTTTGGTCTGTCATATCGTCCTCTCTGACGGAGGCGGCTATGGTGCGCAGCTTGGAAAAGCAGCTTTCAATGCTGGTCTCAAAATGTCCCGTGGTCTGAAGGGTCATTTCCTTGAGATAAAGCTGGCTCAGCTCACGCCCCGTGGTTATGGTCAGGCTCTCGGATTCTCTGCTGAGGTGGAAAAATCCTGCAACGCACACGCCCAGCACTATCACCGCCATAATTACGGGAACGAGCAGCCTTGTTTTTCCTGCGGCTCTTTTTTTATCGTTTTTCATTTCGAGGACGTTATCCTCCCCTCTATGCGGGTGTCAAAGCCTTCCGCCTTGTGTGCGGCAAAATATTTTCCCAGAACGTCGGCGCAGTTCAGCCCTGTTTCCCGCACGAGCTGAACGTCCTGCGCAAGGGGCGCGGTGTCGCTGTACACGTTGAGCATTGTGTAGCCGTCGCCTGAATCCTCTATATATCCTTTATTGCCCGCCATATAATCGGTCACGGCTATGGTAAATTCGTCGCTGTCCTTTATGGGCGTTCCGTCGGGGAGGGTCATGGAGGTTATCTCCCCTGTTTCGGGATCAAAGGAATAGCACATTCCCGAAACGTTGAGGAAGCGTCCGCTGGGAATATCGTTGTCACGGACAAGCTGTGAAACGCCGTTTTCCAGCATTTCACGAATGACTTTTCCGTTTGTTTTCAGCACGACTATTTTATTATCGTAAGGGCAGACCATATCAAGGTCGGCTCCCAGAACGTCACCCTCATAAAGACTGCTTCTTATACTGCCGCCGTTGATGAAGCCGATGTCTGCTTCAGCCGCCTCCCGCACGGCGTCGCTCACAAGGTTGCCTATCTCCGTTTCTCCAAGGCGCACATTGTAGTTTTCGCATATCATATCATGCTCCACCCAGCCCACGATGGAAACGTCGCTGTTGATCTCCTCTCCGCCGCTGTAATAGTAATCGTCGAACTGCTCCAGCACGGCGGAAAGCTCTGCACTGCCCAGCAAAACACGATCGAAGCGGTTGGCGATATAGCACACCAGATCGGTGGGTATCCTGATGTTGTAAATATAGCCGCCGTCAATGCAGCTTTTCAGTCCGTCGGGAACCTCTCCGCCGTTTTTCACCCCTTCGGTCAGATAAGTCTGAGCCGCGCCTATGTCTTTGATAAGCGCCTCCTGTCCCTCGGCGGTGGAGAGCAGGGAAAGCATACGGTGGCAGGCGTCCAGCTTTTGGGGGCTGTCCTGCTCAAGAGAGGCGTTTATTCCCAGAAAAGCGCAGGGAGCGCTGACTGTCCAGGGCTGATTCCCCTCATCGCTGAGGAACGGGATCATTTCGTATTCATAGTCCTTCCCCTCATTGCGAATGGTGTCGTACAGGCTTACTCCGCCGTAGGTGAGGAGCATAGTGCCGTTTTCCATACGTTCAATGACGTGGGTGGACTGTCCCTCCAAGGTGTAGGGGTCGAAATATCCCGCTTCCACCAATTTCATAGGAAAGTCAAGAGCGTTGTCGAATGCTCCCGTGAAGCTGCCGTTTCCCTGTTTTATGTTGTCGGACCAGATTATTCCCTCCGACTGGGCGAGATAATCGGGAACGTGATTTCCAATATAGTAAGAGCCGAGGGAGCCGAGGTCCGTTGCATACACGCTGAACAGGGTCCCGTCCTCGCCTGTGCCCTTTCCCGCCTTGCTCCCCGCGTCAAGGAGAGCCAGCAGGTCGGAACGGCTTTCTATCTTGTCAAAGCCCAGCTCCTTTGCTATGGTGCTGTTGTAAATATATCCGCTGTACTGACCGGGAAGTGGGATATACTTAGCCTGTCCGTTCACCATATAAGACCTCATAACTTGTGAGGAATAACGAGATGTATACTCCATTTCGCTCAGGTCGGCAAGGTAATCGGAAACGTTGGCGGAGGGGGTGAGCACCGTCACAATGTCCGTGCCGTGTCCGTTCAACAGGCGGCGTTCCGACTGTCCGTTTATGGTAGCCACCGCATTTATCTCTATTTGCAGGTCGATGTCCGTATATGTGCTTTCAAGCAGCGCTTCAAACTCAGGTAGCTTTGTGGGATAGAGCATAGTTATGACTGTCTTTTCGTCGCTGTCCGTGTTGCTCTCGTCAGGCTGACAGGCGGAAAAGCCCGCCAGAACAGCTCCGCATAAAAGCAGGCAGGCAGCGCTGCGGATAAAATTATTCTTTTTATTTTTTAACGTAAATTTCATTGAAAGACCTCTGATGATAAAAATATACACACTATTATTATATCATCACTGCTCGTCCGTTGTCAATATATAGGGATAAAAAGAAAACGGCAGACTGCCGTTTTCTGTTGTTATTTATCTTGTTACGTTTTACTGAGTACTCTGCTGAACGGCAAACCGCTTTGACGGTCGGATAATGAGGGTCATTATCAGTATCGCTATCGCAGTCGCTCCAAGGCTCAGGGGGTAGACCTGCATAATAGTGGTAAACGAGGGGTACCATTTGAACACCGTGAACATCCACGCAAGGCGTATGCCGCAAATGCCGAACACGGCGCACAAGGCGGGAATAATCGACATTCCGAAGCCGCGCAGATACCCTGACAATACCTCCTGCGGAACGCTGAAAATATATGCGAAGAAGATATATTCAAGGCGTATATAGCCTGTGTTTATCACTTCTATATCCCCGTTGAACACGGACAAGAGGGTTTTTCCGAAAAGCAGGATAAGCCCGCAGCTTGCCGCAGTTGCGATATAGCTTTCTATAATGCACATTTTAAGGGATTTTTTGCACCTGTCGGCTTTTCCCGCGCCGTAGTTCTGCCCCACGAAGGTGGTGCAGGTCTGACCGAAGGAGTTCATCACGTAATAAGCGAATATCTCCAGATTGTACGCCGCCGAGGACGCCGCCATAACTGTAGTGCCAAGGCTGTTCACCGAGGTCTGCACCACTATGTTGGCAAGGGAGAATATCATACTTTGTATTCCCGACGGGACGCCTATTTTAAGAATGTTCAAGAGCGTCCTGCCGTCTATGCGCAGCTGTTTTGGCGTAAGCTTTACCTCCAGCTTTGTCTTTACAAGGCAGATAAACAGGATTATCGCGCTGAACAGGTTGGAAAGAACGGTCGCCGCCGCAACGCCGTCCACGTCCATTCCCAATACCATTACGAAAAACAGGTTTAGCAGAACGTTCAGAACGCCTGATACCGCAAGCGCCGCCAGCGGTATCTTTGTGTTGCCGCAGCTTCGGAAAATTGCAGATTCAAAGTTGTACAGCAGTATCACGGGCATTCCCAGAAAATAAATGCGAAGATACTTAACTGCCATATCAAACACTTCTGCGGGAACGTCCAGCATTTTCACAACGCCCTCTGCTATAAGCTCGCCAATTGCGGTCATAAGGATACCGCCTAAAAGGGCGAAAATGACGGAGGTATGTACGGCTTTTGAGGTGACCTTTTGGTTGCGCTGACCGATAGCTTTGGCAATGATGACGTTGCTTCCGAGGGATATCCCCACGAAAAAATTCACTAACAGTGAGATAACGGGGGCGTTGCCGCCTACCGCCGCCATTGCGGATTTGCCGAAATCCCCGGGAATCTGACCCACTACCGCAAGGTCCGCAGCGTTGAAAAGCTGCTGCAATATCCCAGTTGCGGCAAGGGGAACGGCGTATTTTATTATCTGGCGCCCGATAGCGCCGTTTGTAAGGTCTGTCTTCTTTTGCATAGGTTTTCTCGTTTCTGTTTTATTCTTCGGGAGGAGTTTCCTGCTCAGGGGGCTGTATTTCCAATGTTACGGAGGAAACGCCGCTTTCCGTTTTAAGGAAGTTTTCTATGGTTGTAAGCTCGTCGTCGGTAAGAGAAGTTGTCGCCTCGGCGGTCAGGAGAAGTGAGGTTCCGTTTTCGCCGTACATCAGCCCGCAGCTTACCTTATCCAGCTTTGTGAATATGTCAGAGGTCTTTTCGGAAAGCTGTTTGCAGTCGATACGGTCTTTCATATCCTGAGATAAAGCCTCGTTTTTCTCCTTTTCCGCCTGAAGCTCCTCCTGGAGCTGATGAATGGTGTTTTCCTGAACGGCAATTGTCACCTTGTCGCTGTCTGCGCCCTCCACCGTTTTGTTCTGGGTAACTTTGAGGGTGTAGCCCGAAAGGTCGTAATCCGCAAGTTTTTGTTCAAGCTCGGATATCCTCTGGTCGGAAAGCTGAGTTCCCACAAGGGAAACGGAGATGACTTTGTTCTGATTGTCCGCACTGCTCTGCACAAGCTGAGTGTCCGCAAAGACAAATTCCGACTTAAGATAATTTGAAACGTTGCTGTCCAGCACGGAAAGGTACACCGTGTACGCTCCGCCGATTATGCTGGGTATCACCGTTATCACTATCAATGCCTTGATTATGTGATTTATGCGCTTTTTCCGCTTCGTATCAAGCTCTTCCCTCACAGGAACGCCTAACAGCTTTGTGACGATAAGCGCTGAAAGAGCGATGAACAGCGTGTTTATTGCGAAAAGGTAAAATGCTCCCAGAACGAAGTTGAGCTGCCCCGTGGCTATGCCGTAGCCCACCGTGCAAAGGGGCGGCATAAGCGCCGTTGCGATAGCTACGCCCGGGATAACGTTGCTGGTCTTCTTTCTGGTGTTGCCGATACTGCCTGCAATTCCGCCGAACAATGCTATCAGCACGTCCCATATGGTAGGGCTGGTGCGGGCTATCATTTCCTCAGTCGCCACATTAAGGGGAGATAGGGCGAAGTATATGGTGGAGGCGATAAGACTTATCATCACCTGAGTGCCGAAGCGTGCCGCCGCCTTTCTCAGCATAGCAAGGTCGTGAATGGCAAGGGAATAGCCGATAGTGAGGATACCACTCATCAGCGGAGAGATGAGCATAGCGCCGATTATCACCGCTGTGGAGTTGACGTTCAGCCCGATAGAGGCTATTAGTATCGCCAGCATAAGTATCCACATATTTGCGCCGTGAATGACCGTGTTTTCCTCCATCATATCGTGAAGCTCGTCGTATGACAGCATATTGCTGCGCATATCAAGGAGGTTATGGAAATAGGTCTTTATTGAATGTTTTTTTGTTTCGCTGTCCATTTTTATCTGTCCTTTTTGAAATTCATTCGGTCGTATCTTCGGCTTGCTCCACCACTATCCTTGTGGAGTTGAGCCGCTTCAACGTGCGCTTGGCAAGGCGGACGCGGGGATTTTCCACTATCCAGATGTTTGCCGCCTCCCATACCGCAAAGGAGCCTACAATCGAGATAAGCTCCACGGGAACTGAACCGATAATTCCGTCCAGAAGTATCGCCGCCGCCACGAATACCACGCCGATACAAAGCAGCCACAGCTGTTTTATAATGTTCAGCTTTTTCTGGGCGGCGTTGTGTCGTTCCTGCTCCCGTATCGTTTCCTGAAATGCGCCCTTTACCCGTTCAAAATCAACGGGGCCGTAGCATTTTATTTTCAAGACAGTGTCCTCGCCTATCTCCTGCCTGCCGTACTGCCTTGAAAGATAGTCCGCAACGTCACTGTTCAGCGTACGGCAGCTTTCGTCAAAGGGGTCGTACAGGTCCTTTTCCTCTTGTATTTTCAGCTTTATCTCGTGCATTTTTGTCCTCCCATGCGGTTACGTTGCCGCTTTCGGCTTTTTATCAATGTTTATTTTACGCTCTTTCGGCGGTAATGTCAAGGCTGTATCAAGGCAAGGGAAAGTAAAAAAACGCCGTGCATACGGCGCAGGCGCTTTTTCCCTTAAAATATATTTAATCAGAAGCTATGTTTTATTTTCAGGCAATGAACAGCTCAGCTTTTTTATTCCCGCCATTCTGACGTAATAGCTTATGACTAACACTATATCTGCTCCCGCCCAGGCAAGGACTTCCGCCCAGAAAAGTCCCTCCGTGCCTATCAGCCACGGAAGAAAAAATATGGTGGATATACGCATAACAAGCTCCGCCGCGCCTGATACCATAGGCATTATCGTATCGCCGAGCCCTTGCAGGGAGGAACGGTAAATATGCAGAATGTAAAGCACAGGCAAAAACGCCGACATAATGCAGAGATAGTGATATGCGATATCCACCGTTGCCGCGGCGTCAGCAGGTTCACCTGAAATAAATGCGCCAACTATGTACTTGCCGAAAAGAAACATCATCACGCTTATGACCGCGGCTGTCGCAACGCCCATCAATGCGCCTGTGTGAACGCCTTTGTTGACGCGTTTCAGCTTATTTGCGCCATAATTCTGTCCCACATAGGTAGTGAGCGCAAAGCCGTAGGAGATAGCGGCTATCTCAAGGATACCGTACAGCTTGTTCGTCGCTGTAAAGCCCGCTATATACAAAACGCCGTAACCGTTTATGACAAACTGTACTACCAGTCCGCCTACCGAAATTATCAGGTTCTGGAACGCAAACGGCATAGCCAGCTTTAACAGCTTTTTTGAAAGCCCTTTTTCGGAAGTGCGCTCATCTTTCGGCACACGCACTATGTCCAGCTTTCTCAAAGATAAATAACATATCAGCGCAGACAATGCCTGACCGATAAGCGTTGCCGCCGCCGCACCTGCTACTCCCCAGCGAAAAACTATCACAAAAAGCAGATCCAGCACGATATTGCACAGCGAAGCCAAGATCATAGCGCGCAGAGGCGTTTTGCTGTCGCCCACAGCACGCAGTACCGACGCCAGAAAATTATACGCCATAACAATAGGCACGCCTGCGAAGATGACGCTTAAATATGTCACGGTTATGGGGAATATCTCCGATGGAGTATTCAGCAGGCGCAAAATAGGACGCAGCGCCGCAAACGCAAAGCAAACTATCCCTATCGTGCAGAAAACGGATAGCTTGAGAGAGGTGACGTAGGTCTTTCTGAAGCTGTTTTCATCGCCTGCTCCGAAATTCTGCGCAAGACGAATGGAAAAGCCCTGCGCAAAGCCCTGCACCAGACTTAAAACAAGCCAGTTGAGCCACTCGCCGTTGCCTATCGCCGCCAGCGCGTTCAGACCCAGCACCTTGCCGACTATCATTGAATCCACCATGGTATAAAGCTGTTGAAACACGTTGCCCACCATAAGCGGCAGGGCAAAGAAAAAAAGTATGCGCAGGGGAGAACCCGCTGTCATATTTTTTGTTAGCGTCATAGAATGCTCCCGTATATTTTCTGATAAATAACCGTCGTTGCTTACCATAGCACAAAAAAGAGGGATTGTCAAGACGTTTCTTTCGGGGAGGAAGCGTGTACGATCATTTTCAAATTCTGAATATTGAAGTCAGAACAACACCGTGTTACTCATCGTCCGCTAACTCCTCCAGGACCTCGCTGAACGAATTGTAAACGTGCTTATTCGGGCCTTTTTTCAGGGCTTCCGCTTCCCATATGGCTAAAATAGTGTCGGCATTCGGAGTATTATATCGGATAACGCTCTGCATATACTGCACGATGCTCCCCCTTGACGTTCTGTTTATGCTTGTTTACAACGCTCTTGAACGCGTTGTACACGTTTCTGTTCATTACGAACGAGCAGGTAACCATATCAGGCTTCATAAAATCGCTCCTTTCCTGCTTGTTTGCTTAGTACATCTGCTTTCTTTTCTAAGTGCATTATAATATATCGTTTACCGTTTGTCAAACCGTTAATTCCGTTTCTTTTTAATCGATTCTTTGCTTCGGCGAGCTGTTTTCGGGTTTTCTGTGCGTCAGTTCATGCGGCTAACGTATCAGCGCTTGACAGGTTTGGAGCCGATTGGGACACGGCAATGTCAAGACGACAAACATATATCTGCACCATGTTGAAGAAGCTGACGCTGAGGCGGCAAGCGAACCGACCGAATAAAAATTATTGGAACGTAATGCGGTGACGGCTTGACCGTCAGCGGTCGCAGCCCTGCACAATTGACAACAGGCACAAAGAATGATATTATAAACTTGAAAAGGCTTTGTCGTTTGTTCTTTTGTGATAAAGAAAGGTAAAATTATGAGTTCGGGATATAAATTCAAAAGAAATTTTTATTATGCGGTGGAAAAGTCAACACAGGAAAGCAGCGTGACCTTCCTTTTAGGCGCAAGAAAAACAGGAAAAACTGTTTGTATGAAACAGCTTGCCTCACAATTGGAAGGAGCTGAATATTATGACGTAAAAGCAATGGGCGAAGATGATCACGTTGATTTGATCGATAAGATTACAGACAGCATACGAGCTAACGAAAAGAGAATATTTCTTATTGACGAAACCACTTACTTGCTTCTTCCCGAAAAGATGATTGCGAAAATTGCAAACGCTTATACAGATTGCAAAAACACCAACACAAAGGTGGTATTTACAGGAAGTCAATCTGTTGCTTTAGAAGCGTGGGCAAGCAGGTCTTTTGCGGGAAATGCAATGTTTATATATGCGGACTTTCTGAGTTACCCTGAATGGCTTGCGTTTCAAGGAATAAACGAAGTTTCCGAAAAAACATATAATGACTATATTTTGGGAACAAGAGAATTTTACGGTGATTTTGTTTCTCTTGATACGTATTTGAAAGGCTGCTTGGAAGAAACGGTGCAGTCAAATCACAAGACAAGTAATATAATATTAAACAACAACTGTGATTCTCTTGACGTTCAAACTCTGAAAAATATCTTATATTCGGCATTGATCGCGCAAGCAGACCGTCCGTCATTGCAAAATTTTTTTGACAAAGACTGTTTGCTCAGAAAAATCAGATTTTTCTTAAAAGACGCTTACCAAGCGGCAGGCTCAGATACTGTGCGCCAAAAAATCGATGATATATTTTCACAGCGTATCACAGGCTATTCTTCTACTGATTTTGAAACGCTTAAACAAGGCTTTGTCTTTTTACAGAAATGCGGTCTTGTTACTTTGACATACGTTTCTGATGAAACGCATAATTTTGAAAACATCATTGATGTGGGAAAAGATCTATGCAGATTGGATAAGAACAAGATAAAAAACAAAAACGACCTTTTCAGCAGAGTTAATATATGTATAAAATACCCTATGTTTTACGCTGAAATTATCAAAGAAGTGTTAGGAGACCAATTTCCTTTCGCAATTAAAGGCGATATTCTAGGCGGCATTGCAGAATGTCAGGTAAGGGGACTTTTGCCGCAGGATTTTTGCTACGAATATCACGCCGACGCAAACAAAACTTCCGGCACTGAGCGTGAAACGTATTACGTAAACTACGCTCAAAGATTTGCAGTTGCGTTCGACATAAGAAATCAATCTGCAAGCGAGCTTCATTTTGATGATTTACCGAAGGATTTTGAAAAAATCCTTCTTACCAGAGACCAATGCTTTACAGACCAGAACGGCATAGTCCATATTCCGTATTATCAGTTTATTTACGACAATTCGGCGGGCGGGGAGAGATCCGACTTCACAATATTATAATAAAAGAGCCTTGAAAAAGGCTCTTTTATTTTTGTATTTTGAAAGGAGCAAAATTTGACAGAAAAAAGCCCTCCCTCAGAACGCTTGTACTCGTTTTAAGTGAGGGTCAGCTTGCCGTCTATAACTTCGCCCGCAATTCTGATTTTCATATCATCCGGATCGGCACGATGAGATTATCCTTGTCAAATGCGCTGAATTGCTCTGTTATACAGAGAATGTATCTGATTTCGCTCTTCAAGGAACCTCTCCATATCCGTCGTAAACGGCACGCATGGGGCTCCGATAATTTCCCGATGCGACATGGGCGACATATGCAGACTGCAAGCGATTCCTGCACGCCCTGCATAAGTCGGAATATCTGCGACCCGGTAAGCCAGAAATCACCGGGATTATGGTTCTTGTCAATATGGATCTTTATATATGTGAACAATTCAGGCGCATATTGGACCTCATCAATAAGAACAGGAGGCTTATGAAGCTGAAGGAAAAGGGCAGGATCGTTTTTTGCCATATCACGCTCGGTCAGATCGTCCAGCGTCACATATTCACGACCGATGTTCTCCTTGTCCGCCAGTGGCTCACCTGCCTTTTTACCGTATTCGGCTGAGTTAATCAAATCCTTTTGTAGCGCGGTTTTGCAGCTTTTAACGTTTTGCGTCGTTTACTCTCATACAGCGTATTTTTTGCAAATGGCGCACTAATGGCGCACTCAATTTTTGATCATTTTCCAATATTTCATTAGTTAAATAAATCAACAGATACGTTTCTTTTTTTGTACTATAACCGCCGCAGCTGAGTGTGGAGTATTGATAATTACTGTGGAAATATAAAGCGGGAAAGCCGTTCACTTTCCCGCTTGTTTTTATATTCCGCCGTAAAACTTCAGTATGAAAACCAAACAGTTTGCCGTGAATTTTCCAAGTATAGATGTTTTTATGAAATGTATGTCAACTATCAAAAACAATGACTATGACAAGGACGAAATAACTGCTGCGGGACTTACTGCCGTTCCTGCATCAAAGGTCAATGCTCCGCTTATCAAAGAGTGTTTTCTAAATCTGGAATGTGAGCTTGAATGGGCAAAGGAAGTGTCGGAGGTCGGCGATCATTATGTTTTCTGTGCAAAAATAATAGGATTTCATATGGACGAAGAACATTATAATGCCGATAAACTCGGACGTTACGGCAAAACGGGGTATCTGTACAATATTCACAGGCCGATTAATCCCGATACGGGCAAGACGTTGGAAACGCAGGTGGGTGTTATACATAAATTGGGGACTTATGATAAGTTATAAATTTCAATTTGTAGAGTAGTCACAAAACCATTGAGAAATACTCTTGTATACATAATCGTGGATCACCTTTTTACAGCATAAAGCTGTTACGTCTTACTTTAAGATGTAACGGCTTTTCTCTTTTCAGAATAATGTATTATCGGCTTTAATTGTGAGAACAGCACCGCAGATCTTTGCCAAAATAACTGATTTCTGTTTTGTCGATTTGGGCAATATGTGAAAATTTGCTTATTTCTATATAAAATCTGCTATCCTTGTTGAAGATGCAGTTGAAATATGCTATATTAAAAATAGGTGATGATATGTCTATAATAGAACACGCAAAATATTATGAGGGCAAAGCGCAGAATTTTAGTCATGTACATACATCCTGCGAATTTATATATGTCATAAGCGGTCGTGTCAATGTCAATGACGGAAGACAGTCTGTAGATCTTGCGGACAATGATTGTTTGCTTATCAAAAGCCGTCAGTTCCATAATGTTACTGTTTCAAATGAGATCGAATATAAACGCTTTATCGCATTTATAAATCCTTGGGAACTGAGAACACAGCTTGTAAGACCGGATCTTTTTGCAGTTCTTACGGATATAAGTAAAAGCGGTATGATATATCTGCATAATGTTCCGAAGCTGTACGATGGATTTCAAAGAGTGACCGAAATATTTGAACAAGGCGGAAACATCTATAAGGAACTCGGCGCAGCCCTTGATATGCTTTCAATGTTTTATGAAGAAGTAAGACCTCGCAGCAGCTACGCTGTTGAGAACTCCTCAAAACTCCTTACAGACAAAGTTCGTGCATACATAGAGCAGAATTACGCCGACAACATAAGAATCGGACAAATAGCAGACAAGAATTTTGTAAGTGTAGGGTATCTCACTCATGCGTTTACCGCAGAAACAGGGATATCTCCGCGCAAATATCTTTCCCATATCCGCTGCACAAGAGCATTTGAACTTATCTGTCATACAAATATGGCGTTCGCAGATATTTCGCGGAATACAGGTTTTTGCAGTGCAACCGATATGAGTAAATGTATACGCGAATATTATGGTAAAACACCTACATCACTTAGACGTGAAACAAATCGTTCTGATCACAATATGAAAGGATGAATTATATGAAAATTAAAAAGATAGCTGCGATAATTGCTGCTGCCGCAATGATTACAGGTCTGCTTTCAGGCTGTACTAAAAGCGAAAATGATACGGGTATGGTCGGCACGTCAGCCACGACAGCAGATACAACAAATGCTGCTGAATTAAATTCAGAAACGGAGAGTGAAGAGCCCATAGAAAAAACAATAACATTTGACACATCTGATGTAACTCTTACAAGGACAGTAACGGCTGACGGCAGCAAGGCTTTATCCGATGAAGCCAAGCTTTATGACGGGCTCGGCATAATTTCCGCAAACAATTCTTCCCGACTTCTTATTGACTACAAATATGAATGTCCCGAAATATATCAGAAACTTCTTGAATATATGTTTGGCAAAGACGGCTTGGGACTTTCACTTATCAAGATAGAAATGGGCGCCGATGTGGATTCCTCATCGGGTACGGAACCTGCCGTAATGCGTTCTGCTGATGAGCCTGCGGACGTCACAAGAGGCGCGGGATATATGCTTGCGGCAGATGCGTTAAAGATCAACCCCGATCTGAAAGTAGATCTTTTGTATTGGGGCATACCAAGTTGGGTAAATAATGCCGATGATGTCAACGATGCAATATACAAATGGTACAAATCGACCATTGATGCGCTTTATGATAAATACGGAGTTAAGGTCACTCATTTGACGGTAAATCAGAATGAACGTAATATAGATACGGATCAGGTAAAATATTTAAGCAAAAGATTAAAGGAAGAAACCGACGAAAGATATGATTACGATACAATAAAGATCGTATGCGGCGAAGCGGTAGGTACATGGGGTATTGCCGATGCAATGCTCAAAGACGAAGAACTTATGGATGCCATTGATGTGATAACTTCACACTATACATCATGGACAAGCGACAGCGCAAAGAAACTTCAGGACGAATATGGCAAAGAAGTGTGGTTCTCAGAGGGCTCGTCACCCATGAGCTATTCCGTTTCTACATACCATTATGATAATACGGGTTCGGGAATGAGCGACATCAACGGAATGCTGGACATTGCAACGCGCATAACTCAGGCAATGACGGAAGGCATGACCATGTATGAATTTCAGCCCGCTATAAGCGCATATTACAGCGGCGTAACGTATTTCCCCAAACAGCTTATTACCGCAAATGAACCGTGGTCGGGCGCATATTCGCTGGACGCAGGATTTTATATGGGAATGCATTTCTCAAAATTTATAGACAGCGGCTGGCAGTTTGTTGACGGTGCTTGCTTCGGTGACGGAAAAGCGGGCGGTGACGGTCATGCTATTGTTGATTCAACATATAATTATATTACCTGCGTTGACGAAAATAAAGAAAATTGTTCGACAGTGATCGTAAATAATTCTGCCGAAACTATTGAATATGACATCACTCTTTCAAATATGTCCTGCATGGAAGCTCCTTTCTATGTATGGGAAACAAGAGGTCCCGACAACGGAGAGGACTATTACAGCAGCTTCTTCAAAAGATTAGGTTATGTTCTTCCCGAAAACGGCGTTGTAAAAGTAGTTGTAAAGCCGTATTCAATGATGACGGTATCTACATTGGATATAAATGAAGTTACATATGAAAATGCAGATACAGCCGTTTTAAAACTTCCGTATACAGATGATTTTGAATATGCGGATAAAGATGCGGATTATCTTTCCGAAAGAGGAAATGCGCCCCGTTACACAACGGATCAGGGCGGAGCTTTTGAGGTAGAAAAGAAGGACGGGAACAACGTTCTTGTTCAGAAGATCACTGCCGAAATAAAACCAAAGGACTGGGGCTCAACTTCGCAGCCTGTTACAAATTTAGGAGATGACCGATGGTCTGATTATTCCGCAAGCATTGACGCAGGTTTTGCGGAAAATATTCCCGCAGACGATGATGCATATGTCGGTATCGGTGTGCGTTATAATCTGGCGGACAACGATTTCAGCGGATATTGGTTAAAACTCCATAATAACGGCACTTGCGAGCTTATGAAAGATAAAAAATCATTGGCGGAAGCTACGGTAAATAATTTTGATGTCGGCGCGATACAGACGTTAAAAATAAGTGCCTGTGAAAATGTTATTGAATGTTTTGTAAATGGTGAAAATGTTATCAGCTATACAGATGATACAAATATTACCGTTTCGGGACGTGTGGGGATATACAGTTCCTATCACAATAACTTTTTTGACAATTTGAAAATTGAAGCTATTGACGGTCACGAACCGTATATAACTCGTATTGACGATCTTGATGCGGAGATAATTTATTCTTCCGGAAGCAATGTTGACGACGGAAACGGTTGGTATCACAATACCATGTGCAGTTACAAAAATTATAACCGCACAGCTTCTGACGGGCACTCGGGCGACACCATGGAATTTGATTTTGAAGGCAGTGCATTTGCAATTACAGGGCAGACTTCGGAAGCGGTCATTAAAGTTGAAATGGACGGTAATGTTATTGACGATTCGGCATCATGTAAAGGCGGAACGCGTCAAGCTTCATATTACAAATACGGTCTTGAAAACGGCAAGCATAAAATAAAAATAACCGTTATTGACGGAACTTTACAGGTGGATGCAATAGAATATAAATAATATGAAGGCTTAGCATTCGTATTTGCAGAGGATCACGCTTACCATATGGCGTTAAATACTGTCAATTACTTTTGATTTTATGTTTCAACATCATTAAAATAGGTGTATCATTTTGACAATAGTTACACTTTTATAAATAGTTGTGGATCACTTTTTGACAGCAAAAAGCCGTTACATCTTGACTTTTAAGATGTAACGGCTTTTACTTAACTATTTTTTCAGCACATCACTTAAATTAAGCAGTGCATCAGCTTTTTCTTCGGACAACGTGCGGAAATTTTCTATAAGACTGCGTTCTCTTTCGTTCAGATAGGTATATTCAGTATCATCATTGAATATTTCGGACAGTGAAGAACCAAGTGCCGAAACAAGCCTGTTAAGCGTTTCAATGGTCGGCTGCCGTGTACCGTTTTCAATGCCTTTGATATGATGCCCCGACACGCCTGTGATCTGTGTCAAGCGATACATTGACATTTTCTTTTCTTCTCTGAGTTTTTGCAACTTTTTTCCAACTTCCATAACTATCTGCCCCTCAATGTGTATTTACTTCATTATATACATTTTCGGGCAATAAAATAATGTCCGTTTGGGCTTGAAAATATGGACATTTAGGTGTATAATATATAGCAATATAGGTGAATAGGAGTTATTGCTATGGACACATACACGATAAGTTTTTTCGGGCATAGAGTGATAAACAGGTCTATTGATGTTACAGAACGACTTGAAAACATTATAGAAAATTTTGTAAAAAATAAGGAATATGTGGAGTTCCTCGTTGGACGTGACGGAGATTTTGACATTCTTGTTTCATCTGTTATCTGCCGCGTAACAAAAAAATACAATTACGGAAATACTGCTCACGTTCTTGTTCTTCCGTATATGAGAGCAGAGTACAGAGATAACGAGGAAAGTTTTCTAAGATACTATGATGAGGTGGAAATATGTGAAAAATCCTGCAAAGCGCACTATAAATCAGCAATTCAGATACGGAACAGAGATATGGTTGATCGCTCGGAACTTGTGGTTTGTTATGTAGAAAATCAACAGGGCGGTGCATATACCACAATGCAATATGCTCTCAAGCAATGTAAGAAAGTAATCAACATTGCTGATGAGATATATGATAAGCTGATATAAGCAAGTCTATTATGTTGTTTCTCCCTTTTTATGTCAAAACCGTCACGCCTGAAACAAAGGTGTGACGGTTTTCAGAATAACGTAAAATCGCCTTTTTCTTGTCGGCTCCTCTTGTTTTACTGGGTTTCCTACACATAGCTTTAACCTCCGCATAAAAAGCGTACCTTAACACCTCTATAACAAAATTTTCGTACTTAAAGAAAAAATTTTTCAAAAAGGACTTGACTTTTTTTGTTTTGTGCTATGAGCGCTTAATCTGTTTTACTTTTCATTGTAATCACACTTCCTGACTTTTTTATATTCTGACATAGAAAAACCCTGTACCCGACGGATCAACCGTCTGATACAGGGTTATCTTTTTGTTCAACTGATTTGAACAATAGGCACCTTAAACAGTGTATGCGCCTTTCTATTTTTTGAGGGTTTTCACCTCAAATTTTGTCTTAAATAAACATTCCCTCTTTTTTAACAGATTTTAAACCGTAAAATTTCATTGGAAAAAGAATTGAAATATAACGGCAACCGTCCACAAACTCCTTTTATCAAAGGGTTTCAGCGCTTGTCTTTATTATACCATATATAAATTTTTTATGTTTCTTTCTGTAATGACAGTAATAAAGCAAAAAACAGTAAGCTTCAGTCTTCAAGCAGCCATTCGATCAGATTCTCAGACTTGATCCCCTCATACGAACCGTCCATTCCGGGGTCAAGAGACAACACGATCTTTTCATAGTTGTCACGTATTTTTTGCAGAGGAGCAAGCTCTCTCTTTCTGACGTCCTCGCTGTTCATGGATTCCGTTACCTGAAAATATTTCTTCTCGTTGGCGTCAGTCGCAATAAAGTCAACCTCCATATTATCTATTTTACCGATCGCAACGTCGTATCCTCTGCGAAGAAGTTCAAAATAAACGATGTTTTCGATTGCATGACTGCTGTCACGATTTCTGGATCCCAGCAGATAATTTTTCAAAGCTATATCGACAATATAATACTTTCCGAGCGTGCGGAGATACTCTTTTCCTTTGATATCAAAGCGCTTGATCTCATAGAAAAAATAACTTTCAAAAGGCAAGCGCTTTTTCCTGATCAAGTCCCACGTCGGCAATACCGGGCATTCCGCCAAAAAGCATGAATGCTTCAAACGCCTCCCGCAGGCCGTACTGCTCGCCGTTTTTATCAAACACTTGCTTGTGAACACCGCCAAGTGCGCTTTTGGTTTCCCTCACCTCGAAATCATAAAAATAAAGGAACTCACTGAAAGAAAGCGGAAGCATTTTGATCTCCACACATCTTCCTGAAAGATAGGTGGAATATTCAGAGGAAAGCAGATACGCATTTGAACCGGTTACATAAATATCACAGTCCAGATCCACACGCAATGCGTTGATCGCATCCTCCCATGCGTCGATCCTCCGGATCTCATCAAAGAATAAATACATGCGCTTTCCCGATACGATCTGATTTTTTACATAAGCGTAAACGTCGTCAGCAGTCATTTTCCGAAAATCATTGTATTCAAAACTCATCTCAACGATTTGCTCAGGCTGAATGCCCATCTCGATCAGATGAATGACCATCAGCTTCAAAAGGCTTGATTTCCCGCAGCGCCTTATGCCGGTGATGACTTTTACAGGTTCGGTATCCTGAAAGCCAATCAGCTTGTTGAGATAACGGTCTCTTTTTTTCAGTTTACGTGATCCTATCATTGAGCATACCTCCTGCTGTCTATATAATAGCATAAACTTATAAAAAATTCATGTATTTGCACTGAAATGCAAAAATATGTTTTTAAGCAAGAACAGGCGGCAAGCGAACCGACCGAAAAAATATTGAAATATAATGCGGTGACGGCTTGATCGTCAGCGGTCAAAGCGCTGCGCAATTGACAGCAGATATTATAAATTTGAAAAGGCTTTGTCATTTGTTCTTTTGTGATAAAGAATGGAATTCTATACGGGACAGAATGGCAATCAGGCTGGTGAGATGGATGAGCCTTATGAGTCGCTTCCGATTGGAACGGACTGCTGTGACGGCACTGCGGCATATGCGAAGGGACCGTCAAGCTGATGGATGAGATGAGTAGTGTTGTCGGAACAACAAATTTTCAGGAGACGCAGCGATGAGCAAGATACTTATGATCAACGGCAGCCAAAAAATTGATTAAAAGTCATTGACTTTAATTCAGTGAATATGATATAATGAAATCACACAAAGGAGATGATGGCGTGGCAAAGAAAATGACGAATCGGCAGATTGCCGCACTGGAAACCAAGCGAAAGCTGCTGGAGGCGGCAAAAAAGCTGGTATGTGAAAAAGGTCTGGCAGGCACATCTATCGAAGAGATCACAAAAGCCTGCGATGTTTCAAACGGCACTTTCTATACCTATTTCAAACGCAAGGAAGACGTAGTTTTTGAATTAAGCCGTGAGATGTATCAGGGAATTTATGAGGAAGCGCAAGCCCATGACGGCCCTTTTATGGAACGGCTGGTATTTTACATGGTGAATTTCTCCGGCCACATTGAACGGGACGGGCTGAAGCTCTGCCAGGAATGGGTGCGTAACACCGTAGACCCCGATCTTGTGGAAGCCCCGTATAACACAGACAAACTCCGCATGGATATTGATTCCATGAAGGGTATGATCGAAACGGGAATTAAGCGGGGCGAACTGACGAGCGATACGCCCGTAGACGCGCTGGCGGGCGCTTTGGTAGATGTGATCTACGGTGAAATGCTTTGCTGGGATATGTCAGGCGGGGCATACAGCTTTGAGGAACGGACAAAAGAATTTTGCAATCTGTTTTTACCCGCCATGATACGACCCTATATCAGCGAAAAATAAATAACAGGAGGAACCAACAATGAGTGAGATCAAGAAACTGGATTTGGGCTGATGCGCCTTCCCCAGAAAAGCGACAATGCAGCAGACATCGACATGGAACAGTTCAAACAGATGGTAGATCTTTTCCTGGAGCGTGGATTTACCTACTTTGATACCTCCTATGTGTATCATGATGGTACTTCTGAAACTGCAATCAGGGAAGCCCTTGTCAAGCGCCATCCGCGGGAGAGCTTCCTGCTGGTATCGAAATTTCCTACATTTCAAACGCCCGCCGAGGACAAGGTGGAAACCATTTTCGGGGAGCAGCTGGACAAATGCGGGGTTAATTACTTTGATTACTACCTGCTCCACAATCTGAACCGCTATATCTATGCCACGGAAGTCCGTGATGCCCATCTCTTTGACCACATGAAGCAATGGAAGGAACAGGGTAAGATTCGCCACATCGCGTTCTCTTACCATGATGACGCCACCCATCTGGATCAGATTTTGACCGAACACCCGGAGGTTGACGCCGTTCAGATCGTTCTGAACTACTATGACTGGGAGGAGCCGTTCATCCAGTCGAAGAAGTGTTATGAGGTCATTCGCAAGCACGGCAAGCAGGTCATCGTCATGGAGCCGGTAAAGGGCGGCATGCTGGCAAAAGTCCCCGTCGGTGCGGAACGCATCTTTCAGGATATTGACCAGAGCGCTTCCCCGGCCAGCTTTGCGATTCGCTTTGCCGCCTCGCAGGAAGGCGTGCTTGCCGTCCTCTCAGGCATGAGCAATTTTGCTCAAGTGGAGGACAACACCGGCTATATGCAGGACTTCAAGCCCCTCACCGACAGTGAAAAACAGGCTTTGGCTGAAATGAAAGTAAAATATCAGGAGACCTGGAAGTACCGCTGCAACGACTGGTCCGCCCTGGACGATAATGCCTACGGCGTGCCTGTGTCCGGCATTATTCGAGCATACAACAGCATGTTGATCCAGCCCGATCCCACCTTCTGCGCGGAGCTGAACTACTATAAGAGCTTCCGCAGTGCTTATGACCTGGCCTTTGAGGCAGGGGATTACACGGCGCAGACCGAGAAGATAGGCGGGGCGTTTGACGTCACGGCTGCCCTGCGGGAGGCCGCCGCATACCATGCAAAAAATAACTATCAGACCTATATGGATTGACAAGGAGGAGAATTTATGATCTACAAGAATTTTCAAGATTTAAAATTATCGGCTCTTGGCATGGGCGCAATGCGCCTCCCGGTATTGGACGGAGATGATTCCAAAATTGACAAAGCGGCCGCGAAAGAAATGGTCGCTTACGCTATGGAACAGGGCGTGAATTATTACGACACCGCCTGGGGCTACCATGACGGCAATTCGGAGCT
>CANQXF010000005.1 GCA_947627695.1 uncultured Ruminiclostridium sp. | reverse complement strand
AAAAAATCATTAAAAGTCTTTGGAAAGGGGTCTGGGGAATAACCTTTCTTCAGAAAGGTTTTCCCCAGCGGTAAAGGCAGGGTCCCCGCACCCGTCTGTTTTGCCAGTCCTGATTGTTAAAATTGCAAAAAACCTATTGACCTACCCTAAAAATCCTATAAAATTTCAACAAAATGCAAGATTTAAACAAAAAACTTGCAAAAATCTATTGACAAAATCCGCCTTGGCGATTATAATATGAACATAAAGCAAAGGAGCTTTTGTACACCCGTGTTGTGCGGGGAGACAAAAGCTCCTTTTCGTTATTCAGGATATAAAGAGAAAGGGGCAATCACTTTGGACACAATTATGACTTTAATGGCTGAAGGCGCGGCTGACGACGTCACGACGGCGGTCAACACCACCATATTCGGCACGGAGGGCGTCTGGTTCCTGATAGGAGCAGCGCTGGTATTCTTTATGCAGTGCGGTTTTGCGATGGTAGAAAGCGGTTTCACCAGAGCAAAGAACGCAGGCAACATTATAATGAAGAACCTTATGGACTTCTGCATAGGCACGGTAATGTTCACACTGCTGGGCTTCGGGCTTATGTGCGGCGAGGACGCACTGGGCGGATTTCTGGGACTTCCCACGCTGGGGATATTCACCGACTTCGCCAACTTCCCGTGGCACAACTTCGTGTTCAACCTTGTGTTCTGCGCTACCGCCGCAACGATAGTTTCAGGCGCAATGGCAGAAAGAACGAAGTTTTCCACCTACTGCATCTATTCAGGCATAATCAGCCTTGTTATCTATCCTATCGAGGCGCACTGGATCTGGGGCGGCGGCTGGCTGGCACAGCTTGGCTTCGTTGATTTCGCAGGCTCTACCGCAATACATATGGTTGGCGGTATCGCGGCGTTCATCGGTGCGGCTATGGAAGGCGCCCGTATCGGCAAGTTCACCAAGGACGGCAAGCCTAAAGCTATCCTCGGTCACTCTATGACTTTGGGCGCACTGGGCGTGTTCATTCTCTGGTTCGGCTGGTACGGCTTCAACGGCGCCGCAGCAGGGAACACCGATTACCTGGGACAGATATTCCTTACAACAACAATAGCTCCCGCAGTAGCTACCTGTACCACAATGCTGTTCACCTGGATAAAGAACGGCAAGCCCGATGTTTCAATGTCGCTTAACGGCTCGCTGGCAGGTCTGGTTGCAATAACTGCCCCCTGCGCAGACGTTGACGCTCTGGGCTCCGCAATAATCGGTATCGTGGCAGGACTTCTGGTTTGCTTTGGCGTATGGCTGCTGGATTACAAGCTGAAGATAGACGACCCTGTGGGCGCAGTTGCCGTTCACTGCTTCAACGGTATCTGGGGCACTCTTGCAGTGGGACTTTTCGCAACAGGCAAGGGTCAGGACGGAATAACAGGTCTGTTCTACGGCGGCGGCTTCAAACAGCTTGGAATACAGGCTCTCGGCTTTGTGACCGTAGCGGCTTGGGCGGCCGTCACCTGCTTCGTACTGTTCTTCGTACTTAAAAAGACTATCGGTCTGCGTGTTTCCAGACACGAGGAGATCGTGGGACTTGACTCTACCGAACACGGTCTGCTGTCCTCTTACGCCGACTTCATTCCTATGATGCACGTTGAGGGCACCGTTGAGGAAAATGAGCATGAGGTAATGACCATAAACGCAGGCGTTGAAAACGCCGTTCCCGTTGAGCATAAGCCTGCTGACAAGGCTCCCGCAGGGGACGTGAAGATGACAAAGGTGGAGATAATCACCAAGCTGGAGCGTTTCGAGGCTCTTAAAAACGCTTTGTCCAATATAGGAATTACAGGTATGACCGTCACCAACACAATGGGCTGCGGCATGCAGAAGGGCTCTACCGAGTTCTACCGCGGCGTTCCTATGGAACCCAGGCTCCTGCCTAAGGTAAAGGTTGAGGTAGTAGTTTGCAAGGTGCCTGTTGAAAAGGTTATCCAGGCAGCAAAGAACGCCCTCTACACAGGCAAGATAGGCGACGGCAAGATATTCGTCTACGATGTTGAGAACGTCCTCAAGGTAAGGACAGGCGAGGAAGGCTACGACGCATTGCAGGACAACGAGTAAATTTGTATCTGCTCCTCCGAGCATAGGTTATAAAAGAAAGGGCGACCGAAATATCGGTCGCTTTTTTCTTAAATTTCGGAGGGAAAGAGAGGCTTGGAGAGGAAACCGTCAGGGTTTCCTCTCCATTTCAATCAACGACTGCCGCAGGCAGTCAGGGCGACCGAAATATCGGCCGCTTTTTTCTATATATTTCAACATCAATCTTTTATAAATTTCCTGTCGCTTTCGGGAACGCCCTGTTCGTCCGAAACGTACCTTTCCACCCGCATATGCAGGTCGTATTTTTCCCTCAGCTCCGCTATCGTTTTCATCATCGGCGAGGCGTGGTGCAGGTCCAGCGAACGCTGATCCTGCCACTTGTCAATCAACAGGACCGTTTCACCGTCCGCCATAGGGAAAAAATAATCATAGCCGAGATTTCCCTCCTCGGCACGAATTTTATCCGCTGTTCCCGACAAGGTCATTTCCTCGGCGAATTTCCTTGCGTTCCCGTTTTTCCCGCTGTAATAAATGTTTATCGTTACTGCCATAATTCCCTCCGTTTAGTGTTGCTGTTCTTGTCCTGCGAAAAAATCGTCACAATACCCGTCCCACTTTTCCACATATTCGCTGTGGGGAAGCAGGGTCATATCCTTCGGGCTGAATATCCCCATTTTTCTTGCCTCGTCGACAAAATGATAAATATGATCGTCGCTTTCGCTTTCAAATACCCTCACCTTTTCCCAGCCTTTTTTGCAGGCAAAGAAAAGCCTTGTATGCCCGTCAAGTGAAATGTATCTGCCAAAGCGCTTGTCATACAGCACGGGAATGATTATATCTTTAGGATTTTTTATAAAAGAGGAGATCGCTTTCAGCTTATCGCTGTCCACAAAGAACTGGGAGGGCTGAACGTCGTTTATCGTCATTTCCCTCATCGCCACGGGCGGATATTCCGCAATAATATTGCCGTCTGTGTCATAAAAGGTCGTTATATGCTCCGTAAAAAAGCGAAACTGCTCTATTACCTGCCGAATATCCTCATAGCTGTCGCAAAGCACCTGGGCAGAGCGTTCGCCTGTTATTTTAAACGAACAGGTACGGCTTTTGTCTATGATAAAAGCGCCGTGTTCAAAAAGCACCTCTTTTGAAAACCTTTTATCGTCATATGAATTTATTCTTTCTATTTCCATACCCTTTACCCCTTTATGCTGATTGTATCACACCGTTATGTCAAAGTCAACTTGCTCTTTACAAATCCCAAAAAGTATGCTAAAATATATCCATCTATCGAATTAAAGAAAGCTGGAACCGCAATAGAACTGAACATCGTACTTGTAGAGCCCCAGATACCGCAGAACACGGGCAACATCGCCCGCACCTGCGCAGTGACGGGCGCAAGACTTCATCTGATAAAGCCTATGGGATTTTCGGTTGACGACAGAAAACTGAAACACGCAGGGCTGGACTACTGGCACTTTTTAGACATAACCTACTACGACGGCTTGAATGATTTTTTCGCAAGGACTGAGGGGGAATATTTCTACTTCTCCACCAAAGCGGTGAATACATATTGTGACGTGAAATATCCCGACAAAGCCTATCTCCTTTTCGGCAGGGAGGACAGGGGACTGCCTGAAGAACTGCTTTTCGCAAATAAGGAGCGCTGCGTGCGCATACCTATGATAGACGAGGCGAGGAGCCTTAACTTATCCAACAGCGTTGCCATAGGAGCGTACGAGGTCCTGCGCCAGTGGGATTTTCCCCAGCTGAAAAATAAAGGCAGCCTTACAAAATACGTCTGGACAGACGCAAACAATATATAGAACGAAAGAAAGGAAACAACGCTATGCCAAAGGTAAAAATAATCACGGACAGCGGCTGCGACATCTCCAAGGAGGACGAGGCACGCTACAATATCGACATTATGAGCTTTGAGGTAACTCTGGGCGACCAAACGCTTATCGAGCGCCAGACCGTTACAAATCACGAGTTTTACGACCTTATCGACAAATCCGAATTTCTCCCCAAAACGAGCCAGATAACTGTTTTCCGCTTTGAGGAAAAGTTTAAGGAATGTGCGGCGGAGGGCTGGGAGGACGTTATCGTGGTACTTATAAACTCCACAGGCTCCCAGACCTACGCAAACGCAGTCCAGGCGGAAAAGAACCTGCGTGAAAGCGGCGCTCTCGGCAAAACGAAAATTCACGTTGTGGACAGCCACTGCTATTCTCTGGGCTACGGCTATCCTATTGTGGAGGGAGCGAAAAAGCTGGAGGCGGGCGCAAGCTGTGAAATGGTCCTGGGCTTTATGGAGGACTGGTTCAACTGCTGCGAGATATACATAATCGGCTTTAACCTTAGGCATATGAAAAAGTCGGGCAGAATAAGCGCGGCGGCAGCATTTTTAGGCGAAATGCTGGCGCTGAAGCCTGTTATTTCCCTTATCGACGGGGAAAGCAAGGTGCTGAAAAAATGCAGAGGTGAAAAAGCCGCTGTTTTAGCGGCGGTGGACTACATCTACGAGCAGATGATACCCGAAACTCCCTGGCATATCCTCACCACTACCGCCCCCGAAATGGAGGAGCTTTTCAGAAAAACAATGGCGAAAAAGTGCGGCAGGGATCTTGTTATGCAGGAGGAATGCGGCTACGTCGTTGCCAGCAACGCAGGATCTAAGTTTATCGGAGTTATTATCAAGGGGAAACCGAGGAGATAAAAGGGACGGGAAGATAAATCGAAATTTACTGGGGGAAAAGTTTGAAAAATAAGATCATATACTGCCTGAATTTTCTTTGGACAAGTTTTATCGCATTTTCATTTCCTATTTGTTTTGGTTGGATTTTTCTTGATATAACCGGACATTCTAAAGGTTATAGTTATGATTTAGGTTCAGAGAAAGATGTTTCCATTCTATTAGGGTGTATTGAACTTCTAATATGGATCGCTTTGGCATTACCTTCAAATATCTATATCTTTCGTAAAACTATGAAAAAAGGAAAGCTGTATTTACTACTGCCTATTGCATTGTACATAATTCTTGCTATCATATGTATTTTTATTACAGGCGGTTGGGCTGAATATTCAAAAGGTGTTTTCAATATATAAATTCCCGTTTATCTACCCCCGATCCACCCCCCCCACCCAACACAAAGCAGACGACCCCGTCTGCTTTTACTTTTTTATCCGTACTATCAAAATTCGCTTATTTTTCAAAATTTTACCTAAAATCCTCTTGAAATAAGTACAAATTTCTGTTACAATAGTATAAGCGTTAATTATTATTTTTTCATAAAAGGAAGGTACTGAAAATGAGCAAGCTCAACAAGAAAAACGTAGAAGACATCAATGTAAAGGGCAGATACGTCCTTGTCCGTGTGGACTTCAACGTGCCCCTGAAGGACGGCGTTATCACCAACGATAACAGAATCGTCGCCGCACTCCCCACCATCAACAAGCTGGTTGAAAACGGAGCAAGGATAGTTCTCTGCTCTCACCTCGGCAAGCCCAAGAACGGTCCTGAGGACAAATTCTCCCTCAAGCCCGCCGCCGACAGACTGGCTGAGCTGGTAAACACCAAGGTGACCTTCGCCAAGGACGACACAGTTGTAGGCGAAAACGCCAAGAAGGCAGTTGCCGAAATGCAGGACGGCGAGATAGTCGTTCTTGAAAACACACGCTTCCGCGGAAATGAAGAGACCAAGAACGGCGAAGAATTTTCCAAGGAGTTGGGCGACCTGGTACACAACGAAGTATTCGTTATGGACGCATTCGGTTCTGCTCACAGAGCTCACGCATCGACCGCAGGCGTTGCAAAATTCGTCAAGGAGACCGCTGTTGGTTACCTGATGAACAAGGAAATAGAATTTCTCGGCAACGCAGTTGAAAACCCCGTTCGTCCTTTCGTAGCAATTCTCGGCGGCGCAAAGGTAGCAGACAAGCTGAACGTTATCTCCAACCTGCTGGAAAAGTGCGATACCCTCATTATAGGCGGCGGTATGGCTTACACCTTCCTGAAGGCTCAGGGCTGCGAGATAGGAACTTCTCTTGTTGACGACGAAAAGCTGGATTACTGCAAGGAAATGATAGAAAAGGCAAAGACCCTTGGCAAAAAGCTGCTCCTGCCCGTTGACGCCACTATCGCAAAAGCGTTCCCCGACCCCATTGACGCAGAGATAGAGGTTTCAGTGGTAGACGCTGACAAGATCCCCGCAGATATGATGGGACTTGACATCGGACCCAAGACTATGGAGCTGTTCGCAAACGAAGTAAAGAACGCAAAGACCGTTGTTTGGAACGGACCTATGGGCGTGTTTGAGAACCCCGTTCTTGCAAAGGGAACTATCGCCGTTGCACAGGCGCTTGCTGACACAGACGCTACCACCGTTATCGGCGGCGGCGACAGTGCGGCTGCCGTTATGCAGCTTGGCTTTGCCGACAAGATGAGCCATATCTCCACAGGCGGCGGCGCATCTCTTGAATACCTTGAGGGCAAGGTCCTCCCCGGTATCGCCGTTGTAGAGGATAAGTAAAACAGGCGGAATTTCCGCAAAACCGGTGGACGGCAGGCGAGGGGCTTGACCCCGCCTGCTTTCCCCATATACATTGTTTACTCGCAGAGAGGAGCTTCTTGTTATGGAGAAGATAGAAGAGATCCAAAGAAAAGAAATCGACTTTATGTGTACCTGCACGTTCAAAAACGCTGAGATCGCCCGCTGCGCCTTTATCAACAGCGAAATGTCAGAGTGCTTTATGGAAGGCACCGAGATGCACGACGCCTTGTGGGAAAGGGCGAGCCTGAAAAACGTCAATATGGAAAAGGCAAAGCTGAGCGATATGAGTATGCGCGGCGCAAAATTCCACCTTGTGGACCTGAGGGAAACCTCAATAGACGAGCTTTCTATGGAGGGGACTCATATGTTTGATATGACCCTTTCCAACAGCCTTATCGAGCGTGTGGATATGAAGTACACGAAGATAAAGAGCGCCGATCTGAAAGGCGTTGAGATCTCCGACTGCGGATATGATGAAATGACTATCGAGGGCGTTCCCGTGAGAAAGCTGATAGAGGCGTACAATCAGCTGAACCCCGACAACCCCCTGATAACCAACGAGAATAAGTAAAAGGAGGAAGCGTTTACACGCTGACAGATATGAATAAAGCACTGAGAAAAGCCGTTATCGCAGGCAACTGGAAAATGAACAAAACAAGACCCGAGGCAAAAGAGCTTATCGAGGCTATGAAGCCTCTGGTAGCCGACGCAGGCTGCGAAGTAGTTATCTGCGTGCCCTACACCAATCTTGAGACTGCTCTTTCTCTCACCGAGGGAACGAATATAAAGGTGGGAGCCGAGAACTGCCACTTTGAAAAATCAGGCGCATTCACAGGCGAAATTTCTGCGGATATGCTCACTGAAATGGGCGTTGAATACGTTATAATCGGTCACAGCGAGCGCAGACAGTATTTCGGCGAAACCGACGAGACTGTGAATAAGAGAACAAAAGCCGCCCTTGCCGCAGGGCTGAAGCCTATCGTTTGCGTAGGCGAGCTTTTGTGGGAGCGTGAATGCAACATCACCGAAGAGGTGGTAGGCCGTCAGATAAAGCTGGACTTCTTTGACGTTTCCGCCGAGGATATGAAAAAGTGCGTCATCGCATACGAACCCGTATGGGCGATAGGAACGGGCAAGACCGCTACCACTGAGCAGGCTGAGGAGGTATGCGCCTTTATCCGTGAAAAGCTGGCGGCTCTTTACGGAAAGGAAGTTGCAGACGCAGTTTCCATTCAGTACGGCGGCTCTATGAACGCAGGCAATGCTGCTGAACTGCTTGCTAAGGAGAACATAGACGGCGGACTTATCGGCGGCGCAAGCCTGAAGGCTCCCGACTTTGCCACTATCGTAAAGGCGGCAGGCTGACCTTAGCAGTTGACAATTGACAGTGGACAGTGGACAATTGAGGTATCGCCTTTGGCGATTGATTTAAAATTTTTAATTATTTTGCGAAGCAAAACTCCACAATTATCAACTGTCAACTGTACATTATCAATTTTATTATTCAGGAGAAAACATATATGAAAGCAAAAAAACCTATCCTGCTCGTAGTAATGGACGGCGTTGGCTTTTCAAAGACGGGTCTTGGCGACGCTGTCACCCTTGCCAACACCCCTACCCTTGACTGGATGCTGAAAAACTGCCCCAATACCCGCTTAAAGGCTCACGGCGGAGCAGTGGGACTTCCCACCGACGACGATATGGGCAACAGCGAAGTGGGACACAACGCCATCGGCTGCGGACAGATATACTCCCAAGGCGCAAAGCTGGTGAACGAGTCTATCGAAAGCGGCAAAATGTACGATTCCGAAAGCTGGCAGGAGGTCATTGGCAACGTAAAGCAAAACGGCTCCACCCTCCACTTTATCGGACTTCTCTCCGATGGCAACGTACATTCCAACATCTCTCACCTGCTGAATATGCTTGAAAGAGCCAAAAAGGACGGGGTGAAAAAAGCCCGCGTACATATCCTGCTGGACGGACGCGACGTTCCCGCCACCAGCGCCCTGACTTACGTTGAACAGCTTGAAAACAAGCTGACGGAGCTTAACGGCGCTGATTTTGACGGAAGGATAGCCAGCGGCGGCGGCAGAATGAAGGTCACTATGGACCGCTATCAGGCGGACTGGAAAATGGTAGAGCTGGGCTGGAACACTCACGTCAAAGGCGAGGGCAGACAGTTTGATTCCGCCGCCAAAGCGATAGAGACCTACCGTGCCGAGAACGAGGGCGTTATCGACCAGGACCTCCCCGCATTCGTTATTGCGGAAAACGGCGAGCCTGTGGGAAAGATAAACCCCAAGGACAGCGTAGTTTTGTTCAACTTCAGAGGCGACAGAGCCATAGAGCTTTCCATGGCGTTTGACGACGAAGTATTCACCCACTTTGACAGAGGTGAAAAGTTAGACGTTGTATATGCGGGAATGTTACAGTACGACGGCGACCTGAAATTGCCCAGACGCTATCTTGTAAATCCCCCCGAAATAAAGAATACACTCTCTGAATTGCTGGTTGCCAACGGCTACAAGCAGTACGCCGTTTCCGAAACTCAGAAGTACGGTCACGTCACCTACTTCTGGAACGGCAACAGAAGCGCAAAATTCAGCGACGAGCTGGAGACCTTCAAGGAGATACCCTCCGACAAGGTTAGCTTTGACCAGCGCCCGTGGATGAAATCCGCCGAGATAACCGACGACCTGATAGAAGTGATAAGAAGCGGAGAATACGACTTTATCCGCTGCAACTTCCCCAACGGCGATATGGTTGGACACACGGGAAGCCTTGACAGCACCATAATCGGCGTGGAAAGCGTTGATCTTGGACTTACAAGGCTGAAAGCAGTATGTGACGAATGTGGAGTGACAATGCTCGTCACCGCCGACCACGGCAACGCGGACGAGATGCTTGAAAAGAACAAGAAAGGCGAGATAGCCGTAAGGACTGCTCACTCCCTGAACCCCGTTCCCTTCATCATCTACGACAAGGACGTGCATTACGAGATAAAGCCCTCCGACAGCTACGGTCTTGCAAATATTGCCCCCACCGTTGCGAAAATGTTCGGACTTACCGCCCCCGATTGCTGGGAAGAAGCTATGATATAACACTGAGAGGGAGCTTGTAAAAGCTCCCTCATAATTTTTTCAGCGCCGTAAGCTTCACGGCGCTGTTTTTCGGGAAAAATTACCTTTCACATCAGTATTGTCAAAATTATTCGATATAAAATGAAAAAAATTATCAATAAAGTGTTGTAAAAAATTGAAAAATGTATTATAATTATAGTGTATAAAAATCGGTTACCCTGCCCTGTTTTTGGTAAAATTCCATAAACAGCGGCAAAAAACGGTTTTGCGGGGAAATGTCCCCCTCATTATCTTAACGAAGGGCGGGAGCGATCTTAATATGAGTCAGGCGGAAATAAAGGGGATAGTTCTGGATAAAATCCCCCTTAACGTGATGAACAAGGCGTTTATGCAGAAGCTGGAAAAGTTCGGCTGCGTCATCTCGATGGACGAGCAGGGCAACGACAAGCTGGGAAAGGCTCAGCTTGCCATACTGAACGTTATGGACGGCAGGAACGACCCAAGCATACTGATAATCACAAAACAAAATCTTATGTATGCGTGGTACAGGACGATATTGACAGGTATCGGGGCTGATTTCAAATTCATAACCTCCAACGACCACAGCATAAATCACTTTGCTCCCAAGCTGAGCAATCTTTACATTACTCACGAGGAAGCGGGAACAAATCCCATTTTTGATAAAATAAAGCAGGCTGGACTTGTGTGGGATCTTGTGATAATCGACGGCGGACTTTCCGAAACGGGTATAAACACCGACCTTATCCTTGAGGGCTTTGATTTAAAGACAAAGCGTCTTGCGGTATTTGCGCCGTATCTTCCCGACAGCCGCACTGCGGCGGAAAAGCTGACGGAGCTGCCGAGAAAGTTTCTTAATGACGCAGAACAGGCTGCGTATTTTGAAGCCAACATTCCCGACGAGGGAACAATAGCCTTCACCCTTTCCACGCCGTATATGCGCTATTACGGAAAGGAAACGCTTTCCCCGCCAAAGATAAGAACGGTCACCTACAAGGTGAACGACGACGTGCTGAAAGAACGGGCAAGACAGCCTCACTCCACCGTTTACCACTACGGCGGAAACATTTTCGAGGAGCTTACTCTGGATATGCGCAAGCTGTATATCGACGAGCATTACGACGACGATACAGTAACTCAGCTCAAAAATTACGACACCAAGCTGGGCGCATATCTTGACGAGCTGAACAGACTGCTGGAAAACCCTGAAAACCGCGTAATAACCTATTTCTCATCTGAAAAGACTTTGGATTACGTTTACAGAGTGCTTTGCTCCTCCCTTGTAAATCTGGGGAAGATAACCTCTGTGAGAAAAACGGGCATTTACGGCATTGAGCATACTTTAAGATATTTCAAGGCGGAAAATGACAGCAATATCCGCATAGTGCTTTCTCCCGACAATCAGGACGAACAGTGCGGACGTCTGAAAAAGATAACCCACGTTATCAACTACGAATTGCCCGACCACCCGCTGATACTGCACCGCAGATACAAGCAAAGCGGCTCCGACGGCTTTATCGACCCTGAATTTATAATTTTCCGTGACGAAACGGACGAGTTTGACGGAAGAATGTTAAAAGGACCTCTGGCGCTGAACTTCTGCGAGGGCTACAACTTCGGCGTTCCGGGAAGAAACATTTATATGTTCATTGACGGCGCTGAAAAAATGCTGGCGTCAATGCTGTATGAGCTTGAGGGAGCCGAGCAGAACGACGCCGCATTCTTCGGCAAAATGTCTGCGAAATACAATCTCCACACCACGGCGGACAGAGCAAAGCTGTCCCTTTGCTACGGAAGAGACGCAGTAAAGACGGCGTTCGACGTTCCAGACGGCATAACCGAGAACAAGACCGCAGACATAATCGGCAAAAAGCTGACTGCGCTGAAGGAAAGCTGCTGCTGCTTTGACGGGGAGGGAAGACTGAAGCCCGTGAAATACGACCCCGAAAGCAGCGATGAATACAAAGAAATGAGCGCAGGCATGGCGTCCGACCCGCTGGCAGTTATGCGGGACAAGGCGAGAGCAGCGCTGGACAGCTTCCACAGCGAAGCTGACTGCTTCAGGCTGATGAGCGAGGCGGACGAAAACGAGCGTGCGGGAGTTGATTACTGCGTATGGCGTTATCTCGTTGAGCATCACGGTCTGCAAAGCGATTACAATGAATTTCTTGAAGCATTTTATGAGGAGTTGATCTGATGGCGGGGGAAGTAAACATTATTGGTCTTATAGGCGACTTTTACCAATTCCATACCTACGGAAACGAAGCCGCCAAGAAGGAAACTCTTGAAAGACTTCAAAGCCTTGCGCTGACGGGTCAGACGGAGGGAACGCCTTTCCTTGAGTATTACAACGATATGTTCAGCGGCAGAAGCGGCTTCAACGCCAAGATAAACACCGCCGACTATCCCAAGGAAAGTATCATAAGAGAGCTGTTTCAGAACGCTATGGGCTGCCGCTATTCCACAGGCGACATCAAGATAGTGGCGGATTTCCAGGGGAACGACACGTTAGTTCTGTCCTACAACGAAATGGGATTTTCCATGGAGGATATCCTGTATTATCTGGGCTTTGGAATGAACAACGGCGATACCACCAGAGAGGGACGTTTCGGCATAGGCGCAAAGAGCGTGTTCCTCAACGTTGAATCTTTGGCGGTGCGCTCAAACAGCTTCAGCTTCAAAATATGCAAGGACGAGGGCGATAAGATAAAGCTGGAGTCCTTTGATTTGAACGGTCAGCAGTTTATGGGCACCCGCCTTACTTTACAGCTTGACCACGGCGAATTTGAGAGGATAAAGGACAATTTCACCTCCATTACCGAGAAAAAGGGCGATTACCTTAATATGGTAGAGCTTTGCTTTGCCTTTAACAGGAAAAAGGTGATGGACCCCGAGACCGACAATACGGAAAATCCTAAGCGAACCCTTAACCTTGCCGTTATGATAGACGGCAAGATAAACGACCTTTACCGTGTTCAGCTTTACAGAAAAGACGAGAGCGAGCCGCCCAAGATACGTTTCTACCACAACAACAAGAGCCTTGTGGATTTCCTTTGCTACGAGTATGACAACTTTGTATACCTGATACCCTACGCAGTTGCCAACACCAAGCGTGAAAGCGTTATCAGGCTCCTGATGAGCAAGTATAACTACTTCTCCACCTATGAGCTTACAGGCTACATCGGCGCAGGCAGCGACAAGGTCATCGACGAAAAGCTGTCCGCTTTCTTCGTCAGCGTGCCCAATACCTGCATCACCGCCAGCCGTACGGGTATCCGCTTTGATATGGAGGAAACGGTGTATGCCGCTTTCGAGCGTGACATCACCGCCATAATCAAGGAATACAACAAGTTCTTCACTCTTGACCTTGCTCCGTCGGGAGAGGGATTTTACGCGCTGAAGCCTCGTTCCTACGCTTTCGAGTTCTTCAACGGCTTTATGAACACCAGCCGCTACGCCGAAAGAGTAAAGGACAGCTTTGTTTCGGGAATTTCAATAAAATTCCCCGACGAGCAAGAGCCTGCTTTATATAATGATTTAAAGCAAATTGCGGTAAAAAGCGACATTCGTGAAGTACCCAAGGAATATCACGACGACGGCAGCGCCCGCAGGGAATATATCGACGAAAAGCTGGAGGTGCTGAAAGTCTCCGCCTCCGACCCCTCAAATTATATCGTATACGTGGGCTACGACTGGGAGAACGAGGATAAGAGCGAAAAAGGCAGAGTTTACCGCTACGATATAATGAGAAACGGCAAGCCGTACGTCATCTCCTCCGACGTTGACGGAAACGACTACGAACTGTATTCGGGCTTTTCAAGCGTTATAGGTTACCGTCTGCCCTCTCTGCTGGAGAACGACTGCGTAAAGGACGAGGACGCTCTTGAAAAGATATTCTCAATGTTCGACGAGATAACGGGCGGCGACTACAACCTTGCTATGAAGTATTACCGTATCCACTTTGACGGAAACGGCGAAAAATACACCTTTGAGATCTCAAAGATACAGGTACACAACATCAAGAACGCCATCGACACGGTAAAACGCCGTGAAAGACGCTTTATGAGCCATCAGAACTATCTTGACGTTGAAAGCCTGATGATGAACTCCTTCACACAGGGCAAGGACACTATGACCTTCCTGCGTGAGATAAGGGAGCAGGGCGGCGAGATAGGCTTCGCCCTGGACTTCAACAACAAGTTCCGCTTCCTCGTATACGGCAAGCAGTTTATGATACCCAGCTCTATCACCAACAGGGATTTGATAGAGATAGTGGGCGATATGTCCCGCCTTATGGAATCAGGCGTGCTGAAGGACAGGACCTTCGACTTCGGCTACACCGCCCCCAGATACAATTTCGATACCGAGGCGGTGGCGGAGCTTATGATGGATTTCGCCTCCTTCCAGGAGACCGAAAACATTATGAGCAACCTTGCAATTTCCAACCTGAAATTTGACGGCGTCGCTCTCCTTAATGAAAAGGACAAGGTAGTGTGCGTGAAGAAATTCGGCGCTCCCATTTCGGAAAAAGAGCGTCAGGCGGCGTTCCGCTACGTTATACTCCGCGACGACCTGAGCAAGGACGAATTTTCCGCTATGCTGGAATATATTATTGCGGGCAGCGAGCTCGGCATACTCCAGCGCTTCTTCAACCGCATAAAAGACCCCAGCCGTATCATTCCCGACCAGATACCGCTGAAATACAGGAGAGCGCCCGTACTCAGCCGTGAGGAATTTGACTTCGCCAAGGAGCTTTACAATTCCATCAAGGGACAAAGCGAGCTTGACGGCTACAAGAGCTACTTCTCCAAGGACATCAACGGCAGACTTTACGGCTACGGCGCCTGCTGTGCTTACTGCGGCGAACAGGGCAACGACATAAACACCTACGATGTTGTTGACTTTATCATCGACGTTATGACGGAAAGCGGCGAAAAGCACTTCAATTTCGCCCTCTACCTGTGCCGCAACCATATCGCAGACTCAAACGGCTGGCTGATAAAGGAGCTGTCTATCGGCGGAATGGACCCCTACAAGTGGCTTGAGGAGCTGGAAAAGGCTGAAAACGTTCCACCCGAGTTCTTCATCTGCTCTCTGAAATATGTTCCTCATATGGTATATGACATCACAGTTGACGCTCCCGGCGTGGGAGCCGACGTGGTGGCGGCAGAGCCTAAGACTTTGGAATTCCGCCTCACTCCTCTTATGGCGGCAAAGTGGGTGATCGACAATCAGGAGTAATGGCGTATTCTCGGAGGGAAATTTATGAAATCAAGGATAATAGTCATTGTCATTGTCTGCGTAACAGCATTAGCTGTTATCGGCGGGGCGGTGTGGTTCATCTGGTTTCCCACCGTTACCCAGCATAAATCGGAAATAACGTGCTACAACTGCACCACCTACAATATCCCCCTTGACGAAAAACAGTTTGAGAATATGGAAAGCATCAGTGTGAGCTATGATATTACCGTCACAAAGCATTGGTGGTGGACTACGCTGGTGGAAGGAACAGTCGACATAGACGGCCACAAAATGACTTCTGTCCACTGGGATAAGACAGACGGGAAATATTGCCTGTTTGTGACAGATAACCCAGACTACTCTATCAATGGGGAAAGTACCACTGTCACATTCAACAGCGATTTCACCGCACTGTCGGTATTTTACAACAACGTGGACAGCAGCTCAGACGAAAAATTTCTGTGGGTAGGACCTGCCAATTCCGCCGACCAGCTTGCAAATGCAATATCTATCGTTCGCTGACAGGGCAAATGTTCTCATTTTATGGCGGCAAGGTGGGTAATTGATAATCAGGAGTAAAACGGAACAACAGAAGGAGGCAGATATATGGGATCTCCTGAAGAAAAAAGCTGCTATGATTGCTTAGGTCGAAAGGTCACAGTTTTTGTCATTTTGCTTGTCGTTTCATTACTTGTGAATGTTTTCCTGCTTTGTAAGCTCATTACATCATACCATCAGACAGAATATGACGATGATTGGATGATAGGAAAAAATATTTCCGAAGTAGAAAACAGATACGGGAATTTTAATTATCAAGCAAAAGTATGGGGTGCTTACTACCTTTATACAGGCGATGGATTTGGTATTTTCTCAGATAACCTTCAGCGGTGGCTTTACGTTTATTATGATTCCGACGGAATTGTGACAGAAACAGAAATCAGTGTTCAATGCGGCGGATAAGCGAATTTTCTGAAATTTTCCCGATTTAGCAAAATGTAGTACGTCAAAGTAAAATAAAACACAACATCTTGTAAAATTCTAAAGAACTTCCAAATTGGAAGTTCTTTTTTTGTGCAATTGCAACAAAAATGACCGTGAAAATTTTCCGCTTTTTTCATCAGAACTTCACCTTGAAAAGGTTGATTTTTGAAGTTGGGTGGTGTATAATTTATCCATAGTGGTGATTTGTCCACTTTTGTGGTAAAAAGTTCACTTTATGATCCCAAAAATGAAATTTCAAGCATAGCTTATCGGAGAAAGGAGATGATAAAAATGCGGGGAGAATTTAAAAGCACCCTTGACGCCAAGGGCAGAATGAACTTTCCCGTAAAGCTCCGTGAGGAGCTGGGCGCGTCTTTTGTCATCTCAAAAACCATAGGCGAGCATTGTATAAAGGTCTATTCAAAAGAGGACTGGGACGCCCTCGTTCAGTCTATCAGAAGTATGCCCCAGGTCAAAACGGCGGGCATACAGCGTTTTCTCTTCGGCAGCGCCTTTGAGGTAGAGCCTGACAAGCAGGGCAGAGTCCTTATCCCCGCCCCGCTGAGAGAATATGCGGGACTTCAGACCGATATAGTTATCGTGGGACTTGAGGGCAGAGCCGAGATATGGGACAAGCAAAGCTGGGACAGCTTCAACGCTGCGCTGGATATGGACGAGCTTCTGGCGGCGGCTATGGATATGGAGCTTTGATATGGAGTTTTCCCACAGATCCGTACTGCTTGCGGAGTGCATAGAGGGGCTCAACATAAAGCCGAACGGCACCTACATCGACTGCACCACAGGCGGCGGCGGACACAGCCTTGAGATAGCAAAACGCCTTGACAAGGGCGGCAGACTTATCTGCTTCGACAGGGACAGCGAAGCAATAGAAGCGGCAAAAAAACGGCTTGAGGGCTATTCGCCCATTTTCGTAACACGCAACTTTGCGCAAATGAGCGAGGCCCTCAGCCTGCTTGACATAAACAAAGCGGACGGCATACTGATGGACCTGGGAGTCAGCTCCTACCAGCTTGACAACCGAGAGCGGGGATTTTCCTACCACGACGACGCTCCGCTGGATATGAGAATGAGCCAAAGCGGACTTTCCGCCCGTGACGTGGTGAACGGCTACGGGGAGGAAAGGCTGAGAGATATTCTCTTCCTTTACGGGGAAGAAAAATTTGCCCCCTCGATAGCAAGAGGGATAGTTAGAGCAAGGGAGATCGCTCCCATAGAGACCACCTCACAGCTTGCGGAAATAATCAGAACGAACGTTCCCGCCAAGGTGAGAAATGAAAAAAATCCCTGCCGAAAAACCTTTCAGGCAATAAGGATAGAAGTAAACAGCGAGCTTGATTCGCTGAAAAAAGGGATAGAGGACGGATTTGAGCTGCTTTCCCAAGGCGGAAGAATGGTGATAATCACCTTCCATTCTCTTGAGGACAGGATAGTAAAAAATTCATTCAGGGATTACTGCACGGGCTGCACCTGCCCGCCCGAATTTCCCGTCTGCGTATGCGGGAAAAAGCCCAGGGCGGTATTGGTGAACAAAAAGCCTATCGAGGCTTCCCCTGAGGAGCTTGCGGAAAATCCCCGAAGCAGAAGCGCAAAGCTGAGGATATTGGAAAAGCTGTAACGACGGCTTTTACCCATAAGGAAAGGACTTGAAAAAATGTACTCTTACAGCAGAGGAAATCTTGCATATGATATTTCCCGCTTTGAGACGGACGAAAGCGCCGTCCGCCGCCCAAAGGCGAAAGAGGCGAAACCTGAAATAAAGCTCCACAAGGTATCCGCCTCCAAAACGGGCAACTGGTTCAAGACGCTTGTTTTCATCGCATGCGCAGTGGTCCTTGCCTTTGCGGTAATAGGCAGTAAGGCGGCGATCTCAGAAGTATCCACCCGCATAAGCGAGGAAAACGCAAAGCTGGAGGAAGCAAAAAGCGAGCAGTCCCGCCTTCAGTCAAAGCTGGACGAAATGGTGACCCTTGACAGCGTCGAGGACGTGGCGGTAAATCAGCTTGGACTTCAGAAAACGTCAAAAAATCAGATACATTATATTTCCGTATTCGACCGCACTATGGTGCAGGTATCAAACGAACAGCCCAACGTTTTTGAAACGCTGAAGGACTGGATAGACGGCACGACGGAATATTTAGGCTTTTGACACAATATAATACTTCAGGACAAGAAACCGATGCCGTACCTTCGTGCGGCACGGTTTCAGTCGGTTTTTCAATAAAAAAGTTTTACTGTTTCGGGGAAAGGAGGAGCTTGAAGGGCAGAGAAAAATGCTCTTAAAGCAAAAGGGAAAATGTCTGACGCTCCAACCTCAAAAATGCGCAAACGCCTTATGGCAGGCGTATTTGTGGTTCTTCTGATATTTGCGGCATACATATGTATCAATCTGTTCAACATTTCAGTCATAAAATCTGAATATTACCGTTCAAAGGCAAACAATCAGCAGCTCAGCAGCTTTACAATAAATGCCAACCGCGGGACTATATATGATTCCACAGGAAAAGTAATGGCGCAAAGCTCCACCGTCTGGGACATAATAATGAGCCCAGGCGACATAAACGATTATAATGCCGACAAGGCGGAGGAAATATGCAAGGCGGTAGCCGAAATATGCGACGTGGATTACGATAAGCTTATCGAGGCGTGCAAAAACACCAAGAACCGCTATTACACCGTAAAAAGAAAGGTGGATAAGGAGACCGCCGACGCCATAAATCAGTACAGGATAGACAACGAGCTTGCGATATATTCCGTCTACACGATAGAAAACACCAAGCGCGAGTACCCCAACAGCACCCTTGCCTCCTCGGTCATAGGCTTCACCAATTTTGACGGAGACGGAGTTTACGGCGTTGAGGCGTCATACGACGAGTACCTCCAGGGCGTTGACGGAAAGATAGTGACTGCCCGCGACGCAAACGGCAATCCTATGCCCTACGAATATGAAACGAGATACGAGGCTCAGGACGGAAACAGCGTATATCTTACAATAGACAGCGTACTTCAGCATTATCTTGAAAAGAACCTTGAAAACACCCTGACCCAGCAGAACGTTCAGAACAGAGCCTGCGGCATAATAATGAACGTAAATACGGGAGCGATACTCGCTATGGCCACCGCCCCCGGCTACGACCTGAACAATCCTGCGGTGCTCACCGATTATTTCCAGACAAGACTTGACGATTACGAAGCGTCCCTCGTGCAGTCAGGTGAATACACCCAGGAGGAGCTGGAAGAGCTTGTAGCGGAGCGTGAGTCCGTATACAGGGAACAGCAGTGGAACAACAAGGCCGTTTCCGAGCTTTATATCCCCGGTTCGGTATTCAAGGTAGTAACCGCCTCCTCCGCAGTTGAGGAAGAGTTAGTAGCTCCCGACACCGTGGTAGCCACCTGCGTGGGTGCAACTACCGTTGCGGGAACAAGAATACGCTGCTGGAGCGCAGGCGGCCACGGAACTATGACCCTGCAAACCGCACTGATAAAATCCTGCAACCCCTCCTTCATCGCAATAGGAAATCTGCTTGGAGCAGAGGCGTTCAGCAGATATTTCGAAGCCTTCGGACTTACAGAAAAGACGGGCATAGACCTGCCCGGTGAAGCGACTCCGCTTTACGTCCGCCCTGAAAATATGGGACCCGTAGAGCTTGCCAGCTCCGCCTTCGGTCAGACTAACAAGATAACTCCCCTGCATATGATAACCGCTTACGCCGCGGCGATAAACGGCGGATATCTGGTAACTCCCCACGTTGTCGACAAGATAGTGGACCCCACGGGAAATGTCATCAAGACCAACGGCACCGAGATAAAGCGTCAGGTCATCAGCGAGGAGACCAGCGCCACAATGCGCGAGCTGCTTGAAAACGTGGTAATAAACAACGGCGGCGGAAACGCTTACATAAAGGGCTACCGCATAGGCGGCAAAAGCGGCACTTCCGAAAAGCTGGACGAATACAGCAACGCAAATATGCGCTACGTGGGAAGTATGTGCTGCTTTACCCCTGCGGACGACCCAGAAATAATTATGCTGGTAATGGTAGACGAACCCTACAACGGTCAGATATACGGAAGCGCAGTCGCCGCCCCCGTAATTTCCGCGGTGTTCAGCGAATGTCTTGAGTATATGGGAATTTACGCCCAATATACCGCCGAGGAGCTTGCGGATCAGGACACTATGGTGCCTTACGTTCTGGGAGTGAGCAGTCTTTCCGCAATAACCACCATAAACACCTACGGCCTTGATTACGAGATAGTGGGCAACGAAAACGGAACGGTGGTAAATACCGTTCCCGGCGCAGGCTTCACCATTCCCAAGGGCGGAAAGGTGATAGTGTATATGGACGACGACAGCAACAAGCTGACCACCACCGTCCCCAACGTTATAGGAATGACGGTGGAGCAGGCAAACACCGCTATGACCAATGCGGGACTGAATATCCGCCTTTCAGGCGGAGCAGTGGGCAACGCCGCCGCAAAAGCCACCAGCCAGTCCATTGAAGAGGGAAGGACCGTCAACAAGGGAACGGTAGTGGAAGTCACATTTATAGTCAACGATGAAACAGGCTGATCTGTTTTTCGACAAAGTACAGGGCGGGGAGCCTTTCTCTCCGCCCGTATGTCATACATAAAAGAGATTTTAACTCCGCTGAAACATTGACGCTGACAAATTGAAGGGAGATAACGCCGATGCTGCTTTACGAATTATGCCCCAAGGCTGAAGAACAGGGACTTGAGAACCTGCCCGTCCGCAGTGTTACGGACGATACCAGAGAGCTTGAGGCAGGGGATATTTTCGTCTGCATAAAAGGGAACAGCTTTGACGGTCACAGCGCGGCGGCTGAAATGCTGGAAAAAGGCGCGGCGGCAGTTGTGACAGAGCGTGATCTGGGACTGAAAAATCAGATAATAGTCTCCGATACCCGCAAGGAATACGCTCTTCTGGCGGCGGCATTTTACGGCGAGCCCCAGAAAAAGCTGAAAATGATAGCAGTGACAGGCACTAACGGAAAAACCACGATAGCTCACCTTGTGCAGTTCATTCTTCAAGACAGCGGCAAAAAATGCGCCTGCATAGGAACGGCGGGAAACGACCTTTGCGGCGGGAAGATATACGATTCCGATGGCGACGTCCCCACAACTCCAAGACAAATGATACTGTTCGGCTGGCTTGCGGAAGCGGTGAAAAACGGCGCGGAATACTGCGTGCTTGAAGCCTCCTCACAGGCGCTGGCGCAAAACAGGCTTCACGGCATAGAATTTGAGATAGGTATATTCACCAATCTCACTCAAGACCACCTTGACGTTCACGGCAGTATGGAAAATTACTACAAAGCGAAGAAAAAGCTGTTCAAAAGCTGTAAAAAAGCTCTTGTCTGCACCGACGACAAGTACGGGAAGCGGCTTTACGACGAGCTTTCGATAGAAAAGCGATCATACAGCATAACCGACGCCGCAGATTATTACAGCGTTAACATAAAATGCGAGCCCGCGTCGGTAAGCTACTGGTTCAGCAGCGCCGCCGACGAAAAATCCTTCCCCGTGACCTTTGCAATGCCGGGGACCTTCAACGTGGCAAATTCCATAGCGGCGGCGGCCGCCTGCGCTGAAGCAGGGCTGAAAATAAACGACTGCATAGAGTCCCTGAAACGCTTCAAAGGCGTAAGAGGGCGGTGCGAGGTGATATATAACGGGGATTTCACCGTGATATGCGATTACGCCCACACCCCCGACGCACTGGAAAAGATACTTACCGCCGTAAAGAGTTTTACCAAGGGCAAGCTGATCTGCCTGTTCGGAGCAGCCGGAGAGCGTGACGCCGACAAGCGCCCCGATATGGGACTTGTGGTGGGAAAAAACGCCGATTACGCCATACTCACCAGCGACAATCCCCGCTTTGAGGATCCGTATAAGATAATGGCGCAGGTGGAAAAGGGACTGGATAAAACAATGATACTCTACTGCTCCGTGGAAAATCGGTACGAAGCAATAGAGCACGCCCTCACCAGAGCCCAGAAGGACGACGTGGTTCTTCTCTGCGGCAAGGGGCACGAGGATCATCAAATATACAGGGACGAATATCAGCATTTTGACGAACACGAGATAGTTGCGGAAATTATGGCGAAAAAGAACCAACAGACAGAAAACAAGGAATGAACATATGAGCTTATGGATAACACTTACCGTGGCGGTGGCCGCCGCGGCGATAACCGCGTGTATGGGCTGCTGGCTCGTACCCGTGCTGAAACGGCTGAAATACGGACAGACGATCCTCGATATAGGACCCAAATGGCACAAGGAGAAAAAAGAGGGAACTCCCACAATGGGCGGTCTGATGTTTTATATCGGAATAACCGCCGCCTTTATCATAGGTTATATCATACTCTGGAACTGCCAGCTTATCAGCTTTGACACCGTAGGCGCTCCCGACGCATTAAAGGCGATATCGGCGCTGATAATGGGACTTTGCTTCGGCTTTGTGGGATTTGTCGACGATTATATAAAAGTCCGCAAAAAGCGCAACGAGGGGCTTTCCGTAATGCAGAAGATAGTCCTTCAGGTGCTGATAATAGCGGCGTATTTCACCTCCCGTGTACTCAGCGGCGACACCTCCACGGCGATAGAGATACCTTTCCTGGGACAGCTCGACCTTTCCTTTTTCTACTACATCTTAATGGGTCTTGTTATACTTTATCTTGTGAACGCCGTGAACCTCACCGACGGAATAGACGGGCTGTGCGGCTGTGTTTCCTTTGTTTATTTCATCTCCTTTGCGGTGATAACCGCCAACATTCATCTTTTCGGAATGACAGTGCTTACCGTTGCGGCGGCAGGCGGCTGTCTGGGATTTCTCCTTTGGAATTTCCCTCCTGCAAAGGTATTTATGGGCGACACAGGCTCAATGTTCCTGGGCGGACTTGTTGCCGCGGTGGGAATAGGCTCGGGCTGTGAGATCGTGATGATAGTTGCGGCGGCAGTCTACATCTGGGAGGCGCTGACCGTTCTGATACAAACGACGTATTTCAAACTGACCCACGGAAAAAGACTTTTCAAAATGACCCCTATCCACCACAGCTTTGAGCTTAGAGGGTGGAAGGAAATAAAGATAGACGTAGTGTTCTCCCTGCTGGCAATGCTGGCGGGAACGGCGGCGATACTGCTTTCCGCCTTTACCTTCTGAAATATATATTGAAATAAACGTTCTCAGCTCCCCTCGTGTAAGGAGGCATTCCAAATGCTTGACAAAAAGAAAAAAACAGGCGTATCAAAGCCCGCAGTAAGACCTGCTAAAAAGTCGGCTCCAAAGTCTGCGCCAAAGCCTGCGGTGCAGGACGCCGCAGTACAGGAAAAGCCGAAAAAGGCCTTTGTTCCCCGCGAAGGCTTTGACTACGCTATGTTCACCATAGTTATGATACTTCTTGCTTTCGGAGTAATTATGATGTTCTCCGCAAGCTACGCCAACGCTTATTACGAAAAGGGCGACAGCCTGTACTACTTCAAGCGTCAGGCGGTATTCGCCGTGGCGGGAGTTGTTATAATGATGATACTTTCCGCCATAGATTATCACCTGTTTCAGAAAAAGTGGGTGGTCGTGACCATCTCCATAGTTACGGTGGGACTTATGGCGGCGGTAAAGCTGATGGGCACGTCCCAGTACGGCTCCGAACGCTGGATACAGATAGGCAGTATAACCTTTCAGCCGTCGGAACTGCTGAAATTCGCCGTTATAGTTTTATTTGCCTTTTACGTTTCCCGACATTTCGAGCATATAAAGGAATTTAAGCGTGGATTTTGCCCGCTTGCCCTTATACTTGGTCTTTCCTGCTTACTGATGATAATCCAGCCCCACCTTTCGGGAACTATAATCGTCTTTTGCATAGGCTTTGCCATGATGTTCGTTTCAGGTGCCAACATAAAGCATCTGCTTATTATGATAGCCGCACTTGCGGCACTGCTCGTTATCGGCATACTTGCGCTGAACGCTTTGGGCTACGATTATTTCAGCGCTCGTATGCTCAGCTTCACCGACCCCGAAGCAGATATACAGGATAAGACCTTCCAGACCTATCAGTCCCTTATAACCATAGGCAGCGGCGGAATGTTTGGGCTCGGCTTCGGCAACTCAAGACAAAAATACAACTATCTGCCTATGTCAAGAAACGACTTTGTATTCTCCGTTCTCTGCGAGGAGCTTGGCTTTGTGGGGGCGGCGCTGGTGATACTCCTGTTCATCATACTTGTGTGGAGAGGCTTTTACATTGCCTCAAAAGCAAGGGACAAATTCGGTATGATGATGGCGTTCGGCATAACCTTCCAAATCGGCTTGCAGGCATTGCTGAACATAGCCGTCGTTACCAACTCCGTGCCGAATACGGGTATTTCTCTCCCGTTCTTCAGCTACGGCGGAACGGCGCTTATAATGCAGCTTGCGGAAATGGGCATACTTCTCAGCGTATCCCGCAAGTCCGAGCTGAAATAGTGTGAAAAATCTGAAAGGAAAGATAAAAAATGAGGGTGCTTGCAGCGGCGGGCGGAACGGCAGGACATATAAATCCGGCTCTCGCAATAGTCGATAAGATAGTAAACGTGTTTCCAAAAAGCGAAGTGCTTTTTGTGGGAACTCCCGACGGAATGGAGGCAAGGCTTGTAAAAAAAGCGGGCTATGATTTCGTGGGGATAAAAATGGCTGGACTTCAGCGGGGCTTTTCCCTTTCCGGGATAAAGCATAACGCTCAGGCGGCATATTATTACGCCGCCGCCTTCCCTCAGGTGAAAAAGCTGATAAGGGACTTTAAGCCCGACGTCTGTCTCGGAACGGGCGGCTACGTCTGCGCCGCCGTATTGAAAGAAGCGGCAAAAATGGGCATAAAAACAGTGACCCACGAGAGCAATTCCTTCCCCGGCGTCACCACCCGTATGCTTTCCAAAACGGCGGACAAGGTATTCGTTGCCTCCTCCGACTGCTTACAGCATTTAAAGCACACTGAAAACTGCGTTGTAACGGGCAACCCCCTGCGCAACAACATTATAATAGAAAACAAACAGGCGGCACGGGAAAGACTGGGACTGCCCGAGGGCTTTACGATCCTTTCCACGGGGGGAAGTCTTGGAGCAGCAAGGATAAACTCCGCCGTTGCACAGCTTATCCGCTGGGAGCAGAAAAAGGGCGGCATAAATCATATCCACTCCTACGGCGGGAACGGACGTGACAGCTTCTGGCAGCTGCTTGAGGAAAACAGCGTTGACAAAGGCTCCGACCGCCTTATGCTGAGGGAATATATCGACAATATGTACACTTGTATGTGCGCCGCCGACGTTATCATATCAAGGGCGGGTTCAATGACCCTTACCGAAATAATGGCGATAGGCAGGGCGTCTATCCTTATCCCCTACCCTTACGCCGCCGAAAATCATCAGTATTACAATGCGAAAACGTTAGTAGACGCTCACGCCGCCGTCCTTAAGGAGGACAGCGAGCTTACAGGCGGCTGGCTGGTGGAAACGATAGGAGGGCTTTTTTCCGACGTTGACAGGCTGGAGCTTATGGGCGAAAACGCCCGCAAAATGGCAAAGACCAACGCCGCAGATATCATTTTAAGCGAAATAATAGATCTGGTGGGAAAAGACAAGGCGTAAACGCCGCTTGTCCCTGAACCAAAATCACTCTTTACGCATAGACTGAAAGGAAAATGCTGAAGAAAGGGTGATTTTGAATGGCGGAGCAGCAGCGTATAGTTATAAACGGCGGCAAAAGGCTGGAGGGCGAAATATCCGTTCAGGGAGCCAAGAACAGCGCCTTGCCGCTGCTTGCGGCGACGGTGCTGTGCGGGGGACAATCAGTCTTACATAACTGTCCCCACTTGTCAGACTGTGATTTTGCCTGCCGCATACTTGAATGTCTGGGCTGCAAATGCACGAGGGAAAAGAATACGGTGACCGTTGATTCCTCGGTGATAAGCGGAACGGAGGTGCCTGCCTCCCTTATGCGGGAGATGCGCTCCTCAATAATTTTTTTAGGTTCGGTGCTCGCCCGCTGCGGGCATTGCAGAATGTCGTTCCCCGGCGGCTGCGAGCTGGGACCGAGACCCATCGACTTCCACCTTGCGGCTTTGCGGGAAATGGGAGCGCAGATAGACGAAAGGCACGGCTACCTTGAATGTACCGCCCCGAAAGGACTTCACGGGGCGAGGATAACGCTTTCCTTCTCCTCCGTCGGCGCTACCGAGAATATAATGCTTGCGGCTTCCTTGGCGGAGGGAACTACCGAGATACACAACGCCGCCAGAGAGCCTGAGATAGCCGACCTTGCCGCATTCCTCAACAAATGCGGCGGAAAGATAAAGGGAGCAGGCGAAAGCACCGTAGTGATAGAGGGAGTAAAACAGCTTGGGTCCTGCGAACACAGGATAATGCCCGACCGTATAGCGGCGGCTACATACCTTTGCTGCGGAGCGATAACGGGCGGCGAGCTGATACTCACCAACGCCGACCACGACCACCTGCGCCCCGTCATAGCCGTGCTTGAGCGTATGGCTTGCAGTATATACACCTACGGAAAGGGAAACGTGTTCATCAACGTAAGGCGTCCCCTCGTTTCTCCCGGAACGGTGAGGACCAACGTCCACCCCGGCTTCCCCACCGACGCCCAGCCCCCGCTTATGGCGCTGACCGCCGTTGCGGAGGGAACAAGCGTATTTGTTGAAAATATTTTTGAGAACCGCTTCAAGCACGCAGGAGAGCTGGTCCGTCTTGGCGCAAACATAAGCGTCGAGGGCAGAGTTGCAGTAGTGATAGGCACGAAAAAGCTGCTCGGCGCAGAGCTTGTGGCAACTGACCTGCGGGGCGGGGCGGCATTAGTGACGGCGGCTCTTGCCGCAGAGGGAACTTCACGGATAACGGGACTTTCCCACATCGACAGAGGATATGAGAACATCGAGGGCGTTTTGCGAAGCGTTGGCGCCGATATCGTGAGAAAATAAATCTTTGTAATATATATGAAACGCCGCAGACTTTAATTCACAAAAACGGACTGTCAAAAAAGAGCTTGCTCAAAAGGAAGGAATGATGAAAAATGCCCGAATACCGTCCCGAAAAGCGGAGGACCCTTACAGACGAGCAGCTTTATCAGCAATACCACAACGAAAGCTCTAAGCGTGACGTTAAAAAGAGAAAAAAGAAGAAAAAGAAAGGCTCTTCCGTCAGGGAAGCTCCTCCCGTCAGCCCCCAGCGCAGACGAATGCAGGAGCAGGCAAGACAGCGTGAGATAGCCGAGCGTGGCGAGGATTATTCCAAGCGCCGTTCCTCCTCCTCGGACAAAAATAAGAAAAAGACCCGCAAAAAGCGGGGCAGCTATATTCTTTACTACGTTCTGGCGGGAATAGCGGCTACCGCCGTTCTCTGCATTTTGTCCGTTACGGTGCTGTTCAACATCAGCAGCTTTGAGATAGTGGGCGACACCGTTTATACCGACCAGCAGATAATTTCCGCCAGCGGGATAAGCGAGGGGGACAATCTTCTTCGCATAAATATCGGAAAAGCGCAGGAGGATATAACCACTCAGCTTGTGAACATAGATTCCGCCGTGATAAGCAGGGCGTTCCCCAACCGCCTTGTGATAACCGTGGAGGCGGCAAAGCCCAAAGCGGCGTTTTACAGCCTTGGAAAATATTACCTTATGTCCGAAAGGGGAAGACTTCTGGGAACTTCCGACAGCCTTCCCGACTGTCCTGTGATAAGGGGCTATTCCCCCGACACATCGGCGCAGGAGGGCGCAGTGCTTGAGGACGACGAGGAAAAGCGCATTGAGATAGCCCGCCAGATCATAGATACTATGGCAGAAAACTCCCTCGCTTCCTCCTGCGAGATAAATCTTGCCGACACACTGGATATAACAGTGAAGTACGACGGCAGGATAGAAATGCACGTCGGAGCGATAACTCAGCTTGACATAAAGATAGAATACGCCGCTCAGCTTATAGAAACGGAAATACTTGAAAACGAGCAGTGCGAGCTTATCCTGTCAAACCCCGACCGTGTTGTAAAGCGACCAATTCACAGCACGGAAGCTCCCGCTACTACTCCCGCCGAGGACGGAACGGACGACGGTACGGGAGAAGAGCCCGGCGACGAGACCACAGCGGAGGAATAAACGCCATTAAGGTAAAATTTTCCTGCAAAAATATGACATTAAATTGTAAAGAAATTTAAAAAAACTATTGCATTATTAAAAAAAATCTGATACAATAGATTGTGTGAAAAAACTATCGGAGGTACAAAATGGGCGTATTTATTGATGAAGACAATCTCGATCTTGAGTATGACAATCTTGACGAAAGCGCGGTCTATGACGTAAAAATAAAGGTCATCGGCGTAGGCGGCGGCGGCGGAAACGCCGTTGAATATATGGCAAGGCTCTATAAGAAGGAAGCGGAGGAGCTTGAAGCAAAGGGCGGAGACGTAATGTCCGACCTTCGCGATAAGATAGAATTTATCGCCCTTAACACCGATGTTGCGGCGCTGCGAAACAAGGACAAGACCCTTATGCGCCGTATCCAGATAGGCAAAAAGTGCTGCAAGGGCAGAGGCGCGGGCGGACGTCCCGAAATTGCGGCGGAAGCGGCAAAGGAAAGCCGTGAGGATATAGAAAAGATACTTGAAGGCGCGTCTATCGTATTTATCGGCGCAGGTATGGGCGGCGGAACTGGTACGGGCGCAGCTCCCGTGGTAGCCGAGATCGCTCAGGAAATGGGCATAATCACGGTAGGCGTCGTTACAAAGCCTTTCGAGTACGAACGCGAATACAAGATGAACCAGGCTATCAAGGGCATAGACGAAATGCGCAAGCACGTTGACTCCCTGCTGATAATCCCCAACGAAAGACTGCTCAAGACGAACGAAAGAATGCTCAGCTTCAAGCAGGCGTTCGCAATGGTGGACGACGTGCTTTATCGCTCTGTCAAGATAATCTCCGACGTAGTATATGAAAGCACCACGGGCAGAATAGGCACCGACTTTGCCGACCTTTGCTCCATACTCCAGGGCTCAGGCGACGCTCACATTGCTTTCGGCGTGGCATCAGGCGAGAACAAGATACAGGAGGCCGTTTCTCAGGTGGTCAACAGCCCTCTGCTGGAAACCTCCATCAACCACGCTACAAAGCTGCTTGTCAACGTTACGCTTTCTTCCGACAGCGCTATCTCCGATCTGCATGACGTTGTCAGCATGATCTCTGAGGCGGCTGATCCTTCTGTTGAAATGATCCAGGGCGTAAGCCAGCGTGATGATATTACCGATACTATCAGCATTGCCGTTATCGCCACCGCTTTCCGTGAAGGCGGAAACAAGACGGTGCAGAAGATAGCTGCCGAAAAGCAAAGCGACAGCGCCTCTCCCTCTTTGGTATCTCCCAAGAGCGACAACGACCAGATAGTTACCAGCAGTAATAATTCTGAAGACCTTTCCACCATAATCCAGAACACTTTGGGAAATCTTCAGCAGCAGGAGCGCTTCTCCGACCTTCAGGAGATATTTGATTCCCGTAAAAAAGACAACAAGACTAACAACTCATAAGTACTCTCCATAATAGCCGAGGGCGCAGTAAATTTCCGTTTACTGCGCCCTCGGTCTTTTTGTATTTACTTGCAAGATGAAAAATCCCGTTTATCCGTTCATTCCCGATTCAAACTGACTGTTGTAAAGTCCCGCGTAAAACCCGCCCTTTTCCATAAGCTGTTGGTGCCGTCCCATTTCCACGATATGCCCCGACTGCATAACCAGTATGCAGTCCGCCTCCTTTATGGTGGAAAGCCTGTGCGCCACGATAAAGCTGGTGCGCCCCTTTGTCATCTCGTCAAAGGCGTTTTGTATCCTGCGCTCGGTCATAGTGTCTATGGAGGAGGTGGCTTCGTCCAGTATCAGCATAGGCGGCAGGCAAAGCATAACTCTCGCTATGCAAAGAAGCTGTTTCTGCCCCTGTGAGATGTTCGTTTCATCATCGGAAATAAGCGTGTCGTACCCGTCGGGCAAGCGCTTGATAAAGCTGTGTGCGTGCGCCGCCTTCGCCGCATTTATCACTTCTTCCTTTGTGGCGTCAGGCTTGCCGTAGGCGATATTCTCGTAAACGGTGCCGCCCTTGAGCCAGGTTTCCTGCAAGACCATTCCGTAAGAGCCCCGCAGGGAATTTCTCGTTATCTCCTTTACGGGATAGCCGCTGACCCTTATCTCGCCGCCGTTTACGTCGTAAAACCTCATCAGCAGGTTGATAAGCGTAGTCTTTCCGCAGCCTGTTGGACCTACTATTGCGATCTTGCGCCCCTTTTCCACGTTTAGTGAAAGTCCCTCTATCAGCGGCTTTTCAGGCTCGTATGAGAAGAATATATCCTTAAGCTCAACTCTGCCGTCAATATTTTCTTCGTCAAGTATTACTGCGTTTTCAGGTTCGGGACTTTCCGTCCCAGCGTCTATCACCTGAAAAACTCTTGCCGCGCAGGCAAGCGCGCTTTGCAGCTCGGTGATTACCCCCGAAATTTCGTTGAACGGCTTTGTGTACTGATTTGCGTAGGTGAGAAAACAACTCAGCTGTCCCACGGAAATGTGTCCCGCCAGTGCGCTCACCGCACCAAAAATTCCCACTCCCGCATATATCAGCCCGTTCACAAAGCGGGTTGAGGGATTTGTCAGCGAGGAGAAGAACACCGCTTTGACGCTGTATTCCCGCAGATCTTCGTTGATAACGTCAAATTCCGCCTGCGCTTCGTCCTCGTGGGAGAAAGCCTTTACCAGATGCTGTCCGCCTATCATTTCTTCGGTGAGGGCGGTCATTTTTCCCCTTGCCTCCGACTGCTTCCTGAACATATCAAAGCTGTGCTTTGCCACGAACGACGCAACAAAAAAGGAAAGCGGCGTGATAAACACCACGATGAGCGTTATCCACGGGTCGATGGACAGCATAAAGCCCAGCGTTCCCAGAATGGTGACTATCCCTGTGAAAAGCTGTGTAAAGCCCATAAGCAGACCGTCTGAGATCTGGTCGGTATCGGTTATCATACGGCTTATCAGGTCGCCGTGAGGGGTTTTGTCGATATAGGAAAGGGGGACTTTTTGTAAAGTGTCAAAGACCTTTCTGCGTATGTCCCTGACGGTAAGGTAGGTTATCTTGTTTGTGCAAAGATTTACCAGCCAGCTTGACAGCGCCGCCGCGGCCGCCGCAATACCCAGCTTTATCAGTATGGGCAGAATTGAGTCAAAATCCACCTGACCCATTCCCACAGCGCAGTCTATGGCGTTGCCTATAAGAATGGGGATATACAAAGTCATAGCCACATTTATCACGGAAAAGACCATTGCAAGTATGGGAAAATGAAGATACGGCTTTGAGAAAGTCAGTATCCTTTTCAGCACGGCAAAGCCGCCTTTGTTTTTCTCAGCCATTTTGCGCCTCCTTTTCCGACATCTGGGACAGGCATATCTCACGGTACAGCTTACAGCTTTCAAACAGATCGCTGTGCTTGCCTATTCCAACAGGCTTTCCGTCGTCAAGGACGATTATCCTGTCTGCGTGCTTTATGCTGGAGGCGCGCTGTGACACGATGAACACCGTGCTGTTTATATCCCTTGCCAGAGCCTTTCTCAAAGCGGCGTCAGTGGCAAAATCCAGCGCCGACGAGGAGTCGTCAAGAATGAGGATATGCGGTTTCATCAAAACCGCCCTTGCGATAGTCAGCCTTTGCCGCTGACCGCCTGAGAAGTTTCGCCCGCCCTGCTCCACGGGAGCGTCAAGCCCCTTGTCCAGCTTGCCGACAAATTCCTTTGCCTGCGCCGTTTCAAGAGCCTGCCATATCTCCCCGTCAGAGGCGTCATTCTTTCCCCAAAGCATATTTGAGCGTATCGTGCCTTTGAAAAGTACCGCCCTTTGAGGAACTACGCCTATCTTTTCCCTCAGCTGTTTCAGCGGATATTTCCTCACGTCAACGCCGTCCACAAGGACTTCACCCTCAGTAACGTCGTAAAATCTGGGGATAAGGTTTATCAGCGTGGTTTTTCCCGAGCCGGTACCGCCCACGACGCCGATAACTTCGCCGCTGTTTGCGGTGAGATTTATCTCCTCCAGCGCCGCCTCACCGTGATACGCAAAGGTCACGTTTTTAAATTCCACGGCGGGAGAGCCCTTTACCGCCTCCTGTTCAGTGTTCCCCTCGTCGGTTATCGAGGGGGTCATAGCGAAAATATCGTTTATTCTTGAGTTGCTGGCTCCAGCTTTTGTGAGGATAACGATAAGATTTGCCAGATAAATGAGCGCCAGCAGTATCTGGTTCATATAGTTCACCAAAGCGATAAGCTCGCCCTGTGTGATATTCCCCGTATCAACGTACATTCCGCCGTACCAGATTATTGCGGCGATAGCAACATTCACCACCGCAAAGGTGAGTGGGTTCAGCAAAGCGGAGATACGCCCAACTCTTATCTGCGCCTTCATAAGCTGAGCAGTCTCCTCGTCAAAGTCCTCGGTCTCATTCCTCTGCCTTGCGAAAGCTCTTATCACCCTTACTCCCGAAAGATTTTCACGGGTGAGCTTGGACACCTTGTCCAGCCTGCCCTGTATTTTTTTATATCCGGGAATAGTGCCGTTCATAATAAGATAAATGATAAATCCCAGCACAGGTGCGGCAACGGCAAAAATAAGCGTCAGATCCACGCTTATGGTAAGGCACATAACTACCGAGCCTATCACGATAAACGGGCTTCTCAGAAACAGCCGCAAAAACATATTAACGCCTGTCTGCGACTGATTTATGTCATTCGTTATCCTTGTCATCATTGTGGGAGCGCCTATTTTGTCTATCTCCGCATGGGAGAGGGAATTAAGGTGTCTGTAAAAATCCCGCCTTAAAGCGGCGCCGTAGCCCATTGAGGCTTTTGCGGCAAAATACTGTGCCGTTATCGCCGCCGCAAGACCCAATACTCCCAGAATAACAAGTATCAGCCCCATACGGTAGATGTAGCCCTCGTCGTTATTCTTCACGCCCACGTCTATCATACTCGCCATGACCAGCGGCACGATAAGCTCGAAGGACGCCTCAAGAAACTTGAACAGCGGCGCTATTATGCTTTGTAGGGTATAGCCTTTAAGATATTTTATCAGCTTCAGCATTTTATCTTTCCTGTCGTAATATAGTCAGCTTTTTTATTCTAACACATTATTGGAAAAAAATCAACATCAAGCCGCTTGTGAAATGCCTTGCCTGCTCCTTATAATCTGTTTTGCTGATTAAAAAGAGTACCGATGCGGCGGCTTCTCTTCTGCGCGTCAGCAGGGAACTGCGTGTCGGAGGGGGGCGGCGAAGCCGCCTTTTGTTCGGGCTTCGCCCGAACAAAAGTGATGATTTTGCTCCGCAAAATCATCAAGTCTGCGCACTTCGTGCGCAGACTGCGGCTTCGCCGTCCTCTCTCACGCACAACTCCCTCTCCTCCCCACCACAAAAAAATCACTCCATATCCCCACAAAAAAACGACCCTCCGCACCGACTCCCGCCGATACGTCAGGTCATTTTCCGTTATTTTTCTATTTTCACGTCATATTTTCTCAGCCAGTATTCCAGCTGTATAAGATAAGCGAACATCTGCGGCGTAGTCATAAGCTGACCGTACCAGTTCTTTTGGAATGCGGCGCCTTCGCTGTCCGCAAGCTCCTTCAGCCGCCCTCTGTCCATTATCTCGCACAGACGGCAGTCAGGCCTTTCCAGCACCTTTGAAAAGCGCTCCAGCATAAGAGAGGTGTAGTCAGGATTGTGAGTTTTGGGATAAGGCGACTTTTTGCGCCACGCAACGTCAGAGGGCAGTATCCTTTCAGCGGCAAGGCGGACAACTCCTTTTTCCCGCTGACGGAGAAATTTGATATGGGAGGGTATATTATAGGCGTACTGCGCTATCCTGTGGTCGCAGAACGGCACTCTCACCTCAAGCCCGTGAGCCATTGAACATCGGTCCTTGCGGGTGAGCAGGGTCTGCATGAACCAGTAAAAGTTCAGCATGAACATACCCCGCATTTTCCTGTCAACAGCCGTGTCGGTGTCAAGATAAGAGGTGAGCGCCAATGTCTTTTCTGCGGCGCTGTTCACATATTCCTCGGGAGAAACGTTCCTCAGTACGTCCTGCCTCAGCAGTCCGTACCTTTCGTTTGACGCTGCCGCCCAAGGAAAACCGCTTCTGTTCAGCATTTCCTCGTTGCGGAACCACGGGTAGCCGCCGAATATCTCGTCAGCACATTCCCCGCTTACCGCAACCACGAAATTTTTCCTCACTTCCTTGCAGAACAGATAAAGAGAGCTGTCCACGTCTGCCATTCCCGCGGCGTCACGGGCGACCGTGCTGTCGTAAAGGGCGTCTGCGAGCTGCGGCGTGTCAATGACCACATTGGTATGCTCGCTGCCGATAAATTCGCTCATACGCACTATCCAGGGTGCGTCCTCGTCAGGCTGGAACAGCGACGCCTTAAAATTCTCCCTGTTCCCCTTGTAGTCCACCGAGTAGGTGGAAAGCGTCCTGCCCTTTTTGCGGTATTCCTCGGCGGCTATTGCGCTGATTATACTGCTGTCAAGCCCGCCCGACAAAAAGGTGCAGAGAGGAACGTCGCTCACAAGCTGTCTTGTAACGCTGTCTTTTATAAGGAAAGAGAGATGCTCCGCCGTTTCCTCGGCGTTCTCATTATGCGGCTTTGCGGTGGGAAGCCAGTATCTTCTCAGGAAAAGCCCGTTCTCGCCGAATGTAAAACAGCACCCCGGCGGCACCTGCTTTATATCCCTGAAAATACCGCTGTCAGGCTTTACGGCAGGACCCAAAAGCATTACCTGCGCTATCCCCTCGCCGTCGATAACGGGCTTTACCTCAGGGTGAGCAAGCAGCGCCTTCGGCTCCGAAGCAAACAGCAGTCCCTCATGGATAACGCTGTAATACAGCGGCTTTACACCCGCCCTGTCCCTTGCGGCAAACAGCGTCTTTTCCGCACTGTTCCATATCGCAAAGGCAAAAATGCCGTTGAGCCGTTCAAGACAGCTTTCACCCCACTGAATAAATGCGGTGAGCAGTACCTCCGTGTCGGAATGTCCCTTGAAGCTGTGTCCCGCCCGTTCCAGCTCGTGCTGTATCTCAGCGGTGTTGTAAAGCTCCCCGTTGTAGCAGATGGTGTAATGCCCCTTAGTCATAGGCTGTTTTCCGTTGCTGGGGTCAATGACCGTCAGCCTGCGGTGAACAAAACAGCAGTTTTTACCGTAAAAACTGCCGCTTTCGTCAGGACCTCTGGGAGCGAGCGTCCTGCTCATACTCTCCATTATGGTGGTCTTATTCTTTATTTTTTCCTTGAAATCTATCCAGCCCGCTATGCCGCACATAATATCCTTCCTTTCAGCTCTCGTTTTTTCTGTTCGGAATTATTATATGCGAAATAAAAAAAGATGTTAAATTTGTTTTTTATCGGAGCAAAGCCACGTCATAACGCAGCACCAAAAATCCTTTTGGCAGCAACGTCAAAAACCCGCCGAGCAAGCTCACAGCCCTCTCTCCCTCAGCCCACTCACAAGTTGAACGTAAAACTCTCTCACGTCAAATCCCTTGATGTTCTCCCTGTTCAGGTCTATCATATCCCCATGGGAAATACCTCTGCCGTAAAGCGGCTTTATCAGCGTGTAATTTTCGCCGTAGGGGAAAGACACCTCGTTCACTATCCCGTCGTTCAGTCCCTCGTAGTTCTTTGCAATAAGATAGGAGAAGTTAAGGGGGAATTTCCCTCCCGCTGCTTTCGGCATTACCGAGCCGACGCTCTGGCAGTAAATTCCCTCAGGCGCCTGCCCGTTCCATAATTCCTTTGAGGCGGCAGTGGTAAGATCCTTTACCGCCGCCATAAAATCGGGATTTTCGTCCCCGAATTTCCTCAGCGCGGCGTTGTATACTCTGGCCACCGACTGCTGAAGGCTCGGCGAGCTTTTATCCAGCAGGCAGTCCGCAAAGTTAGCCCCCCTGTGAGGACTGCTGACTGTTGTAAGGGACGCGATATACGGCGCGGCGTCAAGGTTTTCCAAAGCGTAGCGGCAGTCCAGTCCGCCCTTTGAGTGGGCGATGATGTTCACCTTTTCACAGTTCATTTCCTTTACTATCTGCTTTATTCTCAGGGTAAGCTCAATTGCGCTGTCTTTGACCGACGCGGCGGACTGGTGATTTCCGTAGCATATCACCGCACCGTTTGCCTCAAGCTCGGCGGGTATCCTGCCCCAGTAGTTAAGATACTTTCTGTCCCTGAAAAACACTCCGTGAACGAGCAGAATAGGATATTTCGTCCCGCAAATACGCTTGTCCCTCCTCTCGGCGTTGATATGCTCCTTTTCAGTTTCAAAGCGCACCTCCTCCGCCGTTATCTTTATTATAAAGAACAAAGCCACAAGGTTAGCTATGGGGATAAGTCCCAGCGCAATACCGATGACCCTTTGCTTTATCCCAAGCTGGAGGGAAGTGACGTAAACGCTGATGATACCGTTCCAGAAAAGAACGCTCTCAAACAGCACGCATATAACTGCGCTCCATATCAGCAACCAGTAATCCTCTTTCGGTATCAGCTCAAAGGCTAAAGCGGTGTGATAAGCGGCGCTGACCACCGACGACAGGCAGAATATCCCCAGCGTTATCACCCCGTGGTGACAGGCTCTCAGCCTTAGGCTTGAAGTCTTCACCGTAAGCGTTCCCGCCAGACAGTTGACTGCGGCAAAGACAGGCACCACCAGCGTGAGCCACAGCAGATTTTCCTTTATCAGCATATAGCTGTTCGTGGAAAATATCGCCCCCGCCAGTGAAAGAAAATACAACGCCCACCGATAAGCGGGCAATGATACATTTTTGCTTTTGCTCATATTTCCTCTTTCATAAATTTTCGGAGGCAGCCGTAAAGCTGTCTCCGCATTACTTTTATTCTGTTTCTTCTTCTGTATCCTCGGTATCTTCGCTTTCCTCGGCGGTAATACCTGAGGTCTGCTGGGTATCCGCAGGCTCATCGCTGAAAAGCTCCTCCATACTTCTCACCCTGCCGTCTATGAACAGATTGTCGTCGTTCACCCAGCGGGGCGGAGTGGTCTGGCTGTATATGGTGGAGAGAATGTGCCTGCACCCGTATACCTTATAGCAGTCCACAAAGGGATATTCCTCATCCTCTGCGGCGTTCTCAACGTAGTATATGGTAGTAGTCCTGTCGTCGCTCTCGTCAACGTATTTCACAAGACGGTAAGTACCGTTGGGCGAGACCAGATAATCCTCGTTCCTTATGCTGAAATCTATCTCCTGGTCGGTGATTACGAAGTAAAGGCTTATCCCCAGATTGTTGTAGAAAAAGCTGTAAGCCAGCGTTCCCACCACTATAATAAGCATAGCTATCGTTCCCAGAACTACCTTGCCGGATTCACCCGCACCGCTGAGCAGGAAGATAAAAAAGCTGACGATTATGGGAGGAATTACCAGGTACCATTCCCCGAAGGCGGTTATCGGCAATGCCGCGCTGAGAAACAGCGTGGCAATCGAGGTGATTATTGTCGGTATCTGCTTTCGTGTAAAGAACATCAGCACCCCGAACAGGAAGTTTATGAAAAGATACAACGCAAAAAACGAGTTGAAGTTATTTATTTTGATATAGCAGGTGAAGCTTATCCTCACAAGCTCCGCCACAAATATAACGTAAAAGAGGGACAGGAAGGAAATGCCAAGCAAAAACCACCTGTTCTTCAAAAATTTCAGAACCTTCTCCATAAAAAAATACCCTTTCGTTTTCCGCCGAAAAATAATACAGCTTAAATATATTGTATAACAAACTGAGAAAAAATGCAAGCATATGATAATTTTTTCGTCCTTTTACCTATAAATCTCTCCTTATTCTTATAACATAGGGACGATTTTTCGTATAATTTATGAATTTTTTAGGTAGGAAGGGGCGTTTTTGCCTTAAAAATGTTACCGTTTTGTAACTTTTTGGATTTAACTCATAAAACAAAAGCTCCCGACAAAAGTCGGGAGCTTTAATACTTTCAGAGGAATTATGAAAGGATAGCGTGTTCGTCGTTTACGTCAAACAGGTGAACCTTGTTGGGGTCGAGAGCCAGCTTAACTACGTCCTGAGGACGAGCAGTGCAGCGAGCGCTTACGCGAGCTGTAAGGGGCATACCCTCGCAGGTGAGGTACAGATAAGTTTCTGCGCCCATCATTTCGGTTACGTCAACGGTAGCCTCGATAACGCCTGTTGTAGCGTTGGAAATGAACATCTCTTCGTCGTGAATGTTTTCAGGACGGATACCGAGGGTAACTTCCTTATCAACATAGTACTGGAGCTGTTCGTTATCAGAGGTCTTGCTGCTGGGAAGCTCAATGTAGAACTTTCTGCCTCTGCTGCTCTTGGTGTCTTCAGAACCAAATTCAACAGTGTACTTGCCGTTCTGCATAATCAGCTTGGCGTCGATGAAGTTCATCTGAGGAGAACCCATAAATCCTGCAACAAACTTATTAACAGGATTTTCGTACAGGTTGATAGGGGAGTCGATCTGCTGAATGAAGCCGTCCTTCATAACAACGATACGGTCGCCCATGGTCATAGCCTCGATCTGGTCGTGGGTTACGTAGATAAATGTGGTACCCAGTCTCTTATGCAGCTTGGAAAGCTCGGTTCTCATCTGAGCACGCAGCTTAGCGTCCAGGTTTGACAAAGGCTCGTCGAGCAGGAATACCTGAGGGTCACGAACTATCGCACGTCCCAGAGCCACACGCTGTCTCTGACCGCCTGACAAAGCCTTGGGCTTTCTGTCGAGCAGGTGGCTGATGTCAAGGCTCTTAGCAGCTTCTTCAACCAATCTCTTGATCTCGTCCTTGGGGACCTTACGCAGCTTCAGACCGAACGCCATGTTCTCGAAAACGGTCATGTGAGGATAAAGAGCGTAGCTCTGGAAAACCATCGCTATATCTCTGTCCTTAGGTGCAACGTCGTTTACAAGTCTGTCGCCTATGAACAGCTCGCCTTCGGAAATCTCTTCCAGACCGGCTATCATACGCAGAGTTGTGGACTTGCCGCAGCCGGAAGGACCTACCAGAATGATAAATTCCTTATCCTTGATGTTCATGGTGAAGTCGGATACTGCGGTTACGCCGCCGGGGTAGCGCTTGTAAATGCCTCTGAGTGATAAACTTGCCATTTATGTGACCTCCTAATTTGATACAAAATTCTATGCTAATATAATAACAGGAAAACGGAAAAAATGGTAGTACCTAATTCACTAAAAAAATTTGAAAGCCTTTATGAATTTTCACTAATCAAGCCAAATCAAAGCGAAAATATTGTGAATTTTGTTGACAACTTGCACAAAAAAAGCACCAAAAACGCTTTAAACAAAGCGTTTATCAAAAAAATTTGTGTATTGTGTTTACATTTTGGTGTGCTTTTTTGTGAAATACTGCATATACATTTTTACAAAGGCGGACATTCTGCCTGAAATTCAGTGAAAAAACGTAAAAACGGAGGGAATTTCAATGCCCCGCAAAGGAAAAATTTCTTTAAAAGGAATGCTTGCGCTTGCTCTTATTCTTGTAACGGCGGTATTTCTGATAAAAAACACCGTAAGCTGCATAAATGCGGCTTCGGGAGAGGTGACGGAGCAGGACGCCCGTGAATTTCTTGCGGGCTTCGGCTGGAAAACGGAGGAAGCTGCCGCAGGGGTAGCCGAAATAACGATTCCCGCTGAATTTTCCGACGTTTATACGCGGTATAACGAGCTTCAGAAAAAGCAGGGATACGACCTGTCCGCTTACCGAGGCGAGCGTGTCAGGCAGTACACCTTCACGGTGCTGAATTTCAGTTCCGACAGCGGAGTTAATGAGACTGCTCTGGCGCACGTTCTTGCCTGCGGCGGGGAAATAATAGGCGGCGACCTGTGCAGTATGGCTCTTGGTGGAGTTATGACGGGCTTCAAAGGGGAAACGCGCTGAACTGCGGTTTTCTTTCTGATTGGCAGATACATAATGAAAAATCAACGTCTGCCCCTTTCGTAGAAGCATAGCTCCCGCAAGTCATTTACAGTGCTGTGCGTTAAAGGGAAGATGTGCGAGGGGCGGCGAAGCCGCCTTTGCTTCGGGCTTCGCCCGAAGCAAAGCGCCGAGCCTGCTCCGCAGGCTCGGCGGGCAGGCGCACTTCGTGCGCCTGCCGCGGCTTCGCCGCCCGCACCACACTCTCTCCACCCCACCGCCTTCCCTTCCGCACCGCGAGAGCTTCCCTCCGCGAAAAGCGCAGTTCTCATAAATTGCCCTTTCTCTTAATAAACCCTATTGCAAAAAATACAAAAAAGTAGTATAATTTAATAATCGTTAAAGAAAAAAAGGAAAATAATCGTTAAAGAAAAAGGAACGTACAAAAGAAAGGACAGCTCCCATGCTGAAAAATAAAGTAAAGCAAATTTTTGCTACAGTCACGGCATTTGCCGTTATAATAACCTGCCTCCCCCATATCAGCGCCGAAACGGAAAGTAAAGGCTTCACCACCTTTCGCACCTCCTACGACCCTGAATTTTACGCCGAGGTGGAAATAGAGGGCGACGTGTTCAACATCAGCGGCATATACGCCAGAGACCACGTCGTTGAGGTTACTCTGAACCGAGGCGAGGACGAGAACAAGTTCACCCCCAACGACGACGGCTCTTTCACTGCTCAGCTCACCTATCACACTGACAGCAATTTTGACACAAACCTTTTCTTCATTCTGGAATCAGGCGTTCAGATGCCGTATATGGTAAGACACGACGAAAACGGCTGGTATTTCCCCGACGCAGGACTGGTAGAGCCAAATGCGGAAAAGCTGGAAAAGATACAGACCGCAGCTCCCGAGGCGTCCGCCTATTATATAAGCCAGACCGCCGACCCCGAAGAGGTGAAGTCCACTATGGAGGAGCTTCAGCGGCTTGTGGAGGAAATATGCGGCGATGAGACAGACGTGTACAGAAAGGCGTATCTCCTGGACCACTGGATCAGCTCAAACATAAGCTACGACCACGACGCGGCAAACACGGGGGTAACTCTTGACACCATAGCGATACACAACGTTCTGGAGCGCCGCAGGACCACCTGCGCAGGCTTTGCCAACACTTTTTGCGCAATGCTTGAGCTGATAGGCGTCCGCTCGGTGAACCTGAAAGGCGCAGCAGTAGGCGGCGAGGTTACTTATGACACCCTCACCACCGCAGGAGAAAATCACGAATTTTCCGCCTTCTGGTATGAAAAGGAAAACCGCTGGGTATACGTTGATCCAGGCTGGGGCAGCAACAGCGACTATATAAACGGCGAATACACCATACGCCTTGCCTGCGACAAATACTTTGACATAACGGGCGAAGCTTTCGCCCTCAATCACAGGGTAGACAAGGCGGAGGAAAGAAACTACACGGGAGCGTACGAGGCGCTCACAAAAACGGAGGAAACCACCACCGAGCCTGAAGAGACCGAAAAAGAGCCTGCCGAAAGCTCTGCTTCGCAAACCCAGCAGAGCGCCGAGCCGACTTCCCGGTCTGAAACCACCTCAGAGCCTCAGCCGTCAGGCGGGAACGACGTGGTAATTTACATCGTTATCGGCGCTGCGGGAGTAATTCTTATAGTGATCGGAATAATCATAGCCACAAGGAAAAAACGCTGAAAAGCGAAAAATAAAAAGGAGCATAAAAATGATAATCATTGAAATGGAAAACGGAAAAGAGATAAAGTTAGAGCTTTATCCCGACAAAGCGCCCATAACCGTTGAGAATTTTGAAAAGCTGGTAGGCGAGGGATTTTACGACGGACTCACCTTTCACCGTGTTATCAGCGGCTTTATGATACAGGGCGGCTGCCCTAAAGGCGACGGCACAGGCGGACCCGGGTATAAGATAAAGGGCGAGTTCTCCGCAAACGGCATTCCCAACGACATAAAGCATGTGAGAGGCGTTCTCTCCATGGCGAGGGCTATGGACTACGATTCTGCGGGAAGTCAGTTTTTCATAATGCACGCCGACTCTCCTCATCTTGACGGATATTACGCCGCTTTTGGCAAGGTAGTAGAGGGAATGGACGTTGTTGATGAGATAGCGGAAACTCCCAAAGATTTTCGTGACAAACCACTTAGACCTGTAAAAATAAAGAGGATATACAAAGCGTAAATGGAAATAAGGCTTTTGCCAATAGAGCGACTGGACGAGCTTAACGCCATATATGATATGAAAGCGCTGGGCAGCGTTCAGCCCGCCGAGAAAGCACAAAAGATAAAACGGTCGGGCAACTATCCTGTTATGCTCGACCTGAAATATGATTTTCAGCAGATACGGGAGATGAACCTGCGCAGCGGCTCCGAGATATGCGCCGTAGCGGAGGAAAACGGCGTATTTGTGGGAGAAGTGAGCGTTATGACTGAGAACGCCTCCGTTCCCGCCGCCGTCATACCCAATGTGAGGAATTACCTGTTCGGACTTCGCGTCCTGCCCGCATTTCAGCGGCAGGGCATAGGTACGGCTCTGCTGAATTTCATCATCTCCCACCTGCGGCAAAAGGGGATAAGGGAGTTCACCATTGCCGCTGAGCAAAGCAACACAGGCGCAAGGCGGCTGTACGAAAGGCTGGGCTTTAAGACCCTGCTCACCGACTGCACCGAAATGCAGTTCGGCAGGCAGTGCAGGTTTGACGTGCTGATACTTAAATAAAAAACAGGCTAAACAGCCTGTTTTTTGTTTGTGAGAAAAAGGAGGGCGGCGGGGGACTTTCACTGTACCATTGGGGGAGACCCTTTTGGAAAAGGGTCATCCCCCAAACCCCCTCCCTAAAACTTCTGACTATTTTTTTCAAAAGGGGCATCGCCCCTTTGAAAAAAATCATTAAAAGTCTTTGGAAAGGGGTCTGGGGAATAACCTTTCTTCAGAAAGGTTTTCCCCAGCGGTAAAGGAAGAGTCCCCGCCGCCCTCCGTCTTATCAGAACCTGAAATCTCTCTTTCCGTCCTTTTCAATGGACTCAAGGTACTCCTTAGCTATCTGCCTTACCTTTTCCTTAGGGATATTATCCAGCTCTTTTTCGATCAGCTTTTCGCCTATCGCTCTTGTTTCGGGGCTTGCGTAGTCCACCAGGTATTCCTTCAGCGTCATCAGCGCATTGGGGTGACAGCAGTTTTGTATCTGCCCGCTTTTGCAAAGGCTCATAAAGCGGTCGCCCGTTCTGCCCTCACGGTAGCAGGCGGTGCAGAAGCTGGGAATGTAGCCTATCTCCATAAGCCACCTTACCACCTCGTCCAATGTTCTCTTGTCGGAAACGTCGAACTGCTCGCTGCTCTCCTCCTCAGGCTCAGGCTCGTAGTAGCCGCCAACGCTCGTCTTTGAGCCGCCGCTTATCTGCGAAACGCCCAGGCGTATCACCTTTTCCCTCACCGCCTTGCTCTCGCGGGTGGAAATTATCATTCCCGTATAGGGAACAGCCACTCTGATACAAGCGCATATCTTTGCGAAAGTATCGTCGCTGATACCGTTGTCGAATTCGTCAGGGTCAATGTCATCGGCGTGCTTAACTCTGGGAACGCTTATTGTGTGAGGACCTACGCCGTGGACCGCTTCAAGATGCTCTGCGTGCATAAGCAGTCCCGCAAATTCATACTTGTACAGCTCCAGCCCGAACAAAACGCCCAGTCCCACGTCGTCGATTCCGCCCTCCATAGCTCTGTCCATCGCCTCGGTGTGGTAAGCGTAGTTGTGCTTTGGACCCGTTGGGTGCAGACGCTCGTAGCTTTCCTTGTGATACGTTTCCTGAAACAGAATGTACGTTCCTATCCCCGCCTCGTGGAGCTTTCTGTAATTCTCAACGGTGGTGGCGGCGATATTCACGTTTACACGCCTGATCGCGCCGTTTTTATGCTTTATGCTGTAAATGGTGTTTATGCATTCCAGAATGTACTCGATAGGATTGTTGATAGGGTCCTCCCCCGCCTCTATCGCAAGGCGCTTGTGACCCATATCCTGCAAAGCGATGACCTCGTTTTTTATCTCCTCCTGAGTCAGCTTTTTGCGGGGAATGTGCTTGTTCTTGAGATGATAGGGGCAGTAAAGACAGCCGTTCACGCAGTAGTTTGACAAATACAGCGGCGCAAACATAACTATCCTGTTCCCGTAGAAATCCTTCTTTATCTGCTCCGCCAGGTCGTAGACCTCCTGAATTTTTTCTTCGTTCTCGCAGGCGAGCAGGACTGAGGCTTCTCTGTGTGAAAGTCCCTTTCTCAGCTTTGCCTTTTCGATAATGCTGTCGATAAGCTCAAGGTTATCCTTGTTTTTCTCGGCGTAGTCAAGGGTCTCTCTTATCTCCTCGTCGCTGATGAATTCCTCAGCCTTCATTGATTTGGGGTCGTACATTGTTTTTTCTCCTTTTCCTTATATTTTTGTAAAGTATATTTAATTTTTTTGCAAAATGTTTTCTGTGATAAATTGGAATTTATCAGCAAAATAAATTTTTTCGCATAACTTTCACATAATTCAAATCTGCAATTTGAAAAAAGCCGTTTCTCTCATACATATCGGAAGTTCCGTGATACTGATACTCAAACTTTTTATCTGAAAACGGATATGCCTCTACGCAGGAATATCCGTCCTGTGCCGCGTCTTCACATACACGTTTAAGCAGACTTTGAGCGACTCCTTTACCTCGATATTCAGGAGCGATTAAAAAGCAATAAACAGACTTTATCTTTGCGTCTGCCTTATCATCTGTCTGATAACCGATTTTCTGAAACATTTCGGTAATGTATTTGTAATTTTTTCGGTCATTGGTGTTGCACCAACCGATAACCATATTATCTGAGTAAGCAAGATACCCTTGCATTTCACCCGTTTTAATTAATTCAACAGCTTTTTCTCTGCGCTTTCTTGGATCTGCCAATTTATCGTTAGTTTCTGAATCCAAATGCCCCTCGAGACAATAGCAAGATGCCCACTCCACATGATCGCCAAACGCAATTTTTTCAAAAAAACCGAGCCAATCCTCGCATAGTTCAGGGCGAAGCGGTTGAATTGTTACCTTCTGTTTTTCCATTTGAAATTACTCCTACTTTCATTTAGTTATACCTCGCTTTATCTGCGCCGCCGCAAAAGACCTGATAGTTTCGATCAGCTCCCATAATCTCCCCTCTCGCACACCAGCCGCCTGCCTACGCTTTCAACTCTCCTTTGCAGACAGCCTCTGCACTCTGCGGCCTCCTCGCCCGTGCATATCTTGTTGTCATACAGCAGATATTTTTTTCTTACGCTGACAGGGGAAAGATTGGGCATAACAACATTAGCTCCCGCCATAAGCCCCTGCTCCCGTCCGTTGGGACTTATCGTTCCCAGCGCCGTTGTAGCGGGCAATAAAACCTTAGGCAATAACAGCCTTATCACCGACAGCAAAAACAGCGTCAGCTCCAGCGTTCCGTCAGGTTTATCATGAAATGGCGTGTCCTTGTGCCGTATAAACGGACCTATCCCCACCATATGCGGCTGAAACTCCTTGATGAACCGCAGGTCCTTTACAAGACAGTCCACAGTCTGATAGGGCGAGCCCACCATAAACCCGCACCCCACCTGATAACCTATCTCTTTCAGATCTTTCAGACAGCGCATACGATCATCAAAAGACATCTCAGTCGGGTGAAGCTTGGAATAATGCTCCTTGTCGGCGGTCTCGTGCCTTAACAGATACCTGTCCGCCCCCGCGTCAAACAGCCGCTGAAAACTGTCCCTGCTCCTCTCTCCAAGGGACAGCGTAACGGCGCAGTCGGGATATTTTTCCTTTATCTTTTTTATTATATTGCAGAAAATATCGTCGGTAAAATGCGCGTCCTCCCCGCCTTGCAGTACGAAGGTGCGAAAGCCCAGCTCATACCCGCTGTCACAGCAGGAAAGGATTTCATCTTCCGTCAGCCTGTAACGCTCCGCATTTTTGTTGCTCCTTCTCAGCCCGCAGTAAAGGCAGTCGTTCTTACAGCAGGAGGAAAACTCAATAAGCCCTCGTGTGAACACCCTGTCCCCGTAGCTTTCCTCGCATCTTTTTCTTGCAAAGCCGCTGAGCAGCTTAAAGTCCTCGTCACTGCGGTTTTCTATCAGCACTTTCAGCTCCTCTGCGGACAGATCGGCATTATCGTACAGCTTTTGTATCAGCTTATCCTGCATCGTTTTCTCCTGTTTTCACGGCGGAATAGGCGGCCTTTGCGCTGACGCCCTTCAATGCGCCTATCTTCCCCGACAGGGCGCTGATAACGTCCTGCGGCGCATCGATAACTATACTTATGATATTTATTCCCCGACTGCGGTAGGGAATACCCATTCTCCCCACGATATACTTTCCGTAGCCGTGGAGCAGGCTGTTCAGCTTATCCACGGAGTTTTCGTCCTCCACGATTATCCCTATAACGGCAACTCTCGAATCCATAAGAAAAAGCCCTTTCGCAAGACGCAAAAGGGCATAGCTTCGTATTTTACAAGCCCTTTCGCCTTAAAATTTTTTCAGCGTCAGTAAAATTCCCGCTTCGGTGAAAGAAGCTCTCGCACCTCAGCACTTATATTATAATATCCTCACCGTTTTCTGTCAAGCGGTTTTTACAGGAAAAGATAAACGAAATATCCCGCATAGCAAACCAACATTATCCCGCCGCCAAGCCTGCTTATCTGCTTGTTTTTCAGCACCAGCAGCCACAGCAGAACGGCGGCGGCTATCGCAGCGACCGCGTCCACGATGAACGAATTCGGGAAAGCGATAGGATTGGGTGAAACCAAAGCGGAAATTCCCACAACGAACAGAATGTTGAAAATATTGCTGCCGATTATGTTTCCGATAGCAATATCCACCTTCCCCTTTCTTGCCGCCTGTATACAGGTGACAAGCTCAGGCAGGGAAGTGCCGAACGCCACCACGGTAAGCCCGATAACTCTGTCGTCAAGCCCGATGACCTCCGCTATCCTTGTAGCGCCGCTGACTGTAAAATCACTTCCCAGCACCACCATTGCAAGCCCCAGTATTACCAGCAGTATCATTTTCGGGATAGACGCATTTTCATCGATCTCGGGAACGTCGTCCGCCGCCGAGGTATCTCCGCTTTTCGACAGCTTTATCAGATACCCCATAAACACCGCAAACAGCAGAGCAAGCACAACTCCGTCCAACCTGTTCAGATCGTTGTTCCAAAGCCCCAGCCCCAGCATTACCGCCGTGATTATCGCCACAAAGGGAATTTCCCAGCGGAAGGTGGTTTTCTTCACAGGCAGCTTGCATATCATAGCGGAAACGCCCAGAATAAGCAGTATGTTCATTATATTACTGCCGAAAACGTTTCCCACCGCAATGCCCGCATTGTTCTGCACGGCGGAGGTTATGCTTATCGCTGCCTCGGGAGCGCTCGTCCCGAAAGCAACGATCGTAAGTCCTATAACTATCAGCGGCACTTTCAGCTTTGCCGCTATCTGCGAGGCGCTGTCAACGAAAATATCCGCGCCCTTTATAAGTCCCCAGAAGCCGATGACCAGAAACACCACCGAAATTATCACCGATGCGGCGGCGTTGTTCTGAAACAGCCCCGTGAGGTAGTTCAATATCGTGTCCGACATTTCTTTTTTCTTCCTTGAAATTATTTATTTTTATTGGACGGCTTGTCGTTCCTTTTTGCATTTTTGTGATTTTTTGATACCGCCCTTGCGGCGATCTTCCTTGCCCGCAGAGATTTTTTGGCTTTCTTTTTCTGCGCCTTTTCCTCGGAAGTCACGCGCTTTGCTTTGACCTTTACCCTGCGCTTTGGCTTAGGCTTTATCAGCAGGGCGTAAAGCTCGGGATTTTCCTCCTGATAGGCTTTCTTCTCGCTGTGGGTCAGCTCCTTGTACATCTGCTTTTCGTCATAATCGTGTATCGCCTGTTCGTAGACCTTAAGCAAATGCTCCGCAATAGTCTGCGCCCCTGACGCAACGATAGTGTCCCTCGCCTGCTTTTGCAGCTTTTGCAGCTCTTCCTTGGGCAATCCCCTCAGCTTTTTCATCACACTATACATCTCGTCGGCGTCGTGGAAGAAAAAGCCGTTGATTCCCTCTTCTATCTGGTCGGCGTTCAGCTCGTCCCATATGGTAAGCACAGGCATACCCGTAGACATTCCCTCCATCATTGAAATGGAGTGACACTCCGTCAAGGACGCCGTGATGTAGCAGTCGCAGGCGGCGTAATAAGGCGGTATATCTATATGCTCAACTCTGCCGCTGAATTTTACCGTATCGCTTACCCCCAACTTTTGCGCGTATTCGGTAAATTCCTCAAGCTGAGGACCGCCGCCGATAAGCAGCAGCTTTATCCTGTCGTCGGGCTTTACGTTTTTCGCCCAGAAATCCAGCAGCGTTTCAATATTCTTTTCCTGCCCCATTCTACCGCAGAAGCAGAACACCAGGTCGTTTTCGTCAAAGCCGAAGCTTTTCCTTATTTCCGCAGTTTTAGCCTTGTCCACGCTCTCCCTGTCGAAAACGTCCACCTCAACTGAATTTGGGATTATGGTAACAGGCTTGTCCACCCCACAGCGGCGGAAATAATCCTCCACCTTTTTGGACGGACCTGTTATTGCAGTGGCGGCGGTAGCAAGTATCTTGGCATATTTATGCGACGCAGAAGTTACTATCTCCCTAAAATGCTCGTTGTTCGCCACATAGTAAACGTAGTCGTCATACATAGTGTGCATGGTGTACACCAACGGCACCTTCAGCAGCTTTGCCATTATCGCTCCCGAAAGCCCTATGCCGAACTCGTTGTGTATGTGGATAACGTCAGGGTGAAAGTCCTTTATGACCTTCAGCCTGTCTGCGCTGATAGGCGAAGCCACGTCGTAGCCGTACAGCTTTTCCAGCTTTATTGCGGGACAGTAAACTATGTCCTCGCTGGTCTGGGTTTTTTTCACGTTGGAGTCGGCGGCGACTATCAGCACCTTATGCCCCAACAGCTCCAGACCTTCCTTTAAGGTTTTTATATGTGTCACCACGCCGTTGACGGCGGGCAGATATACCTCGGTAAAAAGCGCAACTCTCATTGCTCTCTCCCTTCCCGCCGCAAAAATGACGGCGGTTTATTCTTCTATACATTTTACACCATTTTTCCAAAAATATCAAGAGGGAATAAGCATTTTGCCATAACCGCAAAAAATAAGGGCTGCACGCCGTATGTGCAGCCCTTTTTAAGGAGCGTAGACTCAATATGCCTTTTTGTAAATTTCCAGAATTTCTTCGGGAGAAGTGGGACGGGGATTTCCGCCTGTGCATACGTCGTTGAACGCCGCCACGGACAACGCCTCCAGATCCTCTTCTTTCACGCCTATTTCAGACAATTTCTGAGGAATGTCGATAGAAACGGAGAGCTTGCGTACAGCGTCTATGGCTGCGGCAACACATTCGTCATCGTTCATTTCCTCGGTATGATTTACGCCCATCGCCTTTGCGATAGCTCTGAACTTCGGCTTTGCGGGGCTCTCGGCGTTGTATTCCAGCACGTACGGCAGCAGCAGCGCGTTTGCCACGCCGTGAGGAGTGTCATAGAAAGCGCCCAGAGGGTGAGCCATGGAGTGAACTATTCCCAGACCTACGTTTGAGAAGCCCATACCTGCCACATACTGTGCCAGTGCCATAGTCTCGCGGGCTTTGGGGTCGCCGTTTACGCTGTCGTAAAGGCTCTGATGGATAAGCTCGATAGCGCGCAGCTCCACCATATCCGACATTTCCCAAGCTCCTGCGGTGATATATCCCTCGATAGCGTGGGTCAGCGCGTCCATTCCGGTAGAAGCGCAAAGTCCCTTTGGCATTCCCATCATAAGGTCGCTGTCAACTATGGCGACAACGGGGATATCGTGAGGGTCGACGCAGACCATTTTTTTCTTGTTCACTTCGTCGGTGATAACATAGTTTATAGTTACCTCGGCGGCCGTTCCCGAGGTTGTGGGAAGCGCGATAACGGGAACGCTCTTGTTTTTGGTGGGAGCAACTCCTTCAAGCGATACAACGTCCGCATATTCGGGGTTGGCAACGATAATGCCGATGCCCTTTGCGGTATCCATTACAGAACCGCCGCCAACTGCCACGATAGCGTCAGCACCGCTGTTTTTGAAAACTTCAACGCCGTCCTGAACGTTTTTAACGGTGGGATTTGCTTTTATGTCGGAATAGATCTCGTAAGGTATGCCCGCCTTGTCCAGCACTTCGGTGACCTTGCCTGCCACGCCGCAGTCAAGAAGCGTCTTGTCCGTTACGAAAAGGAGCTTTTTAAAGCCTCTTGCCTTTACCTCGTCCGCAAGGGTCTCTCTTGCGCCTGCTCCGAAGTAGGAAGTTTCGTTAAGAATAAATCTGTTTGCCATTATGTTTCCTCCGTTCTGCTTTTTTTAAATTATAACCCTGCTTCGCCGTATATTCAAGGGGAATTTTGCGAAAAACGGACAGGGTCTGTTACGAAATTTATCAGCGTTCCTCTTCCTTTATCCTTGCGGAAATCACAACCTTAGCAGCTGCTTGTCTATATATTATATTGTAATACTTTTCCAGTCTTTTGTCAACAAAATGCAGGATAAAAGAAGCGACAAATAAGATCTGTTTTCGCAGGCGGAAATCACAGTGTCGTTTTTCATACTGCCGCATATTATATATAGACGCACGGCGTCAACTGTTCCGCTTCAGGCGGAAACGACAGTTTCAGGAGGAAGAAAATGAATTCGTTCTATAACAATTCCAATAACAATAACAGCTGCGGCAGAAACAACCGTAACAACGACTGCGGCTGCGGCAGCAATAACGGCAATTCCTGCTGTCCCGAGTATATCCCCGGTCCTCCCGGACCAATGGGTCCTATGGGACCGATGGGACCAATGGGACCCGCAGGGCCGAGAGGACCTATGGGATTTCCCGGACCCGAGGGCGAAAGAGGTCCCGAGGGACCTCAGGGCGAAACAGGACCTGCCGGCGAGCAGGGACCTATGGGACTTCCCGGCCCTGCCGGTGCAACTGGACCAAGAGGACCGGTGGGCGCAACAGGCCCCGTAGGTCCTCAGGGTCCAATGGGCGTTGAAGGTCCGACAGGTGCGACAGGACCTATAGGTCCACAAGGACCCGTAGGTGAAACAGGCCCGCAAGGTCCCCAAGGCCCTCAGGGTGAAACAGGACCCGTAGGCCCTCAGGGGCCCCAAGGCGAAACAGGACCCGTAGGACCTCAGGGACCCACAGGAGCCACAGGAGCAACAGGACCCGCAGGTCCTCAGGGACCCCAAGGTGATACAGGTCCCGTCGGTCCTCAAGGCCCGCAGGGCGAAACAGGTCCCGTAGGACCCCAAGGCCCCACAGGCCCGCAAGGCGAAACAGGACCCCAAGGACCTCAGGGCGAGATAGGCCCAGCAGGTCCCCAAGGTCCACAAGGCGAAACAGGACCCCAAGGCCCCGCAGGCGTAGCAGGCGCAACAGGCCCCGCAGGCCCACAGGGTGAAACAGGCCCCCAAGGCCCTGCAGGTCCGACAGGCGCAACAGGTCCCCAAGGTCCACAAGGCGAAACAGGACCCCAAGGTCCTGCAGGCCCGACAGGCGCAACGGGCCCCGCAGGTCCACAAGGCGAAACAGGACCTCAAGGCCCTGCAGGCCCGACAGGTGCAACAGGTCCCGCAGGCCCACAAGGTGAAACAGGCCCCCAAGGCCCCGCAGGCCCGACAGGCGCAACGGGTCCCGCAGGTCCTCAAGGTGAAACAGGTCCCCAAGGTCCCGTAGGACCTCAGGGCGAGCCTGGCGGCGTATTGGGTTACGCTGATTTCTACGCTCTTATGCCCTCTGACAATGCGGACTCGGTAGCTCCGGGAACAGACGTCAGCTTCCCCAGAACGTCCTCAAACGACGGCACTATAACGAGGGTGACTGACGACTCCTTCAATCTTCCCGAAATAGGAACGTATAAGGTGGAATTCAGCGTTCCCGTAAATCAGGCGGGACAACTCGTCCTGACCCTTAACGGCGACGAGCTTGACTACACCGTTGCAGGGCGCGCCTCGGGAGCGTCGGGAATAACGGGTATCTCCCTGATAACCACCACTGCTGTAAACTCCGTTATAACTCTCAGAAATCCCGCTGACAATCCCTCGTCGCTGATAATCACGCCTTCCGCAGGAGGAACTCAGCCTGTTTCCGCGCATTTGGTGATAACGAGGATAGCATAAGCCAAATAAAAAAACAGACTCACAGCATTGTGAGTCTGTTTTTGCTTGACAAAACGGTAAAATTGAGATATAATAATCAAAGCTAATAATTGCCGCTGTGGTGGAATAGGCAGACACAAGGGACTTAAAATCCCTCGGTAGCGATACCGTACCGGTTCAAGTCCGGTCAGCGGCACCAAGGAAATTTTATTCCTGTTGCTAAAGGTAATCGACAGCTTATCATGTAAATTTTAAAGGCAAAGATTATGTTGTTGGTATAACTGTTGGTTCAAACGACTTCATTGTTGGAGCTGATCCGAATCATTTGGAGAATTTTATAAAATGAGAATGTTAAGGCTCTTCTTTGATCATGGCTCGTATTTTGTGTGGATATGTGAAGAAGGGCAGATTTCCTCACCCGTAAGAATAAGCAGCGATGGGTATTTTGCAGATGATATCTATTCGCTTGATGGCACTCATAAAGCAATTAAATATTATGAGGATAGATTAATAGGTCAATCCGAATCAGAAAGCATGACCAATTATATTAACGAGGAATACCCCAAATTGTTTATCAATAATGAGCACGAATTCTCCTACAAAGGCTTTGACAACAAAGAAGACGAACAGAGATTTGATGGTGCGGTCAGATTTGTGTATAAAAAGCTTTGCGAGTTGCTGGGAGATGACTATGAAATCATTAATGATACCGGCTATGGTATGTCTGAACAAGACGGTGGAGATGTAATAAAACTGAAATAATTTGTTGACAGGTTTAGAAAATATGATATAATTCAATTTTGTGAACAAATTTAAAAATCTTTTTTGTAATGTTTAGACAGCGGCTGAGCCGCTTCAACACGCTCCCAATTCACGGGAGCGTGTTTTTATGTTATGCAGTTTTAATATCTTTTTGGTAACATGCCACACGTCGTTAGGAAAAACGCCCTCGTTTTACGAAGGCGTTTTTTCAAACGGTAAAAGCCTTCGTCCGTCGCCTTACGGCTTGCCCTCAGCTCTTTTCCATGTGCGATTTTTCTTGAATTTCCCTTAAGGAAATTCATTTTGCTTACGCAAAACCGAAAAATCGCAGCGCGCCCCAAACTATGGAGGTGCTTTTTTTATTTTGCGTTTGTGTAAAATTTATACGGATTTCTAACAAATTTCTAACATGTTTTCGATTATACCTGTCAGCTTTGTTTTAGAATTTTTCTGCAAGCGGGAACGACCATCTTTGAAAAAATATTGAAAAGAAATTTCAAGTCCGATAATATGTACAGATACCTCTTGACATTTTTATTTCATTGCGCTATTATAAGGTCAGATATTTTCTGATTGAAAAAAGAAAACAATACCCGTTAGACCATACTTACGACTTTATGATAAGGCAGTAAAAATCCCCGCCTTATTACAAAAAACTTCTTGTTATAATTTGACTAAAAATTATAAATCCCAAAAATTACGAAAGGAGATGATGTTTTTGGTAAAGAAAACATATCCGGTTGCAATGGAAGTTGCAGGGAACACTGCGATATGGACAAGGCCCGACAGCGGAGATTCTCCGTGCAGTTATCCTGCACCAACGTATTCCGCTGTACGTGCGCTTTTTGAGAGTGTTCTCTGGGGACCTGCCGTACTTGTAATTCCTCGAAAAGTTGAGCTGTGCAGTGTGCCTGTTTTCCACTCATATGCCACGAATTATGGCGGACCTTTGCGCAAGGCTAAGGATGTAAAAGAGGGCAATAATTACCGGATGTTTGCGACTGTCTTGCTTGACGTTTGCTATCGGCTTTACGCCGATGTGATCCCAAATCCTGATAAAGACAAATTGTCTCGATCTGCAAGAAAGTGGGACAGCTCAACGACTTCACCGGGTCATGCTTACCAGGAGATCTTCAATCGCCGCTTGGCGTGCGGGCAGTCTTATGCAACGCTTTCTCTCGGGTGGAGCGAGTTTACAGTGTCGTATTTCGGACCTTTTCGTGAAAGCACACGTGTATGTGCCGAGCTTCCCGACATTTGTATTCCGTCAATGCTCAGAAGCGTGTTTAACGACGGCTATAATTCGCAATATTGCGCGGTTTATGACACTGACATCGTCATTCATAAAGGCGTTCTTGAGTTCCCGAGAAGGGAGGATTGTCTGTGATAAATGAACTGTATAATTTGTCTGAGGCGATGAACGGCGCAGGCGTCAAGGCGAATGTCTGGAACAGGAAATATCTTGTAATTCCGAATATAAATGCAAAACGGCCTTGCTATCACATTACCATACAAGGCGGCAAGGTTTTGGAAATATCGACCGTTGACAAAGAACTCGGCAAACTTCTTAGAAAATACGGCTCAAATCACGGTACTTTTCCAATAATGAATCTTACTCCTCTCTATCTCGTGACTGATGATTCAATTAAAGGCGATATTTCAAAACTAACTGCAGAGTCGTTGGACACTGATAAACTCGATGAAATCCGCAGTTGGTGTAAAATTAACAACTGGGGCAAAAAAAGTTTCCTTGATTTATATAAAGGCCACATGGAAAGAATGCCGAACGAACTCGAAAAACTTGTCCCGGATTTTGAGCCGCTGAAAATTCTGACAGAGGAAAGCCGAATGTTTATCGACCCGCAGGTCCTTCATCAAGAACTGGAAAGCAGAGCGTTTGCAATGCTTGCGGAGCGCAAGGATATTTCGATCGCACTCGGAATTTTGTTTCTTTGCAAGGATAACGAAAAAACGGAGAAAACCAGCAAAGATAATATAAGTGTTGCGCTGGAAACACCTCGCCTCATAGAAATGGGCATTCCCGCCGTCAGCGATATGTTTGTGACAGAATTGAATGAGGCTTTACTTGAAGCTGAAAACAAGGGCACACAAAACGCTGACGCGAGAGATTTAGATGCTTTCGGTTCGCCGTATTCGCCGATAAAAGACCCTATGCCTCAAGTAAAGCTGTCGGGTATTACTGTTAAACTTCGCACAATGTTTAAAGAGCATGAATGTCAAAAAAGATACGGGCGATTTGAAAGTGCAAGCTATCCTATCTCCACTGAAAACCGAAAAAATCTTCAGGCGGCTTTAGAATGGCTGGGCAGCGAGGAACAAAAGGGGAAAACCTGGATAAATACCGATAAATCTGAAATACTTTTCGCTTATCCGCTGCACCTTCCCAAAACGCCGATTTCGTTTGTAAATACATTTTCGTGCAGCGGCGACAGCGTTTTTTCAGCCTGCGCAAAGAGTCTTATAGACGAACTGAGGCATGGAAAGGGAATCGGTTCAGACTCAAAGGCTGACGGACTTCAGATTTTTATTTTGAAGAAAATCGACGACGGGCGCACAAAGGTCATATATTCCCATCATACCGACGCGCGGGAGCTTGAAGTGATGAGTGAGCAATGGACGGCGGGCGGAGAAAATCTCCCCGAATTTCCGTTCGGAAAGCCTCGTGTTATTTTTCCGACAACCGCCGCAGATGTTCTGAACCGCTTTTGGAAGCAAAACGGCGAACTCATAAAGCGAAAGGATAAAAATGCCAAAGAAAAGAAGATAACACTGATACCGAAATACCATGGGATCCAACTTATGCTGGAACCCTCTGTATCAGCTGCCGCCGATCTGCACCTTACAGCGAACCAGGCAACAACGCTTGGCGGATTTGTCGGCAATCAAATGGCTGCTGTAAAGCTGCGGAAAAATGACGAAAAGAACAGCCATACATTTATAAACTACATAAAAGAAATGCTCTCGCTTATGGGAATTTTACTCTATCGTGCGGGCATACAAAAGGAGAATTATATGGATAACCTACCATACCTTTTAGGACAGCTTTTAAAAGTGTCAGATGAACTTCATGCATTGTATTGCAAAGTTGTTCGCGACGGCGATCTGCCGACGCAGCTTGCAGGAAGCGGAATGTACCGGTCTGCGGCAGAGTATCCCGTCCGCACGCTGAATACGCTCGGTACAAGAATGAATCCGTATATTACCTGGGCAAAGTCTTATCGTGCAAAGAATGAAACAGCCGAAGGAAAAGAAAGCTGGCGGGCAGCTTGGCTCTTATCATTGTATGAAAATACAGCAACGAAGCTGCATAAGGCATGGCAGTCCGACGTACGCTTTGGCGATGAGGAGAAAGCGCAGCTTTTTATAGGCTACCTTGCAAAATTCCCGAAAAAAGAAAATACAGAAAACAATAATGTAACGGAGGATATTATCAATGAATAATGAAATAAAAAGAGCAACAGGACAGCTTGTAATTGAAACAGTAAACTCAAACCCTAACGGTGACCCCGATCGCGAAAGCGACCCGCGCCAGCGAGACAGCAGCGGCTGCGGAGAGATCTCGCCTGTGTCGTTCAAGCGAAAACTTCGCGACCTTTTGGAGGATCACAGCTCGCCGTTCTTCAAGTCGCTCCCTGAGAAGTTTTTGAACAACGAAAGTCGCTATAATATTCTTGAACAGCGCGGACGCGACCGTAAAACAATAAAAAACGAAATGGGAAACGACCCTTCTAAATTCATGGAAAGCGAATTTGTAAGCAAATACTGGGACGCTCGCGTTTTCGGAAATACATTCCTTGAAGGTGAAAGCGATAAAGGATTTATAAAAAGCGGTGTTGTCCAGTTCGGCGTTGGTGTTTCGCTTGCCCCGATAAACATTCTTCGTGAATCTAATACCAATAAAGCAGGTGTTCAGGAGGGTAAAAATTCGGGTATGGCGCCGCTTGCTTTCAGAGTGGCAGAACATGGAGTATATACAATGAGTTTCTTTGTAAATCCGAATTTTGCCCATAAAACAGGCTGTACAGCGGACGACATTGAACTGTTAAAGCTGCTTATTCCGTATGCTTACGATATGAACCGATCTGCTATTCGCCCCGATGTACGCATACGTCACGCATGGTATATAGAGCATAAAAACTTGCTTGGAAGCTGCCCTGAACATTTGCTTATAGAGGCGCTTACACCGAAAAAACTCGGCGATCCGAAAGAGCCTTCAACTTCATGGAGCGATTATGAGGATGTGACTGCTCTCCCTGAAAATTTGCTGAGCCGTGTTGAGAGCTGCGTTGACCTTACAGTAAGATGAAAGAAAAATACCTTGCTCACAGTGAAAAGGACGGATTTAAGGCACAGTCATATCAAGCACATATAACTGCAGTCACCGAAACCGCCGCCGGTTATGCCGCTAAAGCGGAGGAATACTCGAAGAAATTCAGCGGCGAGCTTGAATGTATCGTGAGAAACGCAGCCGCGCTCCATGACCTTGGCAAGCTTCTCGGAGAAAATCAAGCGGTGCTTCACACGAATGATGAAAAACACGCACGTCTTCCTATAAATCACGTTGATGCGGGATGCGCAGAATTGCTTTCAAATGGTGCGATGTATTCCGCACTTGCGGTTTATTCCCATCACAGGGGACTTCCCGATATATCCGCAGAGCAAAGCCGTGGAAATCTGATTTTTCGTGACAATAAAGCTGACGTGCGCAAAGCTGCTGAAAAATCTCTTCCCGAACTTCTCTTGACGCACAAAACTCTTTGCCCGAATGAAACCGCTAAACCTGAACCTCGCGTTAACGGAAACCCTATGTTTTTACGAATGGCATTGTCTTGTCTTGCCGACGCAGACCATTCAGACACGGCGGCAGTTTACGGAAACACAGTAAATGAAAACAACATACCTCCGCTAAGAGCGAAAGAACGTCTTGAAGCGCTCGATAGGTATGTTAATTTCCTCGGCGGTAATGACCGCAATGACTCTCGCAACAGACTTCGCCGGGAAATGTACAATGTGTGCCGCAATATAAGTGTGGACACACCGTTTTCTGTTTGCGACAGCCCCGTAGGCTCAGGGAAAACCACCGCTGTTATGGCTAATCTTTTAAGGCAGGCGATAGAGAATAATGCGCGGAGAATATTCGTGATCCTGCCGTTTACAAACATCATACAACAATCGGTAAACGTGTACAGAAAAGCGTTGATACTGCCAGACGAAAATCCCGAAGATGTTGTGGCTGAGCTGCATTTTCGTGCGGATTTTCAGAGCAAAGAAACCCGTCACCTGACCTCTCTTTGGCGCGCACCTATTATTGTGACAACTGCGGCGGCATTTTTCGGAACGCTTTCATCTTCAAAGCCGTCCGCCCTGAGACGACTTCACGAACTGCCCGGAAGTGTGATTTTTCTTGATGAGGCGCACTGCTCGCTGCCGATAAAACTGATGCCGCTGGCGTGGCAGTGGATGAATACCCTCGCCGAAGACTGGAATTGCAGATGGGTGTTGGCATCGGGTTCGCTTGTTCGGTTTTGGGAACTCAGAAGCTTATATTCCCTTAAATTGCCGCACCCTGAGATAGCGGAGCTGACGGACAGTGAATTGCATAAAAAGCTTGCCGATTACGAGGCGGGAAGAGTGACGTTTCGCACTTTGCCAAACGCGCTTTCCCGCGGTGAACTTATAAAGATCGTGCAGGAAAGCGCAGGACCGCGCCTTTTGATTGTCAACACGGTGCAGTCGGCGGCGGTGATAGCAAATGATATTTGCACTGAATACGGGCGGCAATGCGTAGAGCATTTGTCAACAGCTCTTACCCCAAAGGACAGAGCTTCAGCTTTAAATCACATAATGACGCGTTTGAAGAATGACAAAAACGACACAAACTGGACACTGGTGGCGACCTCATGTGTTGAGGCAGGCATGGATTTTTCGTTCAGAACGGGCTTTCGCGAAAACTCTTCGCTACTCTCGCTTTTGCAGGCGGCAGGCAGAGTAAACCGTGACGGTAAGTGCGATAGCGCAGAAATGTGGAGCTTTTCGTTTGCTGATGATGAAATGCTCACTCAGAATAAAAACCTGAAATATTCTGCTTTGGTGCTTGAAAGGTATTTAAAAAACGGGGTCAAGATAAATCCCGAACTCAGCACAAGCTCTCTTGAAGATGAAATAACTATTGAGGGCGGTGTGACGTTAAGACATATCAAGCATTTTATCAGCCTTGAAGAAGATATGAGCTTCAAAAGTATGGACGAAGAATTTGAGCCTATTGAAAACGACGCTGTAATTGCTGTAACAGATGATCATATCGCCGATATGATCGCTCGCGGCGGCGGAGGTCCGCGCATGATCCAAGAATGCTCCGTGACCATACGCCGCAGCAGAGCAGCAAAGTATGAATTATCCGAGATCATACCCGAAGTATACCGCTGGACGCTTGGCTATGATGATTTTCTGGGATATATGCGCGGCGTGCTTGATAAGCGGAGATTTGAAACGGGTTTTCTGAATGCTTGAGGCGGACTGCAGCTCGGGCATAATCGGCGGTAACTTCATAGCTCTCGACTACAGGGAAATCTGTTTTTTTTCAAACACCACATCAACCGACTCGCCTCAACACGCTCCCAATTCACGGGAGCGTGTTTTTATGTTATGCAGTTTTAATTGATATACAAGTCAGCCCTTGATATACTGCAAAAACAGCAGTCCGCCCTTATCATCACCCCAAAAAATTTTTCAAAAAAATCCGAAAAAAGTGTCCCCAAACCAAGTCTTTCGTTGTTATTATTATCAGAATATATTGACAACTCCCCCTGCAATTATGCTATAATTCATTTAACGATAAGCTCTGCGGAAAGCGTTCTTTCCGCCATCAACAAAAAAGGAGGCGTTCGTATGCTTGCGGCAGCGTTGGGATACATCTGCGCAAACGAGGACAAAAAGCGATTTGAAGAACTGTATTACGCATACAGGAACCTTATGTACAAGGTAGCTTTTGATATACTGAAAAATCAGCAGGACGCCGAGGACGCATTACAGGACGCCTTTATCAGTATCGCAAAGAATTTTTCAAAAATATCCGAAATAAATTGTCCCCGGACTAAGGCTTTCGTGGTTATTATTGTCAGGAACGCGTCTTACAATATGCTGAAAAGGATAATCCGCCGTTATGAAGCCGACATAGATATTGAGGAGCTTGAAGCTTCGGATAAAAGCCCTCTCCCTGACGAAGAGTTAGATAAAAAATACAGCGCAGAGCAGCTTGAAAAGGCTTTACAGCAGCTTCCGCCAAATTATTTCGACATAATATACCTGACCTCATATATGGATAACAGTTTAAAAGAAGCGGCAAAGCTGCTGGGCATAAGCTATGAAAACGCAAAAAAGCGGCTGAGGCGCGGGAGAGCAAAGCTGGCGGCTATTTTGAAGGAGAACGGATATGAATGAACTTAAAACGGCGTTGGAAAACGCGATGAACCGTCAGCTTGAAGAATACGAAAAGGATACGGAAAGCTGTGAATTTTCCAGAAGCTTTGAAAGAAAAGCCAATCGGCTTATAAAAAGTATGGACGGCAGAACTGTATTTTATGGACATAGCGTTCCGCTGAAAAAACTCGTCCAGCTTGCTTTTTTAGTTGTTATCCTTGCGTCGCTGTCGACGGCTGCGTATGCGGCAATAAGCCACAGCAGCTTTAAAGTTGAATCGTACGATACATATTCGCTCATCAAAACGACAGATATTTCAGATGCGCCCCTGACTCTGGAGGAAAGATATGAGATAGGGGCGGACCTTAGCGGGTATAGCTATGAGATAATGCTGGACGAAGAGCATATAGTTGAAATTCTCTATACTGATTTGTACAATGCAGAAAAAGAATTTCGTTTTTGTCAGATGACAAAGGGTTCTGTTCAGGGAAAAAGATTAAACACCGAGAGCTTTTTGCAGGCGCCTTATGCAATTGACGTAAACGGCTGTGAGGGAATGTATTTTCAGGAGCATAACGGTTCGCATTACGTTCTTTTTGATAACGGCGATTATTTTATCGAGTTCGTTGCAAGCAAGGAATTTAGTCAAAATGAAATAATTGCAATATGTAATTCTGTACAAAAAGCAGAACAATAAAAAATATCGGAAAAGCTTCACGTTTTGTCATATACCGTTGTTTCCTTTACAAAGTGAGAAAATTGATCACAGTCACAGCATTACAAAATACACCGCCGATAAAGGAGTGATGAACAAGTGTATTGGGACTCGGAAGATCTTACGATTATCCTTTCCATTCTCGCTCTTATCGTTCTTTTAATATTTTTAAAATTGAAGGTCATCAAAGGCAGGCAGATACCGTTTATTCTGATCGGCAATATTTTATATTTCTGGTATTTCAATCAGCTCTTTATCCACATACCCGTTGCCAATCACACTCCTATGATCAGCTTTAGTATGATGATGGAAAAAGGAATTTCGGAATGGGATCTTCTGAGCAATTATGATTTGATTTATATTTTTAACGACCCGGAGCTGTTAGAGTGGTATTTGTATGAAGAATGGCTGCCCGTTCTGGCAATGGCAGGCGTTTCATTTGCCTATACGTTAGGCTTTGAATGGCACAGGAAGATAAAGTTGGCATTGGTCGCCTGCCTTGCAAACACGTCGTTATTCATTTGGTTTCCCCTTTATGAAAACAGACTCTGGGGCGGCCTGGTGGATTACGTGAGATTGCCGCAGATATATTTCGGCATTATTTGCTATATTGTCGGATATTTACTTTGCAGTCTGCTTTTGTTTATTGTTAAAAAATGCCTACGGATAAAGAAAAAGAAATCGAAAATATAAACGAAAGGAGCGAAACGCACAGTGAACATCAAGCTTGAAAACATAACCAAGATCTACAACCCGAAAACCGATTTTTCCGTTCAGGCTCTGAGTGACGTAAGCCTTACAATAAATCAGGGTGATTACATAGCCCTTATGGGAGTATCAGGCTCGGGAAAATCCACTTTGCTTAATATTATAGGCTGTCTTGACCGCGCCACCACGGGCAGATATACCATTGACGGCGAAATATTGGACAGATTTGACGTTTTCGACATACGGAACCGCCTTGTGGGTTTTGTACTGCAAAGCATAGGGCTCCTCCCAGACAAAACCGTGCTGGAAAACGTTTCCTATCCTCTTTTGGTAAGCAAGGACGTTCCTTTTGCCAAGATAAAAAAGTATGCTTTGTACGCTTTGAAACGAGTTGGAATTTCCGAGCTGGCAGACAGACGCGCAGGCAGGATATCAGGCGGTCAGCGGCAGAGAGCCGCCATAGCGAGAGCCATTGTGGGAAATCCCGAAGTGATCCTTGCCGACGAGCCTACCGCCGCCTTAGACAGCAAAACCGCCGAGGATATAATGGAGCTTTTCAGACAGCTTAACGGTGAGGGTCGTACGGTGGTAATAGTCACCCATGACAGGAGGGTAGCCAAAAAATGCAATAAGATATACTATATTTCAGACGGACAGCTTACAGACGGCGGGGCGGAGGACAAAGCACAATGAAATATCTGTATTTGTTATGCTCCGTTTTGCAAAGCCATTTTGGCAGAGAACAGCGGAAATACACCCTTTCCGCTATGCTGATGTTCTTTTTCTCCTCTTTTCTTATGCTGTTTGCCGCATCTGTTATGGGAAGCGACGTCCTTTTCAGCAACGAAGAAGAGGACAGGGCAAACACCACATATTATTTTTATTGCGGAGTCGGTGAAGAGGACGAAAACTGTATAGCGGTAAGCGAACGTATTATAGATTCTCTTTTTTCCCTGAACAGCAATCAGATAGACGCCATAGATATACATATCATATATGAAAAGGCAGAGATAAAAACAGAAACAAAAAGCATAAATAATATAAAATTTATGCCGCTTTTTAAAGAAAACCGAGATGAACGACTGCGGTTTACGTCATGGAATGGTAAAACCTTCATCTATTATGACGAGCCTTATCTTTCCGAGCAGAATATTGCTCAGGGCCGAGAAATAACGGGGCAGGAGCTTGAAAACGGTGACAGCGTTATCGTTCTGCCCGAGGGATTTGGTGTTGAAGTGGGGGAAAAGGTAAATTTATTCGGTACGGAATTTACCGTTGTGGGGATAACCCTTGACGATTATGTGCGTATCCCCTCGATTTTTTTAGAAAGCTCAGCTTTTACAAAAGGCGGCGTTCTTTACATAATCGGCAATGTGGATTTTGACAGGAAGATGACCGATGAGACCTATAACGTCCTGAATCAGGCTGTATATGGATCCACGGGAAAAGAAATAGACCATTACAAACAAAATATGCTCCCCGCCGACCCGACTATGGCTTACACGTTATTTATGGGCGTTCTGGGAACGCTTATCGCCTTGTTTTCCGTTTTCGGCATATACTATCCCGCCTTACGGCTTTGCAGGGACACGATGCCTATGCTTTCCGTGCTGAAGCTGTGCGGTATGCGTATGCTGCCCGTTCTGGGACTGCTCTCGCTGTCGCTCCTCGCCTGCTTAGCCGTTTCCTTCGGAGCAGCGTCCGCCGTATTGATACTTACCGAGGACATTTTTTCAAGGAGCCTTTTGGACTACGAGCTTAAAAATATGTATTTCATCTTTTCCGCAGTAATATTCCTGTTTGTGGCGGCAATAGCCATAGCTCCGCCAATGCTGAAAATGGCAAAGGCTCAGCCCTCCGAGGAGGTATATAATGGATAATTTAAAGAAAACCGCCGCGTTGGTAAAAAGCGAATTAAAAAGCAATACAGGCGGTGAAATTGTCATCGTTCTTATGCTTACCGTTATGATGATTTGCGCAAATATTATGACAGGAGCAATAGGCGATTACATCGGGACGCTGGTTTACCTGATAGATTCGAAGGCGGGAAACGCCGTAAAAATATATGACGAAAGCGCCCTCGGTGATTTCAGCAGTATAAAGGACGACCCTCGTGTGGAATACGGGATCAAAGTCACAGATTACAATGAACGTCTCTGCGCTCTTTACGGGGTATCAGAGAAATTATTTGACGAAAACCTGCCCTTTTTGAGCAAAAGCAATATTGACGCGGTAAAAAACAAAATCGGTTCGGATAGCGTTCCCTTGTTAGTGAGCGAAGCCACAGGCTTTGAGGTCGGTCAGACAGGCACCCTTTCAGACGGAAGCAAATATGAGATAGTAGGAATTATCGACAACGACGACGTTCAGTATTTTCTTTTTTTCACGTCAAGATATGAAAAATTTGCCATAGCCTTGGATAACGGGCAATTCACAGCGTTGACGCCTGTGACGGGTCCCATTATGTTTACAAAGCTGTCCGACGGCACGGACAAAGAAAAATTCAGAACGGAAACAAACTCCGATAAATTCGCCGTTATGGATTTCGACCCGTTAAAGTCCCTCGCCGCAGATTTTTCAAATTCAATAACCCTTTCTGTTATCGGAATAATAACCTTTGTCATCTCGCTTTTCGGAGTTATAATAAACTGCTATCTCGTTTTCGGGAGCAAGCGAAAATATTATCGCGCCCTTATGACCGTCGGCGGAAAAAAGAAAACTTTTCTAAAGTGCGGAGCCGTCATAAAGCTGTTTCAGCTTGTTATAAGCCTTGCAGTTTCGATAGTCGGCTTATTGCTGTTTGACCTGCTGTCGGGAGGCGGCTCTTTCAGCGCCTTGAGCATAATTGTTTCCTGCCTTCTTGCGGTCTTGCTGATAGGTCTTACGTATCTTCTGCTAAGCCGCTGGCTGAATAAGCTGTCCTGCTTAGAAAACTGAGAAATATTTTAAACGGTTTGCCTGCATTATATGATCAGTGCGCCGAACCCTCACGCTCCTTTAACACAGGAGCGTGTTTTTATATACGCGATCGGAAGCGTTTTTTGTATTGTAATAACCGTCAGCGTTTTGCGGAAAATTATAAACTTATAGTGCAATTTTTGACAAAGTATGCTATAATGATAAAAACAGACGTATTTCAACGAAATTAAAATAGAGGACATGGTAAGTGAAACCCCATGAGCGAATACACCTAACTGCTCCGACTGAAAGCCGAAGAAGATCAAGTTTTACGTTGACCAAAACGGTCAAATCAAACCCTTAGTGATCTGGAAGAGTGGATTGAAACTTGTCAATGAAAATATACAGACTTTTAGGAAGATGATTTAAAACAGGTCCTTTGCTTATTCAGTTAAAAGAGTTTAAAAAATTATAGAAAATTCAGAAAAAGGGGAGTATGAAATATCATGTCATATAAACCACTTAAAAAAACAGACTCGTTTAGCGAACTTGTTAGTCAACTTAAGGATTGTAAAATGATCTGCGATCATATGCTTGAAAAAGCTGATGATTTTGATGAATGGATCCTTTGGTTCACTAAAGCAAAGAAAATAAATGTTCATTTTACTTACAGATTTATCAAAGCAAATGAAAGCCGTTTTACTGATAAAGAAATCAATTATGCTTATAACGTTATAAGACAGAAAAACACAGACTCGTTAAGCCAACTTAAGGATTGTAAAATGATCTGCGATCATATGCTTGAAAAAGCTGATGATTTTGATGAATGGATCCTTTGGTTCACTAAAGCAAAGAAAATAAATGTTCATTTTACCTACAGATTTATCAAAGCAAATGAAAGCCGTTTTACTGATAAAGAAATCAATTATGCTTATAACGTTATAGGGAAGAAAAACGTTGATATTAATGAGTTTATTGATTGACGATCGATCAGGTTGTTGTCTGAATGGAAAATAATATATCGTATACAGTTTGCAAAGCGTTAGAAGAGCTTGATGAAATATTATTCAGAAAAGGAGCCGTTCCTTTTGAGATCAACGTCATAGGTGGATTTATTTAATCCATAAATAAAACAATATAGTCATTGAATAAAATCATAGAGGCAATAATAGATGGAAGATAATGAAATTATGTACCATGGTTCTATTGAAGTAATAAAAAGTCCTGAAGATGATATAGGCAGGGCTGATTTAGATTTTGGACAAGGATTTTATGTAACAAAATATAAAAAACGGCAAATCAATGCCTAAAGATATTATAAATACTTCTGAATCACTGAATGAACTGATTAAGGGGCTGATAAACGTGAAACAAAGCATATTTTTCTGGCTGCTTTGCGCCTTGTTTACCGCAGTATGCGTCTGCATCGTGGCGGTAAGCAGAGCCGATCATGGAGTTATGGCGATAGCTGAAATAACGACGCCGATCCAGAAAGCGGAAGCGCCCTCTGCCTCTCAGCAAACCACCTCTCCCGCCGCTTTGGTGAACATAAACACCGCCACCGCCGAGGAGCTTTCCACCCTCCCGGGAATAGGCGAAGCCACGGCGGAAAAGATAATCGCCTACCGTGAGGAAAACGGCGGCTTTGACGACATAGAGGAGATAATGGAAGTCAGCGGCATAGGCGAGGGAAAATTCGACGATATAAAGGAGCTTATCTGCGTATGAAGGAAGGACAGTTAAAAAACCGCACAGGCTCTCCCTCCCGCAAAACTCTTTACGTCACCGACCTTGACGGCACCTTGCTGACTATGAAAGCGGGCTTGAAGGACAGGGCGGCGGAGCTTATCAGGCGGCTTTCAGAGCAGGACGTGCTGTTCACCTACGCCACGGCAAGACGCTTTGTCAGCGCAGGACCCATAATGCAAAAGGCTGGAATATCTATCCCTGTTATCACTCAGAACGGCGTTGCCATAGTGAAAGGCGACACAGGCGAGATTATCGCCATGAACGACTTTGAACCCGAAAGCCTTGAAGAAGCAAAGCAAATGATAATGCAATACGGCGAAACTCCCCTCGTCTACGCATTTATAGACGGCGAACAGCGGGTCAGCTATCTTTCCTACGATACCGCCCGCACCAAGACCTATTTAAAGGACAGAAAAGGCGACACCACCCTGCGCCCCTGCGACAGCTACGAACAGCTTTTCGAGGGCAGGATATACTATTTCACTTTTTTCAATTCCATTATCCCCATTGAAACGCTGAACGGCGTTTTTTCCGCCGAAAAGGGCTTTGCCGTCAACGGGCAGATGGATACATACCACAAGGACGAATTTTGGTACGAGGTGTTTTCCGCCAAGGCGTCCAAAGCCAACGCCGCCTTGCAGCTCAAGGAAATGCTGGGAGCTGACGAGCTTGTCTGCTTTGGTGACAACGTCAACGACGCTTCAATGTTCAGGGCGGCTGATCGCTGCTACGCCGTCAGCAACGCCCTTGACGAGCTTAAAGCCGTTGCGGACGGAATTATCGGGAGCAGCGAATGTATCAGCGTTCCCGCCTTTGTTGAGAACGAGCAGGCGGAAATTTTCTCCTACAAAGCCGAGGAAAGCGTGATAAAGGAGCCTGACGCCGAACGCTTTGCCGCCGCCGTGAAAAAGGCGAAAAGCCGCGAGTACACGAACATCGGCACTCTCAACGAAAAATGCATACATTCCGCCCTGAAATATTATTACGGCGAGGACTGCGACCAGGAGGCAAAGATAGGGGATTTTTACGCCGACGTGGTGACGGAAAACGGAATTTACGAGATACAGACCGCCAACTTCTCCCGCCTTAACAAAAAGCTGGAAAAAATGCTTCAAGCCTGCCACGTCACGGTGGTATACCCCTTTGAGCGCCGTGTAAGGACGCTGAACGCCGACGCAAAGACGGGCGAGATACTCACAGAGGGAAATTATCGCTATTTCAGCAGCTACACGAAATTTTTCCTTGAGCTTTACCGCATAAAGAGCTTTCTCACCGATCCCAATCTTACGATCTGCATAGCGGAGCTTGACGTGGAGCGAGTGAATTACGTCAGCAGAAAAACGATGCGGCGAAGCGGCAGAGGGAAATACTCCAAAACTCCCACCGCCCTGCGCCGCGAAATATACCTGCAAAAGCCGCAGGATTACAGCTTTTTCCTCCCCGACGGACTGAGTGAGGAATTTACCCTCGCGGAGCTGGGAAAGCTGATGAAAACCACCGACCCCAGCATTATGCTTGAGATAACAGGCTATATGGGAGTTACCGAAAGGATAGGAAAAAAGGGCAGCGCCTATTTTTACAGGCTTTGCCCCACTCCGTTATTTTAAAAATATTTCAAAATCCACGGCGGTCATATCCGCCGTTTTTTCTATCTCCGCAAAGCTGCCGCTGTTGAATTTGTCCATTATCGCCACGGTGAAAAATCCGCAGGAAGCGGCCGACCTGAGCCCTTGTAGCGTATCCTCGAACACCGCGCATTCGCACGGCTTTTTCCCCAGCGCCTGCGCCGCTTTAAGAAATATCAGCGGGCTGTCCTTTCCCGCATTGACAGTATCTGCGTCGATTATCGTATCGAACAGACCGTATATCCCGTTTCTTTTCATCGCGGGAACGTAAAGATTTTTGTGTGCGGTGGTTGCAATGCCCAGCTTTTTCCCCTCGCTTTTCAGCTTGTGCAAAAGCTCCTTTGCAAAAGGCTTCAGCGTTACCTCCTCGGCGTACTTTTTCTCCGCCATTGATACCCACAGCCTTGCTATATCCTCCGCCTTTTCTTCCAGAGAGTATTCCCTGACGGTAAATTCCGCGGCGTCCGACAGCCTTAACGACGCCACCGCCTTTATGTACCCCTCGGTCAGCGTCAGTCCTCTGCTGCCGAGAAACTCCTCGTCTATCTCTCTCCACACGTCCCCCGACTCCAGCAGCGTTCCGTCCAGATCGAAAATATATCCCTCAAACTCCATTTTCTTCTCCTTTTGCGGGAAAATTGCTTATCGGGAACACCACCAGCAGCGTACCTTTCTTGACTGAAATTTCCGCCGCTTTTCCCACAAAAGAATTGCTCACCCCAAGCGGAAAATCGCATTTCAGCTCCCCCTCGGAAAGGGAATATTTCAGTCCCCTTATCGTAACGCCCTGCGCCGTTCCGTCAGCGGCAAAAACGCTTATGTCCCCGCCATCTGCTGGAGGGAAGAAAAGCCTGCCGTCAGTCACGGCCGTGATAACGCAGGCGTTATCGTAAAGATAGCCTGTTTTCCCCTGCTTTGATAAAAACGCAAGGCTTTGCAGATTGGCAAGGGTGTGGTCGAACCTGTCCCCGCCAGTCCCGCAGTAAATGTGAAATTCGGAAAAGCCCCGCTTTATCCCCTCTCTCAGCGCGGCGAGAGTGTCGGTATCGTCCTTTTCCACCGCCAGGTCTATCCTCTCGCAATCGTCGGGCGCGCTTGCGGAATCCCAGTCGCCCACCGCAATATCAGGCTTTATCCCCGCTTTTATACAGTTGTAATACCCCTTGTCCGCCGCGACCACAAGATCCCCCTTATTTATTTCGGGAATATGTCCGTAATTTGTGCCGCCGCCGAAAACCATGAATTTATTCATTTACAGGCGTTCCTCCAAAGCAAATCCTTTTATTCAATTATATTTTTTTATTTCAGCTTTGTCAATACAAAAAACGCAAAAGCGGCGAAGTGTGTTTTCGCCGCAAATGCCGTTCAAGCTGCATTAAGATTGCTTACTTCTCCCTTTTCCAGCTTTGATGAAACTCCATACATATTTTCTGCAAAAATTGCGTAGCCCCTTGAAACGTCGTTCACAAAAACGTGAGTAACTGCTCCCGCAATTTTTCCGTTCTGGATTATGGGACTTCCACTCATACCCTGAACTATTCCTCCCGCCTTGGAAAGCAGTTCCTCGTCCGTTATCCTTATCACCATATTTTTCACGGCGGTGTCGCTGTTGTAGTTCACCTTTTCTATCTCGATATCAAAATACTGCGGCGTCATTCCGTCTATCGTAGTTATTATCTGCGCCGCCCCCACCTCGATATCCTGCTTGAACGCAACGGGCAGGCTTTCTCCTGTGGGAGAGCCGCTGTAATACCCGAACACTCCGCAGTCGGTGTTCAGCGCAATGCTCCCGCTGGGGGAGGCGGACATAAAGCTGCCGCACAATTCTCCCGGACTTCCGTCAACGCCTTTCACCACTCTGTTTATCCTTACAGGCACAGTCTCCCCCTTTGAAAGCGAAAGCACCGTTCCCGTATCCACATCGCACACCGAATGACCCAGCCCGCCGAAGGTGCAGTTTTCCTCGTCATAGTAGGTAAGCGTTCCTATCCCCGCACAGCTGTCCCTTGTCCAGATACCCAGCTTGAACAATCCGTCCGCCTTTGAACATTCAGGCGTTATCTCAATCGTCATATCCCTGCCGTCCCTTCTTACGGTAAGCACCGTCCTTTTGCCGTCCGCCTGCACTGCGTCGGAAAGCTCGTTTGCGGAAGACAGCTTTTTTCCGTTGGCGGAAATTATCACGTCCCCTATCTCAAGCCCCGCCTCCTTTGCAGGAGAGCGTATTCCCAGTACGCCGTCAACGTAGCCGTAATCTGTCACATATATCCCCTCCGTCAGCATTTTCAGTCCGAACGCCTCTCCCGAGGGTATAAGACGGGGCGCCGCCGTACTTGTTACCGTAACGTTTTTTATCGGGATTATCCCGTAAAGCGTCGCCGTCATTGTCCGTTCGCCGCCCGTCCGCACGGTGGGAACGCTCTCTCCCGTTTCCTTGACGGTTATCATAGGATACGCCTTCAGCGCAAATTTTCCCTCTTCCTCACGGAAGAAATTGTCAGGCACGGCGGTGTAATAGAATGAGATTTGCAGGAATAATAATATCGTTAAACAAAATATCGGAATATATAAACATAAAATTTTTTTCATTGTAAAATTCCCTTTTTCACGTATTGCGGCGGTATCCCAAAATCCCGCCGCAATGATAATATCTGCAAAAAGCAAAGTCATTATGATAGGAAGTTTTTTAAATTTTATATTGCCTTTTCTGAAAAAATATGCTATCATTATTCTCAGCAAGCCAAAGGAAAGGCAAAAAAATGAAAATCGTAATAAATATCTTAAAAGCAGTTGAATTGATAATAACCTCTATCTGGGGCATAATTTTCGGGATACTCACTCCCATCGCCCTTATGGGCGGCGGACTTGTGGACGAAACGATAGCAAACCACTTTGTGTTAAAGCTGTGGCTGATAAATTCGGTGGTATTTTACATCACAGGCACCGTTATCGTAATGCTGAAGCACTACAAGATCGCCCTTTGCTTTCATACAGTTGGAATGATAATTTCCATAGTAATTTATGGAATTTTCAGAGGGATATACAGCGAAAGGGGAATAGCGGAGCAAAGCCCCGCCCAGCTTTATATGCCCATAATCTTCGTCTTTTTCATAACGCTGGCAATAGCGATCATCGCCAACCGTGATAAGATAAAGGAACACCTTAACTCCTCAAGGGAAAAGAAGTACGAGGCGGCTCCCTCCGTTCTCGGCGGGGAATATTCCATGGAGATACCCGAAAAGAAAAAAAGAAAGGGCAAGCAGTAATGTATAAATACATACTTTTTGACCTTGACGGAACTATAACCGACCCCTTTGAGGGGATCTCCAACTGCGTTATCTACGCTCTTGACAGCTTTAATATCACCGTGGAGGACAAAAGCAGTCTTTCCTCCTTTATCGGACCTCCTCTTTTTGACCAGTTTAAAGCGTTCTGCGGCTTTGACGACGCTCAGGCGGAAAAAGCGGTGGCAAAGTACAGAGAACGCTACTCAAAAACAGGCTGGAAGGAATGCACTCTGGTAAACGGCACCAGGGAGCTGCTCCAAAATCTGAAAGCGGCGGGAAAAATTACAGCCCTCGCCACCTCCAAGCCCGAATGCTTTGCTGTCCCTATTCTGGAATATTTTGACATTGCGAAATATTTTGACTTTATCGGCGGCGCAGAGCTTGACCACGGCGGCAGAAACTCCAAGTCTGAAATTATAAAGTACGTTCTGGAAAACCTGAAAATAACCGACAAAAGCTCCGTCGTTATGGTGGGCGACAGGTTCCACGACATAGACGGAGCAAAAGAGAACGGCATAGCTTCTGTGGGCGTTCTCAGCGGCTACGGCAGTGAAGAGGAGCTTTCCTCCCACGGTGCATCATACATAGCTGAAAATATGCGCAAGGTCGCTGATTTTATCCTGTAAGTTTTTTCATTGCATAAAAAAGAAAATTGAATAAAAAATATTAAGGCAGTACCTCGCAAAAACATATTTTTTGCGGGGCGTTGCCTTAATTTTCTTTTACGGAGGAAAGACTTATGGGAACCGAATTTGCCAACAAAGCCATAGAATGTTCAATAGAAAACTGCAAACACCACTGCTGCTGCGCCGATTATTGCAGCCTTGAAAAGATCAAGGTGGGCGCTCGTGACAACGACACGACCAAGCTCCACTGCACCGACTGCCAGTCCTTCGCTCCCAAGCAGGGCTGCTGCTAAGTCTCTTAACAATTGAATATTGTCTGTAAAAAACAAAAAGAGCAGCTTAAAGCTGCTCTTTATTTTTTCTTTTACGAATTTCTTATCTGTGCTATCTTTTTGTCCAGCTCCGCATAAGCGGTCTTAAAGGTATCAGCGTCGTCCCTGTGTATGATTATGGTATTGTCCTCCTTTATCCCCAGCTTTTCCATATTTATTGAAAAGTCGGTTACAAGGAAAAAGCTCCATTTATAAATGCCGCTTTGCTCCTGTATCTTTCTTGCAAGCTCGTCGTAGGTGTGCTTTTTGCTTGCGTTGTCACGGCCGAAGGTCACTATTGTGACTATCACCTTTGAGGGGCGCTCCTCCTCAGGAGTCTGACTCAGCCTTTCTCCAACGCTGTCGATAGTCCTCATAACGGAATCTATCATCGGGCATACGCCGCTGTCAGGGAACAGCTTTTTTACAAATTTGACCTTGCTGATAGGCTTTCCGTCAAATACGGGGATATAATCGTTGCCGAAAGCGGTTATGGTAACGTTCGCCGACTCTGACAGCTTTTTCTGTGAAGTTATCAGCTTTCTGAGATTTTCAACTGCGCTGTCATAATGCTCCTTTATGGACGTGCTCTGGTCAAGAACAAAAATCAGTTCGTGCAGGTTGTCTTTCATATTCCTTCCTCCGAAAAAACGTGATAGCGCCTGCTTTACTGCGAAAAGAGTGAAGAAAAGAAAATGACACGGGCAAACACAGGCTGAATTTTATCTTTATTTTTTGCAATAATTTTGATTTACTCTTGCATAAGTTAATTATAACACCAAAATTTCCCCTTGTCAAATAAAATATAGGGTCTTGTCCCATATAAATGAAAATTTTTTGCATAAATTTTAAAAAAAGCTGTTGACAAATGGCAGATAAAGTGATATAATAATGCCTATAATAAACGTAGGTTTTATAGGTTTTGACCTGAAAGGAGAAAACGATGCCTATTGCAGAAAAAATCACAGACCTTATCGGAAAAACACCGCTTCTCAAGCTGAACAACTATTCCGCTGAAAAGGGACTGAGCGCTCCCATTATAGCCAAGCTGGAGTATTTCAATCCCGCAGGAAGCGTAAAGGACAGGATAGCCAAAGCTATGATAGACGACGCCGAGGAAAAGGGACTTTTAAAGCCCGGCGCCGTTATAATCGAGCCCACCAGCGGAAACACAGGTATAGGACTTGCATCGGTGGCCGCGGCAAGAGGATACAAGATAATACTTACCATGCCTGAAACTATGAGCGTTGAGCGTAGGAACCTGCTTAAAGCATACGGCGCACAGCTCGTGCTTACCGAGGGCGCAAAGGGAATGAGTGGCGCAATAGCCAAGGCAAACGAGCTTGCCGCCGAAACGCCGGGCAGCTTTATTCCGGGGCAGTTTGTAAATCCCGCCAACCCCGCAATCCATTTCAAGACCACAGGTCCTGAGATCTGGGCTGACACCGACGGCAAGGTGGACTTTTTCGTCGCAGGCGTAGGAACAGGCGGCACTTTGTCAGGCGTGGGCAATTTCCTGAAAAGCAAAAATCCCGATCTGAAGGTTGTTGCAGTAGAGCCTGCAAGCTCCCCCGTGCTTTCAAAGGGAACGTCAGGACCTCACAAGATACAAGGCATAGGCGCAGGCTTTGTCCCCGACACTCTTGACACCTCCGTGTATGACGAGATAATCCCTGTTGAAAACGACGACGCTTTTGCCACAGGAAAGCTCATCGCAAGAACAGAAGGCGTTCTTGTGGGAATTTCCTCAGGCGCGGCGGTGTGGGCGGCAACTCAGCTTGCCCTCCGTCCTGAAAATCAGGGAAAGAACATAGTCGCCGTGCTCCCCGACACAGGCGAGCGCTACCTCTCAACACCCATGTTCTCCGACTGAGATAACAAATAAAAAGGCAAAGCCCTGTAAAATGCGGCAGGAAAGCATTTTACAGGACTTTGTTTTTTCTTTTTTTCAGATGACGTAATCGTCTGCTTTTGCGGAATGCTTGTCCAGAATGTCCTGGAGCGTCACGCTGTCAAGATACTCCGTTATCACCTTGTACAGCCCCTCCCACACGGGCAGGGTCAGACAATCGTGTTGTCGCTCGCATTCGTTTGGCTCGTGGTCAAGGCAGCTAACAGGCGCAAGACTTCCTTCAGTCAGCCTCAGTATCTGCCCCACGGTGTATTTGTCAGGGGTGCTGGCAAGCTGATAACCGCCTTGAAAGCCTCGGTTCGTCTTGAGTATCCCGCTTTTGTTGAACAAAGGTATTATCTGTTCCAGATATTTTTTTGAGATGTGCTGGCGCTCGGCGATGTCTTTGAGTGCGATAAAGCCGCTGTTCCGATGCTCCGCAAGATCCAGGAGCATACGCAGAGCGTACCGTCCCTTTGTTGAAATCTTCAATGAGCTCACCTCTTTTAATTATATATAATACCACATTTTTTGGAATTTTTCAAGTGCGGCGAGCTATTTTTTCAGCGAAGAGAAAAAACCTTTCTTTTCGCCGCTTTCACGGCTTATTTCCCCCACCTCATAACCTGTTTTTGAAATGACCTCCCTGATCTTTTCGTCGGGAATGTCCTCTTCGGTGAGAATGACCGTCTGGTTCTTGCTCCTTGAGGAAGTTACCTTTTTCACCTTAAAGGCGTTCCTCACCCCGTCGTTTACGTGCGCCTCGCACATTCCGCACATCATACCCTTGATTTCAACGGTTATTTTCTCCATTTTATTCTCTCCTTTTATGAAGTTGCACAACGCTAATTTATTTATATAGGAAATTATATCACTGTTATAAGCATTTGTCAATAAGAAAATAAGTCAATACTAACCGAAAATATTCACATAAATATCAGCTTAAAAAGCGATTTTTGCGGTTGCTTTTTATATATTGATGTGTTATAATATACAATGTGTAAATATAAAGACTTATTTCTGAAAGAAAAAATATGAACGAGAGAATACCGTATCTTCGTGAAAAAGCCAACAAGCTCCCCCTGTCCCCGGGCGTTTACCAGATGAAGGACAGCGGCGGAAAAATAATATATATCGGCAAGGCAAAAGCCCTGAAAAACCGTGTGTCAAGCTATTTCAGAGCCATCGAGAGCCACAACGCCAAAACCTACCGCCTTGTGCAGAACATCAACGACTTCGACTTTATCGTCACCGCCACTGAGCTTGACGCCCTTGTGCTGGAGGCGAGCCTGATAAAGCTCCACAGTCCCAAGTACAACATTCTTTTAAAGGACGACAAGGGCTACAATTATATCAAGATAAGCGGCGGAGATTATCCCCGCATAACCTACGCCCTGCAAACCGACGACAAGTCCGCCGAATACATCGGTCCCTACACAGGCGGCTACACGGTGAAGCAGGCTGTTGAGGAAGCGAACAAGCTGTTCAAGCTCCCCACCTGCAACAGGAAATTCCCCCGTGATTTCGGCAAGGAACGCCCCTGCCTCAACTATCACATCGGGCGCTGTATGGGCGTTTGTATGGGAAAGCTGACCCCAGACGAATACCGCAAGCACGTTGACGAAGCAATAAATTACATCAAGCACGGCAGCAAGCAAAGCATAGAACGTCTTACCGCCGAAATGGAGGAATACGCCGAAAAGCTGGAATTTGAGAAAGCGGCTGAGGTGCGTGACAGGATAGCCGCCATTCAGAAGGCGGAGCTGTCACAGCACATTTATTCCTCCAAAAAGACGGATTATGACGTTATCGCATCCGCCTTGAACGGGGAGCTGCTCAGCGTTGCTGTGGTGAAATACCGCGGCGGCAGATTGGTGGACAAGGAAAACATTTTTATCGGCGAAACTCTTGACAAGGAGCAGGCAGTTGAGGATTTTCTGGTGGAATACTATTCCGAAAAGACGGAAATGCCGAAAGAGCTGTACCTTGCAGGTGAGATAGAGGGGAAAGAGCTTCTTGAAAGCTACTTCACCGACCGCTTCAAGCACAGGGTCACGATAGTTTATCCCAAGCGGGGCGAGGGGCTGACTCAGGTCACCCTTGCGGCGGGAAACGCCAGCGAATATCTCGCCCTTCGTGTGGGAAGAACAGCCAAGGAGATAGCGGCTTTAGAGGATCTGAAAAACATTCTGGGACTTCCCAGGACCCCAAGCGTAATCGAAAGCTACGATATTTCAAATATGGGCGAGACCACCCGTGTTGCGGGAATGATAGTCTACCGCAACGGCAGGCCTTACAAGCAGGGCTATAAAAAATTCAACATCAAATACGTTGAGGGGATAGACGACTACGCCTGTATGCAGGAAGTGATAGAGCGTCGTTTTCAGCATTATCTTGACGGGGACGAGAGTTTTTCTCCCCTCCCTGACCTGATACTTCTTGACGGCGGCAAAGGTCACGTTTCCGCAGTAAAGGAAGTCCTTGACCGAATGGGCATAGAAGTGAGCCTTTTCGGACTTGTCAAGGACGACAAGCACCGCACCCGCGCCATAGCCACCGAGGGCGGGGAAATACAGGTGAACGGCAACAAAAAGGTCTTTTCCCTGATAACACAGATACAGGACGAAGTCCACCGCTTTTCCATCAATTTCCAGCGGCAGAGCCACGGCAAAAAACAGCAGACCTTAGAGCTGACCCGTGTAAAGGGCATAGGCGAAGCGAAAGCCATAAAGCTGCTCAAGGAGTATAAGACGAAAAAAGCCCTTAAAGCGGCAACGCAGGAGCAGCTTGCAAAGACTGCGGGAGTAAATGAAGAAACGGCAAAGGAATTATATTTGTTTATACAGGAGATATTATGAGAGTTATAACAGGAACGGCAAAGGGAATGCGGCTGGTCACCCTGCCCGGGAACGACGTGCGTCCCACCGTTGAAAGAGTAAAAGAGGCGATATTCAGCATAGTTCAGTTTGATATAGAGGGAGCAGTTGTTCTGGATCTTTTCGCAGGTTCGGGACAGCTTGGGATAGAAGCATTGAGCAGAGGCGCCAAAAAAGCGGTCTTTGTTGACAACTCCAAGGAATCAATCAGAATAATCAGGGAAAATCTTGAGCATACAAGGCTTGCCGATAAGGCGGAAGTGGTGAATATGCCCAACAACGTCTTTTTAAACAGCACCCGTGAGACCTTTGATATAGCTATCCTCGACCCGCCCTACGGGCACAAGCTGATACACAAAACTATGCCCAAGCTGGCGGAAAAAATGTCGGAACACGGGATAATACTTTGCGAGCATGAGCGTGAAACGGTGCTTCCCGAAAGCTTCGGAGATTTTAAGGTGAGCAAGATACACCGTCACGGAAAGGTGACTTTGACAGTATACAGAAAGGAAAATGACACTGAAGAGGAATGAGAACTGCAATTTACCCCGGTAGCTTTGACCCTGTTACCTGCGGTCATCTTGATATAATCGAGAGAGCGTCAAAGCTGTTTGACAAGCTTATAGTGCTGGTATCCGTCAATCCCCTGAAGCAGACCTGCTTCACCCGTGAGGAGAGAATAGAGTTTATCAGACGGGTCACCACGCACCTGACAAACATACAGGTGGACAGCTTTGACGGACTGCTCACCGACTATTTCAAAAAAAGCGGCGCAAACGTGATAGTAAAAGGATTGCGGGCAATGTCCGACTTTGAGTACGAGTTTCAGATGTCCCTTGTGAACAAGGACCTTTGCTTCAATGCGGAAACAGTATTTCTCCCCGCCGACCTTCCGGGGACCTTCCTGTCGTCCAGTATGGTAAAGCAGATAGCCCTTTTCAACGGCGACATAAGCTCCTACGTCCCCACCGAGATAGAAGAGGATATAAAGCGCGGCGTACAGCGCATCGCATCAGATAAAAACAAAAAGGAAATTTTATAGAAAGGAAAATAAAACAATGAACATCGAAGACGCACTGGAATCAATGGACGAAATACTGGACAAAGCCATTCAGGTCCCTTTATCCAACAAGAAGGGATTGGTGGACGTGGAGGCTTTGCGTGAGCTTATTGACGACATAAGATTTAACCTGCCCAATGAGATAACTCAGGCGAGAAATCTTGTAAACGACCGCAAGGTGATAATCAGCGACGCCAAGCAGGAGGCTGACCGCATAATCCGCAAGGCGGAGGACAGAGCCGCCAAGCTGGTATCTCAGCAGGAGATAACCCGTCAGGCGAACGAAAAGGCAAATCAGATAATGACAAACGCCCAGACCAAATACACCGAGCTTTGCAACACCACAAACGAGTACGTGGATTCTATGCTCACCCGTGTTGAGGAGCTGCTCACCAAGGACGCCGCCGACATCAAAAAGGCAAGGATAGCCCTGAAACGCAAGTAATATTTGTATAAGAAGCTAAAGCGCCGCTTTCCGACGCTTTAGAATTTTATGCCGTTTTAACAAACAAAGATCCCCGCTTTGTATAAAAGCGGGGATCTTTTATTACCTTATCAACCGTTTATCAGTCGAGTTCAGCAAAATACTTGATGGTTCTTACCATCTGGGAGGTGTAGGAGTTCTCGTTGTCGTACCAGGAAACTACCTGAACCTCGTACAGGTCATCAGCGATATGGGAAACCATAGTCTGAGTAGCGTCAAACAGAGAGCCGTAGGTCATACCGATTACGTCGGAGGAAACGATAGGATCCTCGTTGTAGCCGTAGGAAGCGGAAGCGGCAGCCTTCATAGCGGCGTTGATAGCTTCCTTGGTAACGTCAGCCTTCTTGACAACAGCGGTCAGGATAGTGGTGGAACCTGTGGGAACAGGAACACGCTGAGCAGAACCGATGAGCTTGCCGTTCAGTTCGGGGATAACGAGACCGATAGCCTTAGCAGCACCGGTGCTGTTAGGAACGATGTTGGCAGCGCCTGCTCTTGCTCTTCTCAGGTCGCCCTTTCTGTGAGGACCGTCGAGGATCATCTGGTCGCCGGTGTAAGCGTGAATGGTGGACATGATACCACTCTGGATAGGAGCGTAATCGTTAAGAGCCTTAGCCATAGGAGCAAGGCAGTTTGTGGTGCAGGAAGCGGCAGAAATGATCTGGTCGTCCTTGGTAAGAGTGTTCTCGTTTACGCTGTAAACGATAGTCTTCAGGTCGTTGCCTGCGGGAGCAGAGATAACGACTTTCTTAGCGCCTGCGTTGATGTGAGCCATGCTCTTGTCCTTGGAGCAGTAGAAGCCTGTGCATTCCAGAACAACGTCTACGCCCAGGTCGCCCCAGGGAAGGTCCTTAGCGTCCTTCTCAGCGTAAATTTTGAGGGTCTTGCCGTCTACGGTGATAGTGCCTGCCTCATCGTCAGCGGCAACAGTGTGAAGATTGTCGCCGATCCTTCCGCAGTAACCGCCCTGAGCAGTGTCGTACTTGAGCAGGTGAGCCAGCATAGAGGGCTTGGTCAGGTCGTTGATAGCAACTATCTCGTAGCCTTCTGCGCCGAACATCTGACGGAACGCAAGTCTGCCGATACGACCGAAACCGTTGATTGCAACTTTAACAGCCATTGGAATATTCCTCCTGAATTTTGTATTTTGATACTTGAGTATTTGTATCCTGTATCTATTATACTAAAAATTTTCCGAATAATCAAGAGGTCTGGCAAATTTTTCAGTCAAAATTTGCATTATCTTTTGCCCCTGTTTAAAATGCGATAAAACCCGCCGTGAAATTCCCTCAAAAATCCCAATCCATTTTCTGAAACCGTGCAAGGAAAAGAGCCGAGTCCGAGCCGTCAGGCGACGGACGACAAGAACCTCCTACCTGACCGCACAACGTGTCCAATCCCGTGGTTTTGCGTCAGCAAAATGAATTGCCTTTAGGGCAATTCAAGAAAAAACCGTGCAAGGAAAAGAGGCAAAGACGAGCCGACAGGCGACGGACGAAGCCTTTTCCCATTTGCAAAAAATCCCCTTGTTAAACGAGGGGATTTTTCCTAATGCAGCCTCATGGTTTTTTCGGTTTTGCGTAAGCAAAATGAATTGCCTTAAGGGCAATTCAAGAAAAAACCGTGCAAGGAAAAGAGCCGAGTCCGAGCCGACAGGCGACGGACGAAGCCTTTTCCCATTTGCAAAAAATTCCCTTGTTAAACGAGGGGACTTCTCTTAATGCCACCTCACGGTTTTTTCGGTTTTGCGAAGCAAAATGAATTGCCTTTAGGGCAATTCAAGAAAAAACCGTGCAAGGAAAAGAGCTGAGGACGAGCCGTCAGGCGACGGACGAAGCCTTTTCCCATTTGCAAAAAATCCCCCTCGTGAAACGAGGGGGATTTTTCCTAATGCAGTGGCACGCCAAGAGGGATTCGAACCCCCGACCTACTGGTTCGTAGCCAGTCACTCTATCCAGCTGAGCTATTGGCGCAAATATCATTTTTGCAGAACACTTTACATATTATACTATTTTGATGTTAGCTTGTCAAGAGAAAAGCAAAATTTTTTCACATCTTTTTTTCAAAGCGCCTTGAATTATTACAATTTGGTTACATTTTTCCACCCTTCTTGACTAAAACGGAAAATAAGTGTATAATAGACGAAAAGTGCACAAGGATATTTTACACCCCCTCCCCGGGGAGGAGATTGAGAGGACGTATAATTGGCAAGGACAAACAAGAAAGCGAACGGGCTGTCGGTAGCGATAGTTGCGTTGAATATAGTTATAGTGGGAATAATAATACTCCTTATCGTGCTCGTTTATATGCATATGAAGGAGGAAGTGGACAACGGCAGAGACGGCTCTCTCAGCCCCACAATGACCGAAAGCGGCGAGACCTCAACAACAACTCCCGCCGAACCAAACACCCAAAATACTTCCGAAACCGATACCCCCGTATCAGACTCTTCGTCGACCGGAACGGACGCCCCCGTTTCCGATACCACCACGACTCCGTCGGTAAACGTAAATCCCCTTAATTATAATAAGGAATTTTTCAAGGACGATATGTTCATAGGAGACAGCATTTCAACGGGACTGTATCTTTACGGCTTCCTTGATCAGGATAACGTCTTTGCGGAAACGGGACTTAACCCCGAAAGCGCCCTGACCTATGAGAAGGACGGACTTACCTGTGCGGGCAAGGCGCAGCTGCTCCAACCCAGAAATATTTACATTATGCTGGGAACGAACGGTCTTGCTTTCCTTGACGGACAGTATATGTGCAACAAGCTGGTGGAGCTTATCGCTCAGCTTGAAACCGCCTGCCCCACGGCGAAGATATACGTTATCTCCATTCCTCCCGTCACCGCCGTTCACGAGGCGGAGGGGAACGAGACTATGACCAAGGTCTTAGCGTACAACAACGCGCTGAAATCTATGTGTCAGCAGGGCGGATTTACCTATATCGACCTTTGCTCCGTGCTCCAGGACGAAACGGGTTATCTTTCCGCAAATTACGCCGAGGCTGACGGACTTCACTTCCTCAGCGCGGCATACATCAGAATGTTGAATTATGTTGAGCAGTGCGCTCAGTAACATAAATATAAAAAGGAAAAAGAAAGGAAAAAATAAAATGAAAATTCTGAAAATACTTGCAGCAGCGCTTATCCCTGCCGCTTTGCTGGCAGGCTGTGCGTCAGGAGGAGAACAGGTAGCGGATATCGACCCCTCCGATGCGGTGAAAGCCGTTATTGCCGAGGTCCCCATAACTTCAGGCATTGAAAATGATGAAAGCAGTCTTGACATCTTTGACAGCCACATCGACGCAGATACCGTTGAAAGCGCCGCTTTCAGCCTTTGCGCGTCAGGCGCATATCCCGACGCGGTAGCCGTTATCAAGTGCAAGACCTCCGAGGACGCCGCCAAGGCAAAGGAGGCCCTGCAAGACAGGCTTGAGGATCAAATAAAGCTGTTCACCGACTACACCCCCGCAGAAATGTACAAGCTGGAGGGAGCAAAGGTCTACACCAAGGGAAATTATGCAATTTATATCGCCCTGTCCGACAACGACAAGGCACAGGAGATAATCGACGGAAAACTGAACGGCTGATTTTTGCCGCAGTTATCGTAATCGACAGGAGGTAAGGCAAATGACGGGAGAATGTGTCATCATAACTCTGCTGCTCATCTTTGCTGCCTTAGCGCTTTTGCGGGCAAAACGCAGGAAGTGGGCAATGGCTATACTGCCCCTTATGGTCCTGCCTGTTGTAAGCAGTCTTGCGGGATTGGTGTGCGAATATATGCTGAAGGTGGAGTTCAGGTTTATCGGCGCCGTTATCGCAATAATGACCGCCCTTATCGCCTCCTGCACCTGGATAGGCTTTCTTGCGGCGACCCTGCTACAGAAAAGAAAGGCGCGAGTGCCGTATATGGTGGGGTGTATCGCCTTTGACGTGATTTTAGCGGCAGTAATTTTAGCGGATTACTACACCGCCCTGCCGCAGTAAAAAACAAAAACCGTCCTGACTTAGCGCAGGACGGTCTTTTTATTTTCAGTCAAAACGTCAGCATATCACAGGCTCCCACACGAACGGCAGCAGGTCCCTTGCCCTGACCTTTATCAGCTTTCCGTTCCCGTCATTGACAATGACCTTTATATCGGGGCAATATTCATACAGCATCTGCCGACAGTTTCCGCAGGGAGAAATGACGTAGTCAGGCTGTTTTTCGTGAACAGCGACGATGGTGTCAAACTCTCTTTCGCCCGCAGAAATAGCCGTTCCCATCGTTATATACTCGGCGCAGGAGCCGTGTATCCCGTCGCAGTTCACTCCCGTATAGATTTTTCCGTTTTTGCAAAGGAGAGCGCACCCCACCGTGTGATTATACACCCCGTCGTCAAAATTTTTTGCCAGCACTTCCAGCCCCAGCTTTATCAGCTTTTTATCAACCTCGTTTAGTTCGTATATTTCCATTTTTATCTCCGTTTCACCTTTATCTGCTTTACAATTATATCATTTTTTCCTTTTCTGATCAACCCTACCGCAACATATTGTGCCTTATTTGTAAAATATATACAAAATTCAGCCCTTATTTTAGACAAGGATAAATTCCAAAACGTATTGACAAACCGCCTTAAACGCAATATAATATATATTACTGAACTTTAAAGCACAATATGTAGTGTTAAATAATCAGACAGGAAAGCAGAGGAAGTCGGAATGATAACAAAAATTCAAAAACGTGACGGAAGAACGGTACCATTCAGCGTTGACAAGATAGCCGACGCTATTTACAAGGCTGCGAGAGCAGTAGGAGGAAACGACTACGACTCGGCGGCGGAGCTGGCGGAAAAGGTCTGCGATATGCTGGAAAAGCAGAATTTCGACAGCGCAAATCCCCCCACGGTAGAACAGGTTCAGGACACCGTTGAAAAGGTCCTTGTAGAAAACGGCCACGCCCGCACCGCAAAGGCGTATATCCTTTACAGGGCAGACAGGACCCGTATCCGTGAGATGAACACGGCGCTGATGAAGATATATGAGGACCTCACCTTCAAGCCCGCCAAGGAAAGTGATATGAAGCGTGAAAACGCAAACATCGACGGCGATACCGCTATGGGAACTATGCTGAAATACGGCTCCGAGGGCGCAAAGCAGTTCAACGAGATGTACGTCCTCCCTCCCGAGCAGTCCAAGGCGCATATCGACGGCGATATACATATTCACGACCTTGACTTTTTCACCCTCACCACCACCTGCTGTCAGATAGATCTGATAAAGCTGTTCAAAAACGGCTTTTCCACAGGACACGGCTATCTGCGTGAGCCAAATAATATAGGAAGCTACTCTGCTCTCGCCTGCATAGCGATACAGAGCAACCAGAACGACCAGCACGGCGGTCAGTCCCTGCCAAACTTCGACTACGCTATGGCGGAGGGCGTTAAAAAAAGCTACAAGCAGCTTTACCGCAAGAACATAATCAGAGGCATAGGCTTTAAAACAGGCAGCACCGAAGCCGACGAGATAGAAAAGAAGGTAAACGCCTATATGGACGCTCTCGCCGAGGAGGGACTTTTCCCCGTCCTTGCAGGCGACCCTGCTTTTGAGGCAAAGGAAAAAGCCGCCCTCACCGAGATACTGGGCGACGAAAAGCTGGCGCAGAACATTCAGCAGTACACCAAAAAGCTCACCTTCAAGGAAACTGACAGAGCCACCTATCAGGCGATGGAAGCCCTCGTTCATAACCTTAACACTATGAACAGCCGCGCAGGCGCACAGACTCCTTTCAGCTCCATAAACTACGGCACCGACACCAGCCTTGAGGGACAAATGGTCATCAAGAATATCCTCTTGGCGGAGGAAGCGGGACTTGGCAACGGCGAAACTCCTATCTTCCCTATTCACATATTTAAAGTAAAAGAGGGAGTAAACTACAACGAGGGCGACCCCAACTATCAGCTTTTCAAGCTGGCGTGCAGAGTCAGCGCAAAGCGCCTGTTTCCCAACTTCTCCTTTATTGACGCCCCCTACAACCTGCAATACTACAAGCCCGGCGATTACAGCACCGAGATAGCTTATATGGGCTGCCGCACCCGTGTTATCGGCAACGTTTACGACCCAAGCCGTGAGATAGTCTGCGGCAGAGGGAACCTCAGCTTCACCTCTATCAACCTGCCCCGCCTGGGTATCCTTGCGGAGCATGATGTAGTGCGCTTCTTCGAGCTGCTTGAAGAGAAAATGGATCTGGTAGTTGAACAGCTTAAATACCGCTACAAAATTCAGGCTCAGAAGAAAGTCCGCAACTATCCCTTCCTTATGGGACAGGGCGTATGGATAGATTCCGAAAAGCTGGGCGCAGACGACACCGTGGGCGAGATACTCAAGCACGGAACTCTTTCCATGGGCTTTATCGGACTTGCGGAGTGCCTGATAGCGCTTATCGGCGTTCACCACGGCGAGAGCAAGGAAGCTCAGGAGCTTGGTCTTCGCATAATCACCAGAATGAGACAGCGTATGGACGAGGAAAGCAAGAAGACGGGAATGAATTTCTCCTTGCTTGCAACTCCCGCCGAGGGACTTTCGGGAACGTTTATCAAAAAGGATAAAAAGCGTTTCGGTGAGATAAAGGGCATAACCGATAAGGAATACTACACCAACTCCTTCCACATTCCCGTATACTACCACATCGACGCTTTCTCCAAGATAAAGCTGGAGGCCCCCTACCACGCTCTCACCAACGCAGGACACATCAGCTATATTGAGCTTGACGGCGACCCGCTGAACAACCTTGACGCTTTCGAGCAGGTTATCCGTTGTATGAAAGAAAACGGCATAGGCTACGGCTCTATCAACCACCCCGTTGACCGTGACTCTATCTGCGGCTACACAGGCATTATCGGGGACATCTGCCCCAAGTGCGGACGCCGTGAAGAGGAACACGCTGTCGCCACCGAAAGAGTTGAGAGAATAAAGCTGTAAATACAGAATAAATAAATTTTGCCGATACTCCGCAAGGAATACCGGCAATTTTTATTTTATTCTTGTATAACTCTATCTGTGCCCTTTAACGTCCTTTCTCCCCACCGTGATAAATGCGATAATTATTATCACAACAAATAACCCCACGATCACGTACAAAAGTATGCGTCCCGTTTTATTGCCCTCCTCCGCAGTTGTCTGTGCGGTTTCTTCTGCTGTTGTTACCATTGTTTCGAAAATTGTGGTCTGCTGTTCAGTGATTGACGTTTCAGGCGGCTGTGTTTCGGGAACAGTGGTCTCCTCTGGTAGCGGCTCTATATGATCCATAAAGTCCGCCTTTTCATCAGCGCCCACCAGCGTCCTGTACAGTCCGAACTGCCGACAGTCCCAGTCCTCCAGATAATTCACCGAATAACCCAGGTATTGCTGCGACTTGTGAAAGCCGTAGCAGTATTCCGCCGCCTCTCTCGCCGTCATTCCGCCAAAGCTGTCCAAGGTCCTTTCCCAGTCCATTGTGATGGCATTTTCTTCACAGAAATGAAGATAGGTTTTCGGCACGTCCCAAACTCCGTACTTTTCCGCCGAAGCAGGGAACTGCTCAGGGTCGTTTGATATCTCAACAGCGTCCATAACTATGCTTGCCGCCATTTTATGCGCGCCGTGACCGTATTCTCCGTTTTGGTCGTGAGTAACTATGACGGAGGGTCTGAACCGCCTTATCTGCCCTGTGAACCACTCCAGCACGCTGTCGTAATCGTAAATGCTTTTCGCCTCATTCAGCGTCCATATCGGCTTGTAAGGAATATCGGGAATTATTCCGATAACAGGATAATTCCTCACTCCCGCCGCCCACAGCCCGTCCAGAAGCTCGTGCGGGCGGGGCTGTTCCTCAAAATGCGCGGTCATATACGCCACCTGCACCTTCAGCCCCAGCTCTCCCGCATAATAGGGGATAGTTCCGCCGAACATCAGAAATTCATCGTCCGCGTGAGCAGTGAGTATCAGCATATCCGCCTGCTTGCAAGGCTTCTCCCACCGCTGAACGAAATCGGGGAACTCAGTGCTTTCAAAAACGTAAATATCGCAGATACTGCCGCCCTCGGGGCAGTCTATCGTGAACTTTTCCTCGGCTTTCTTAAAAATTATCAGCTTGTGAAGTATCTCTCCGTCAAAGGAAAAGCTCTCCTCTCCCGCCGAAATGGTATAATCGTTAGGATCTTCGTTCCATATGATATAAGCCGCCTTGATTGGAGCATCGCTTTTCACTGTCAAAGACAGCTTTTCGCTTTGATAAACCGTACTGTAATCTCCGTCGGTGAGCAAAGCCGCCTGCTCCGCTGAAAGATCGGGAAAATCCGCCGTTATTTCTTCCGCACTTGCGTACGCTCCGCCGAAAAGCAACGCCGCACAGCACAGCCCGAAAAGAAAGAATAATTTTTTCATTTTTCCTCCGAAAGCAAAAGGTAAATAAATCCTCCTTGACAGAAAAGGGAATTTGTGATACTATAAAAAAGGTGAAGATCTCACAATATATTTTTTAGGAGAGTAATTATGAAAACCTGTCAGAATTGCGGAAATGTGTTTGACGATAGCTTTAAGTTCTGCACCCGCTGCGGCACCCAGTACATAGAGCAGCCCGCCCCTCAGCCTCAGCAGCCTGCTCAGCAGACCCCTCCCACTCAGTACAGCCAGCAGAGCCAATACTCAAACCAGCAATACAATCAGTATTCCCAGCCCTACCGTCAGCCCACATATACTGTTCCCGCCGACCCGCCAATGACTCTTGGACAGTGGGTAGGAACCATACTCCTCACTCAATGTCTGGGCATAATCAGCATAATCCTGCTGTTCGTCTGGGGATTCAGCAACGACGTTCCCCTCGCCAAGAAGAATTACTGCCGCGCTATGCTTATCTTTGAGGCAATAGCGTTAGGCGTTGCCATATTGATAATGATATTTATATTCAGCATTGTGGCAACAGGCGCAGGACTTGGAATGTCCCTCGATTGACGCGTTCTGATTTTCAGTCGGCTTTTTTATTTACCTGCGCTCCGTCCAAAAAAAGCTCCCCCTCGATCACCCGCATTTTCAGAAAATGTTTTCCCTCTTTCAGCCCATAAACTGAATAGAATATCTCTCTGCTCCCGCTTTTTTGCAGGAGCATTTCTTTTTCCTCGCCGCCGTCTATGCTTATGCATACCGTGCAGCTTTCCTTATTTTCACCGAAAACGCCGCAGCTGATACCATAAAATTCAAGCGTAAATTCTCCATTAACGGTTGATGAAACAGTCCGCTTGTAATTTTTAAAGCTGCTCATAAATTCTCTCTTCCACTCCCCGCCGTAGGAAAAGCACTCGTCCGTGTCGTCGGCTCGCATAACGTAAGGCGCTTTCCCCGCGGGAGCGATATGGATATATTCAAAGCAGTTCTGATGATAGGAGCTGTAAAGCGCGGCTCTCCCTGCGCTTATTCCTGCTCCGCCCTCGACGTGTGAAACTATTTTTTTATCATTTATGTAAGCGCTGACTTTGTTATTTTCAGCCCTTATCCTCAGCCTTGGAGAAAGCCCCCTGAAAGCGTATTTCCCCTGGCAGACCGCTTCGTCATTTCGCCTTAACAGCCATTTTCCGCTTTGAAATATCAGCAGGGAATAACCGCTTGTCCCAACCGACGCAAGGCTGTACCTCAGCCCTATCCCCGCAAAATTTGCATCGGGAGCAGCGCTTTTTGCAAAAATCACCTTTGCCGAGACCTCATAGTTATACCAGCGGTCGTCACCAAGGCTGGTGGTGGGAAGCGGCGTATATCCCCATTCCTCCGCCTTTGTCTCAGGCACTATCACCTGCATGAGCAGATTTTTCCCGCCGACATTCCTCACCTCGAACGCTCCCCCTTGGTCGGCGGTGTAACGCGGGGCGTTTCCTCTTTCCCTGAGATATTTTTCGCTGTATGAAAAATCCTCGTCGTAGGGCAGGGGAAGTATCTTTGAAGCCTGCTTTTCAAACACAGGTCTTTGCGTATCCAACGTAGAGATCGTCAGCAGGGAATAAGGCTTTGCGCTGACAGAAAATTTTCCGTTTACAGGCGCAGCCGTGCCTATCTTCCTGAAATAATTTTCGTCAAACTCTCCCTCGCTGTTTCCCCTCGTTTCCCACAAATTCAGCGGGGAATTTTTCATTCCCTCAACTTGAAATTCATACTTTATTTCTTTATCCGTGGGATTTACGATAAACACGCTGTAATCCCCCGTTTTATCGTCATAAGCAGTCATAGCGACGTGTTTTGCATTTACAAGAGCGTGACCGTCGCCGCCCTTTTCCCCGTCGCAAAAGCAGGCGGTATCGCAGAATTTCCACCCTTTTCTGAAAAATCCCGACAGGTGCAAAGCCATATAATACCCGCTGTCTATCTCATAATATCCGCACCAGGGCTGACAGGCGTCAATAAGCTGCTTGTGGCAGTAGGTGACCCCGTCATAATAAGCGGCGACAGCAGGCTGAAATTCATACATCGTCATCTGCCCGCAGGGGTACATTGCGGCAATTCGGCAGGCTACGTCAAGCACTCCGTTTATCCCCGTCAGTCCGCTGCCGTCAAAGCGGTTTACCCCCTTTGCAAAAGTCATAGGCGGACTTCCCTCGGAGAACCATATCTCCTTGCCGTATTCCCTTGAAAGCGTGATTATATCCTTTGTTGCGTGACTTGTGTAGTGCGAGCCGATAATGTCGACAGCGTTCCTCAGCTCCTCGTCCGCCATCATTTTTTCTCCGATATGCCAGGCGTTCTCCTCGTCAGCGGCGACTATTTTTATTCCGGAAAAATCGTAGGGACGCCCCTTTTCACTTCTCAGCCTTTTTGCAAAATACTTTATCCATTCCGCCTCCACCTCACGCTCGTTGCGGTTCACGCTGACAAAATCAAATTTCAGCCCGTATTTTTCATACGCCGCCGTAAGATTTTCCATATACCATTCGTATCTTGCGGCGTAAACGTCGTCCGACCCTGTGACCCACGCAGGCTCGCTCCAGTAAAGCATATCCAGAGTAAGCTCAGGATTTATTTTCTTTGCGTCGGCGGCAATGATAAATCCCGCCCCTCTTGACACGTCCGCCTTTTCGTCGGCATATCTTTTTACGCACGGTTCCGTCCCCGAGGAGGAATTTATGTCCGAGCCCATTTCGATTTTCAGATGAGCGATCCCCAAGCCCCTTTCATCAGGCGCAAAAATCAAATTCATTATCTCGTCATATTTCTGAGGACATTCGTATTTATAATCCAGAAGCAGCCGTGAAGAGCCGTTCCCGCTTATTACTCCCATTCCTCTGTAATTTTTTGAATTTTGGGTTTTTGTGATACGGACTTTCAAAATCCCACCTCCTCAAATCATTAAAATCATAATATTTAATAAATTATAACACAAAATATAATGATAATCAATGCAAAAACGATTTAACGATTTTTGCCGTCCTATGAAAAAATTTCCTCACATATTGGATTTTGCAAGAGATATAATATTAACGCAAGGGCAAAAGCTCTTGCCAATACCCTTCAGGATATAACGATCCATTTATTTTAAACGGAGGAATAATAAGATGGCTAACAATAAGAACGGCAACAGAAACAACCCTGCTCTTAACTCTATCAAGATGCAGGCTGCCAATGAAGTAGGCGTGCCTCTGAAGGACGGCTACAACGGCGATCTTACCGCAAGACAGGTTGGTTCTGTCGGTGGTCAGATGGTCAAGAAGATGATCGAATCTTACGAGAACAGCAATAAGTAACATCTTTGCGCTGTAAGGAGCAGCCCTCTGTATTTAAAGACAGAGGGCTGTTTGCTTTTTGAAAAAATATTTTCCCATAAATCCGCTGTAAAAGCCGTTTCGCAAATTTTCTCCGATAATCTCAAAAAAATTTCCCATGACCCTATTGACAAACGGAATATTATATGTTAATATATGAACAAATAAACATATGTTTTTATGAAAGGACGAACAGATATGGCTGAAAACGAATACCTCCGCGCGCAGGACAGCACCATAAAGACCGTGCTTGAACAAATGCCCGCTGACGAAATGCTGTACGACTTGGCGGAGCTTTTCAAAGTGTTCGGCGACTCCACAAGGATAAAAATACTTTACGCCCTGTTCGAGTCGGAGCTTTGCGTGAACGACATCGCTCTCCTGCTGGGTATAACCCAGACGGCGGCGTCGCACCAGCTCAGAGTTTTAAAAGTGAACAAGCTGGTAAAAGCCCGCAAGGAGGGCAAGCTGATATTCTACTCCCTTTCCGACGACCACGTTTACAAGATAATCGGACAGGGAATGGAGCATATCGAAGAATAATATAAGGAGAAAAATTATGAAAAAGACCTACAAGCTGAAAGACCTTGACTGCGCAAACTGCGCTGCAAAAATGGAATGTGCCATAAACAAGCTGGAGGGCGTTGACGCCACCGTTAATTTTATGACCCAGAAAATCACGATAACCGCCCCCGACGACCGCTTTGATGAAATGGTAAAGCAAGCCGCAAAGATATGCAAAAAAATTGAGCCTGACTGCGAGATATTGGTATGACTAAAAAACAGAAAATGACCCTTGCCCGCATAATTTTAAGCGGCGTTCTGCTGGTTGCGGCGTACCTCCTGCCCCTTGAGCATTGGTGGAAATTAGCGGCGTTTCTGGTGCCATACCTGCTGATAGGCTGGGACGTTTTGTGGAAAGCGATCAGGAATATCGCTCACGGTCAGATATTTGACGAAAATTTTCTTATGTCCATCGCCACGATAGGAGCTTTCGTTCTGGGAGAATATCCCGAGGGCGTTTTCGTAATGCTGTTTTATCAGGTGGGAGAGCTGTTCCAGAGCTACGCCGTTGGAAAGTCCCGCCGTTCGATAACTCAGCTTATGGACATCTGCCCCGATTACTCCAACGTAAGGCGTGACGGCGAGCTTGTACAGGTGGAGCCTGACGAGGTCAAAATAGACGACGTGATCGTAGTAAAGCCCGGAGAAAAGATACCCCTTGACGGCATCGTGACAAGCGGGACTTCCTCCCTGAATACCGCCGCCCTGACAGGCGAATCCCTCCCCAGAACGGTCTGCGAGGGGGACGAGGTGATAAGCGGCTGCGTCAATATGGAGGGACTGCTTGAAATAAAGGTAACAAAAGAATTTGGTCAGTCCACCGTTTCAAAAATTCTGGAGCTTGTGGAAAACTCCTCCGCAAAAAAAGCGAGAACGGAAAATTTCATCACAAAATTTGCAAAATATTACACCCCCTGCGTCGTTTTCGGAGCAGTCCTGCTGGCTATCCTGCCCCCTCTTTTGCTGGGACTTTCCTGGAGCGAATGGATAGAGCGCGCGCTTATCTTTCTCGTTATCTCCTGCCCCTGCGCCCTTGTCATCTCCGTTCCTCTCAGCTTTTTCGGCGGGATCGGCGGAGCCTCACGGCAAGGCGTTCTCGTCAAGGGCGGGAACTACCTTGAAGCCCTTTCCAAAGCGGAAACGGTGGTGTTCGACAAAACAGGCACTCTCACCAAGGGCGTGTTCGACGTAACGGCGATATATCCCGTGAACTGTGATGAAAAGGAGCTTATCGAATATGCAGCGTTGGCGGAAAGCTACTCCGACCACCCCATAGCCCGTTCGGTAAAGGACGCCTACGGCAAGCCGATACCACAGGAAAGGATAAGCGATGTCAAAGAGCTTGCAGGCAGAGGAGTATTTGCCCTGATAGACGGAAAGCAGGTTTTCGCAGGCAACGACAAGCTGATGAAAGAAGCAGACATTGAATACAGCGAAGAAACAAAAGGTACCGCAGTTCACGTTGCCGTTAATGGGAAATATATGGGACACCTTCTTATTTCCGACAGGATAAAGGAGGACAGCGCCAAGGCGATACAAGACCTTAAATCTGCTGGAATAAAAAATACTGTAATGCTCACAGGCGACGAAAAAGCGGCAGGCGAAGCTGTCGCAAACGCGCTGAAGCTGGATAAGGTCTACACAAAGCTGCTCCCCGCCGAAAAGGTGGAGAGGGTGGAAGCGCTGTTAGCCGAAAAAAGCGGCGGCACTTTGGTATTCGTCGGTGACGGAATAAACGACGCTCCCGTCCTTTCAAGAGCAGACGTAGGCATAGCTATGGGCGCAATGGGCTCAGACGCGGCGATAGAGGCGGCCGACATAGTGCTTATGGACGACAAGCCCTCAAAAATTGCCGCCGCCTTGAAAATATCAAGAAAGACAATGCGCATAGTCTGGCAGAACATAATCTTCGCCCTTGCGGTAAAGCTGGCGGTAATGGTTTTAGGCGCATTAGGCGTTGCAAATATGTGGGAAGCGGTATTCGCCGACGTAGGCGTTTGCGTGCTTGCAGTGCTTAATTCTATGAGAACGATGTCAACAAAATAAAAACTGTACTTACGGCATTCAATTAGATAAATTTAAAGGCAGGCATACAATGGACGTTTCACTTTTTTCAAATCATTACTTTGTGCGATGTATGACAGAAAAAGATATTGCGGAAATATACGCGCTGTGCAGGAATAATGCCCTGTATTATAAACATTGCCCTCCCTTCGTCACCGAACAAAGCATAGCCGACGATATTAAAGCCCTGCCGCCGAAGAAGGACTATTCCGATAAATACTACATAGGTTATTATGATGAGGATAAGCTCATCGCCGTAATGGATTTTATAAATAAATTTCCCAATGACAAAACGGCGTTTATCGGTTTCTTTATGACAGATATTTCCGTTCAGAACAAAGGGGTGGGAAGTGAGATCATTCACGAGCTGTGCGCATATCTGAAAGAATACGGGCTTTCGGCTGTAAGACTGGGCTGGGTCAAAGGCAATTCCCAGGCAGAGCATTTCTGGCACAAGAACGGATTTGCGGAAACGGGCGTTACTTACGATACGGATAACTATACCGTTATCGTAGCACAGCGGCAACTGTAAATACTGTTCGTAAAACAAAATAGATCAGGCACTCTCCCTTCGGAAAGTGCCTGCATTTTTATTATTTCTTTTCCTTCAGCAGATCTCTTATCTCCTCAAGCAAAACAAGCTGAGGATCGGGAGGAGCAGCCTCCTCTTCCTCCTTCTTTTTCTTCTCTGCTCTTGCTCTCACCGCATTTATGCCCTTTACCAGCAGGAACACGGAAACCGCAATAAGCAGGAAGTTGATTATGTACTGGATAAAGGCGCCGTAATTCACGGCAACTTCGGGAGTTAAGATCTCTTCACCCTCCATTACCGCTTCCTGCAATACCCATTTCATATCGGAAAAGTTTATTCCGCCTGTCACAATGCCCAGCAGCGGCATCAGCAGGTCGCCTACCAGCGAATTGACAATCGCCGTGAAAGCCGAGCCGATGATAAGACCTACCGCCATATCAAGCACGTTTCCTCTTGAGATGAACGCCTTGAACTCACCGATTATGCCTAACTTTTTCTTTTTTTCGTCTGCCATATTGTCCTCCTGTTTTGTTTTCTTGTTTAATATTGTAACTCTTTTGACGGTTTTTGTCAATGGATTTTCCGCAAAAGTAACCATATGAAAAGAGATTTTCGGTATTGATTACGGCGGGAATATATGTTATAATATACTTTACTTATGTAAAAAAAGACACCCGCCGCCGAAAGGAGCTTTTATGGACTGCACCTTCACCACCGATCAAGGCACGTTCAACTACCGAGTTGGCGCGATAATTCTTGACGAAAACCGCCTGCCCCAAGGCGAGCTGTATCCCGAATTTTTCAGAACAGAATTACTAAACCCGTCAAATGAAATAAAACACATTATCACGAGGGAATACTGATGAACATAGTGCGACCGTCTCTCCCCGACCCCTGCCGAATTATCTGCGTCAGCGACATACACGGCTCGCTTGAGCATTTCAGAAAGCTGCTTGACAAGTGCAACTACGCCCCCGAGACCGACTATCTTTTTATCCTTGGCGACATAGTGGAAAAGGGAACAGAAAATCTTGAGACCCTGCAATACGTCAGGGAGCTTTGCAAAAATCCCAAAGCCCTTTTTATCAAAGGCAACAACGACACAATGCCGTACCATATGGCTTACAAGGACAGCAAAGAGCAATTTCTCCACCGCATACAATACCGCCCTGTCAACACCTTTCTCCAGATGGCACAGACCCTGGGCATAACCGATTTCAGCGAAGATTTTGAGGCGAAGCGGCAAAAGGTAATCAACGCCTATAAGCCTGACCTTGACTTTCTTCAAAACGCTCCCATGGCGATAGAGACACCGCATTTCATCTTCGTCCATGCGGGGATAGAGGACCGCCCCGATTGGGAAAACGGTAAAGACGAATGGTTCGCTCTGACAACTCCGTGGTATTTGCGCCTTAAGCACCAGCAAAGCAAAACCGTTATCTGCGGGCATTATCCCACCTACAACTTCCGCAGAGGAAACTTCACCAATCTCCCCATTTTCGACAGGGAAAAGCGTATCATAGACATAGACGGCGGTATGAACACCAAATACGCAGGGCAGATAAACGCCCTTATAATAAACGTCAACGGCGGCAGTTACGATTTTGACGTAACATACGTCCCCGCAGGCGAAGAAACAGAAATAATTTCAGACTTCACCTCGGACAAGTCCCCCAAATACGTTGACTGGGAAAATCACGTAATAAAATTCATCGAACAGCAGGGAGATTTTATGCTTGCCGAAAACGTGACGACAGGCGAAAAGGGACTTGTTCCCGCCTCCTTCACAGGGGAGTGGAACGGACTTCACTCCTGGATACACCTGGACAGCTTTCCCACCGTTAAGGCGGGAGAAAAATTCTTTGTCGTCTCCGGAACGGAAAATTACCTCTTCGGCATAGCGCAAAGCGGAAAAGTTGGCTTTATCCCACGCTCCTGCATAAAAAACAGTTAAAGGAAAGAAATATGTTTAAGCTGATAAAAACCGAAAATCTTGCAAGGCGAGGGGAATTCATAACCCCTCACGGCGTTATACAGACCCCGTTTTTTATGAACGTGGGGACCTCCGCCGCAATAAAGGGCGGGATTTCCTCCCCCGAGCTTGCAGACCTTAAATGTCAGGTGGAGCTTTGCAACACCTATCACCTTCACCTGCGCCCCGGCGACGACGTTATCTACCAGATGGGCGGACTTCACAAGTTTATGAACTGGCAAAAGCCAATTCTCACCGACAGCGGCGGATTTCAGGTCTTTTCTCTTGCCAAGCTGCGTAAAATCAAAGAGGAGGGCGTGTACTTCAGCAGTCATATCGACGGCAGAAAGATATTTATGGGACCCGAGCAGAGTATGCAGATACAGTCCCACCTTGCCTCCACGATAGCTATGGCGTTTGACGAATGTATTGAAAATCCCGCCCCTTACGATTACGTCAAGGCGTCCACCGAACGCACCACCCGCTGGCTTATCCGCTGTAAGGAGGAGATGAAGCGGCTTAACTCCCTTGAAAGCACCATAAACCGTTCTCAGCTCCTTTTTGCCATAAATCAGGGCGGAACTTACGACGATATAAGAATACAGCATATGAAGGACATAGCTGAGCTTGACACCGACGGCTACGCCGTGGGCGGGCTTGCGGTGGGAGAGCCGACGGAGGTCATGTACCACATTCTTGACGTACTCACCGAGCATATGCCTGTAAACAAGCCCCGCTACCTTATGGGCGTGGGAACTCCCTCCAACATAATCGAGGGAGTTGCAAGAGGTATCGATATGTTCGACTGTGTTATGCCCAGCCGAAACGCCCGCCACGCCACCGTTTTCACATGGAAAGGCATAACTCATATGACAAACGAATGTTATCGCCTTGACGACAGACCTATCGACGAGGAGTGCGACTGTCCCACCTGCCGCCAATTCTCGCGCTCCTATATCCGCCACCTGTTCAAAAGCGGGGAAATGCTGGGCGGGCGACTGGCGGTACAGCACAATCTTTATTTTTACAACACTCTCCTTGAAAGGATAAGAAACGCCCTTGACAACGGCACCTTTGAGGAATTTCGCAAAGAATACTCAGAGCTTTTGTCGCAGAAGGCGTAAATTTTCGGAAAGGAATTTTTATGGGAATTATCGAGCTGCTCCTCATCGCCGTAGGGCTTTCAATGGACGCTTTCGCCGTTTCTATCGGAAACGGTCTTGCGATGAAAAAGCTGAACGTAAAGGCGGCGCTTGCCACCGCCTTTTCTTTCGGACTTTTTCAGGCGCTTATGCCCACTCTGGGCTATTTTCTGGGAACAGCCTTTGAAAGCGTCATAAGGCGGTTCGACCATTATATCGCCTTAATTTTTCTGGGATTTATCGGCGGGAAAATGATATTCGACGGCATAAAGGAGCTTCGTGCCAAGAAAAAGGGTGAAGAACCTCCCGCCGAGTTTAAACTCACCCTCCCCGCCCTGCTGATACAGGCGATAGCCACCAGCATAGACGCCCTGATAGTGGGGGTCAGCTTTGCCGCCCTGCCCGATGTGAATATCTGGACGGCGGTATCTCTGATAGGGCTCACCACCTTTGTCATCAGCCTTGCGGGAGTATTTTTCGGCAAGAAGTTCGGTCAGCTTTTAGGAAGCAGGGCGGAAATTTTAGGCGGCGTGATACTTGTTGCTATCGGATTAAAGGTATTTATCGAGCACACCTTTTTCGGCGGCTGACCTTGATTTATTAAGTGAAAAATGCTATAATAATATGATAAACTTTTTATTTTCAAAATGAGGACAAGCAATGATATTACTTGACATAGGCTTCGGCAACCTTGTGAACGCCGACAGGATAATAGCCGTCACCGCGGCGGACGCCGCTCCCGCCAAAAGAATGATCTCTGCGGCTAAGGAAAAAAATCTGGCGGTGGACGCCACCTGCGGCAGAAAGACAAAATCCGTTATCGTAATGGACAGCGGTCACATAGTACTTTCCGCCAAGGAAACGGACAGACTGCTGAAAAATTCGGAGAAGGACGGGGAACAGCAATGAAAAGAGGAATTTTGTTCGTGGTATCCGCCCCCGCGGGCTGCGGCAAGGACACCATTCTGGAGCAGGCGTTAAAGCGCGACATAAACCTGCATTATTCCGTTTCTGCCACCACGAGGGCGATGCGAGTGGGAGAAGTTGACGGGGTAAGCTATCACTTCAAGACCCGTGAGGAATTTCAGCAGATGATAGCTGAAAACCAGCTTTTGGAGCATACCGAATACTGCGGTAACTTTTACGGCACTCCCCGCAAGGCAGTTGAAGATATGCTTTCCGAGGGAAAGAACGTGGTGCTGAAAATCGAGATAGAGGGCGCCGCCAACGTGAAAAAAATGTTTCCCGAAGCCGTTTTGATATTCATTCTCCCTCCCTCGATGGAGGAGCTTTCCCGCCGCCTGCACAAGCGGGGAACTGAGGACGAGGAAACCATACAAAAGCGCCTTTTGCAGGCAAGGACCGAGCTTTCCCACGCCAAGGAATATGATTACGTTATCGTAAACGGCGAGCTTGAAAAGGCGGTGGACGACCTTGCGGCGATAGTTTGCGCCGAGGGCTTCAGGGAAAGCCTTAATACCGAGCTTATAGACAGGATAATAAACGGGTAACGCTCCCAAAAGGAGTTGATATAAATTGACCGATAATGACAGAACAGCCACGCTTACCGTTGCGTCAGTCGCCGTTGACAAATGCCTTTACGCCTTTGACACGCTTTACGATTATATCGTCCCCGACGGACTTAACGGCGTTGACAAGGGAAGATTTGTAATGGTCCCTTTCGGCGGCGGGAACAAAAAGCGTATGGCTATGGTCTATTCCGTAGAGGAAAAACAGTGCGATCCCTCAAAGCTGAAACCCATATACAGCGTTCCAAATGACAGCGTCAGGATAAGCGAGGAGCTGCTTGATCTGTCGGTATGGCTGAAAGAAAACACCTTCTGCACCTATTTTGACGCAATACGCACTATTCTCCCTCCGGGACTTACCTTCAGCATAAAAGCGGAGTATTCTCCCCGTCAGGATATGGACGTTTCCACGCTTACCGAGGAGGAGCGCACGGCATACGACGGCTTTCTTGCCGCAAAAAGCGCCGCCGCCCAGTCCAAGCTGATTGAAAGCTATTCCTCCCCCGCAGGGAAGAAGATAATTTCCTCCCTTGAGGAAAAAGGCTTTCTGCTGAAAAACGAACAGGTAAAACGGGGCGTGGGCGACGAAACGGAAAATATGGTAAGACTTGCGGAGGACTTTGAGCAAAACGACCGAATGTCAAAGCTCACCTCACGGCAGAAAAGCGTGATAAACGCCCTTGCGGATTACGATTCCGCCTCAGTCAAGGAGCTTTGCTACATCTGCGGCATCACCTCCACCGTAATAAAGACAATGGTAAAATACGGACTTTTGGAGGAATTTACCTACACCGTTTCCCGCAGTGACAGCGCCGATTTCAGAGCCGAGGACAGCGCCGCCGCCATAACTCTTTCAGATGAACAGCAAAAGGTATTCGACGGCATAAGCGCCCTTATGGACGGGAAAGAACCGCATTGCGCCTTGCTTCACGGCGTTACGGGAAGCGGCAAGACCAGCGTTTTCATCAAGCTGATAGAGCAGGCTTTGTCAAACGGCAGAACTGCCCTGATGTTAGTCCCCGAAATCTCTCTCACCCCTCAGACGGTGGAAAATTTCAGGCGGCTTTTCGGCAGCGACGTGGCTATAATCCACAGCAACCTTTCTATGGGCAAAAGAGCTGATGAATACAGAAGAATAAGCGGCGGCGAGGCAAAGATAGTCATAGGCACACGCAGCGCCGTTTTCGCTCCCCTTGACAATATAGGGATAATCGTCATAGACGAGGAAGGCGAGCATACCTATAAATCCGACCGTTCCCCCCGCTACCACGCAAGAAACGTGGCAAAGCAAAGGGCTTTCAGACACAATTCGCTTTTGCTCCTCGCTTCCGCCACCCCCTCGATAGACAGCTACTACAACGCAAAAAGAGGGCGATACAGCCTTTTCACCCTTAGCGAGCGTTTCAACAAAGCGTCGCTCCCTCAGGTATACATCGTGGATATGAAAGCGGAATATGAAAGCGGCAACAGGGGGAATTTCAGCGAGGCGCTGTTAAACGAGCTTAAAGCAAATCTTGAAAAGGGCGAGCAAAGCCTCCTCCTGCTCAACCGACGGGGCTATTACACCCACATAAGCTGTATAAACTGCGGCGACGTTATGGAATGTCCCGCCTGCGGTATACCCTTAACATATCACAAGGCGAACAACAGCATTATCTGCCACTACTGCGGCTACACGCAGAAAATGCCCGATTTCTGCCCCAAATGCAAAAGCAAATACATTCTGTCCACAGGAACGGGAACTCAGCGCATTGAGGACGAGATAAAGGAATATTTTCCAAATGCGAGGATATTGCGTATGGACGCCGACACCACTATGTCAAAGAATGCATTTTCCGAAAAATTCACCCGCTTTCGCAACAGGGAATACGACATTATGGTGGGAACTCAGATGATAGCCAAGGGGCTGGATTTTGAAAACGTCACTCTTGTGGGAGTGCTGATGATAGATAAATCCCTGTATTCAGGGGATTATATGGGCTACGAGCGCACCTTTTCCCTTGTGACGCAGGTGGTTGGACGCTCTGGCAGAGGGAGCAAGACAGGCAGAGCCTACATACAGACCTTCTCCCCCGAGCATTATGTGCTTGAGCTTGCTGCAAGGCAGGATTATGAGGAATTTTACTATCAGGAGAATGAAATAAGGCAGGCGCTTTTGTTCCCGCCCTACTGCGACATTTGCCTTGCGGGATTTTCCTCCCTGATGAACGAGCCTTGTATCAACGCCGCAAAGCGTTTTTCTCAGCTTATCTCACAGCAGGCGCAGGAGGAAACTGAAAAGCTCCCCCTGCGCATACTCGGTCCCACCAAAATGGGAACCGGCAGACTGGGCGGGCGCTTCAGATACAAGCTGGTTATAAAATGCCGCTTTAACAAGACCTTCCGCCGCTTTATGCACGAAGTGCTGATGAAAGCATACAAGGACCCCGCTTTCACCAACGTCAGCCTTTACATAGACATAAACGGGGAAATAACCTGAAAATTCCGACAGTATTCACATTCCTTACACAAAGAAAGGATAAAATCATAAAAGGAAAGGTAAAAATATGGCAAAAAGGAATATCGTAAAATTCGGAGACGAGATACTCCGCAAAAAAAGCAGGGAAGTCACGGTGTTTGACGACAAGCTGTGGGTACTTCTGGACGATATGTACGAAACTATGCGCGCCGCAGACGGTATCGGTCTTGCCGCCCCTCAGGTGGGGATACTCAGACGCGTTGTGGTAATAGACGTAGGCGACGGAAAGATAGAGCTGATAAATCCCGTCATCACCTCCGCCAAGGGAAAACAGCACGAGGTGGAGGGCTGTCTGTCCTGCCCCGACACCTGGGGCTACGTTCAGCGCCCCGCCAAGGTAAAGGTAACTGCGCAGAACCGTTACGGCAAGGAAGTGAAATTTGAGGGAACGGAGCTTCTTGCGCGGGCTTTCTGCCATGAGATAGACCATCTTAACGGCATAATCTTCACCGACCTTGCGGACGAAATGGTGGATAAACGCAAGGAACAATAATTTTCCGAAAGGAGCAGCGCCCTTGAATATAGTTTTTATGGGAACTCCCGACTTCGCCGTACCCTGCCTTGATGCACTGATAAAGGCGGGACATAACGTCGCCGCCGTATTCACTCAGCCTGACAAGCCGAAGAACAGAGGACACAAAATGCAAATGCCCCCTGTAAAAGAATACGCCGTGGAACGGGAAATACCCGTTTACCAGCCCCTTTCCCTGCGCAGGGGCGAGGACGGGGAAAAATCCCTTGAAATTCTCACAGAGATAAACCCCGACTGCATAGTAGTTGCGGCATACGGTCAGATACTCCCCAAAGCCGTCCTGGACCTGCCGAAATACGGCTGTATCAACATACACGCCTCATTACTGCCCCGATACAGAGGAGCCGCCCCATTAAACCGCTGTATAATGAACGGCGAAAAGGAAAGCGGCGTCACCATAATGCATATGGCGGAGGGACTTGACACAGGCGATATGATAATCAGCGAAAAGACGGAAATATCCGATGATATGACCGCCTCCCAGCTTCACGACGTCCTTTCTCAAATGGGCGGAAAACTGATTGTAAAAGCCCTCTCCCTCATTGAAGCGGGAACTGCCCCAAGGATACCACAGACCGATGAAAACACCTGCTACGCCGCTATGCTCACCAAGGAAGAGTGCCGCATAGATTTCAGCGATACGGCGGATAATATATACAACAAGATAAGAGGACTGTCCCAAAGCCCCTGCGCATACACATTTCTTGGGGGCAAGCGGCTGAAGGTATATTTTGCCAAGCGTCTTGACCTTGCCGCAAATGCCCCCGCAGGAACGGTAACGGCGGGCGAGGGACTATGCATTGCCTGCGGAAAAGGCGTTCTTCGCCTTACCGACATTCAGCCCGAGGGCGGAAAAAGAATGAGCGACAGCGACTTTCTCCGCGGGAGAAACGTCCCTGCGGGAACGCTTTTAGGCTGATTTGGGAGGAACTATGTTTTACGAATTTTTTCTGAACAACGACTTCTTTGCGTATATGCTTGTGATAATAGTCACCTTGTTTGCCTATATCGCCCAGTGGCGTGTAAATTCCGTTTTCCGCAAATACAACGGCGTTGTGACAACGAGCCGTGTTCCAGCCAACGTTATAGCAAGGCAGATACTTGACAGCTACGGTCTTTACAATGTTCAGGTGATGCGCGTAAGCGGAAATCTCACCGACCACTATGACCCCAAGACCAACATAGTCGCCCTGTCCGATTCTGTTTTTGACAATCCCACCATCGCATCTATCGGCGTAGCGGCTCACGAGGTGGGACACGCCGTGCAGTACAACACGAATTATCTCCCCATACGTCTGAGAGCGATATTTGTGCCCGTTGCACAGTTCGGCTCAAGCACCTGGATATATTTCTTCCTTATAGGAATGTTCGCAAGTATCCCCTTCCTTGTGGACGTGGGAGTTATACTTTTTGCCCTTATCGTTTTGTTTCAGGTGTTGACTCTTCCCGTGGAGCTTGACGCCAGCCGCAGAGCGATGAGAACCATAAAGGATCAGTTCCTTTTGGGAGCAGACGAGCAGGCGGGAGCGAGAAAGACCCTTTCCGCCGCCGCTATGACCTATATTACGGGACTTATGGTAGCTATGGCTCAGCTTTTCAGGCTGATACTGATGTCCCGCAGAAGAAGGAATTAAGCGCATTTTCACATTTCAATGAAAGGAGGAGCTGTTATGAAGACCGCAAGACAGGTAGTCAACGAGCTTTTGATATCAATGCATAAAAACGGCACATATTCCAACATCGCTCTTGACAACGCCCTCAGCAGGGAAAAGCTGCCTCAGCGGGACAGGGCGTTCGCCGCAATGCTTTTTTACGGCGTTATCGAGCGAAGAATGACCCTGGATTACATAATCAGACTTTACTCCTCCGCCGAATTTGACAAGATAGACGCCGACGTTTTACAGCCGCTGAGAATGGGGCTGTATCAGCTCCTATACACCGCCGTTCCCGAAAGCGCCGCCGTGAACGAATCCGTTGAGCTTGCTCCAAATAATCGTAAAGGCTTTGTGAACGGCATACTCCGCAGCTTTATCCGAAGCGGCAAAACTATCGATTACAAGGACCTGCAAGGTATCCCAAAGCTGTCCGTTGAATATTCCTGCCCCCGCTGGCTTGTCAAGAAGTGGGTGGGAACGTTCGGTGAAGAAAAAACAGTGGAAATTTTAAACAGCAGCTTTGGCAGACCCCCTCTTTTCATTCGCGTGAATACCTTGAAATGCACCCCTGACGAGCTTATCTCAAAGCTGGCGAAGGAGGGGATAGAAGCAAAGCGTAACGCCCTTCTCCCCGAATGTCTTGAGCTTGGCAGGATAACCCGCATAGAAAGCACAAAAGCCTACCGTGACGGGCTTTTTCACGTGCAGGACGTTTCCTCTCAGCTTTGCTGTCTTATCGCTCACCCGATTTTTAACGAAACTGTTATGGACGTATGCGCCGCCCCCGGAGGAAAGAGCTTCACCATGGCGGAGCTTATGGCGGACAGGGGAAAGCTGTACAGCTACGACGTATATGACGGCAGGGTATCAATGATAAAAAGCGGCGCAGAACGCCTCGGCATAAAAAACATAATCGCCGAAACTCACGACGCCACCGTTTACGACGAAAATCTCCCCAAAGCAGACAAGGTGCTGTGCGACGTGGTATGCTCTGGACTTGGCGTTATCCGCCGCAAGCCCGAGATAAAATACAAGGAAATGAAGCTGCTTGAACAGCTCCCATTGTTGCAATACCACATTCTGAAAACCGCCTCGAATTACGTCAAAAAAGGCGGAACGCTCATCTACTCCACCTGCACCCTTAACACCGACGAAAATCAGGGCGTGGTAGAAAAATTCCTGTCGGAAAATCCCGATTTTGCGCCCGTGGTCGTCCCCTTGGGATTAAAGGGCGTGGAGGAAGCCTGTATGCGCACCTTTATCCCCTCCGTGACAGGCGGGGACGGATTTTTTGCCGCAACGCTCAGGAGGGTGAAATAAATGGAGGAAAAAACAGATATTTTGTCGCTGACCCTTGAGGAGCTTGAAGTGAAAATGTTACAATTCGGTGACAAAAAATACCGTGCGGGACAGGTTTTCAGGTGGCTCCATGTGAACAAGGCGGACAGCTTTGACAAAATGACTAATATTTCTGCACAAACAAAAGCAATTTTAAATGAACATTTTTATATAAATTCACTGAAAATTCAAAAAAGACTTGTATCAAAGGCTGACAATACTGTAAAATATTTATATGTACTGCCTGACGGCGGCAAGGTGGAGACCGTGCTTATGGAATATCACCACGGAAACAGTATCTGCCTTTCCACACAGGTGGGCTGCAAAATGGGCTGCCGCTTCTGCGCCTCCACAAAGGCGGGCTTTGTGCGGAACCTCCAGCCCTCAGAGATACTTCTTCAAATATACGAGACCGAGCGCGACAGCGGGAAAACGGTGGATTCAATAGTCCTTATGGGAATAGGCGAGCCGCTGGACAATTACGACAACGTGATGAAGTTTCTCTCCCTCCTTTCCCACAAAAGCGGGCGGAATATGAGCCTGCGCCATGTCTCCCTCTCCACCTGCGGGCTTGTCGACAGGATATACGACCTTGCGGAGAAAAACTTAGGGCTCACCCTTTCGGTATCTCTCCACGCCCCCGACAACGAAAAGCGCAGTGAGATAATGCCGATAAACGACAGATACCCTATAGAACGGCTGATAAAAGCCTGCGACGATTATTTCAAAAAGACAGGCAGACGTATCAGCTTTGAGTTCGCCCTGATAAAAGACGTGAACGACGACAAGGACACAGCGGATAAGCTGATAGCCTTGTTAAAGCCGCTGGGCGTGTGCCACGTCAACCTTATCCCCATAAACGAGATACGGGAGGGCGGCTACAGCAAAAGCCCGAAAGCGGCAGAATTTTGCAAGCGCCTTTGTGACGGCGGGATAAACGCCACGGTTCGCAGAACACTGGGCGCCGACATCGAGGCCGCCTGCGGACAGCTCAGGCGTGACAATATGTGATTTTGAAAATAAATGATATTTGAAATATAAAAAGGAGAATTTAACTTGAAATTCTTTACCAAAACGGATATAGGGCTTTGCCGTGACGAAAATCAGGACAGAGTCTGGGCGCAGACTATCGGTGAGAACGACGAAGCCGTTGCATTGGTAGTTTGCGACGGAATGGGCGGTGAGAATGCGGGGAGCTGTGCCAGCCAGATGACAGTCGACCTGATGAGCAGCAGGATAAAGGACGGTTTTCGTGTAAGCAACAACCGCAATTTCATAAGAAACCTGCTTATCACCTCAGTCACCGCCGCAAACAGTCTTGTCTACGACCGTTCCAACAGCGAGCCTGACAAGAGAGGAATGGGTACAACCTGCGTTGCGGCAGTCGTATATGAGCAAAGAGCGTACATAATAAATGTGGGCGACAGCCGTTGCTATCATATATTTGACAGGAATATGCAGCAGATAACCAAGGACCACACCGAGATACGCCGCCTTATCGAGCAGGGCAGGATAACCGAGGAGGAAAGCAGGACCCACCCCCTGCGCAGCCGTATCACAAGAGCAGTGGGAGCGTCCCGTGACATAACCCCCGATTATTTTGAGATAGACCTTGAGGCGGGACATCACCTGCTTCTTTGCTCCGACGGACTTCACTCCTACGGGGACGATGCGGAGATAGCAGGTATAATCGTGAACAATCCCGTGCAGAAATGCTGTGATATGCTTATAGATTACGCTTTGGCGAACGGCGGACGCGACAACGTCACCGTTGCCCTTTTGCAGTGCTGATCTTGATTTGAACAGGCTCACCCGCCGCACGGGGAGAGCCGAGGATAAATCTGAACGTGCGGAGAAAGCGGATAACGAAATGGACAATAATATCGGCAAAAAGCTCGACGGCAGATACGAGCTGCTGGAGCTTATCGGAATGGGCGGAATGGCGGATATTTACAAGGCCAGAGATATAACCGAGGACAGGATAGTTGCGGTAAAGATACTCAAGACCGAGTTTATCGGCAGCGAGGACTTTATCCGCCGCTTCAGGAACGAGTCCAAGGCGATAGCTCTCCTTTCCCACCCCAATATCGTGAAGATATTTGACGTGGGCTTTACCGACAAGCTGCAATTTATCGTGATGGAATACATCGACGGCATAACCCTCACTGATTACATCGCAAAGAACGGCGTTCTGAAGTGGAAGGACGTAGTGCATTTCACACTTCAGATACTAAAGGCGCTCCAGCACGCTCACGACAGGGGAATAGTCCACCGTGATATTAAGCCCCAGAACGTTATGCTCCTTGCCGACGGCACGATAAAGGTGATGGATTTCGGCATCGCCCGCTTTAATCGCGAGACTGACAAAACCATGTCCGAAAAGGCGATAGGCTCTGTTCATTACATCAGCCCCGAGCAGGCGAGAGGCGACGTCACCGACGAGCGCAGCGACATTTACTCCGTTGGCGTTATGATGTATGAAATGCTGTCGGGGAAAAAGCCCTTTGATGGCGACGGACCTGTTGCTATCGCCCTTATGCATATGCAGTCCCAGGCGAAGAAAATGTCCGAGATAAACCCCGACATTCCCGAGGGACTGGAGGAGATAACCGAAAAGGCAATGCAGAAGGAGCCCTCCAAGCGTTACCAGACGGCGGGCGAAATGATAAAGGACATCGACGAGTTCAAGCAAAATCCCAGCATTGTCTTTGAATATAAGTATTTTTCATCTGACGAGACCACCAAGTATTTTGACAAGGTGACTCCCGCCGAAAACAGCGCCGAGCATACTCCCGTGCTGACTCCCTCCAAGAAGGAGGAGCACGGATACACTCCCGCCCAGCCGACAGAACCAGATGATGACGAGGAGGAAGAGGAGGACGACGAGCCCTCACCAAGGCGTTCGCCGCTGTTGTCAGTGCTGTTTGCGGTGACTGCGGTGTTCGTTATAGTGGCGGCAATAGTCGTGTTCAAGATAGCCAACGACACTGTGCCCCAGCCGCAGCAGTCAACGGAAGTTGAGGTGACCGTTCCCAACCTTGTGGGAATGACCGTGGAGCAGGTTGAGCAGACCTACCCCAATCTCAGCATAGACATCACCAGCGAGCATGACGCCGCACCCGAGGGACAGATAATCCGCCAGAGCATAGGCGAAGGCACCACTATAAAATCCACTCAGCAAATAGGCGTTACCGTCAGCCTCGGACCTCGTATGGAGGAGATAGACGAATTCAGCTCCCGTCCGAGAGAGGAAGCAGTCGCCCAGCTGAGGAACCAGGGCTTCCAGACCACGGTTTTGTGGGAAGCCAACGATACCATACCCAACAACTATGTTATCAGGACAGATCCGCCCGCAAGGACCCGTGTTGAGGTGGGAAGTATGGTAACTATATATGTAAGTCAGGGACCCTCTCCCACAGGAACGATAGTTCCTGATTTCAGAGGACTTATGGAAGCCACCGCCCAGAGCAACGCAGAGCGCAACGACATAATACTTGTTGTGGAATACGGTCCCAGCGAGGACGGCAGCGTGGAAAAGGGCAGAGTCATCAGCCAGAGCATCGAACCCAATACCCCCGTTGAAAAGGACACGGTAGTGACTATTCTGGTAAGCAACGGCGAGGCGGCAACAAAGAGCTCGTCCATCTCCCTCACCATTAACGAAGATACCACAGGTGAATTCCGCTTCACGTACTATATCGACGGAGTTTTGCAGTCCGATAAGACAGAGGTAAGAGACCTTGCCATAAGCAAGAAGATACTTTGGGAATTCAGCGGCACAGGACAACACTCCTACGTCATCAAGGTAGAGAGCATAGCTACAGGAAAATCCGCACAGCTTATAGAAGCAAAGGTGGACTTTGACGTTACTCCTGTAAAGAAAGAGACCAACCTGAACAGCAACGTATTCAGAGAACTGCTGAATGTGGAGACCGAGCCGCCTGTAACTGAACCTCCCGTTTCCGACACCTCGGAAACCTCTCCCGATACCGAACCTCCCGAGACAGAAGAACCGCCCGCTGAAGAAGGCGGAGAGGAATAACCGTAAATGCCTGAAAAAAACAGAATAATCGGAGTTACAGGCGGTCTTTACACCGTGGAAACTCCAAACGGAGACGTTCCTGCCAGAAGCAGGGGCGTTTTCCGTCAGAAGGGGATAAAGCCTGTTTCTGGGGATTACGTGGAGCTTTTGTACGAGCAGGACTCGCAAGCGGTGATAACCGACGTCCTCCCCAGGAAAAACCTGCTGATACGCCCTCCTCTTGCAAATCTGGACGCAGTATTGCTTGTAGCCTCCTGCAAAGAGCCGTCCCCCGCATTTTTCGTATTGGATAAGCTGACGGCGATATTTGAGAGCAAGGGGATAGAAACGGTTTTCGTCTTCACCAAGACCGACCTTTCCGACCCGTCGGAATATGAAAAAATATATTCCGCCGCAGGCTACAAGACCTTTTGCGTAAATAACCTTGACGGCAGCGGAACAGACGGGCTGCTGTCATACGTCAGCGGCAAGACCACCGCCTTGATAGGAAATACAGGCGTGGGAAAATCCAGCCTGATGAACAGAATATTCCCCTCCGCCAAACATAAGACCTCTCAGATAAGCAAAAAGCTGGGCAGAGGAAAGCACACCACAAGAGAAGTGAGATTTTACCGCTTGAACGGCGGAACGCTGATAGCGGACACCCCCGGCTTTTCAACCGTTGAAGTGAGCCGCTACGGAGATATCCCCTCAGAACAGCTTGCAGGCTGTTTCCGCGAATTTTCTCCCTATATCGGCAAATGCCGCTTCAAGGACTGCGCCCACATAAAAGAGGAAAGCTGCGCTCTCAGACAAGCGGTAAACGACGGCGAAATACCTCGTTCCCGCTACGAAAGCTATTGCAGACTTTACGCCGAGGCAGTGGAACGGGAAAATACCTATGAATAACAGTTGTACTAACTAAAAAGAGGAGCAGGAAAACGCCTGCTCCTCTCTTTCACTTTCTCGGCTCAAATCTTCCTGCTGACTTGCGAACGAGCGTCACCTCTCCCCACTTTTGCCGCCTGCCTCCCATTTTCCCGCCATCGCCCACCCTCCCACCCACCTCACCATCTCCCCCAAAAAATTCACACAATTTCCCCCTTTGGAATAAAATAACACAAAGGCGGTGAAAAGGTATGAAACGGAGAAGGTGCTCCAACAATTTCAAGCTGTCCGCCGTTCTGTTCGGGGCGGCGCTGATATGCCTTTGCCTTTTGTCCGCCAAGTTCACCCTTATTCTGCTGGCAATAGCGCTTGCGGCGGCTGGAATATGGCTGCTGAAGCGTTGAAAAGGGCGAAAGCCCGCAAATAGAAAGGGAGGTACATATGAAGATAGTGGTGGTAAAAAGTCCGAGATTTTTAGCGGGATTTTTAAGGCTGTTTTTCGGAATTAAAAAAACGGACAACTGAATATCGGAAAAAGGGGCGGCTTTACAGCTCCCTTTTTTCATTTCCGTCGTATGCCCCGCATTTATTTTTATTTTTCCGCATAAGCATATCATAAGGAATTTTACAAAAAATGAAAGGAAGAATATTAAAATGCAGGAAACATTTGTTGAAGAAAAGCCCATACAGCCCCCTCAGACCGAGGAGCAAGCCTTTTTCACCGACCCCAAGCCTGTGAAAAGAAAACGCCTGCGGGACATAATCATCTTTCAGCTTTGCACCTCGGCGGGGATATGCCTGCTGATAAAGCTGTCCGAAATGCTGTCCCAGCCGCTTTACGAAAACATTCTGCTGTATTTTCGCAGACTGTTTCTATGGTGAGCCTGCGCTTTTTCGGCGTGGAGCTTGTCTTTCGCTTTTCCTTTTTTGCGGCGGTGGGAATTATCCTCGCCCTTGACAAAAGCGGTTACGGTCTGCTCTGCCTTATGTCCTGCCTTTGCCACGAGGCGGGACATCTTGCGGTAATGCTCATCTCAGGCGACGTACCGAAAGCCCTTGTGTTCAGCGGCGGCGGTATCTGCATAAAACAGCGGAAAGAGGCGTCCGTCCCCGTTCTTGCGGCGGGCTGTCTTGTGAATTTCATTCTTTTCACCATATTTTACTTTTCTGCGGGAAACAGTATCTACCGCCTTGTTTTCGCCGTGTCGAACCTTTGCGTGGGGATAATGAACCTCCTCCCCATAGGCGACCTTGACGGCAAAAAGCTGCTTGAACGCCTGCTTAATGCGATCCTGCCCTTTGACAAGGCTCAGCGGTTTATGAAAGTTACAGAGCTTACCGCCCTGACGCTTGCAGGGGCAGGAGCAGCGTTCCTCCTTGTGACAGGCGTTCTGAACAAAACGGCGGCGATAACGCTGGTCTACATTTTTCTTGTTGACTTATGGAGCGAAAAATGCTAATATCATATTGTTGAAACGCACTTTAGAGTGCATTTTCCACAACGCACGGCTTATTTCGCCGCCGTAAATGAAATTTTTTACAAATTTCACATAATACTCTTGCATTTACGATGAAAAAATGCTATAATCAATAAGTCGCCGCCCATAATGCGGCAAAAAAATCATTATCCGTTGCGAAAGCAACGTGAGTAGCGCTTATGCGCTCACTATTGACGATCCGCTGCGGGGAGCCGATGGACCCGACTCCTTACTTTTGCGGAAAAACCGTTTTTATCATATTATCACGCATGATCGTCTGAAGAAACAGGAGGAATTTAAAAATGGATGCACTGAAACTTATTGCACAGGACAGCATCAAGACGGACGCTCCCTCTTTTGAGGTAGGCGACACCGTAAGGGTTCACGTAAGGATCACGGAAGGAAACAAGACCCGTATCCAGGTTTACGAAGGCACCGTTATCGCCAAGAAGCACGGCGGTATCTCCGAGACCTTCACAGTACGCAGAGTGGCTCACGGCTGCGGAGTTGAGAGAGTATTCCCTCTTCACGCTCCCGCTGTTGAAAAGGTGGAGGTAGTAAGAACAGGTAAGGTTCGCAGAGCCAAGCTGTATTACCTCAGAGACAGAGTCGGCAAGGCTGCCAAGATCAAGAGCAAATTCAACTGATCGCAAGGCAACGGACAGACAGCTGCATTGCATATTTCGGCTTACTGGTGCGGCAGTCACGCTTCACTTACGAAAAGCCGCATGCAATGCAGTTTTTCTTTTTGTCTGCCCTTTGTGAAAGGAAAAAATCATGCAGGAAGAAAAAGATAAAAAAGCGCAGGACTCAATGGATTCCATTGACGACATAGAAGAATATATGAAGAAAATGCAAGGCGGCGAGGACGACCCCGACGCCCCTCCTCCCCTTGATCTGGGAGCGCTGAAGCGCAAGCCCAAGCAGGAGGAAGAGGTGAAGATGGACTCCATCGACGACCTTGAGCAATATAAGAAATCCATAAGCTCCGACTTTGACGAGAAAAAGGCGATGGAGGCGATAACGCCCATCGAAGTGAAAAGCACCCGCCATATCGAGCTTCAGAAAGAGGCTGAGCAAAAGGCAGAGCAGAGGATAGAAAACGTAAAGAGCGCCCACACCGCCGCAGGAGAGGTTTTCGACTGGCTGGAAAGTATTCTTATGGCAGTGCTTATCATCGTTTTGCTGTTCACCTTCGTTGTCAGAGTGAATACGGTGGACGGCGAATCTATGCTCCCAACTCTTACAGGCGGACAAAAGCTGATAGTCACCGACCTTTTCTACACTCCCTCTTACAATGACGTAGTCATAGTGCAGGCACCCAGGCTTGACGGAGGAAAACCGATAGTAAAGCGTGTCATCGGACTTCCCGGCGATACGATAAAGATAGACTTTGACAACGGCGTGGTTTACCGCAACGGCGAAGCGCTGAAGACCGAAACCTCAGGCGGCAAGATATACGAGGACGGGCACACCATACTGGACCTCACTCACCGCAATTTGGAAATGGTAAACGGGCAGGAATATACCGTTCCCGAAAACAGCTATTTCGTTATGGGCGACAACCGCAACAATTCCAAGGACAGCCGCCTTTTCAGCGAGATAGGCTTTATCGACCGCAAGTATATTGCGGGCAGAGCAGTGTTCTCCATTTTCCCGTTCAACTCCTTCGGCTTTTTGCAGTAATCCGCTAATGAAAGGCGCTGAATGAATACCCCACGATACGGCACGGAATATTCCTTTGACAATGAAAATCCCCATATCTCCCCGAAAAGCAAGCGAAAAGATTTTGCGAATACCGCATATATATGGCTCCAGTCTATGCTCGAAGCAGTGCTTGCAACTGTCCTGTTTTTCACCCTGATATTAAGGACGAACGTTATTATGGGCATTTCTATGCGACCCACCCTCCAGGAAAACGACAAAATAGTCGTATCTCCCCTTTTATACGATCTGGATTACGGCGACGTTGCAGTTATCTGGGCGACAGGGATAAAGGAAAAAAGCGATCGGGGAAACCTGATAGTAAAGCGTGTCATCGGCTTTGCAGGCGACGTTATCGACATTGACGAAGATGGAACGGTATACCGCAACGGCGAGCCTCTTGAGGAGGAATATGCGGCGGAGAAGATAGACAAATACAGCAGGGGCAACCTGACCTATCCCCATACTGTTGAGGAAAACTGCATATTCGTTCTTGGCGACAACCGCAATCACTCCACCGACAGCCGCTGGGCAGACGACGGTGAAACCGAGGTATACGTGGGCTGTATCGATATGAAATATGTGGTGGGAAAGGCGTTGTTCCGCATTCTCCCCTTTGACAGGATAGGAGCTTTATAAAAATGAGTTACGAAGGGAATATCCAGTGGTTCCCCGGTCATATGACCAAGACCCGCCGTATGATAGAGGCGGACATAAAGCTGGTGGACGCAGTCGCCGAGATAGTTGACAGCAGAATACCCGAATCCAGCCGAAATCCTGTCCTGAACGAGCTTATAAAGGACAAGCCCCGAATTATCATACTGAATAAATGCGACTACGCCGACGAGGAGATGACCTCCCGCTGGCGTGAATATTATAAAAAACAAGGCTTCGGTGTGCTTTGCTGCGACTGCCGAAGCGGCAAGGGGATAAAAAACTTTGTCCCCATGCTGAAAAAACAGCTTGCCGACCTGCTGGAAAGGCGCAGAGCAAAGGGAATGATAGGAAAAGCCCTGCGCGTTATGGTGGTGGGAATACCCAACGTGGGAAAATCCTCCTTCATCAACCGAATGGCAAATTCCAAAAAAACAGCGGTAGGCGACCGTCCCGGCGTTACACGAGGAAAGCAGTGGGTAACTATCGACAAAGAGGTGGAGCTTCTTGACACTCCCGGTATCCTCTGGCCGAAATTTGACGACAAGGACGCCGCCGAAAGGCTCGCCTTCACGGGAGCGATAAAGGACGACGTTATAGACGTGGAAGCCCTTGCGGACAGTCTGGGACATTACCTGAGCGAACATTATCCCGCCAGCCTGAAAGAGCGTTATGGAACAGACTTTGACCACGGCAGAGCCACCGAGCTTATAGCAAAGGCGAGAGGTATGCTGGTATCGGGGGGAGAGCCTGATACCGAGCGTGCGGCGGCGGCATTACTTGACGATTACAGGAGCGGTAAAATTGGAAAGATCACTCTTGAAACACCTCCAATGTGAGGAGCGCTTTGCATTTGATAAGATAAAACGAGCCGAAAATGGCATTATATGCGGTATCGACGAGGCGGGACGAGGTCCGTGGGTGGGCAGAGTCTACGCTGCGGCGGTGATTTTTGACGACAACGTTTTCATAGAGGGACTTGACGACAGCAAAAAGCTGTCCGAATCAAAGCGAGAACAGCTTTTTGATGAGATAATCTCCAAGGCGTCTGCATATTCGATCGCTTACGCCGAGGCGGAGGAGATAGAGCAGTTTAATATTCTCCAAGCTACATTTCTTGCTATGGAAAGGGCGTTTCAGGGCTTGCAGACAGCGCCTGCCCTTGCCCTTGTGGACGGAAACATGCTTCCTCCACTCCCTTGCCGGACTGAGACCGTAGTAAAGGGCGACGGCAAATCCGCCAGCATAGCCGCCGCAAGTATTCTTGCCAAGGTGAGCCGTGACCGCTATATGAAAGAGCTTGACAGGGAATATCCCGAATACGGCTTTTCCGCCCACAAAGGCTACGGCACTGCGGCACACATCGCCGCCCTGCAAAAGTACGGCGTTACCCCCGTTCACAGGCGTTCGTTTCTGAAAAAGCAGGAGGCAAAGCTGGGAAAATTCCCCGAATACAAAGGCGGAAAGTGATATGTACGGCAACGAGAAAAGCGCCGCCAGAGGCAAAGCGGGCGAGGACGCAGTATGCGAATATCTTGAAAAGCAGGGCTGCGAGATACTTGCCAGAAACTACCGAAAGCGGTGCGGCGAGATAGATATTATAGCGAAAGACGGCGACACCGCCGCATTTGTTGAGGTCAAGACCCGCAAATTCGGCGCACTCGAGGACGGAACGGGCGCGGTCAACAAAGGGAAAAAGCGCCGCATTATCCTCACCGCCGAGGAATATATGAGCGAGCATACGGAGCTTGATCTGTACACACGATTTGACGTGGCATACGTCACTGTTACAAATGAAAAATACCCGCAGATATTGGAGATAGAGTATTATAAGTCGGATTTTACCGCTATGGATATATAGCTGAAAGGACGGAAAATATGAACTATAAAAGCACCAGAAACAACAACGTCAGCATTACCAGCGCTCAGGCGATAGCTCAGGGCTTGTCCCCCGAGGGAGGACTTTTCGTTCCAGAGAGCCTGCCGAAGATAGACAGGGATTTTGTGAAAGCACTCTGCGAAAAATCCTACGCCGACAGAGCCTTTGATATTTTCAAGCTGTTTTTGACAGATTTTACCGACGAGGAAATACGCTATTGCGTGAACAACGCCTACGCCGACAATTTCGACACGGAAAATATTGCGGAGATATCCCACCTTTTGCAGGGAACTTACGTTCTTGAGCTGTGGCACGGTCCCACCTGCGCATTCAAGGATATGGCTCTGCAAATTCTGCCCTATCTGCTCACCACCTCCGCAAAAAAGACCATTCCCGACAAGGATATAGCAATTCTCGTAGCGACCTCTGGCGACACAGGAAAAGCCGCCCTTGAGGGCTTTAAAGACGTGGAGGGAACTACCATAACCGTTTTCTACCCCGAGGACGGCGTCAGCGATATGCAAAAGCGCCAGATGGCTACTCAGGAGGGAAATAACGTGTTCGTCTGCGCCGTAAAGGGCAACTTTGACGACTGCCAGAACGGCGTAAAGGCAATTTTCACCGATAAGGATATAATAGAACAGCTTGACAGTGCGAACATAGTCCTTTCCAGCGCCAATTCAATAAACTGGGGCAGACTTTCCCCTCAGATAGTTTACTACATCTCCGCCTACGCCGAGCTTGTTAAGAACGGCGAAATAGAGTACGGCGAGAAGATAAACATAGTAGTCCCCACAGGCAACTTCGGCAACATTCTTGCCGCCTACTACGCCAAGGAAATGGGACTTCCAGTAAACAAGCTGATATGCGCCTCCAACGCAAACAATATCCTGACGGATTTCATAAACACAGGCGTTTACGACCGCAACAGACCCTTTTACACCACCGTTTCCCCCTCAATGGATATCCTCATCTCCAGCAACCTTGAACGCCTGTTGTATCATCTTTCAGGTGAGAACACACAGCTTATCAACAAATGGTTCACCTCTCTCAAGACCGAGGGAAGATATGAGGTCACCGACGACGTCAAAGCAAAGATACAGGAGCTTTTCTGCGCAGGCTGCTGCAACGACCGGGAAACCAAGGCGGCGATAAAGGACTGCTTTGACAGCTATTCCTACCTTATGGACACTCACACCGCCGTTGCCTACAAGGTATATAACGACTACAAAAAAGCCACCGGCGACAACACCAAGACACTGATAGCCTCCACCGCAAATCCCTATAAATTCGGCGCGGCGGTGTTTGACGCCTTAAAGGGCGACGCCGCAGGGCTTGACGAATTTGCGATAATCGAAAAACTGGAAGAGATGACAGGCACGACGATACCTCAGCCTCTTGCCGCCACAAAGAACAAGGCGGTGCGTTTCAAGGGCGTAATTGACCGTTCCGAAATGCCCAAGGCAGTGCTTGACTTCCTGAAAAAGTAAGGTGATAAGTTGAGTTTATACGTTTTAGGCGACCTGCACCTGTCCTTTGGTACGGATAAGCCTATGGACATATTCAAAGGCTGGAGCAACCACGTTGAAAGGCTTAAAGAAAACTGGAACTCCCTTGTGACGGAGGAGGACACCGTTGTGATAAACGGCGACATTTCCTGGGCGATGTCCTTACAGAACACCCAAAAAGATTTTGCTTTCATCAACAACGAGCTTCACGGCAATAAAATTTTCATAAAGGGGAATCACGACTACTGGTGGACCACCAAGGCAAAAATGGACGCTTTTCTCGAAAGCAGCGGCTTTGACAGGATAAAGATACTTCACAACAACGCCTATTTTGCGGACGGAATAGCGATATGCGGTACGAGAGGCTGGATAAACGACGACGGCGAGCCCTTTGACGTAAAACTTCTGAACCGCGAGGCAGGCAGACTGGAAATGTCCCTATCCCAAGGGGAAAAGCTGGGCGGAACGCCTGTGGTTTTTATTCATTACCCCCCTATTTTTGGCGAGGAGAAGAATTATTACATAACCGAGGTAATGCAGAAGCACGGGATAAAGGACTGCTATTACGGACACGTTCACGGCGCGGCAAGAAAAAAAGCCTTTATCGGCGAGCAGGACGGGATAACTTATCATATTGCGTCGTGCGACTGCGTGGATTTTACCCCCGTTCTGGTAAAATAAAACACATAAAAATTACCATTCAAGCACTTTCAGCATTATAAATACAAACATTTTCAGCGGACGGCATTTCACAAAAGGTGAAGCCGCCGCTTTTTATGTCCGCAGACTGCTTCTGCATAAATATTTTGTGCATTTTGATGAATTTTTGAACTTGTATTTTTATTGACTTCTTTACTTCATTTTGCTATAATAATACAAGAATGGAGTTTTATACTCTGTTTTGGTATATTGCCTGAAAATACGCTGTTTTGCGGTGTCCACACCGCTTTTGTCAATATTTTGCAATTTAAGGGATTGCACGCATAAATGCTTCGGTATGTAAGCAGAAATGTGGAGGTATTTACTATGAAAAAATGCAGGTCATACTCATTGCTTCAACGCGCACTCTCGCTTATCCTGAGCTTTAGCATGGCTTTGTCGGTGGTGGCGGAGATCGATCTGCTGTCCTTTTTCGCTTTTGCCGGAAGCGTAAGCGCAGAATCTGCGCCAAGCGCTTCTGACCCGGATGAATATGCTAACGAAACATTATTATATAGATGGGAAAATGATAATGATTACGTTAACAATGCCGCTCGCCCGCTTTATGCTTGTAGGGATAGCAGCTTTGGCGGCGTGAATTACAGAACTATTTTCCACGTTTACGCTTTTGAGGGAGATACTATCTGTATCGGTTCAAGTGTGGCAGACTCAAAAATTGATATAAATTTTGGTCTTACTACAAACACAAAAGATAAAGGTTCTGTTGATGTGGTTATGACCGACCTGAAAGGCGTGAAACACCCTATCGACATCAGATATAAGGCTGATACTGAATCCGGCGAAACTGAAGAAGGCTTTGTCCAGACCGGTTTTATTGAAAATCCCGGCGTTGAATTTGCCGCGCTGAATATGCACAAGGTAGACGGTAAGTTTATTGGTGAAGCTGAATTTGATGACGGCACAGGAGGTACAACAACTTATACATATACTCCATATACCTACACCGTTACTGAAACAGGCGTGTATACTTTTGAATTTCACTCGCATGATAAAGGCGGAAAAACCGGCGTAAATGTTCCGAGAAATGCTTTAAATATGCCGTCATCTGCAAATGGGCATACGTATAACGGCAATGATATAGGCGGTTGGATCGCTGCATTGAACCTGACCGTGTTTGATGAAAGCGGAGTGGAACAGCATGGACGTACTTATGCTGACTTTCTCTCTATGGAAATGGGACCTTCTGGCAGCACCGGAGTAAAAGATGCATATTATATTCTAACCAAAGACAGCTACATCTACAAAATGCAGTTTAATAACATATCACCGTATACCTATAACTTCTTCTCCAACAACAAGGGAATTTATGACCCTGACAGCACTAACGGCGATATTATTTATAAATCGGTAAAGGATATATATAATACTAATTTATTTAATGAAATGGGCGTGGAATTCAGGTATCCGGGCACCAAGGATACCGATATGCTTAAAAGCTATTACATCTTTTTGGAGTATCCTGACGATCAGCTGGAGGGCAGACTGTACGAAAAGGCTGTTCAGCCCGACCCTGCGACCAATCTGAGCTTTGTTAGTACGATACAGGATGATGATGGAAACACAATTCCCGGCGCTTACGAAGGTCAGGGCGGATATTTTGTCTTTGACGTAGAGGAAGCGACGACTGCTACGTTGCGCCTTGAATTTAAAGGAGAGTTAGAAGATGAGAAATATGCTCCCGTTGAAATTTCAAAAGCCGTTACGCCACATTCCAGAAACTATTTTTTCTGGAACGGTAAGGACGGTAATGGTAAAGTAATACCACCGGGTAAGTATGATATAAATGACATTGCCTTTACCGTTACCACCAAGGCGGGAGAGATACATTTCCCTATAATAGATATGGAATTGGCAAACGGCGGTATTACATTCACAAGAATGAGCCATATCTATGACAAAGAAGGGAATCAGCTTGACAGTGATCTGAAAACTGCAGAAACAACCCCCAAAAATATTTATGACTATACCCGAAATGTAATCTACTATGACGATTCAGCTATCTACTACGGTGAAAAGATAACCCCTACTGCTGCATATTCTGAAAGTGAAGTAAATGTAGCAAAAAGTTTTTTTGCCGGTCTTACGTCAACGTCTGCTCGAAGATATTTCGAATATACTAATGTAAATACTAGCGGCGGCGAATATGCAGCTAGAAACTACCTCGTCGGAAAAGGTTATATAAGCAGTATTGGTGATGATTTAAAGATCCGTGTAGGCGACCATAGCCACACCACAAATGTTATTAATTATTTTGATGAGCATGGGGCTCTAATAGTAACGCCGAGCCAAGAACAAAAAGATATGATCTATTACCTTGACTCGAAAGAACTCCCTGTCGGCAAAACAACCAGTAGTGGTGGAAATAGCAGTACCTCCGACTATGGTATAGCTAATTTCTGGACATTTGTACCTGCAAAGCCTGCGACATCAACAGCAACGGAGCAGGAAATCACGATAAAGAAGCTCGAAGATAATTTCCTTGAGCTCACCGGTCGTGTATTCTTTGACGCTGATGGAAACGGAAAATATGACAGCATGAGCGCCGTCGGTGATTATATGCTGAAAGACGTTACGTTGAATCTTTACAAAAAAAGCAGTGATAGCACATATGATTCAAAGAAAAAATATGTTGCTTATAACACTGATAATTCCTTGACCGAAGTCAATGAAAGTAATTTTGATTTGTATAAAACAACGTTATATGAACTTGTCGAAACCGCTCAGACCACAGGCGACGGCTCATATAAATTTACAGGGTTAAATTATGATCCAGCTGCAGGCACGGAATACATATACGAAGTCAAATCTCCCGGAAACAATTATGAATTGAAGAGTGGAAATATATTTGCTCAAGCTCAAACACAAAAGAATACAACAAATAACGAAACCAAACCATATGGTTATTACGCTGACAAGAGCTATACTAAAGCAGGCAATACTGGGATGAATCAACAGTCAACTTATAAAGGCACAGAAGTACAGCACATCGTTGTCGGCGGCACCGGCGTTGATCCTACAACAATAACCTGCTCCGGCGATCCCAATACCACTCACACCGTCTGCGCAGTCGACGTCGGTTACTATTACGAAACCTTAGATCAGACTCTTGAATTCAAAAAGGTATGGGACGAGCCGGAAAAGTCGCACCCCGACGCCGTTGCATACAAGGTCTGCTATAAGCTGCAAAGCAGCAATACCGTAAAAACCTATGCATATCCTGTTTTGTCAGCAATCAATTCCTGGCAGTATACCTACACGTACCCTCATTCAGTAGATGAAAACGGTGCTGTTGACAATTACTATGTTGATTCTGAATATTATATAAAGGACGGATATATTTATAAACACACATTTGAATATAACGCCTCATCAGGAAAATACACAACCTTTGTCGGCAAATCTTATCAGGCAGATCTTGCATCACTGAACAAAATCGTTGATGAATTTAACAATACAACAGGATCAAAAGTTGAGAGCTTTTCAAACATACCTGATTTATCTCTGCTTGACAAGCTGACTTGGGGAGATCCGCTTGATGAAGAAGATTCCCCGTATAAAGCAGTCATTGACCGCAATTTCGGTTCCGATACCATCTCTGTCACCATTACAAACGCTGAGAAACCCGGCACGATAGAAATATTCAAATATCACGATACAGTAGACGAAACTAATGCCCTGCAAGGCGCTACGTTCCGCGTTTATGAGCTGCCTAGTGGTAAGACTGTCGATGACATCAAAAAGCTTGTAGAAGCAAACAACATATCTGAATTGAACAAACTCCAGGTCGGCTCTGATACCACAAGGTCAAACGGCCGTATCGCTTTCCCCGGACTTGATTCATCAAAGGATTATGTTGTCCGTGAAATGTATGCGCCTGCCGGTTATCGTATTCTGAATGAATTTTACGTTGTAAAAGCGGAAAACGAGAAACTTTCAAAAGACGAAGAAGACAGCGGCATTTATTCTGTATTTGAAAGCAACTATGCACTTCTTAATATCGGTAATGCGCCTGCTGATAAGAATTTCAGTATCATAAAGCAAATTGAAGGCAGGTCATGGCAGGGTGCAGATAGCTCTGCCGGAATTGATGCGGATTCATTTTCCTTTAACATATCTAACGCTTTTGATAGCAGCATAGGTAATATTAGTGAAGCAGACGGTATTATAATTGACCAAAAAGAACAGGAGATACTGAAATCAGATTATGCTGATGAAGCTGCCATCATAGGTGCTCTTGGAAAATTTGCACAACATTTCCAAGAAAGTGGAGATAAAAACACAGTCGAAATAAGTTATACAAATGATTTTTACAAGTATACGGCAACAGACATCAATAATCACGAATACACATTTGAATACCCCGACCGAAAAGCATCAGCTCCTCTTCTTGTTGATGGTAAAGATGAATCTGCTACTGCCGCATTCTACGATGAAGAATTCCCGATGGCAGGTGTATATACCTTCACGATCAAGGAAAATGACATCAACATTGCGGGCGATGACACGCTGACAAAATCCCCTCTTGAGTACACTATCAAGATAAACGTAACGCGTGAATTAAACACAGGCGTTGCAACAGGGACGCCCATGGAGAAAGATAATTCACATCTTGTTGCAGAAGTTTCTTCTATCACTTACAGGGATACTACTGATCCTTCAAGTCTTTCACAGATTTTCGCAGGCAGCAGCCCTCTGTTTACGAACAAATACGCTCCCGCTCCCGCAAAACAGTCCACGACCTATGCGATCGAAAAGACCTTTGACAGACCTGGCGACTGGAATGAAGATGACAAATTTACAGTGAGTGTGTCCGGCGAGGATACCGAAACGCAGAATGCAATAAAAAACGGCAATCTCGTGATCAACGGTACAGCCGGCAGTGATTTTACATTAACCACATTAGCCGATGGTACCTCAGGATGGACTCACACGTTTACGAAAACTGATCATACAAAATGGGAATTTGGCTCATTTACGTTCAAGGATATTGTTTTCCCTGTTCAGTATGTAGACAAAACAACGAAAGAGCCATGGGATCCGAGCAAGAACGACGGTCAGGAATATCCGCCTGAAAAAGATATGGGGAACTACACAATAAAAACGCTTCCCGTTACGTATTTGCTCGAAATAAAGGAGGACATTCCGGCAGGAGTAAATGACGACAAAGTGTTGGACGGTATCACCTATGATGATACTGTCTACTACCTTGAAATTATTTTGAGAAATACAGAAGAGGGCAGTGAGGGAACTGACAGCGAGGAAGAAGACGGTATCATTGACGAGATGGATCTCAACCTGTATAAGGGTTCCAAGGATCCTGACAATTTAGTCGCTGACTGCAAGACTGTTCAATCGGTTGTGACTGAAGCTGAGTGGAATCCTGGAATAACAAAGGATGGTGACAAAACAGTCACATGGTGGTACCTTACTGAAAGCAAACAACTGATACAATATACAGATTCAACAGGCATGCCGTCAGGTGGTTATGATAAACTGATAAAAAAGACAGAATCTCATGAAAATAAATCTGCCGACGGTCACACCATGACCATCAACAACAAGTACAGCGCCAGCCACACGTGGGCTCCTAATATCATAAAGACGTTGAACAGGACTTGGACTGTTTATGACAAATTCTCCTTTACAATTGTACAAGATAGCGGTCCCAAAGTAGAAGTTGGTCCTACTATTAATATTACAAGTACATCTACATTGGAAAAGGATAACAGCTATTCAGCCCATTTTGATTATATCACTTTCACAGAGGCGGGAGAATATGCCTTTACCGTCACAGAAACCGTTGATGATGACACTGTGCTTGGTAAATATACCATTACTGTTAAAGTTGAAGATAACGGAGACGGTACGATGAAGCTGACCAACGTCGACACAACGAAAGGCACAGATATTGAATTTGTTAACAACTACTTTGGCACTGAATTTGATCTCAGAATTTCCAAAAAGATCATCGGCAGAACATGGCAAGACGGAGATGAATTCAAATTTAATATAACACCTGATGCCGCCACAAAAGCTGCAATAGATAGTGGAATATTAACTATGCCTATGCCTGATGACGTTAAAAACTCAGACGGCTCTTACACAGCAACTCTCAGCTATTCATCGGGAGATGAAACTAAAAACGAAAAAACGTTGGACCTGGGTGAAATTATAATAAACAATACAGGCGCGTTGAAAGAAGAAACACGATACAGATTTACCATTAAGGAAGAAGCAACGGATGGTATGTATTGTCGTGAGCCAAACATGGACTTATTTATTACGGTAATACCTAAAATTACACCTCCCGGCGGCAGCAGCGAAAAGACAGAAAATCATCTTGTTGCTACTTATGCTCACATTGTGAGTGGTGAAACACCTGCCGATACCGATTACACCAAAACAGGCGGTGTAACTATCCCCTTTGAAAACGTTTTGAGCAGTACGCTTACCGTAGAGAAAAAAGTTGTCAGCAACAATGCCCCATGTAAAGAAGATTTTACGTTCAGCGTAGTTTTCACATATGGCAAATCCATGACTCCTGAAAAAGACTATAAAATAACTGCAACAAAAGACGGCGCTGAAGTTAAGCCTGAATCATCAGACGACAACACACTGACATATGAATTTACGCTGAAAGACGGGGAAAGCGTTGTTTTTGCCGATATTCCGACTGATACAGAGTATACTGTCAGCGAAATTGACAATCCGACGGATGATTATGTGTTCCTGCGTGTTGAAGATAGTGGAGGAACTGTTCTTAGCGGCACGACTCCAGTCACAAACACTATTTCCAATACAAATCTTGATCCCACTCTTGTGTTCGTCAACGGCGAGATAAAAGAATTGCCGTCCGCCGGCGGCAGCGGTACGGGTACGTTCGTTGTCCTTGGCGCGTCGATCATGGCTGCTGCGTCCATTATGCTCATCGCAGTGTGGTACGTCAGAAGAAAAAAGACGGGGCGCGAAGAGCAGCGCGGCTGACAATGCTTTAAAGCTGAACGCGGATATTGAAATTGTCGCTTTTTGACGAAAAGCGCTGTGATTTTGAAACTGTCGTTCCCGACAAAAGGTTGAAACAGGGTTCCTGTTCACGCAGAAACCCTGTTTTGATATTATTCGAAATTTAGCTCATCTTTTTTTCACAAACAGTTGAAAATCCGATAATAATATGCTATAATATAATTTGACTGTAAAAACGGAGGAAAATAAAATGGAAATAATCAGCAACAACAAAACAGCGACCAACACCGTAGAGGTGGAATTCAAGAACAGCCCCGAGGAATTTGAGGCTGCGGTACAGGAAGCGTTTCTCAAAAAGAGAAAGAACATAACCGTTCCCGGCTTCCGCAAGGGCAAAGCCACCAGAAAGATGATCGAAACTCATTACGGCGAGGGCGTTTTCTATGACGACGCCATAAACGCCATTTACAGAAGCACCATTGACGACGTTATAAAGGAGCTGGGACTTGACGTTGTTGATATGCCCAAGATAGAAGTCACCGCCGTCGGCAAGGAGGAGGGCGTTTCCTTCAAGGCGGAATTTACCACCAAGCCCGAAATAAATATTTCCGACTACAAAGGATTAAATATAGCAAAAGAGGTCAAAACTGTTACCGATGAGGACGTTGACAAGTCTATCGAAGCTATGCGCGACAGAAACGCCCGCATAATCGACATCGACGACAGAGCCGCACAAAAGGGCGACACCGTTGTGTTTGACTTTGAGGGCTTTGTGGACGACAAGGCTTTCGAGGGCGGCAAGGCGGAGAAGTTCAGTCTTGAGCTTGGCAGCGGCAGATTTATCCCCGGCTTTGAGGAGCAGATAGAGGGAAAGAACATCGGCGAAGCCTTTGACGTGAACGTGACCTTCCCCGAAGACTACAACGCCGAGGAGCTTGCAGGCAAGCCCGCAGTGTTCAAGTGCCTTCTCCACGAGATAAAGGGCAAGGAGCTGCCTGACCTTGACGACGAATTTGTAAAGGACGTAAGCGAGTTCGACACTCTTGACGAGCTGAAAGCCGACCAGAAGAAAAAGCTGGAGGAACAGGCAGAGCGTTCCGCTGATATGAAGTTTGAGACCGACATCAACAACGCTCTTATCGAAAAGGTAGAGGGTGAGATACCCGACGCTATGTACGAAAACACCATCAACGATATGCTCCGCGACTGGGAGTACAACAACAGATACCAGGGTATAACCATAAAGGATTATCTCAAATACACCGGCTCCACCATAGAGCAGTTCAGGGAGAACTTCCGTGATTCCGCTGTAAAGAGAGTAAAGCTCAGACTTGCCCTTGAAAAGATAGCCGCCCTTGAGAACATCGAGGCGACTGAGGAAGAGCTGGAAAAGCACTACGCCGACCTTGCAGAAGAACACAAAATGGAGGTTGAGCAGGTAAAGAAGCTCATTTCCGCAGAAGCTCTCGGCGAGGACGTAAAGGTGGAAAAAGCCTTTAATCTTGTAAAGGACAGCGTAAAAGCATAATTTTTATCGACAGAAAGGAACGGCATATGGATTATATGAGCCTTGTACCCACCGTCATAGAGCAGACGGGCAACGGGGAAAGAGCCTACGACATTTTTTCAAGACTGCTCAACGACAGAATTGTAATGCTCCACGAGGAAGTAAACTCTGTGACCGCAAGCCTTGTGGTCGCACAATTGCTTTTCCTTGAGGGACAGGACCCCGAAAAGGACATACAGCTTTACATCAACAGTCCCGGCGGTTCTATCACAGACGGTATGGCAATTTACGATACGATGCAGTATATCAAGTGTGACGTTTCCACCATTTGTATGGGAATGGCGGCGTCAATGGGAGCATTCCTGCTTGCGGCGGGAACTAAGGGCAAGCGTATCTGCCTACCCAATTCCGAGGTGCTTATCCATCAGCCCTCAGGCGGAACGGGCAGGGCGCAGGCTTCCGACATCGACATCGTTGCAAAGCACATAATCTACGTCAAGGACAAGATGAACCGTATGCTTTCCGAAATGACGGGTCAGCCACTTGAAAGGATAATCGCAGACACTGACCGCGATCATTATATGACTGCTCAGGAAGCGCTTGAATACGGCATAGTGGATAAGATCTACGACAAACGCTGATTTAAGAAGGAATTATCTGAAAAATGTTGAAATGCAATTTCTGCGGTAAGACAGAGGGCTACGTCACCAGAATGCTGGTGGGCAAAAACGGAGTTATCTGCAACGAATGCGTGATAGCCTCCTACAATATGCTGCTTGAAGAGGGGGACATTCCCGGCTATGAGGAAAGCAGCATAAGCGACCCCCGCTGGTCAAACGGCAAGCCGAAAAAGAACGAATTGTTAAAGCCCGCCCAGATAAAGGAGATACTCGACCAGTACGTTATCGGTCAGGACGAGGCGAAAAAAGTCCTTTCCGTCGCCGTGTACAATCATTACAAGCGTATCCTTTCCCAGAACGACAAGGAGAAGGAAAAGGAGATAGAGCTGCAAAAGAGCAACGTGCTTTTGCTGGGACCCACAGGTCTCGGAAAGACGCTGCTGGCACAGACTCTTGCGAAAATACTGAACGTTCCCTTTGCGATAGCCGACGCCACAACGCTCACTCAGGCGGGCTACGTCGGCGAGGACGTTGAGAACGTTCTCCTCCGTCTGATACAGGCGGCGGACTTTGACATAGAGGCGGCTGAAAAGGGAATAATCTACATCGACGAGATAGACAAGATATCCCGCCGTTCCGAAAATGTTTCAATAACCCGTGACGTAAGCGGCGAGGGCGTACAGCAGGCGCTTTTGAAGATAGTGGAGGGAACCGTCTCCAACGTTCCTCCCCAGGGCGGAAGAAAATTCCCTAATCAGGAATTTATCCAGATAGACACGAGAAATATCCTGTTTATCTGCGGCGGCGCATTCGAGGGGATAGAAAAGACCATTCTCTCCCGCATAAGCTCCTCAACGCTGGGCTTTGGCGCTGAGACCAAGAAAAAGGACAGCGACCTTACCAACGTATATCATCAGGTATCCCCCGAGGATTTGGTAAAGTACGGCATAATCCCCGAGCTTGTGGGCAGACTTCCCATAATCACCGTTCTTGACCAGCTTGACGAGGACGCTTTGGTGAGAATACTGGTAGAGCCGAAAAACGCCGTAATAAAGCAGTATATCTATATGTTCGGCCTGGACGGAATCGAACTGGAGATCGAGGACGAGGCGCTCCACGAGATAGCGAAAAAAGCTATCGAACGCAAAACAGGCGCAAGAGGACTTCGCTCGATAGTTGAGGAGGTCCTGTCCCAGACGATGTTTGAAGCACCCTCCGACGAAAAGATAACAAAGGTGACAGTCACCGCAGAAAACGTCCGTGAGGGAACTCAGCCCCTTAAAACCGCAGGCAAGCGCAAGAGCCTGATAAACAAAAATCCCAAAAAGAACGCAAGTTAAAAAACAGATCCGCAAAGATTTTCTTTGCGGATCTTTTGTAATATCCGAAAGCTCACCTTCATATATTTTAACATCTGAATATTCCCAAAGCGGACAAGGCGGTGTTAAAATGTTGATGAGCAGGGAAAGCACTGATATACTTGAGGAACTGCGTCAGCTCAGTCAGATGATAGTGAAAAACGAGCAGCTTTTCAATATGGCAACGGAGGACGAGGTGATAGAGGCTGTAATATACGAACAGCGCGCCCTCCAGTCCCGCTATGCCTATCTTCTGAAAAGGGCGAGGGAAAAGGGAATAAGGATAGATTATACAGACAGGCTGTAAAGGCGCAAAATCAAGGAAGGTGAAAAAATGGACGTTCTGATGATGATACTGGGTGCGGCGCTTGCCCTTACATATCTTTATCTCTGCGGCAGACAGAAAAAGCCTATAAAAACAATGCTGATAAATTCGGGACTGGGGATAGTCTCGCTTGTCCTTTCAGCGCTGCTGACAGGCTTTTCGGGCAGCGGCATAGCGGTAAATCTCGTGACGGTGCTGATAAGCGCCGTTCTGGGCGTGCCGGGAGCAATTATGATAACGGCGCTGGGACTTTGGCTTTAGTAATAAAAATAGCTCTGCGGGTAAGCAGAGCGATTTTTGTTTTATTCAGAAAATTTATTTTTCAGAGCCGTTGATTTCCCCGCAAAGCGTTATCATTTCTTTCATAACTTTTCCCTCCGAGCTTTTTTAAAATTATACAATACGCCTCTCCTCCTGTCAATATGTGCTTTCTGCCCAAAATTTTCCACCGTTAACAATAATTTTTTCTGCTCTTTACAAATATCAAGTTTTATGTTACAATATCAATGTATCATACACAAAAACGTCCCATGGGACTTGTAAAAAACGTAAATTAAGGAACGGTGACTCTTATGACTATCAACGACATTAAAAATCTTCTGGACGCAAAGGTGCTTTCCGGCGAGGAGCTTCTGGGAAGCGAGGTACATACCGCCTGCGGCTCCGATATGATGAGCGACGTGCTGGCGTTCGTCAAGGATCAGGCTGTGCTTCTCACGGGACTGATGAACCCTCAGGTCATCAGGACAGCCGAGATGATGGACATAATCTGCATAGTTTTTGTCAGGGGAAAAACTCCTGACGAATCCGTTATAAGCCTTGCGGAGGAGATGAACATAGCCATACTGTCCACCGACCTTCGTATGTTTGAGGCGTGCGGGATACTGTATACCAACGGGCTTGGAGGTCATGCAAAATGACTCCGATAGTTCTGAATTATGAGGTTTCGGGGGAGGACTTCACCAGAGCTGGTGAAGCAAGCTCCGCCATAAAAAATAAACTGAAGCAGATAGGAATTGCTCCCAACGTTGTGAGAAACGTGGCGATAGCTACCTATGAGGGAGAGATAAACTGCGTCATTCACGGCGGCGGCGGAAAGATAGCCGTCACCATAGATTCCCAGAAGATAACCATAGTCATATCCGATACAGGCAAAGGTATCCCCGATGTGGCGCTGGCAATGCAGGAGGGCTATACCACTGCGCCTGACGACGTGCGTTCGCTGGGCTTTGGTGCAGGTATGGGACTTCCCAATATGAAAAAATACTCTGATAATATCGACGTTCAGTCCGAGGTAGGAAAAGGCACCACCGTAACTATGGAGTTCAACCTCTCCTGAACGCTGAGACCAAGAGAGAAAGGGTGATTATATGGATACCTTTTTCCACTCGGTAAACCTTGACCCCGACCTTTGCATGGGCTGCATAAACTGTCTGAAACGCTGTCCCACGCAGGCGATAAGAGTAAGAGGCGGCAAGGCGAGCATAACAAAAGAATTTTGCATAGACTGCGGCGAATGTATAAGGATATGTCCTCATCACGCCAAAAAAGCCATTTACGACCCCATAAGCGTAATGGACAAATACGAGTACAAGATAGTCCTGCCCCCGCCGTCACTGTACGCTCAGTTCAACAATCTTGACGACAAGAGCATCGTGCTGGCGGCGCTCCTGAAATTCGGCTTTGACGCAGTTTTTGAGGTAGCGGCGGCGGCTGAAATGGTATCAGAAATGACACGAAAGCTGATAGCTGAAAACAAGGTGGAGCTTCCCCTCATCTCCTCCGCCTGTCCCTCTATCGTAAGGCTCATACGGGTCCGTTTTCCCAATCTCATAGATAAAATTTCCCCGCTGAACGCCCCTGTGGAGCTTGCGGCGGCTATGGCAAGGGAAAAGGCTATGAAGGAAACGGGACTTCCCAGCGAGAAGATAGGCGTTATCTTCATCACTCCCTGTCCCGCAAAGGTCACTGCCATAAACAGCCCTCTTGCCAACAGCAAAAGCGAGATAGACGGCGTTATCGCCATGAGCGAGATATACCCCAAGCTGCTCCCGCTGATGAAGGACGTTTACAAAAACGGCGACGAAAGCAGCTACAAGGGCGAGCCTGAGGCTGGGAAGATCGGCGTCAGCTGGGGCAGAAGCGGCGGCGAAGCGGGAGGAATACTCCGCGACAACTACCTTTCCGCCGACGGTATCGAAAACGTGCTAAGAGTGCTTGAGGACCTTGAGGACGACAAGCTGCAAAATCTTGCCTTTATTGAGCTGAACGCCTGCTCAGGCGGCTGTGTGGGAGGAGTTCTTGCGGTGGAAAATCCCTACCTTGCAAAGGTAAAGCTGAACGTGCTGAGAAAATACCTGCCCGTTTCAGGCTCTCACTTAGGCGGGGAAGTGCCGCCCAAAGCCTTTTTGGAGGAAAAGATACAGTATATGCCCGTGTTCAAGCTGGGCAGCAGCCTTGAGGAATCCATAAGCATAATGCAAAAGGTAGACGAGCTTACCGCAAAGCTGCCCGGACTTGACTGCGGCTGCTGCGGAGCGCCCACCTGCCGCGCCTTTGCGGAGGATGTAGCCCAGGGCAAGGCAAAGGAAAAGGACTGCATACATATTCTGAGAAAATTCCTCCACGAATTTTCAGGCGAATTGAGTGGAATAGACAGCTGACGAAAGGAAAGAAATTTATGACGGTCAAGGAATTGCTTGACAAAAGCGGCTTTCAGCTCCTTGTTGAAGGCGATCTGTCAAGAGAGATAGAAAAAATTTACTGCTGCGACCTGCTTAGTATAGTTATGAGCAGAGCCCCCTCCTCCTGCGCATGGGTCACTGTTATGGGAAACGTCAACGCCGCGGCGGTGGCGTCTCTTGCGGATATGAGCTGCATTATACTTGCCGAGGGTGCGGCGGCGGACGAGGTAATGCTGCAAAAAGCAAAGGCGCAGGGAATAAACGTTCTGAAAACCGACCTGCCCGTATTTGAGGCGGCGCTTCTGGTGAAGGAAAATGCCTGAATTATTTTACGATTTTCACATACACTCCTGCCTGTCCCCTTGCGGCGACGACGAATCCACCCCCGTGAACATCGCAATGCTTGCGAAAATGCTGGGACTTGACACGGCGGCGCTCACCGACCACAATTCCTGTAAGAACTGCCCTGCATTTTTCGAAGCGGCAAAGGCGGCGGAGCTGATACCCATAGCTGGAATGGAGCTTACCACTCAGGAGGAAATACACGTCCTGTGCCTGTTTCCCGCCCTGGACAACGCCATGGAGTTTGACAAATACGTTCACGAACGCATAATGCCCATAAAAAACAAGCCTGAGATATACGGCAACCAGCTTGTGAAAAACACCGAGGACGAAACTGTAGCTATTGAGGACATCTGCCTCATCAACGCCACCGACATTGATTTTTATTCGGTAAAGCCGCTGGTGAAAAGCTACGGCGGGATAATGATACCCGCCCACATCGACCGCAAGGCGTTCAGCCTGATAAACACGCTGGGCGACGTTCCCCCTGACGCAGGCTTTGACTGCGTGGAGATAAAGTACCCAGAAGCGGTGGAAAATCTCACGGCAAAATACCCCTACATAGGCGATTGCAGAGTTATCTTCGATTCCGACGCGCATATGCTGGAAAACATTTCCCTCCCCAACAACAAGATAGAGGTGGACACCGCCGACGCAAAGGGCATTTTGTCGGCGCTGTCAAAAATATAGTGCATAAATTACATTTATGTGACAGAATCTGTGACAGCAAATATAAAAATATACAAAAGACGGCTGAATTGTCATTTTCAGCCGCTTTTTCTGTTGACAAAGCGCCTTAAAAATGTTATAATCAACTTGCGGCAAATGCGCTGAAATAAAGGGTTTCAGCGCTCTACTGTAATAAAGAAAAAGGAGACGGAACAAGATGTTATCAGGCAACAAGTTTAAACGTATCATCAGCATTATCACGGCCTCAGCGTTAGCGCTTGCTGCTATCCCCGCAGGTAGTCTGACGCATCATGCCGAAGCTGCCGTTGAGGAGAGTTTTACATTCTCACTGACCGGCAAAGGAACAGCTGAAGATCCTTATGTTATCAAGGATCAAAAAGACCTTGAGAATATGAGAGATGCAATTAACAAAAACGATACCGACGGAAAATATTCGGAGGCTCATTACAAGCTGACCGATAATATCACGCTGGACAGTGGTACTGTCTGGTATCCTATCGGCAGAAATTCAAGCGGTTATTATTCCACGTCAAGCTCGTCTGACTCGTCAAAAACTATATCTTTTAAAGGCGTTTTTGACGGACAAGGACACACAATATCAGGATTAACCATAAACAACAAAAGCAATACATTCGACTCCGGACGTCTGTACACATTCGGACTGTTCGGCAAGAACGACGGTACAATAAAAAATCTGAGCGTTAAGGGCAACATCGATATACCCGGCTTTTTTGTCGGGATCATCTGCGGTATGAACGACGGCACCATAGAGAACTGCCTTATCGCCGGAAATGTCAGCGGCTCTTTCTCGGTAGGCGGTATCGCGGGTGTATGCGACGGCACTATCAAAAACTGCTATGCTGATGTAAAGGGCAGCGGCTCCTTCAGCGCAATTGCAGGACTTGTCGGCACAGCGGGAAAGGTTGAAAACTGCTATTTCAACAAAAGCAATACCTCTATTGCAATACTCAGCGGCAAAAGCGACACCGTTTACGGCCTCACCACTGATGAACTGAAAAGCGGCTCTGCGGCGTGGGGACTTCAGAACGGACAGGAAACCGTCATTTGGACTCAGAAGCTGGGTGAAGGCGGAGATGCTGCTCCAGTTCTTGAAATAGGCAAAGATGAAAACAGGGTATACAAGGTAACCTATATGCTGGGTGAAATACCGGTTGCTGTAGACTTTGCAAACAAAGGCAAACACCTGACCGTCCCAAAGGTGGAATATTCTGATAAGGGGTATTCCTCAGGTGACAGATGGTTTAAGGATGAGGATCATTCAACCGAATGGAACTTCGACAGCGACACAGTAACCGAAGACATTTCCCTTTACAGCGAAAGAACTCCCATAGAATACACCATAACCCTTGAAACCAAAGGCGGCGTTATCAAAGGCGATGATTGGAAAAAAGAAGACAACAAGTACACAAGAGCCTACGACGTCACTTCAGAAGACATAACCCTGCCTTCTCCCGAAAAAGAGGGGTACAGATTCGTCGGCTGGACTTCCTCACAGGAAGACGACTCCACAGGCGAAGCCTCTGAGATAACTATCAAAACCGGCAGCACAGGCGACAGGACATACGAAGCTGTCTACCTCGACATCACCGCCCCCACTATACTAATAGAGATGGGCGAGCACAAATGGGCTGCTCTTCACGAAAATCCCACCTTCGACCTTTATTTCAACGAACCTCAGACAATAAGTGTAACAGCCTCGGACGATGACGTCAATGACAAGTTGACGATATCCTATTACATAAACGATAAAAAAATAGCTGACGAAGACCTTGAAAAAGGGATCCTCTGGGAGGAATACAAGGACAGCATTTATCTTAAAGATCAGCAAAAGGCGATAGTATACGTCAAGGTCACTGACGAGGTGGGAAATTCCTCCTACGCCAGCACCACAGGTATTATGATCGACTTTGACAGCCCCGTTATCACGGGCGTAGCCGACAACGGCGAATACTGTGCTGACGCAGTATTTTCCGTGACCGACAACGGAGCAGTAGCAAAGATCGAAGTCAACGGAGAGGTTTTGTTCGACAGCAGCGCTCAGGGCGATCCCGGCGTTGAGGACGGACCTTCTATCGTTTCCGTTGATACTTCCGCACCTGTAAATCAGCTTCAGTCAAGCTACAAGATAGAGAACACCACAGGCGAACCTAAGCAATATGTTATAACCGTCACCGACAAGGCGGGAAATACCGTCACACGCACCGTTACCCTTAAAGGCGGACATACAGTGTGGTATAAAATAACCGAACAGATCACACATCCCACCTGCACCGAGCCCGGTCTTGAATATTTATTCATCTGCTGCAAAGAATGCGGCGGCAAATATCAGACGGAATTAAGACAGATTACTCCACTCGGTCATAACTGGAAGGATTGGGAAACGGTGGAATCTCCCAACTGCAGCGACAGCGGCAGCCAGAAGAGAACTTGCAGCAGATGCGGATTGACTGAAACAAAGAATCTTGACCCCAACGGTCACGACTGGGAGGATCATCCCACGATCGACTCTGCTCCTACCTGCACCTCAGAGGGCAGTCAGTCCGTTCACTGCAAAAACTGCGACCAGACGAAGGATCAGGAAGTTATTCCCGCAAAGGAACACACATTCGGCGAACCCACAGATGAGATCGAAAAGTCCGCTACCTGTACCGCAGACGGAAGAGTTATCCACTGCTACGTCTGCCAGGAATGTGGCGAAACTCTCAGAAATCCTGAGGTAATACCCGCTTTAGGTCATACCTACGGCGAATGGAATGAGCTTCCCTCAGGCGTTATGCAGCACGAATGTTCCGTTTGCGGACATGTTGAGCAAAGAGGCTCAACCAACACTGACCACAAGTGGAATACCGATTACACAATTGATAAAGAGCCTACCTGCACCACCGAAGGCAGCGAATCTATCCGCTGCTCAGTATGCGGCGCAGTAAAGGAACAGCGTGTCATTCCCGCAAAGGAACACGCCCACGACGATCCTGTAAAGGAAAACGAAAAATTAGCCACCTGCACTGAAGGCGGCAGCTATGATGAAGTCATCTACTGCAAAAATTGCAGAGAGGAGCTTCACAGAGTACCCTTTGTCGTTTCCCCCGCAGGCCACACCTGGGGCGAATGGGAAACCGTAGAAAGCCCCGACTGTGACGACAGCGGCACTCAGCAACACAGCTGCACCGTATGCGGCGTTACCGAAACCAGAGGACTTGAAGCAAACGGTCACACCTGGGCGGATCACGCAACAGTCGACGTTGAGCCCAGCTGCACCACAGAGGGAAGCAAGTCCGTTCATTGCGTAAACTGCAGCGTTACCAAGGACAGTGAGGTCATTCCTGCCCTCGGTCACGACTGGAGCGAGTGGACTGTCATAAAGATGTCTGATTGCGACGATGAAGGAACCGAACAGCGCACCTGCAAGGTTTGCTCCGCCACCGAGACAAGAGGACTTCTTGCGTCAGGACACAAGTGGAATGAGGAATACACAATAGACAAGGCTCCCACCTGCACCACAGACGGAAGCAAGTCTATCCACTGCGTAAACTGCGACGCTACAAAGGACAGCGAGGTTATCCCCGCCCTCGGACATGACTGGGGCGAATGGGAAACCATAGACAGCCCTGATTGCGACGATGAGGGAACACAGCAGAGAACTTGTAAAGTCTGCGGCGTTACCGAAACCAAGGGACTTGAAGCAAACGGCCATACATGGGAAGACCACGCAACCGTTGACGTAGCGCCCACCTGCACCACAGAGGGAAGCCAGTCTATCCACTGCATAAACTGCTCAGCAACTAAGGACAGCGAAATTATCCCCGCCCTCGGACACGACTGGGGCGAATGGGAAACTGTTGAAAGCCCCGACTGCGACGACGAGGGAACACAGCAGAGAACTTGTAAAGTCTGCGGTATAAAGGAAACCAACGGACTTGCGGCAAACGGACACACATGGGAAGACCACGCAACTGTCGATATTGAACCTACCTGCACCACAGAAGGCAGCCAGTCTATCCACTGCGTAAACTGCTCTGCCACCAAGGACAGCGAAGTCGTTCCCGCCCTCGGACACGACTGGGGCGAATGGGAAACCATAGACAGCCCTGATTGCGACGATGAGGGAACACAGCAGAGAACTTGTAAGGTCTGCGGCGTTACCGAAACCAAGGGACTTGAAGCAAATGGCCATACCTGGGAAGACCACGTAACCGTTGACGTAGAACCCACCTGCACCACAGAGGGAAGCCAGTCTATCCACTGCGTAAACTGCTCTGCTACCAAGGACAGCGAAGTCGTTCCCGCCCTCGGTCACGACTGGGGCGAGTGGGAAACCGTAGACAGCCCCGACTGCGACGACGAGGGAACACAACAGAGGACTTGCAAGGTCTGCGGCGTTACCGAAACCAAGGGACTTGAAGCAAACGGCCATACATGGGAAGATCATGCGACCGTTGACGTAGCACCCACCTGCACCACAGAGGGCAGCCAGTCTATCCACTGCGTAAACTGCTCCGCTACCAAGGACAGTGAAATCATCCCTGCTCTCGGACATGACTGGGGCGAATGGGAAACGATAGAAAGCCCCGATTGCGACGACGAGGGAACACAGCAGAGAACTTGTAAGGTCTGCGGCGTTACCGAAACCAAGGGACTTGAAGCAAACGGCCATACATGGGAAGACCACGCAACCGTTGACGTAGAACCCACCTGCACCACAGAGGGCAGCCAGTCTATCCACTGCGTAAACTGTTCTGCAACTAAGGACAGCGAGGTTATCCCCGCCCTCGGACACGACTGGGGCGAATGGGAAACAATCGAAAGCCCTGACTGCGACGACGAGGGAACACAGCAGAGAACTTGTAAAGTCTGCGGCGTTACCGAAACCAAGGGACTTGAAGCAAACGGCCATACCTGGGAAGACCACGCAACAGTTGACGTAGCACCCACCTGCACCACAGAGGGCAGCCAGTCTATCCACTGTGTAAACTGCTCTGCAACTAAGGACAGCGAAGTTATCCCAGCCCTCGGTCACGACTGGGGCGAATGGGAAACCATAGACAGCCCCGACTGCGACGATGAGGGAACACAGCAGAGAACTTGTAAAGTCTGCGGCGTTACCGAGACCAAGGGACTTGCGGCAAATGGTCACACCTGGGAAGACCACGCAACCGTTGACGTAGCGCCAACCTGCACCACAGAGGGAAGCCAGTCTATCCACTGCATAAACTGCTCAGCAACTAAGGACAGCGAAGTTATCCCCGCCCTCGGACACGAGTGGGGCGAGTGGGAAACAATCGAAAGCCCCGACTGCGACGACGAGGGAACACAGCAGAGGACTTGTAAGGTCTGCGGCGTTACCGAAACCAAGGGACTTGAAGCAAACGGCCATACCTGGGAAGACCACGCAACCGTTGACGTAGAACCCACCTGCACCACAGAGGGAAGCCAGTCTATCCACTGCGTAAGCTGCTCCGCTACCAAGGACAGCGAAGTTATCCCCGCCCTCGGACATGATTGGGGCGAATGGGAAACCATAGACAGCCCAGATTGTGACGACGAGGGAACACAGCAGAGGACTTGTAAAGTCTGCGGAGTTACCGAAACCAAGGGACTTGCGGCAAACGGACACGACTGGGAAGACCACTACACGGTGGATAAGGAAATGACCTGCCTTACCGACGGCAGCGAATCCATTCACTGCAAGAACTGCGACGCAGTCAAGGACAGCCGCGCTATTCCCGCACCGGGACATCACACTCCCTCCTCAGAGCTTGTTGGCGAGAAGCCTGCAACTCCTACCGAGGACGGCTACACAGGCGACGTTGTATGTGAGGTTTGCGGAGAGACTCTTGAAAAAGGCGAAGTTATCCCCGCTACACAGGGCGACCTTGAATTTGTGCCTGAAACTGATGAAAACGCTCCCTCTGTTGAAATGACAGATGAGGAAATAAAGGACCTTGAGGACGCTGTTCTCACCGATGAGGACAAGGCGGCAAGAGACGAGGGTGCGGACATAAAGGTTGTTCTTTCCGTAAAGGACGGAACAGACTCCGTTTCCGACAGCGACAAGCAGCTTGCCGAAGAGCTGATCGGCGAAGATTACGTTCTCGGACAGTATCTTGAAATAGACATCACCAAGTACGTTGACAGCACCGCCACCATAGTAACCCAGCTTTCAAAGGCGGTAAAGATAACCTTAGCAATTCCTGAAGATCTTTTGGGCGGCAAAACGTACGCTGTTGTAAGAGTACACGACGGCAAGGCGGAAATACTCGCGGATATCGACGACGACCCCGCGACCATCACCTTCCTCACCGACAAATTCTCTGCTTACGCAGTGGTTTACGTTGAAGATGAGATAGCCACACCGCCTGACGACACAACAAAGCCTGACGATACCACAGATAACGATGTTCCCCCCGCAACGGGAAGCACTCTCCCTGTAATTCCTTTTGTAGTTACAGCACTTGCAGTTACCGTTCTGGGAATATCCAAGAAAAACAGAAAGTAAAAAGATAAAACGAATAAGCAGCCTGAAAAGCAGGCTGCTTATTTTTTGCTTGCCAATCCGCAAAATATACTGTATAATAAAAGCAGGATTTGGAAAAGGAGGGATAAAAACGGAACAGAAAAAGCGCGTCGTTTTAGGAATAACTGCTCACGTTGACGCAGGAAAGACCACTCTTTCCGAAGCCCTGCTTTTTGCCGCAGGAGAAACGAGGAAGCGGGGAAGAGTTGACGACAGAAGCTCCTGCCTTGACACCGACAAAGCCGAAAAGACGAGGGGCATAACCGTGTTCGCTCACCGTGCGGAATTTGAGATAAACGGCGGAACCTACACCCTGCTGGACACGCCCGGTCACGTCGACTTTTCCGCTGAGACCGAGCGCACCTTTCAGGCGCTGGACTTTGCGATAATCGTGATAAGCGGCACCGACGGCGTTCAGAGCCACACCGAAACGATATGGCGCCTGTTGGACGAATACGGAGTTCCCGCCTTTATTTTCATAAACAAGATGGATATGCCCCACGCCGACGGGCAAAGGGCTCTTGAGGATATAAAGACCCGCCTTGCCTTTTCCTGCGTGGATTTTACCGACACCTCTTCGGAAAGATTTTTTGAGGAATGTGCCATGCTGGACGACGACATTGCAGAGGAGTATCTTGACAGCGGGAAAGCCGCCGACAATACCATAGCCGCCGCCGTTGCAAAGCGCCATATTTTCCCTTGTATTTTCGGATCAGCCCTTAAAATGCAGGGAATAGAGGAGCTTATGAGCCTGCTTGACCGCTTTGCGCAGGAGCCGCCCCGCCGCTTAGAATTTGGCGCAGTTATTTACAAAATTTCCTCCGACGACAAGGGCAAGCGCCTTTCCTCACTTAAGATCACAGGCGGCTCTCTCAGCGTCCGTGAGCAGATAGAATATATCGGCTCCGACGGCGAGCTTCACGCCGAAAAAATAAACGAGATACGCCTTTATACGGGAAACAAATACACCACCGCTGACAGCGTTCCCGCAGGAAGTATCTGCGCCGTGACAGGGCTTTCCTTTTCGTATGCGGGACAGGGACTTGGCGCTGAGGAAAACTCCTTTTCCCCAGTTCTTGAGCCTGTGATGACCTATTCCGTGGAGCCGCCTGCCGACGCCGACGTGTACAAGCTGCTGGAAAATTTAAAGCGCCTTGAGGAGGAAGACCCCGCGCTCCACGTTATATGGAACAGCGCCGTGGGGAAAATATTTGTCCGACTTATGGGAGAGGTACAGCTGGAAATTCTCCGCGGAATGATCGAGGAAAGATTTGGAATAAAAGTAGATTTCGGACAGGGAAAGGTCGCCTACAAGGAAACCATAGCCGCACCTGTTGAGGGCGTTGGACATTATGAGCCTCTCCGCCACTATGCTGAGGTACATCTGCTCCTTGAACCCCTGCCGAGAGGCTCGGGATTGCAATTTGACAATTTATGCAGCGACAATGTCCTCGACCGCAGCTTTCAGAACCTTGTCCTCACTCACCTTGCTGAAAAAACTCATCTTGGCGTACTCACAGGCTCCCCTATAACCGATATAAAAATAACCCTCTGCTCAGGGCGTTCCCACCTGAAGCACACCGAGGGCGGGGACTTCCGTCAAGCGGTTTACAGAGCAGTTCGTCAGGGACTTCGCAGTGCAAAAAGCATACTCCTTGAGCCCTACTGCAATTTCACCCTGATACTCCCTCAGGACTGTTCAGGCAGAGCACTCACCGACATACGCCGAATGAACGGAAATTTTGAAACTCCATACACTGAGGGCGAAAACGCCGTGATAAAAGGCACCTGCCCCGCCGCAAAAATAAGCGGCTACCAGCGAGAGCTGTCAGGCTACACAAGCGGCAGAGGAAAGCTGTTCTTTTCCTTCGGCGGATACACTGAGTGCGCCGACGCCGACGAGGTGATAAGGGAGATAAACTACAACTGCGACGGTGATATCGAAAATTCCGCTGACTCGATCTTCTGCGCCCACGGAGCAGGCTTTAACGTCCGCTGGGACAAGGTGAGCGAGTATATGCACCTGCCCTCCTGCCTTAAGACCGCCCGTGAGGAACAGCGCCGTATCCTTTCATATCGCCGTGCTGAAAGCTACGTTGATCGGGCGGCGGAGGACAAGGAGCTGCTTGAGATATTCGAGCGCACCTACGGAAAGATCGACCGTGACCGCCGCAAAGCTATGCGCCCTGCGGAAAAGCCGATAAAATACAAAAGCCGCATACCCGTGAAAACAGGTCCCGAATATCTTATCGTTGACGGCTACAACATAATTTTCGCCTGGGAGGAGCTTCGCGCCGAGGCGGAAAAAAGCCTTGACATCGCAAGGAATCGCCTTATCAACATTCTCTGCAACTACCAGGGCTTCACCCGCTGTGAGCTTATCCTCGTCTTTGACGCTTACAAGGTGAAAGGCGAGGTGAGGGAAAACCAGACCGCAGGCAACGTCAGCATAGTCTACACCAAGGAAAACGAAACCGCCGACGCTTATATAGAGCGCCTTTCCCACGACCTTGCCAAAAACAGCAAGGTACGCGTCGCCACCTCCGACGGAGCAGAGCAAAGCGTTATCTTCGGCAGCGGCGCTTTCCGTGTTTCCGCTTCCGAGCTTCACGAGGAAGTAAAAGAGGCTGAAAAAGCGATACGGGAATACATTGAGATGAACCGTTTGAAAAAGTGAAAAAAATAAACACGGTAAAAACCGTGTTTATTTTTTATAATTTCATCATTGCTCAGGAACCGTTCTGAACCCGTTATTCTCCAGCACTTCCGCCAGCTTTGCGTTGTCGCCTGTTTTCAGTATCATATATGCGTTGCTGCCTCTGTCCAATACGGAGTACATATATTCAAGCCCTATATCAGCCCTTGACACTGCCGCCAACAGCTCGCTCAGTCCGCCCGGGCGGTCGGGGACCAGCACCGCCTCCACAGGCGTCATCGTGATGATAAATCCCTTTTCCAGCAGTACGGCGGAAGCCTTCTGCGGGTCGTCCACGATAAGCCGCAAAACGCCGTAGGAAGCTGTTTCAGCCATACTTATCGCTCTCAGGTCGATTTGATTTTCCGACAGCACGGCGGTTATATCCGCAAGCTGTCCCGTGCGGTTTTCCAGAAATACAGAGATTTGATTTACTGTCATAGCCTTTCCTCCTTAAATTTTGCGCTTGTCGATAACACGAACCGCCTTGCCCTCGCTCCTTGTGATGGATTTGGGAGCGACCAGCGTCACCTTCGCATAAATGCCCAGCATAGCCTTCAGCGCCGCCACAAGCTCCTTTTCCATTTCGGTTATCTTGCCCAGATTGTCCGAGAACCTTTCGGGGGTCATCTCAACTTGGACCTCAAGAGTATCCGAATGATTTACTCTGTCCACGATTATCTGATAGTTTGCGGGATAGCCCTGTTCCATAAGCACTGTTTCGATTTGCGACGGGAACACGTTCACTCCCTTGATTATCAGCATATCGTCGCTTCTTCCCATAGGCTTGCTCATCTTGACGTGAGTGCGCCCGCAGGAGCATTTTTCCCTTGTGAGAACGCAAATGTCCCTCGTGCGGTAGCGCAGTAGCGGGAACGCCTCTTTTGTGATAGAGGTAAAGACAAGCTCACCCTTAGTCCCGTCGGGAAGAACTTCCCCCGTGTTGGGGTCGATTATCTCAGCGATAAAATGGTCCTCGTTTATATGCATACCCGTCTGCTCCGAGCATTCAAAGCTGACGCCGGGACCTGAAATTTCCGTCAGACCGTAAATATCGTAAGCCTTTATCCCCAGCTTGTTCTGAATATCCTGCCGCATTTCCTCGCTCCACGCCTCAGCGCCGAAGATGCCCGCTTTCAGCTTCAGCTTGTCCCTCACGCCGTGTTCGATTGCGCTTTCCGCAAGATAAGCGGCATAAGACGGCGTACAGCAGAGTATGGTGGAACCCAGGTCTACCATAAACTGCAATTGTCTTTCGGTATTGCCCGAGGACATAGGCAGCGTCAGACAGCCCACCCTGTGACTTCCTCCGTTAAGTCCGGGACCGCCTGTAAACAGCCCGTACCCGTAGCAAACGTGGCAAACGTCCTCGTTGGTCCCGCCTGCCGCCATTATCGCCCTTGCGCAGCAGTCCTCCCACAGGTCAAGGTCGTGTTGCGTGTAAAAAGCAACTACTCTTTTTCCCGTAGTGCCTGAGGTGGACTGTATGCGAACGCAGTCCCCCAGCGGCTTTGCCAGCAAGCCGTAAGGATACGCCTCTCTCAGGTCGTCCTTTGTGAGGAACGGCAGCTTGTGCAGATCCTCAACGCCCTTGATATCGTCGGGAGAAACGCCATTTTCCTCCATCTTTTTGCGATAGTAGGGAACGTGGTCCCATACGTTTCGCACCTGTTTCACCAGACGTTCGTTCTGCCAGCTTAAAATCTGTTCCCGTGAGGCGCATTCGATTTCAGGTTGATAGTAACGCTCCATAAAAATTCTCCTTTAAATTTATGTTGTGCGGACGTGCCGCAAAATTCACCCGTTTCTTCCCAGCCTGAACGCTTTCAGATTCATTTCCAGGAACTTCGGCGGAACGCTTTCCTCAACGGCTTTCAACCATTCCTCCTCGCTGAAATCGAACCATTTTGAAAGCCGCCCCATAAGCACGATGTTCACCGCCTTACTGCTCCCCGCCTGCTCGGCAAGAGAAAGAGCGTCCACAGCGTCAAGCTGAATCCCCGCCGCTTTCATTTTTTCTTCAAGCCCCCGAGGATACTCCGCCGCCCCTGTTATGACAGGCATGGGATTTATCTGCTGAGTATTTGTGATCATCATTCCGTCAGGCTTAAGATATTCCGTCCACCTTGCCGCCTCCAGCAATTCAAAGGAAAGTATGATATCCGCTTGCCCCTTATCGATTATGGGGGAATAGACCTTGTCCCCCCATCTTACATAGGTTACCACCGAGCCGCCTCTCTGGCTCATTCCGTGTACCTCGCTCACCTTCACGTCAAAGCCCTTGCTAAGGAGCATACGTCCCAGCAGCTTGCTTGCAAGCAGTGTTCCCTGACCGCCTACACCGACTATCATCATATTCATCGTTTTCATTATGCCTGCACCTCCTTGCCGTTCAGCACGCCGAATTTGCAAAGCTGACCGCATACCCCGCAGCCTGTGCAAAGGGTGTTGTCGATATGCACCTTTCCGCCGCTTACGCTGACAGCGGGACAGCCTATCTTCATACAGGATTTACAGCCCACACACTTGTCAGTGTCCGCCGTTATCGGACCGTTGTGCTTAACGTATTTCAGCAGTGCGCAGGGTCGCCTTGAGATGATTACCGACGGCTCCTCCGCCGCAAGCTCCTCCTTCACCGCCTTGTCGCATTCCTCAAGGTCGTAAGGATCCACGACCCTCACCCTCTTTATTCCCACAGCACGGCAAAGGTTCTCCAGATCTATCTTTGTGCAGGGATCGCCCTTCAAATTATATCCCGTGGTAGGATTTTGCTGGTGCCCCGTCATACCTGTTATTGAGTTGTCCAGTATGATAACGGTGGAATTTGACTCATTGTACGCCACGTTGATAAGTCCCGTAACGCCCGAATGTATGAAAGTGGAATCGCCTATTACCGCTACCGTCTTTCCGCTTCCGTTCCCGCCGTTCACCTTGTTGAAGCCGTGCAGTCCCGAAACCGACGCTCCCATACAGATAGTCGTATCAATCGCCGCCAGAGGAGGAACCGCCCCCAGCGTGTAACAGCCAATATCCCCGCACACCGTCAGCTTATTTTTTGCAAGGACGTAAAACAGCCCCCTGTGCGGACAGCCTGCGCACATAACAGGCGGTCTTTGCGGAATGTTTTCGTTCAACTTTATCCCGCTTCCGTATTCCTCGCCGAGCCTTTCCGCCACTAAATTCTGACTAAGCTCGTCAATAAGCGGGAACAGCTCCTTTCCCTCAGGCTCAAGCCCGATACTGCGGCAGAAATCCTCGATAAAGCCGTCCAGCTCCTCCACAACTATCAGCCTGTCCACCCTTGCGGCAAATTCCGTGATTTTATTCTTCGGCATTGGCCACACCATACCCAGCTTAAGCACAGGGTATCTGTCCCCGAAAACCTCCTTGACGTACTGGTACGAGGTCGAGGAAGCGATAAATCCCATTTCACAGCTTTCGCCCTCCTCAACACGGTTTATCTCCGCCGTTTCCGCCCACTGCGCCAGCTTTTCAAGCCTTTCCTCCACCACAGGGTGACGGCGCTTTGCGTTTCCCGGCATCATTATGTACTTTGCGGCGTTCTTTTCATAAGCCTTTACATCAGGCTCCATTCTCTCCCCCGTTTCCACAACGCTTTGGGAGTGAGAAACTCTGGTACACATTTTCATAATAACAGGTGTGTCAAATTCCTCCGAAAGCTGATACGCCAGCTTTGTGAATTTCAAAGCGTCACTGCTGTCCGCAGGCTCCAGCATAGGCAGCTTTGCCGCCTTTGCATAGTGCCTTGAATCCTGCTCATTCTGTGAGGAATGCATACCTGCGTCGTCCGCAACGCCGATTATCATTCCTCCGTTAACGCCCGTGTAGGATATGGTAAACAGCGGGTCAGCGGCAACGTTCAGCCCCACGTGTTTCATTCCGCAGAAGCTCCTTTTTCCCGCAAGACTTGCGCCGAAAGCGGATTCCATAGCTACCTTTTCGTTAGGCGCCCATTCCGCATAAATTTCCTTGTACCTTGCGGCGGCTTCGGTTATCTCCGTGCTCGGCGTTCCGGGATAGCTTGAAACGAACCCGCACCCCGCCTCATATAATCCTCTGGCAACCGCCTCGTTGCCCAGCAATAAGGTTTTCATATCATAACTCCTGAAAAATTTATTTCTTTTGTCTGCGCTCTTATGACCTGCTTTCTTCCTCAACCAGTCTGCCGCCGCAGTATTTTTCTCTCAGCGCAGGCTTTTCTATCTTCCCCGTAGCGTTTCGGGGGACTTTGTCGAAGATTATCTTACGAGGGCGCTTATATCTCGGCAGCTCGCTGCAGAACTCGTTTATTTCCTCCTCCGTACAGTCAAAGCCCTCTTTTATTTCAATTATCGCGGCGGCAATTTCGCCCAGCCTCTGATCGGGCATACCAATAACTGCGGCGTCCTTTATCTTGTCGTATTTTCTCAGAAAATCCTCTATCTGCACGGGATAAAGGTTCTCTCCTCCCGAAATAACAACGTCCTTTTTCCTGTCCACAAGGTAAATGAACCCGTCCTCGTCCTCTCTCGCCATATCTCCCGTGAACAGCCAGCCGTCCTTTAAAATCTCATTGGTAGCCTCGGGATTTTTGTAGTAGCAAAGCATAACGCCCCGCCCTTTTACAGCAAGCTCGCCTATCTCGCCCTGCTTAACGTCCTTGCCCTGCTCGTCCACTATCCTTGTTTCCCAGCGGTAGCCCGCCTTTCCGATAGCGCCCACCTTATGTATATTTTCAACCCCAAGATGAACGCACCCGGGACCGATAGATTCACTCAGCCCGTAATTCGTATCATACTGATGATTGGGGAACACCTTTATCCAGCGGTGTATAAGGCTGGGCGGAACGGGCTGTGCGCCTATATGCATAAGCCTCCACTGATCCAACAGATAATCGCTTAAATTCACCTTTCCCGCGTCGACAGCGTCCAGCAGATCCTGCGCCCAGGGCACTAACAGCCACACGATAGTGCATTTTTCCTCGGTAACGGCTCTCAGTATCCACTGGGGCTTTACCCCTCTCAGCAAAACCGCCTTGCTCCCCGAAATAAGACTTCCGAACCAGTGCATTTTCGCTCCCGTATGATAAAGCGGCGGAATACAAAGGAACACGTCCTCTCTTGTCTGACCGTGGTGCGCCTGTTCCGTTTCGCAGGAGCTGTACAGCGACAGGTGGTCGTGAAGTATAGCCTTGGGGAATCCCGTTGTTCCCGAAGAAAAGTATATCGCCGCATTATCGCTTTCGGTAAGCGCCACAGGTGGAGGACCCGAGGAGCAGAACCCCATCAGCTTAAAGCAGTCCTCAGTGTAATCAGGCTTGTCCCGCCCCACAAAGAACATCATTTTAACATCAGGCAATTTATCTGCGATAGCGTCCATTCTCTCCACAAACTGAGGACCGAACACCAGTACTTCCACGTCCGCCAGTTCAAGACAGTATTTTATCTCATCGCTGGAATATCTGAAATTCAGCGGCACCGCCACGCACCCCGCCTTCAGCACACCGAAGTAAATGGGCAGCCATTCAAGGCTGTTCATCATAAGAATACCTATCTTGGTATCTCTCTTCACGTTTCTTGTAAGCAGCAGATTTGCAAACTTGTTTGCCAGTCCGTCAAATTCCTTCCAGCTTATCGCCCTGCGGTAAGGGCTGTCAGGCTGAGCGCTCTCGATAAGGCTCGCCTCCCGCCAGGTCACCGCCTTGTCCCTTTCCTCCGTAGGACTTAGCTCCACCAGCGCCGTTTCCTGACCGTAAAGCCGTGCGTTGCGCTCCAGTAGCTCCGTAATGACCATCTGAAACTCCTTTTTGTTTATTTAACGGTAAATCCGTTCACCGTGGCGTGCGCCACGAATGTTCCCAGCTCGTCCTTTACTTCCACCTCATAAAGGCAGGTGCTTCTCCCCGCCTTAACGCACTTTGCCTCCGCAATAAGCTCTTTTCCCTTTGCCGTTGACAGGAAAGTTATTGAGCAGTGCTGAGAAACTATGATATGCTCCGTAAAGCCGTTTGAAGCCACCGCGTAAGCAAAATCCGCCAGCGTAAATATCGCTCCGCCCATAGGCGTGTCGTTTGCGTTAAGGTGATCGGAGCGCAGCTTCAGCGTGCAGACCGCGCGTCCCGCTTCCGCCTCCTTTATCTCGACTCCCGTCACCATAGCGAAACGGTCCTTTTCAAATCTTTCTCTCAGTTCGTCCAACGTAGGCATAAAACAACCTCTCTTTCATTTAATTTCCGTTTGGGAATATCATATCCTTTGCTTTTTCCAGCATATGCTGTGCGGCAGGCTTCACGTCGTCAAACCCTCCGCAGCCGTCTATCCCGTTGGACGTCCACGCAAACACGCCGTTCCAACCGTTGTCATATGCATTTTCATACCTTTGCGCAAGGGGATCCTTGTCGTCCCTTGCCACACATTCGCCTATAACGGCAGGCTTAGTGCCGTCCAGCTTGTACGCCGTCGGAGCCTTGTCAAAGGGATAACCGAACCATTGCTTCTGCCAGTCATAATAGTGGGGAGAATAAAAATCCAGATAGGAATTTTCGTTTCCCGACAGCTTTTTCAGATACTCGTCTGAAACCTTGTTTCCCTCATAGCTGTCTGAGTTGTACTTGACGATACCCATTCCCGCAGTCACCAGCACGTCCGAGTTTTCGTGTATCCCCGCCGCACATCTTGCAAACAAATTTGAGATATTGTCCCAGGAAATCTGCCCGCACTCCTGATTTTCAAACACCCAGTCCGATTCGTTCATCAGATCTATGCTGAACAGATAGTCGTTGCCGTCATATCTTTTCACAAAGGGAATAACGTATCCGTCCACAAAGCCGTCTATGTTGTCCGAGCTTTGTATCATATTCCTCCAGTTCTGATAGCCCTGATTTGAGTCCTTGAAATGGTCAAAGGAGAGCAGTGTCGCCATTATGTAAATTTTATGCTTCTCGGCAAGCTCAAAGAGGGAATCCAGATCGCTCCAATGCTTGTCTGTCACCGAGCCGAAGGAGCCGTCCTCGTTTATAAGCACGCCCACCAGACCGTTGCAGTTTATCCATATCCTCGTGGCATTTACCCCTGCCTCTTTAAGCTGGGCAAAATGCGTGTCCCAGAAATCATAGTCAAAGCCGCCGCCGAAATCGTTCCACTTGTCCCAGGGCGTGTTCACGCCGTTGAACCATATCTTTTTCCCGCCGACGTAAAAATCCGTCCCCTCGATATAAACACGGCTGTCGCCGCTTTCGCTGCCATTTCCACCGCTGACTTCTCCGCTTGAAGAGGAGGAGCTTTGTTCTCCGCTGTCCTGCACTTCGCCGCTTTCGTTATTGCAGGCGGCAAGAGATATCATCATTACTGCGCTGATGAACAGCGCTGTGATTTTTTTAAGCATGACCTGTTCTCCTTGAATATACAATATTACATTTTACATTATACATTATCCCCAGCTTTTTTGCAATAGAGAACGAAAACGAAACTGTTGCCTGCCAGCCAAAAATATGCTACAATATTTATGCAATATCATAAGACAGAGGAGTAAAAAATGGAAAAGCTGTTTGAAATAAAAGTACACACAGGCGCTCCCGCCTCCGTAAAGGGAACCTCCGCCGAAGTCTGCCTGCTCCCCTTTACAGGAGAAGCAACGGGAAAATATTTCAGCGGAAATATCATCGGGACAGGCGTGGATACTCAGAAGACCGTCGGCGGAAAAACCTTTCTTTCCGCCCGCTATATGCTTGAGGGAACCGACATAGACGGCTCTTTCTGCCGCATTTTCATCGAAAACAACGGCGATTTTGAAAGCGGCTTTTCCCCCTCTCTTATCACCGACAGCAAAGCCCTTTCCAAATTTGAAGCGGCAAAACTGAAAGCGGAAATATCCCCCTTTGACGGCGGTGTTATCGTATCAATTTTTGCGCCCTGAAATTTTCCTTGCAAAATTTCACACAAAGCGTTATAATCATAAAGTAAAATTTTCACTGCTCAAGGAGCCTTTACATAAAAATGAAGACCGTTCTTTTCTGGTGCAGAAGCCACCTCGTTCTTCTCATATCCTTTTTAGCGGCTCTATTGTCCGCAATAGCCGTCCCGCCCGACAGCGCCTATCTCTCCTACATAAACACCGACGTGCTTATCCTGCTTTTCTGCCTTATGACGGCGGTAGCGGGTTTTCGCAGGATAGGGCTTTTCGACCGCATTTCCTCAATGCTCCTCCACCGCGCGGGAACGGTGCGAAAGCTGGGACTTCTGCTGATGAACCTCTGCTTTTTCAGCTCGATGCTTGTTACCAACGACGTCGCCCTTATCACTTTCGTGCCGCTGACGCTTATGCTGTTCTCCCGCATAAACGACAGCAAAAGCCTTATCACCTCAGTAGTGATACAGACCGTCGCCGCAAATCTGGGCAGTATGATGACCCCCGTGGGAAACCCGCAGAACCTTTACATCTACGCCGAATACGACCTTGATATCACCGTATTTTTCACGGTAATGCTCCCTGTGGGAATATTCAGCTACATTCTCCTCACCCTGCTGGTCTTTCTGCTCCCCTCTGCTCCCTGCAAAGCCGAGCCTGTACAGACGGAAAAGCTCCCGCCTGTTAAAGCGGCGATATACGCCGTTATGTTCGTTGTCAGCATTGCCACCGTCCTCCGCCTTATCCCCGGTTGGATATGTCTTATCATAGTTGCGCTCCTCGCCCTTATAGCCGACGTCAGACTGTTTCTCAAGGTGGATTACGCCTTGCTCGCCACCTTCGTCTGCTTTTTCATTTTCGTTGGTAACATCGCCCGCATTGAGCCTATCCGTCTCTTTTTCAGCGCCATTATGCAGGGCAGGGAGCTGATAGTTTCCGCCCTCTTGTCCCAGGTGATAAGCAACGTCCCTGCCGCAGTAATGCTGTCAGGCTTTACCGAAAACGCAAAAGCCCTGCTTTTAGGCGTTGACATAGGCGGTCTGGGAACGCCCGTCGCGTCCCTTGCCAGCCTTATCTCCTATCAGCTTTACAGCAGGAGCAAAACTGCCGATAACAAGCGTTATATGCTGGTCTTTTCCGCCGTGAACTTTGTATTGCTGATAATACTGCTTATCTTCGCCTTTATAATCCAGCCCCTTTTAGGATTTTAAAAATTCCGTGTCCATTGGGACGCGGAATTTTTTGGCTTGCCCGCACCCCTTTTTTCTATTGACAAAATTCGTTTTCATTGATATAATTTATAGTGTATAATTATGTACAGTTCAGAATTTACTGAGTGTAAACTCCACAAAAGTAAGGAGAAACGCCTGACAGTCCAGGCGGCGTATCAGATGAACAGATCAAAGAAAATCTCAGCTCTGCTGTTGACCACGGCGCTTATTTTCACGTTTGCCGCATTTTCCGTTTCCGTGGAGGCGTACGAGGAGCCGACCCTGCAAAACCGCATAGTACGGGAATACAACGAAACAAACGGCCTCCCCACAGGCGAAGCCAACACGGTATTGCAGACCTCCGACGGCTATATGTGGATAGGCAGCTACGGCGGACTTATCCGCTACGACGGCACCACTTTCAGAAACTATTCCGACTGGGGTGGCATAGAGTCCTCCAGCATTCGCGCCTTGTACGAGGACGGCAGCGGAAGGCTCTGGGTAGGGACCAACGACCTTGGGGTATATCTTTTTGAGAATAACGAGTTCACACTGCTTTCCCACGCCGACAGAACGCAGTTTTTGTCCGTGCGCACCTTTGCGGAGGACAACAACGGCACCGTTTACGCAGGCACCACCTCGGGACTTGCCAAGGTGGAAAACGGCAGTCTTGTCCCCGTCACCGACGAGCTTCTGGGAATGACCGTGTACAACATAGTCTGCGACAAAAACGGCGCTCTCTGGATCTGCCTTGACGACGGCATAGCCGCTGTCGTAAAGGGCGGAAAGGTGATATACAAATTTGACTCCTCAAAGTTCACCAAATCTCCCCTTTACTGTATGGGCTCCGATAATTCCCATAATATTTATATAGGCACCAGCGATAAATACATTTACCGCCTTGATTTAAAGGACGGTGAATACACCGACGATTCTTTCTCCCTCACAGAATACGCCACAGGGAACATCTCCACCATCAACACTGTCTGCGAGGGCGCTGACGGCAATATCTGGGCGGCGGCGCTGAACGGCGTGGGCTACATAGACGAGGACGGCGACTGGCACGAGATAGCCGCAGAACACACCTCCGCCGCAAACGCCCTTGCGTTCGATTACGAGGGTAACGTGTGGATAGCCTCCAGCAGTTACGGCGTAATTCAGCTTATAGACGGACTTTACTACGACCCCAACGAAAAGGCGGGCTTGTCCGAAACTTCAATAAACGTGGTAAAAGCGGCGTCCGACGGAAACTATTACATAGGCACTGATACGGGACTTATCATTCTCGACAAGGATTTTTCCAAGGTAACAAACGACCTTACAAATGCCCTTGATGGCGACAGAGTGAGAAATATCCTCTGCGACAGCAAGGGAAATATCTGGATAGGAACATATTACAACAACGGTCTTGTGCTTTACGACCCGAAAAGCGGAGAGTTCACTTCTTTCAAGCAGGAGGAGGGAATGACCGATACCCGCATAAGAATGATACTTGAGCTTTCCGACGGCAGTATAGCGGCGTCCACCCAGAACGGCGTGAATATTTTAAAGGATAAAAAAGTCGTTCAGACCTACACTGAGGAAAACGGACTTTCCTATCCCATAATCCTCTGCCTTTGCGAGGGCAGGGACGGCACGCTGTACGCAGGGAGCGACGGACAGGGCTTTTACGCCATCAAGGACGGAACTGTCACCCAGTACGGCTTTGAGCAGGGACTGACTGCTGGCGTTGTCCTGAGAATGATACAGGACACCGACACCGACGGCCTGTTCATTAGCGCAGGGAACAATCTCTACTACTGGGACGGCGCAGATTTCCGTATGTTTGACAACTATCCCAAAAGCGCAGGAAGCATCTTTGATATAGCTATCGTTGACGATCAGCTTTGGCTTATGCAGAGCAACGGCATAAACATTCTGGATAAGGCTCAGCTTATGTCGGGAAAGGACACTCCCGTAAACGTGGTGGGAACTGCCTACGGACTTTCGGGAACTATGAACGCCAACACCTGGAACGACCTGAAGGACGGCATTATGTACCTTTGCACCTCCAACGGCATATCACTGCTCAACACCTCCGACCTTCAGCAGACAGACAGCAAGATAGCGGCGGTAATAAGCAGAGTCACCGCCGACGACAAGACCTTTGAGGCTCCCGCAAGCGTAGTTATCGACGGACAGGTGACCCGTCTCACCTTCTACTTTGCGCCGCTGTCATTTTCGGGCAGAGACGTAACGGTAAGGTATCAGCTCCTCGGCTTTGACGACAAAGCCTACACCGCACTCAACGACCGTGAGCTCAGCGCCAGCTACACCAACCTGTCAGGCGGGGATTATCAGTTCTGCCTGGAAGTGCTTGCTCCCGACGGCGAAACGGTGCTGAATACCGTATCGATAGCCGTCCATAAGAATTATATGGCATGGGAACGCCCTTGGTTCTGGATACTTATGGCGGTCGCTTTCCTGCTTGTTGTCCTTGCGGTGGTAGTGATTATTCTGAGAGTAAAGACCGAGAGCCTTAAGCACCGTCAGCAGGAATACCGTGATATAATCAATCAGGCGATGAGGACCTTCGCCAACACCATAGACGCAAAGGACGAATACACAAAAGGCCACTCTGAAAGAGTAGCCCGCTACACACTTGAGATAGCCAAAAAGCTGAAAATGTCCCCCGAGGACCAGGAGCGCATTTATTACATCGCCCTGCTCCACGATATAGGAAAGATAGGAATACCCGATTATATCCTCAACAAACCCGGCAAGCTCACCCCCGAGGAGCGCAAGCTGATAATGCAGCACCCCACCTTCGGCGGCGAGATATTGAAGGACTTCACCTCCCTCCCCGGTATCAGCGACGGCGCCCGCTATCATCACGAGCGCTATGACGGCAAGGGCTACAACGAGGGACTGAAAGGCGAGGAGATACCTTATTTCGCAAGGATAATCTGTGTTGCCGACTCCTACGACGCTATGTCAAGCGTCCGCTGTTATCAGGGCAATATGGACACCGACCTTATCGTAGACGAGCTTAAAGAAGGCTCAGGCACCCAGTTCGACCCCAAGATAGTGGATATAATGCTGGAGCTTATCAAAGAGGGCAAAGTACCTTGTATGGACCTTCTGCCAAAGCCCTACGACCCGCAGGAAATGTTCAAAAAATAAAAAGATCCGCAGTCCGATAAAACGGACTGCGGTTTTCTTTTTTCAACGTTACTGACCGCTGAACTTTGTTCTCACAGTATTTATTTTGTTCTGCTCCACCTGCTCCGTCTGATACCAGCCCTTTTGGGACATCTTTCCGTAAAGGTCGTCCTGCATACAAAGGGATTGGGTCAGCGCCGAGCTGAACGCCTGGTGCACGTTCCCCGTGGAGGACTCGATAGCGCCGTGCATATACAGGTCGCACACGCCCTTTTCCAGCAGTAAAATATCTTCCATCAAATTCTTGTCGCTCATATTTTTACCCCCTTAAAGCAATCCGTAAAAGCTCTGAAAGATCTGACTGTGCTTTTGCGCCATCTGCTGAACGCAGGTCTTAAGCTCGCCGTCCTGAAGCTGTGCGGCGGTCTGCTGGCACTTGGACTGAAAATACTGCTCATGTCCCAGCGCGTCCTCGATATAAAGTAATTCCTTGCTTGTCATAAAATACCTCCTGAGTGAAATTTTATGTTGTTATTGTGCCGCTAAAAGGCTGAAATATTCATATCCTTTGGGAAAATATTGTATTTTTTAATACATTGTGATATAATTAAAAAACAAAGGAGAAATCTTATGAAGAAATTTTTTGCTATGGCATTTGCCGTTATTTTTATTATGACCTTTACTTCCTGCGCTCAGACTCAGCCCGATGATTTGATAAATATGCATTCATTGGAGCAGGACGGAAAATTCACCGTTATTGGGAGGGCAGAACGTATTTTCCTTTCTGCGTCGTATCAAAAAGCGACTGCTCCCAGCAGATAGGCTATGTAAACGGCGATACAGACAACAGGATAAGCAGGTATAAAGACCTTCCCGCAGAAGAATGGCTTGTAAGCTGGCTCACCACCGACGGCGGCGCGATCCTGCTAAAAGAGCAGAGCGTGACAGATATACCCGACGGCTTGCAGGCTGAGTATGATTAAAACAAACAAAAAAACAGCTCCTACAAAGGAGCTGTTTTTTATATTTACTTATTCATAATCACACACGCTTGCCCATCTTGTGAGGAACTCTCTTTCCTCCTCCTTGCCCTTCGCCATCTGTGAAGCGGCAACGATAGGCATCCACTGCTGAACGTACTGTTTAGGCGTATCGCTCATCAGGCAGAACATATTCAGATATTTTTCCGCCATATCCGCATTGTTTTTCAGGTGGAACTGCAAATATGTCCTTGCAACGTCAGCGCTAGCGTTGCCTTGTGTTGCGTGTGCCCAGTCGATGATGAACGGCGTGCCGTCGCTTTTAATGATTATATTTGTGGGAATAAAGTCCCCGTGGCACAGCTTGACGTGCTTAGGCATACCGTCCAGCCTTGTGGAAAGCTCGTATCTCGTGGTAGCGTCCAGTCCGCTGAGTGAAATTTTTCTCGCCATTTTGTCCTTCAGCTTTGTGAGCAGAGGACTTCTCTTACTGTGTATCTCCATTTGAATTTTTACAAACAGCTCAAGATAATACTCCAGCTTTTCGGGATTTTCCTCATAGCACTTTGCAAGCGTCTTTCCCTCGATATAATCAGTGACTATGCACCACTTTCCCTCGACTACGCCGACCTCGTGTATCTTGGGAACGTTCAGCCCTGTTTCCTCAACTCTTGCAAGGTTCAGCGCCTCGTTGAGGATATCGGATTTTGAGTATTTCTCGTTAAAGACCTTTATGGTCAAATCTCCGTCACGGTAAACGGTCTTGTCTTTTCTCACCGCAATAACGTTATCCAGTTTCATAGCTCATTCCCTCACTTTCCGTAATATGCCTTGAGATACATCGCCTTTATCTCTTCCATAAGCGGGTATCTGGGGTTAGCGCCCGTGCATTGGTCGTCGAACGCCTGTTCCGTCATCTCGTCCAGCTTTTCAAGGAATACCTTTTCATCAACGCCGTAATCCTTGATAGTCGCCTTTATGCCGATTTTCTTTTTCAGCTTGCCTATTTCCTTTATCAGATTTTCAACGCTCTCGTCGTCGTTCTTGCCCGCAAATCCCATAGCCTTTGAGAAAGCGGCGTATTTTGCCTTTGCATTGGGATAAGCGTACTGGGAGAACGTCCCCATTTTTGCGGGAGCCTCAGCGCAGTTGTAACGGATAACGTCCTCGATAAGCAGCGCGTTTGCGATACCGTGAGCGATATGATGATAAGCCCCCAGCTTATGCGCCATTGAGTGACATACGCCCAAGAAAGCGTTTGCAAACGCCATACCCGCAAGGGTAGAGGCGTGAGCCTGATTTTCGATAGCCTTGGGGTCTTTTGCTCCGTTTTCATAGCAGGAGGGAAGATTTTCAAATATCAGCCTGCCCGCCTGCTCCGCCAGTCCGTCTGTGAAAGGCGTAGCCATTACCGAAACATACGCCTCCAGCGCATGTGTCAGCGCGTCGATACCCGAAGCGCTTGTCAGTCCCTTAGGCATACTCATCATCAGGTCGGCGTCAACTATCGCCATATTCGGCAGCAGCTCATAGTCCGCCAGCGGATATTTTATTGCCCCGTCAGTGATAACTGCAAAGGGAGTTACCTCTGAGCCTGTTCCCGCAGAGGTGGGGATAGCCACGAAGTACGCCTTTTCTCCCATTTTGGGGAAAGGATAGATACGTTTTCTTATATCGATGAACCTCATCGCCATATCCGCAAAGTCCGCCTCGGGGTGTTCGTACAGCACCCACATTATCTTAGCGGCGTCAATAGCCGAACCGCCGCCCAGCGCAATGATAACGTCAGGCTGGAAGCTCGCCATCTGCTTTGCGCCCTTTACAGCGCAGTCAAGCGTGGGGTCAGGCTCAACGTCCGAGAACGCGGAATACTGTATCCCCATTTCGTGAAGTTTGTCTGTAACAGGCTTTGCATAGCCGTTATTGAACAGGAAAGAGTCGGTGACAAGGAACGCCTTTTTCTTTCCCATAACGCTGCCCAGCTCATCAAGAGCAACAGGCAGACAGCCTTTCTTAAAGTAAACCTTTTGCGGCGCTCTGAACCACAGCATATTCTCTCTCCTCTCAGCGACGGTTTTAACATTCAGCAGGTGCTTTACGCCCACATTTTCGGAAACGGAGTTCCCGCCCCATGTGCCGCAGCCCAAAGTCAGCGAGGGCAGCAGCTTGAAGTTGTAAAGGTCGCCTATGCCGCCGTGTGAGGAAGGAGTGTTCACCAGAATACGGCAGGTCTTCATTCTCTCAAAGTAAGCGTCCGTCTTTTCGGTCTCAGTAACAGTATTTATATACAGAGAAGCGGTGTGACCGTAGCCGCCGTCAGCAATAAGCCTTTCCGCCTTCTGCATAGCCTCTTCAAAGCTCTTAGCCTTGTACATAGCCAGCACAGGCGACAGCTTTTCGTGTGAGAACGGCTCGCTGAGATCGACGCTCTCGACTTCGCCTATCAGGACCTTCGTATTCTCAGGTACGGAAAATCCGCAAAGCTCCGCTATTTTAGGCGCTTTCTGACCAACTATCTTGCTGTTCAGCGCACCGTTGATTATCATTGTATGGCGCACCAGGTCTATCTCCTTCTTTGTGAGGAAGTGACAGCCCCTCGCCTTGAATTCCGCCTTAACGCTGTCGTATATCTTTGAGGACACGATGACCGACTGCTCAGACGCGCATATCATACCGTTGTCAAAGGTCTTTGAATGGATAATGGAGTTTACCGCCAGCCTTATATCTGCGCTTTCGTCGATTATTGCGGGAGTATTTCCCGCGCCCACGCCGAGAGCAGGCTTGCCTGACGAGTAAGCGGACTTCACCATTCCGGGACCACCGGTAGCGAGGATTATATCCGCCTCTTTCATTATCGTAGTGGTAAGTTCAAGGGAGGGCACGTCTATCCACCCGATTATTCCTTCGGGAGCGCCCGCCTTAACAGCCGCCTCCAGAACCACCTTAGCCGCCTCGATAGTGCATTTCTTTGCTCTGGGGTGAGGGCTGAAAATAATGCCGTTTCTCGTTTTCAGGCAGATAAGCGCCTTGAAAATAGCGGTGGAAGTGGGGTTAGTGGTAGGAATTACCGCCGCCACAAGACCGATAGGCTCCGCCACTTTTTTGATGCCGAAGCTGTCGTCCTTTTCTATAACGCCCACCGTGGGAGTATTCTTGTAGGTGTTGTAAATATATTCGGAGGCGTAGTGATTTTTTATCACCTTGTCCTCCACAACGCCCATTCCCGTTTCCTCGACAGCCATTTTCGCCAGATTTATCCTTTGGGAATTGGCAGCCACTGCCGCCGCGCGGAATATCCTGTCCACCTGTTCCTGGGTGTATTCCGCAAACAGCTCCTGCGCAGCTCTCACCTGGGCTATCTTTGCTTCCAGCGCCTCAACGCTGTCCACCACCTCAGGTATCGCTTTGACCTTTTTCATCTTCACATTCTCCGTTCTGCTGTATTTTGTAAGGCTCCCGCCTTTAGTTTGACCTGAATAAATTCCTTAAGTTATCTTACCACGCTGCCGTTGGGAACGTCCCCGTCCATAAACAGCACTCTCACTTCCTCGCCGCAGTCGCAGGCGAGTATCATTCCCTGGCTTTCTTCTCCGCACAGCTTAGCGGGAGCAAGGTTGGCAACAAAAACTATCTTCTTTCCGATCAGGTCCTCGGGCTTATACCATTTTGCGATCCCCGAAACTACCTGTCTGCCGCCTCTGCCGTCGTCAAGCTGCAATTTCAGCAGCTTGTTTGATTTCTTCACCTTTTCGCAGGCAACTACCTCCGCCGTTCTCAGCTTAACCTTTGCGAATTCGTCTATCGATATTATGCCCGCTTTGTCCAGATCCTCGTCCTCGACTATCTCTTTCTTTCCTCCGTTTGGAGCGACCACAGAGTTGAGGAACTCTATCTCGGTGTCAACGTCAAGCCTTGGGAACAGCACCTCGCCCTTTTTAACGGTAACGTCGGCAGGCAAAGCTCCGAACTTCTCCAGCGTTTCATACGCCGTGCAGCTTTCGTCTGCGCCTATCTGCTCCAGAGCCTTAGGCATAACGGTAGGCATAAACGGCGTCAGAAGCACCGTACATATCCTGATAGTTTCCAGCAGATTGTACAGCACAGTCGCCAGCCTTGCCCTGTTCGCCTCGTCCTTTGCCAATATCCACGGAGTAGTTTCGTCAATATACTTGTTCGCCCTTGAGACCACCGCCATTATCTCCGTCAGCGCAACAGACAGCTTTGTTTCGTCGATATGCTTTGCCACGGAGGGAGTGAGCGACTCCGCCATTCCGATAAGCTCTTTGTCCAGCTCTTCCTCCTGCCTGTCTGTGGGAAGCGTGCCGCCGAAATATTTGTCAACCATCGCCACCGTTCTTGATACAAGGTTGCCGAAATCGTTGGCAAGGTCATAGTTTATGCGGTTTATCATTATCTCGTTGGAATAGTCGCTGTCCGAGCCGAACGGCATTTCACGCAGTATATGATAGCGTATTGAATCAACTCCGTATCTTTCACCCAGTATGAACGGGTCTACCACGTTTCCGATAGATTTGCTCATCTTGACGCCGTTGAAGTTGATAAATCCGTGAACCGACAGCTTTTTAGGCATCGGCAGATCCAAAGCCATCAGCATAGCGGGCCAGATAAGCGCGTGGAATCTCATAATATCCTTAGCCACCATATGCACGTCCGCAGGCCAGAAATCCTTCATATCGTCGTATCTGTCGTTTTCATAGCCCAAAGCGGTGATATAGTTTGACAGTGCGTCTATCCACACATAAGCTATATGCTTTTCGTCAAAGGGGATACTGATACCCCATTTAAAGCTGGTCCTTGTAACGCACACGTCCTCAAGCCCCGGCTTTATGAAATTGTTTATAAGCTCTTTTGCCCTCCACTCAGGCTGAACGAAGTCGGTATTGGTCAGCAAATCCTCCAGCTTATCTGAAAAAGCGGACAGCTTGAAGAAATACCCCTCCTCAGTGGCTTCTTTCACCTCACGGTGACATTCGGGGCATTTTCCCTCAGAGTCAAGCTGAGATTCCGTCCAGAAGCTCTCGCAGGGCGTACAGTATTTGCCCTTATATTCGCTCTTGTAAAGATAGCCTTTTTCCAGCAGCTTTTCATATATCCTCTTGATAGACTGCTCGTGATAATCGTCAGTAGTCCTTATAAAGCGGTCATAGCTGACGTTGACGTATTTCCACAATTTCTGGAATTTTCCCGCTATCTCGTCCACATACTCTTTTGGAGTGACGCCCGCTTCCTTTGCTTTCTGCTCGATCTTCTGACCGTGTTCGTCAGTGCCTGTCAGGAACATAACGTCATAGCCCTGCATTCTCTTGAACCTTGCGATAGCGTCGCAGGCGACCGTGGTGTAAAGGTGTCCGATATGGGGAGCAGCGCTGGGGTAATAAATAGGTGTTGTTATATAAAATTTCTTGCTCATTGTTTTGTCCTTCCTTATTGCATTTATGTAAAATTATGTGATAATTCCCGCATCACATTCGTTCTTTCAGCAGTTCAAACACGTTTGCGCGCATAAAAGAGTTTCCTCCCTCAGGTGTTAAATATACTGATGTTATTATACCACCTTTTGAAATTTTTGGCAATATGACAGAAAAAATAACGCATAAATTTACATTTTTCATAAAAAAGACTTGATTTTTTTATTAAAATATAGTAGAATTAATGTATATGTAAAAATGGCGGAAGTATATATTCCGCCCAAAACAGCGGCAGCCTTATCCGCCCCGACGCCGTGAAACGGAGAGTCAACCCTGCGGACGGTATGCCTAATTCCAAAGAAAGAGGAAGAGAATATGTCAAACAGATTATTTCAAGGCGTAGTACATCAGATGAAGGACGCTATCGACCGCGTTATCGGCGTTATCGACGAGAATGCGACGGTAGTTGCCTGCAGCGACCTCACCAAGATAGGCAGCAGCGACGACGTTTTTGCAGTTGAGGTGAGCGATTCACACGACACATATGTCCGCGACGGATACACCTACAAATCCTTCGGACTTCACGTAAGACCCGATTATGCAGTATTTGTGGAGGGCACTGACGACCTTGCGGCGAAATACGCCTCCATAATAGCCATCTCTCTTTCGGGCATAAAGCAGTATTACGATGAAAAATACGACCGCAACAACTTCATCAAGAACATAATCCTTGACAACGTCCTGCCCGGCGACATCGGCATAAAGTCGAGAGAGCTCCACTTCAACGCCGACATCAACCGCGTCGTTTTCCTCATAAACATCATCACTTCGAACGATGTTTCCGCCTACGACGTTATACAAAATCTTTTCCCCGACAAGAACAAGGACTTCATCTTCAGCATTTCCGAGAACGACATAGTTCTTGTCAAGGAGATAAAGAACGGGATCGACGTAAAGGATCTGGAAAAGCTGGCGCGCTCCATTTCCGACACCCTTTCCAGCGAGTTCTTCACCCGCGTGAACGTCGGTATAGGCACTCCCGTGACAGGCGTCAAGGACCTTGCCCGCTCATTCAAGGAGGCTCAGATGGCTCTTGAGGTTGGAAAGGTATTCGACACCGAAAAGAACATAGTAAGCTACGACAATCTGGGTATCGCAAGGCTTATCTACCATCTTCCTACCACCCTTTGCGAGACCTTCCTGAAGGAAGTTTTCAAGAAAGGCTCTATCGAATCTCTGGACCACGAAACGCTTTTCACGATCCAGCGCTTCTTTGAGAACAACCTTAACGTATCCGAGACCAGCCGCAAGCTGTTCGTTCACAGAAACACCCTTGTTTACAGACTGGACAAGATAAAGAAGCTGACAGGTCTTGACCTGAGAGAGTTCGACCACGCCATAATCTTCAAGATAGCGCTTATGGTCAAGAAGTATCTGTCCGCAGAGCCTGTAAAATTCTGACAAAATTTCCGTCACGGCTGTCATAATGATGAGCCGTGACGCTTTGTGCCGCCCTGCGGCAGTTACGCACCCGACCAAGGGGAAGGATTCCCCGCACCAAAAAGGAAATTTATATATATGGTTGAATTAAAGAATGTAGACGTTCATTACAAGGACGGCGGAAAAGGCGGAGTAGACGCTTTGCACAACGTCAATATCCGCATAAACGACGGCGAATTCGTCTTTGTGGTGGGAAACAGCGGAGCAGGGAAAAGCACGCTTTTAAAGCTGCTCACCCGCGAGCTTACCCCCACGAACGGAAGAGTTTTTGTCAACGGTTACAATCTTTCCAAGATAAAAAAGAGAAAACTGCCCTACTTCCGTCGCTCGGTGGGAATGATATTTCAGGATTTCCGCCTTATCCCCGATATGACAGTGTATGAGAACGTAGCTTTCGTTCTGAGAGTTATCGACAAATCAAACAAATATATCCGCCAGAGAGTGCCTTATGTGCTTAATCTTGTAAGACTGGCGGACAAAGCAAAGGTAAAGCCCACCCAACTTTCGGGCGGTGAGCAGCAGCGCGTTGCTATCGCAAGAGCATTTGCAATAGACCCCGGTCTTATCATAGCGGACGAGCCTACGGGAAACATCGACCCCGCCTTGTCCTATGAAATGGTTGAGCTTTTAAAGGACATCAACAAATGCGGAACTACCGTCATAATGGTAACGCATGAGCACGATCTCGTGCAGTATTTCGGCGGCAGGATAATCAACCTCAGCAGCGGTTCCGTTGCCTTTGACGATTATATAGAGGGCGAGGAGGACGAAGATGAGGGGGAGTAATTTTTCATACCTGATGAAGCAGGGCGTCGTTTCCGTATGGCGCAACAGAATGATGTCCTTTGCCAGCTTCTGCATAATCATGGTGAGCCTTCTGCTGATAAGCCTCAGCCTGCTTGTTGCCGCCGACATAAACATAGTGATAGAAAGCGCCGAGGAAAAGAACGAGGTGCTTGTATACGTCAGCGACGCCGACCAGGCTCGCCTTGACTCGGTGGAAAGCGCTATAAAAACCCAGTCCTACGTTGGGGAAGTGGTATTTTATTCCAAGGAAGAGGCGTGGGAGGACCAGAAAGCGAAAATGGAGGAATATTCCGAGCTTTTTGACGCCCTTACGGAAAACCCCATGCCCGACACCTTCAGAGTGACCCTTTCCGACATTTCCAAAATGGACGAGGCGAGAGCCGCATTTGAAGCTATCGAGGGCGTTGAAAGCGTAAGCGCTCCCTACGACTTTGCCTCCGTTCTTGTGAGCCTGAGGACTACCCTTGCAATAATCGGCGGCGCAGTCCTGATAGCGCTGATAGTGGTATGTATCGTCATCGTGTACAACTCCACCAGGACAAGCGTTTTCGTCCGCCGCAAGGAGATAGGGATAATGAAAAGCGTTGGCGCCACCAACTTTTTCATAAAATTTCCATTCTTCATCGAGGGAATGTTTATCGGTATAATTTCGGGAGCAGTCGCATGGCTGCTCACAAAACTGGCGTACGAATCTCTTGTATCCTTCTTCGCAGGTGACCTCACCATCTGGGAGGTATTGGGACTTGTGAACGTGATACAGTTTAACGATATAATGTGGATAGCTTTGGGCTTCAACTGCCTTGCAGGTGCATTTCTGGGCGCTTTCGGAACTATCCTCAGTATGGGCAAGCACTTAAAGGTATAGTTATGAAAAAAGGAAAACTTTTTATAAAAGCGCTGTCCCTGTTTACAGCGGCAGGTTTGCTGTTAAGTCCCGCCGTTTATGCAGAGCAGACTCAGCAGGAGCTTGAGCAAAAACAGCAGCAGCTCGAACAGCGCAACGACGAGATAGATGAGCTTATCGCCTCCGCAAGCGGCAGTATTGCCGAGAACAAGGAATTGCAGCAGCTTTATCTTGAAAAGCTGTCCAATGCGCAGGAACTGCTTTCCCTTTACAGCGACCTGATTTACGAGCAGAACGCTCTCATAGCCGAAAAGCAGACGGAGATCGACTCTCTTGACGCCGAAATTTCTGCAAAGGAGCAGGAAATAGCGGAAAAGGAGCAGGAGGTAGCACGACTCAGTGAGGAAAATCAGGAGAATCTCGCCCGCTTCGGAGAGATAATGCACGCCCTTTATGTCAGCGGCGGCATTGATTATATGTCCGTCCTGCTGAACGCTTCCGACTTTTACGACCTGCTGATAAGAGCTAAAATGCTTTTCAACATCGCCCGTGACAGCAGCGCCTTTATGGACAGCCTTATGCAGGATATGGACGAGGCGGAGCAAAAGGAAAAACAGCTTGAACAGGACGTTTCTCAGCTTGAAGCTGACCGTGCCCTGCTCATAAGCAGCAGGGAGGAGCTTCAGGCTGAAAAGGAACAGCTTGACCAGAAGAAACAGTCGGCGCAGACGCTTGCCGACGAATACAAAGCGGATTATGATTACTATTCCGACAAGGTGAGCAGCCTTCAGCAGAATATCGACGACCTTCATCAGGAGCAGTACGCCAACGAGGAGGAGATAGCCCGCATTGAGGAGGAGATACAGGAGCTGATCAGGCAGGCTCAGCAGGGCAGCGATCAGCAGTACCAGCAGGGCGAATGGCTCTGGCCTGTGGGACAGCAGTTCGGCTACATTACCACCGATTTCGGCGACGATTACCTGGACGGCAAATGGCGCTGGCACAGCGGCATAGATATAGGCGACGGCGGCATTTTCTGGACCGACATATACGCCTCAAAAAGCGGAACGGTGATAAAGGCGTTCAACGACGACGTTGACGGCGTAAGCTACGGAAAGTACATAATCATCGACCACGGCGACGGCTATTCCACCCTTTACGGACACTGCGCCGCACTGTACGTTTACGAGGGACAGCAGGTAAATCAGGGTGACGTTATCGGTGCAGTGGGAAGCACGGGCTGGTCAACGGGGCCTCACCTGCATTTTGAAGTGAGAGTTGACGGCGTTGCCGACGACCCGTTCAATTACGTTGATCACCCGTGGTATTGAATATCGAGGAAAAAACTATGAAAAGAAAAACCGTAAAAAAAATCACGCAGCTTGCGTCTTTCGCCATTATTCTGGGATTGTCCTGCGGTATAATAACATCGTCGGGAAAATCCGCAAGCGTCAGCGCCTCCAGCGTCAGCGATCTTGAGGATATGCTGGCTCAGCTTGAGGAACGCAATCAGCAAATAGACAACGAGCTTGCGGGACTTGACAGCGAGATAGCGGAAAACGAAAAATTGCAGGACCTTGCATGGGAAAAGCTGCAAAATACCAAGGACACTATAGATTACTACAACTACCTCATTTCCTATCAGAATGAGGCTATTGCGGAAAAGCAGTCGGAGATAGACACTCTTTCACAGAACATTTCCGACAAGGAAGCGGAGATATCCGCAAAGCAGACGGACATAGACGGGCTTAAAGCTGAAAACGAGGAAAATTTAAAGCGTTTCGGCGAGATAGTACACGCAATGTACGTCACCGACAACGTGGACATCTTCTCCGTTTTGTCCGAATCCAGCGACATTTACGACCTGCTTGTAAGGACAAAGCTGTTTGTGAACATCTCACAGCAGAACACCCGCTTTATGGACGAGCTGAAACAGGCGATAAGCGATACCGAGCAGAAGATAAAGGATCTGGAAAACGACGTTGCCCAGCTTGATTCCGACCGCAGTACGCTTATGGCGGAGCAGGACGAGCTTGAATACGAAAAGCAGGACCTTGAGAACAAGCAGTCCGAGGAGCAGGCGCTGAGCAATCAGTACAGCAGCGAGTATAATCAGTACAGCAGCGCCATCAGCAATTACGAGGACAGACAGCAGGCTCTTGAAAACGAAAAAAAGATAAACAAAGAGGAAGCTGAGGCATACGAGGCTGAGATCCAGCGCATGATACAAGAGGCTCAGCAAAACAGCCAGCAGGAATATGAAGTAGGCGAGTGGATGTGGCCGGTAGGACGGAACTTTCATTACATAACCACATATTTCGGCTATGACCCGTGGAGAGGCGGAAGTCATTCGGGCATAGACATAGGCGACGGCGGCATAAACGGCACGGATATTTATGCGTCAAAAGCGGGAACGGTAATAAAAGCAAAAAATGATTACATACCCGGTTACAGCTACGGAAAATATATCGTTATAGACCACGGCGACGGTTATTCCACCCTTTACGGGCACTGCTCCGCCCTTTACGTTTACGAGGGACAGCAGGTACAGCAGGGCGACGTTATCGGCGCAGTGGGAAGCACGGGCTGGTCCACAGGACCTCACCTGCATTTTGAAGTCAGAATAAACGGCATAGCGCAGGATCCCTTCGGGTATGTGACCTTGCCGTAAAAGGAACAGTGTATGAACAAAAAGTTTTCAATAGGGGTAATGATAAGCCTTATCGCAATTGCTTGCGCGATAACCTACGTCGTTACCATAACGGTCTCTACCAATATGTTCAATCAGCGTATCGGCGGAGTCACACAGCGTGAGGAGATATATTCCAAGATACAGGAGATAGACTCTTATGTAAGGAGCGCCTCATACTACGACATAAACGAAAGCACGCTGATAAACAGCGTAATAGGCGGTTACGTTGACGGTCTGGACGATGCGGGCGCGGAATATCTCACCGCCTCCGAAGCATATAAAAGAGAACAGCTTGAAAGCGGCTCCCTTATCTCCACAGGACTTGAGGTGAGCAAGGAAGAAAGCGGCTATATCCGTGTTGACAGGATATACGAAAGCTCCCCCGCCTCAACGATGGATATACAGGTGGGAGATATAATCACCGCCGTAGACGGAACGAACGTGCTTGAAGCGGGCGCTGAAGCGGCAATAACCTCCCTTGACGGCGACGAGAACACCAATGTGCGCCTGACTGTTCAGCGCAGCGGCGAAACCAAAGACCTTACCGTGGTGCGCCGTTCCTTTACCATAAAATCCGTGACCGCCATGGAAGTCTCAGGATACGGCTATATCCGCATATCCGACCTGAACGGTCAGACAGACGAGCAGTTCACTGCGGCGGTACAGGATTTTCAGACCAAGAACGTACAGGGCTATATAATAGACTTGCGTGGAACCGGCGGGATATACGACTGCTTAAAGCCTATGCTTGAGCCATTCGTCGCCCCTCATCTGATCGCAAACGTCCGCTACAAGGACGACACTGCGGCAAAATTCCTTGAGACCGAGGAGGAAGCGACAGTGACCGTTCCAATTGCCGTGCTTGTGGACGAAAACACATCGGGAGCAGCCGAGCTTTTCGCAGTAAGTCTGAGGGATCATGCGGGCGCAAAGCTGGTAGGCAAGCAGACGGCAGGAAACGGCTACGTCAGGGAAATGCGACACCTTTCCGACGGAACTGCGCTTGTGATAACAATTGCAAAGCTCGCACCGTCAGTCACCACTTCCCTTGACGGAGGGGTAAAGGTGGACTTTTCCGTGGAGCAAACAGGCGACCCTGATTTTGCCCCCACAGGAGAGGGCTCTCAGGACCCGCAGATAAACAAAGCCTTTGAAGTAATGGAAAGCCTTTCGACTGTGCCCAACGAATAAAGCGCGGCAGGCTTTTATACTTGAAAATACATAAATAAATCAAACGGAGGACAAATCAAATGGCAGCTAAACAAACCGTACTCACCAGCGAAGGACTTAAGGAGCTCAGAGAAGAGCTGGAGCATCTCAAAAGCGTAAAAAGACGCGAAATAGCGGATAAGATCAAGGTAGCCCTTTCATTCGGCGACCTTTCCGAGAACAGCGAATATGACGAAGCTAAAAACGAGCAGGGTATCATCGAAGCGAGAATAGCCGAGATAGAGGCGACCCTGCAAAACGTAAAGGTGCTTGATTCCAGCGACCTCACTACCGAACACGTCAATATAGGCAACAAGGTAGTGCTTAAGGATCTGGAAACAGGCGAGGAAATGGAGCTTCACATAGTAGGCTCAAAGGAAGTTGATATGAAAAAGGGAAAAATCTCCGACGAATCTCCCGTGGGCAGAGCCTGCATGGGCAGAACAAAGGGCGAGATAATCGACGTTGAGGCTCCCGTGGGAATACTGAAATTTGAGATACTGGACATCGGCAAGTAAAGCTTATTTTGCCGAAAAAGTGTAAATAACAGAAAAAAAGAAAGGTAACAACAATGTCTGAACAGCAGAATATAAACAACGATACCCAGCTTACCGAGGAGCAGTACGAGGAACAGCTCAGCGAGCAGCACAGGATAAGGATAGAAAAGCTGACGGAGCTTAAGGCGAACGGCAAAAATCCCTATGAGATAACCAAGTTCCCCGTTTCTATCCTCAACAAGCAGATAAGAGATGATTTTGACAAGCTGGAAAACGAAACAGTGTCCGTAGCAGGCAGAATTACAAGCTGGCGCGATATGGGCAAGGCGAATTTCATAGATATAAGGGATTCCAGCGACCGTATGCAGGTCTACGTCCGCATTGACGATGTGGGCGAGGACAGCTTCAAGGAATTTAAAAAGTGGGATCTGGGCGACATCGTGGGCGTAACGGGCTACGTTTTCCGCACCAGGCGGGGCGAAATTTCCGTTCACGCCAAGGAAATAACTCTCCTGTCAAAGTCCCTGCTCCCCCTCCCCGAAAAGTGGCACGGCTTAAAGGACAAGGAGGAGCGCTACCGCAAGCGTTATCTTGACCTTATCGCCAATCCCGAGGTGAAGGACACCTTTATCGTCCGTTCGCAAATTCTTCGTGAGATACGGAGCTATCTGGATAATTTAGGCTATATCGAGGTGGACACCCCCGTTCTCCACACTCTTGAGATAGGCGCCTCAGCCCGCCCCTTTGTAACTCACCACAACGCCCTTGACATTGATATGTATTTGAGGATAGAAACGGAGCTTTACTTAAAGCGCCTTATCGTGGGCGGCTTTGACAAGGTCTACGAGGTGGGAAGGATCTTCCGCAACGAGGGAATGGACGCCACCCACAACCCTGAATTTACATCTATTGAAATGTATCAGGCTTACACCGATTATTTCGGTATGATGGATCTGATAGAGAATATGTACAGAACTATCGCCCAGAAGATATGCGGCACCGATACTGTAAACTATCAGGGAACAGACATAGAGATAGGAAAGCCTTGGGCTCGCCTTACAATGGTGGAAGCTGTAAAGAAGTACGCCGACGCCGACTATAACGACTGGGCTGACGACGAAGCCGCAAGAGCCGTCGCCAAGGCAAAGAACGTGGAAGTAGAACCCACCGCCACCAAGGGCGACGTTCTGATAGCGCTTTTCGAGGAATTTGTGGAGGAAAAGCTGATACAGCCCACCATCGTTTACGATTATCCCGTTGAAAATTCCCCTCTTGCCAAGCGCAAGCCCTCAAACCCCGCTTTTACCGAGCGCTTTGAGTATTTCATCAACGCCTGCGAATTCGGCAACGCATTCTCCGAGCTGAACGATCCTATCGACCAGAAGGAGCGTTTCGTAAAGCAGGTGGAGAAGAAGCGCAGCGAGGGCGGCAACAACGCTCAGGTAGACGAAGACTTCATCACCGCCCTTGAATACGGACTTCCCCCCACAGGCGGCCTTGGAATGGGCGTAGACAGACTTGTAATGCTCCTCACCGACAGCAAGTCCATAAGAGATGTATTATTGTTCCCGACAATGAAGTCCTTACCGAACGACAAATAAGAAAAACCCAGTGGTTATGCGGTTTTTGGGACTTTCTAAACCGAATGAATTTACCTCTTTACACCAAATTTACACCAATCGGTGCTGAAAACGGTGCAGAGACTAAAAAATCGCATAATTTTAAGTTTCACACAGCTCCTGAGAAGTTACATCTTCTCAGGAGCTTCTTTCATTTCTCATAGTTTTCGGACTACATCGCAAACTACACCAATCCTGTTATTCTCAATATAATGAGGATAATCACAGAGGAAGGGGTGGTTATACTATGAGTAACAGTTTAGCAAGCGTTCATCCGGAGCTTATTTCTGAATGGTCAGAGAAGAATTTACCGCTGACGCCGGATAAGATAACCTTCGGTTCAAATAAAAGAGTGTGGTGGAAA
>CANQXF010000004.1 GCA_947627695.1 uncultured Ruminiclostridium sp. | reverse complement strand
GTGGAGGAAAAAAGGGGCGGGGCGGGAGGGTGGGGCGCTGGCGTGAGGCTGAAGGGCAGGCACAAAAGTGAAAAGGGGTGAAAAAGCTCCGCCGACGGCACGACAGTGTAAACCGCGACCGTGAAAGGAAAAGAACGACATTCTTTGCGGGCTTGCCGCCCCCAAAGTCTTGACATACAGGCTTTGTTGTGATATATTAAATAAGTATGCAAAAAAATTTTTTGATGATTGATACTTTTTCCCTTTGAAATACGTTTTATATATGGAAGTATTTTTGCAAGGAAGGAAAAATTTATGCTGTCAATAATAATCCCCGCTTACAACGAGGAGGAAAATATTGAAAAGACCGCCTCGGTCATCGGCGGGATAATGGAGGAAAACGGTATCGACTGCGAGATAATTTTCGTGGACGACGGCTCCAAGGACAAAAGCTGGGAGTTGATCGACCGTCTTTCCCGTGAAAAGGATAATATAAGAGGGCTGAAGTTCTCCCGCAATTTCGGCAAGGAGGGGGCTATCTTCGCAGGGCTGAAAAACTGCCTCGGCGACTGCGCCGCCGTTATCGACTGCGACTTGCAGCACCCGCCTCAGCTCCTCCCCGAAATGTACAACCTGTGGAAGCAGGGCTACAAGGTGGTGGAGGCGGTAAAGGCTTCAAGAGGAAAAGAGGGCTTTATCTACAAGACCTTCGCCAAATGCTTTTACGGACTTATGAAGGGCTCCTCAGGAATAGATATGAACGGCGCCAGCGACTACAAGCTGATGGACAGGCAGGTGGTGGACGCCCTCAACGAGCTGCCCGAAAGGATAACCTTTTTCCGCGCATTGTCAAGCTGGGTGGGCTTTGAAACTGCCAAGATAGAGTTCAACGTGGCGGAGAGAAATGCGGGCAAAAGCAAGTGGAGCTTTAAAAAGCTGTTCAAATTCGCTATGTCCAACCTTACCAGCTTCACCAACGTGCCTATGCAGATAGTCACCGTGACAGGCATTATCTTCTTTATCGCCGCCATAGTTATCGGGATTCAGACTTTGGTGAAATTTTTCACGGGAACTGCGCAGGAGGGCTTTTCCACCGTCATTCTGCTTATCCTGCTGACAGGCTCGTTCATTATGATAGCTCTCGGAATTATCGGATATTATATCAGCAAGATATATGAGGAAATAAAGTGCAGACCGCGTTATATCCTCTCCTACGACACAAATCAGCGAAAAAACAGAAAGGAAAAAGGCGATGAGTGAAACTAACGCAGCTCCCGCAAAAACCGAAGCAAAGCCTGAAAAAAAGCAAACAAAGCCGAAAAAGCAAAACGCTTTCGTTTCCTGGGTGAAGGAGCATTGGACCTACGCCAGAAACGGCGTAAGGTACTTTTTGATGAATGAAAATCAGATGTGGCTGTCCTTTCTCCTGCCTGCTCTGATACTGCTTGTAAGCTATTTCATCTTCGGCGTGTGGCCCTTTGGGGCGGAAAGCGTGCTTTCCCTTGACCTGAACGGGCAGTACGTTTACTACTACGACCATATGTACGACGTCATCTACGGCGGAGAGAGCCTGTTTTACTCCTGGAGCAGGAACCTTTCGGGCGAGTGGATGGGCATTATCGGCTATTATCTGGGAAGTCCGTTCAACTGGATAGTATGGCTGTTCCCCAGGAACTGCATACTTGAGGGACTGCTCACTATGATGTGCGTCAAGGTGGGCGCTATCGGTCTTTGTATGTCCGTTTACCTTTCAAGGGCAAAGAAGATGAAAAAGCTGACCGTCATTGTGTTCAGCATATGCTACGCCCTTTGCGCCTACACGATAGTCCAGACTATGAACCCTATGTGGCTGGACGGCGTTATGGCTCTGCCTATAATCTGCCTTGGGCTTGAACGGTTCATCGACCAGGGACGCTTCCGCCTGCTGGTGGTAGCCTGGGTGTACGCCTTCGTCACCTGCTTCTACATCGGATTTATGCTGGCTATCTTCTCCATAATCTACTTCCTGTTCTATATGATAATCACAAGGCAGGAAGAGGCGAGAGACCATTTCTTCAAAAAAATGTTCGGTGCGCTGGGGCTCGGCGTAACGGCAGTGATGATATCCTGCTTCATGCTTATCCCCGTCTACGTTTCCCTTTCCTACGGAAAATTCGAGTTCTCCACCCCCAACTATGAGCTGGTGGAAAACTTCCCGCTTATCGAGCTTTTCGACAAAATTCTTCCCAACAGCTATGACACGGTGAGAATGACGGGGCTGCCCTTCATCTACTGCGGAGTAATTACTATCCTGCTGCTCCCCGCTTACTTCCTGCATAAAAATATCAGGCGGGGGGAAAAGATAGGCTATGCGGCGGTAATGCTCTTACTTGTGCTTTGTATGTATATCCGCCCCGTTGATATGATGTGGCACGGCGGTCAGATGCCTAACTGGCTCCCCTACCGCTATTCCTTCATTCTGTCGTTTTTGATGATAGTCTGCGCCGCCTCCGCTTTCGACAAGCTGAAAAAGGCGTCCACAGGCGTTATCGGCGGCACCTGCGCTGCATGGATAGCGGTGATGATATATCAGGAGAACGTGGACAACTTCGTTGCCGACCTTAACAACGGCAGAGATACGCTGGACAACTTCTCGGTAATTCTTCCCGCTATGCTTATCGCATTTACCATTACGGCGATACTTTTGCAGCTTCGCAAGGGCTTTAACTACGATCTGCGGCGCAACCGCACCAGAGTGCTTTCAATAGTCCTTTTGGTAGTTATCTGCGGAGAAGCTATGTATAACACCGTGGGACAGATACACACCCAGGACAGGGACATAGTTTACTCCAACCACGACAGCTACGTTGACGTTATAATCCCGCTGAGGGACAAGGTGAACGAGATAAAGGCAAAGGACGACGGCTTTTACAGGATAGAAAAGCTGATGTTCCGCACGGTGAACGACCCGCTTGCTATCGGAGCTTACGGTCTTTCCCACTCCTCCTCCACCCTGAACGCAAAGCCTATCGAGCTGCTGAAACGCCTCGGCTTTACCGCAAGGAGCCACTACACCAGATACAGCGGCGCAACGCTGATAACTAAGAGCATTTTCGGCGTTAAGTACGAGCTTACCACGGTGAACAACACCACAGGCGACGTAAAGACCGGTATGGATATAAACGTAAACGAAAATCAGTACGCTCTTCCCATAAACTATATGGTGAGCAACGATATACAGGATCTGGAGCTGGAGCAGTACGACCCGTTTGCCGCACAGACCCAGCTGCTCAACGCCCTTATCGGCGAGGAACATCAATATTACACTATGGTAGACGACCCTGATATGGATATGCACAACCTGACGCAGGGTCACACCAGCGACGACCATTACAGCTTTAAGGTAGCGACGGCGGGTCAGACCGCAAGTCTTACCTACACCTTTAAGATGCCCAAGGCGGGACATCTTTATATGTACCTGCCCTCCACCTACGAGCGCACTATAAAGCTGACGGTGAACGGTCAGGACGAGGGGCAGTATTTTGAGGGCGACAACAACTATATGAGAGATTTCGGCGAGTTTGCCGAGGGCGAAGATATCACCGTCATTATGACCTTGACAAAGGACAATCTCTACTTCCGCAGGGCGGAATTTGCCGTGGGCGACGAGGAAGAGATGAAAGCGGCGCTCACAAAGCTGAACGAGATGAACGCCGAGACCAACTGCTACAAAAAGTCCACCACCGACATAGTGACGGAGGTAAACTGCGGCGCAGACCAGACCTTCTTCACCACTATTCCCGAGGAAGAGGGCTGGGAGGTTTACGTCGACGGGGTAAAGACAGAGCATTTTGAGGTGCTTGATTCCCTTATCGCAGTTCCCCTTTCAACGGGAAAGCATACCGTTGAGATGAAGTTCACCACTGCGGGCTATCCCGAGGCGTTAATGCTTTCGGCGGCGGGCGTTCTGATATTCATTGGACTTATCGTTCTCTGGCTCAAGCGCAATCCCGTTGACAGGGCAAAGCGCAGGGCGCATCTGCGCAGAATTTACAGCGGTGAGGCTATACAGCTGCTCACTCAGCAGATAAATGCCGACAAGGAGGAGCGCAGGCAAAGACGCATTGCGGACGGCGACGACGAGGACGAGGACGACGGCGAGATAATAACCATACAGACCCTCGGCGTTGGAAATGACGAGGAGCTGCTCCCCGACGATGAGGACGAGGATATTGACGACATCGACGACGAGGATACCGACGATATCGACGAGGAGGTCTTTGAGGAGGAAGACTCCGACGAGGAAAGCGAAGATGAGGACAAAGCCGAAGGCGACGGCGGAGAGGACGAATAAGCTACAATGATACTTGCAGTTGATATAGGCAATACTAATATAGTTTTTGGCGTGTTCGACGGGGAAAAGCTGCTGTTTGAATCGAGAGCCGACACCAACAGCCGCCGTATGGCGGACCAGTATTCGGTGATGCTGGAGCAGATATTCTACCTGTACGAAATCGATAAGAAAAAAATAGACGGAGCAGTTATTTCCTCAGTCGTTGCGCCCGTTTCCGACCAGCTTAAAATTGCTGTACAAAGGCTTTTGGGGATAACTCCCCTTATGGTGGGCGCAGGGATAAAGACGGGGCTGAACATTCTCATAGACGACCCGTCCTCTCTCGGTGCGGACCTTGCCTGCGGAGCGGCGGCGGCGAAGGAATTATATCCTCTGCCCTGCATAGTAATAGATTTAGGGACTGCAACAAAGGTGTACGCCGTGGACAAGAACGGCGCTATGATAGGTGGCATTATCGCTCCCGGAGTGAAGATATCACTTGAGGCGCTGGCAGGCGGCACTGCAAGTCTGCCTATGATAAGCCTTGAGGGTAAGACCGAGGTCATAGGGAAGAATACCGTTGACTGTATGCGCTCAGGCGTGCTTTACGGTCATGCGGGCATGCTGGACAGCTTTATTGACAGGTTCAAGGAAAAGTTAGGTGAAGACGCCTCGGTAGTGGGTACGGGAGGGTTTATCTCCGTACTCAGGGACTACTGCCGTCACGATTTTGCGGTGGATCCGCAGTTGGTGATGGAGGGAATGAGGATAATCTATAACAAGAACAGGAAAAACAGTTAAAAGTTATGAGTGCAAAGTGAAAAGTTGTGGTGTCGCCTACGGCGACAGATTTAGGATTGACAGGTGCAAATCAATACCTGTTACTTTAAATCCGTCTACATAACTGTGCACTATGCACTGTACACTTTACACTGTCATTCGGGGTTCACGGCGTAAGCCGTTAATATAAAACCCGCGAGGCACGGAAATACAGTTAACGGTTATGAGTGCAAAGTGAAAAGTTAAGGTGCTTTTGCTTCGCAAAAGGAATTTTAAAGTTAAACGGTAAAAATCAGTACCCCCTTTCTTTAAATCCGTCCGCGAAGCGGACACCATAACTATGCACTGTGCACTGTACACTGTCAACTGCCAACTCCGGCTTCAGCAAAGGAGTTCCAAATGGAAGAAACAAAAACAAAAAAAGGTTCGAGCTGGAGCTCGGACAAGACCTTTACCGTTGTAGGTATGGGGCTGCTGACGGCGATAATCGTTGTTTTACAATGGCTTGCGGTCAGCATAAAATTCGGTCCTTTCAGCATTACTCTCGTCCTGGCGCCGATAATAGTCGGAGCGGCATTATACGGCTGGAAAGCGGGAGCGTGGCTGGGCTTTGTGTTCAGCGTAGTTGTTCTGCTGACAGGGGACGCGGCGGCGTTTCTGGCGGTGAATATTCCCGGCACTATCGTCACCGTTATACTTAAAGGCACTGTGGCGGGCATTGCCGCAGGGCTCGTTTACAGGGCGATAAGCAGGAAAAATCAGCTTGTGGCGGTAATTGCCTCAGGCGTTACTGCTCCTGTTGTGAACACGGGAATATTTATTCTCGGCTGCCTTGTATTTTTCCTCCCCACTATTGAGCAGTGGGGCGTTGACGCAGGATTTCAGAATGCGTTTGCATACATTTTTATAGGCATGGTGGGACTTAACTTCCTTGTAGAGCTTGCCATAAATATGGTGCTTTCTTCCGTGATAGTTGCTATCATAAATCTGGTGAAGAAGAAAATAGCGGCGTAAATCACCGCATTATCCCGCAAAAAACCAAATAACGACAGGGCGTAAAGCGATTTTACGCCCCTGTTGTCGTTTCCGAAATAATTTCCGAAAGGACAGAGAAAATGGACTTCTTTTCCGCAGCGGCGCAGAATATCCCCGAATTTGTGAGAGCCGAAAAGGCGCTGAAAAATCCCGCCCGCCCCTCGATGGTGACAGGACTTGCGGGAATACACAAGGCGCATTTGCTGTCAAGGCTGGCGTACAGCGGGCAGGCGCCCGTGCTGGTTATAACGAAAAGCGAGGCGGACGCCGCCCGCCTTACCGCCGACATAAACACCTTCAGCGGCAGGGAAACGGCTATGCTGTTCCCTGCAAAGGACCTGACTTTGACCCAGGTGGAGGCGACCACGGGGGACTACACGGGGCGCAGGATAGAGGTGCTTTACCGCTTGCTCAGCGGGAGCTTGCCTATGGCGGTATGCTCGCCTGACGCGGCGGCGCAGCTCACCGTTCCCGCCGAAATGCTGAAAGCGCATTGTGTGACCTTAAAGCAGGGGGAGGAAATTTCTCTTGATGGGCTGACGCAAACACTTGCCGCTTCGGGATTTTCCCGCTTTGACGCAGTTGAGGGTAGAGGGCAGTTTTCCCGCCGAGGGGCTATCCTTGACGTTTTTCCCGTGAACAGCGAAAAGCCTGTGCGGGTAGAGTTCTGGGGGGACGAGATAGACACGCTCTCCTATTTTGATATAGAAACACAGCGGCGCACCGACAGCATAGACGAGCTTCACATCGCTCCCTGCACGGAAATGCTCTGCACCTCGGAGGAGCTTGCGGAAAGGCTTGAAGCGCTTATCGCAAAGCAAAAGGGGAAAAATGCCGACAGGGTCAAGAAAAACTTGAACAGGGATCTTTCCCGCATTAAGGGCGGGATAACGCCTACGGGGGACAAATTTTTCCCGCTGTACGTCCCGAACCCTGCAAGCGTTTTTGATTACGTCAACTGCGTTGTGGTGTGTGAAAATTCGGGTTGCAACGAAACGCTGAAAGGGGCATTGTCACAGCATAACGAGGACTTAAAGCTGCTGCTTGAGGAGGGGGCTATCTGCAAGGGGCTGGACAAATACTACCTCACCCGCCCCGAATACAGCGAAAAGCTCATCGCAAAGCTGCGCCTTTATCTTGACAATTTCCTGCGGGGCGGCGGGATAGAGCTGGAAAACATCATTCCCGTAAGGGCGAACTCCGTTTCTCTCTGGAGTGGGGAATATGCCGTCTTGAACGAACAGCTCACCGACTATCTTGAACAGGGCTACGCCGCCGCTGTTTTTGCGGGGACGGAAAAGGCGGCGAAGACCCTTTCCGACGACCTGAAAAAGGACGGCTTTGACGCCGTTTTCTCCACAAATCCCCAAAAGCCTGTGAGGAACAAGGTCTACGTTATTCCCGGAATGCTGTCGGCGGGATTTGACTATCCCGACGCAAAGTACCTGTGCATTTCCCACACGGCGGTGACCAGCATAAAAAAAGCTGCTCCAAGGCGGAAGAAAGCGGAGATAATCAATTCACTGGACGAAATAGCGGTGGGGGATCTGGTGGTACACAACACCTACGGTATCGGCGTTTTTGAGGGAGTGCAGAATATCCGCGACGGCGGCGTTGCAAAGGATTATATCAGGATAAAGTATGCGGGGACTGACGTGCTTTATGTTCCCGTCACACAGCTTGATATGATCTCCCGCTATATCGGAAGTGCGGACGCAACCACGGTGAAGCTGTCAAAGCTCCACACCGACCAGTGGCAAAAGACCAAAACCAGAGCCAAAGCCGCCGCAAAGGAAATGGCGGCAGAGCTGGCGGAGCTTTACGCCAAGCGAATGAGGAGCAAGGGCTTTGCCTTTTCCCCCGACAGCATTGAGCAGGACGAGTTTGAGAACCGCTTCGACTACGTTGAAACGGACGACCAGCTACGCTGTTCCGCCGAGATAAAATCGGATATGGAGCGAGAAGCGCCTATGGACAGACTGCTTTGCGGGGACGTGGGCTTCGGCAAGACGGAAGTCGCTTTGCGGGGAGCGTTCAAGTGCGTTATGGACGGAAAACAATGCGCCCTGCTTTGTCCCACGACGGTGCTTGCCTGGCAGCATTATCAGACCGTTCTCAGGAGAATGGAGGGGTATCCCTTCAGAATAGCCCTGCTCTCCCGCTTCGTCACTCCCAAGGAGCAGAAAAAAGTCCTTGAGGACTTGAAAAAAGGCATTATAGATATAGTTATTGGAACACACCGCCTTGTACAGAAGGACGTGGTGTTCAAGGACTTAGGGCTGGTGATAATCGACGAGGAACAGCGGTTCGGCGTTGCTCACAAGGAACGGTTCAAGGAGATGTTCGCAGGGGTGGACATTCTGACGCTTTCCGCAACGCCTATCCCCCGAACGCTGAATATGGCGATGACGGGGATAAGGGATATGAGCGTTATTGAAACGCCGCCGCAGGACAGACAGCCTATAACCACCTACGTTATGGAGCATGACTGGGGGATAGTCGCCTCTGCGATAAACAAGGAACTGCGCCGCAACGGGCAGGTATACTATATTCACAACAGGGTGGAAAGCATAGTTTCCTGTGCCGCAAAGCTGCACGAACTTATTCCCGAAGCGTCTATCGGTATTGCTCACGGGAAGATGGACGAGGAGGAATTATTACAGGTGTGGGGCAGACTGCTCAGTGGGGAAATAAATCTGCTGGTCTGCACTACCATAATTGAAACAGGCGTTGACGTTCCCAATGTGAACACGCTGATAATCGAAAATGCGGAAAATATGGGGCTGGCACAGCTCCACCAGCTTAGAGGGCGCGTGGGGCGCACAAACCGCCGCGCTTACGCCTACTTTACCTTCAAAAGAGGAAAGGAGCTGTCGGAGATCGCCTCCAAGCGCCTTGAGGCGATACGGGAATTTACAAAATTTGGCAGCGGTTTCAGGATAGCTATGCGTGACCTGGAAATAAGGGGCGCAGGCTCGATTTTGGGGGCGAGCCAGTCGGGACACCTTACCGCAGTGGGGTACGATATGTATTTGAAGCTCCTTGACGAGGCGGTAAAGGAGCGCGACGGCGCGGAGGAAGCTGCTCCCAAGGAATGTCTTGTAGATATAAAGATAAACGCCTACATTCCCGAAAGCTACGTTCCAAGCTCCGCCCAAAGGATAACCTGCTACCGCAGGATAGCTATGATAAAGACACAGCAGGACGCTATGGACGTGACAGACGAGCTTATCGACCGCTACGGGGACGTTCCCAAGTCGGTATATGGGCTTATCCAGGTGGCGCTGCTGCGCAAATCGGCGGAAAAAGCGGGGATAGACGAGATAGTGCAAAGCGGGGAAAATCTGCTGTTTTACACTGAAAAGCCTGATTTAGAGAAAATGAGCCAAGCCGCAGAAAAGCTCCCCGACAGAGTGAGCCTTAATATGACAGGGCGGGTGAATATAAAAGTCGCTGTCGGTGCGGAAGGGGCGTTGGAGAGTATGGAGGAGTTCTTGAAGGTTTATAGTTGATAGTTGATAGTGGATAGTTGGAATTTTTGAAAATAGGTTGAATTTCTCCTATTTTTGTGTTATAATATTATTACAAAAAAGGAGGTTCCTCTTATGAACGTTAATACGAAAAATCTTGTATCGATAACCGAGGCTAATCAGAATTTTTCCCGTGTTGCCAGAATGGTGGACGAGAACGGCTCGGTAATTATCCTTAAAAACAACGTCCCTCGTTATCTTCTTGTGGAATTTGAAAAAGCCGAGGAAGAACAGCTTGCGGACGATGAAAAGCTGTCTGATATCTCAAAGCGGCTTATTGAAAAGAACCGTGAGGCTTATGAGGAGCTGTCAAAATGATAATTCTCTCCAAAGAACAGGTTATTGCGCTCCATTCTCAGCTTATTGAACAAACGGGCGGCACGCAGGGATTAAGGGACGACGCACTTCTGGAATCAGCGCTGAACGCACCGTTCCAAACCTTTGACGGCGTGGAGAGCTTTCCGTCAATACAGCAAAAAGCCGCACGGCTGGGATACGGGCTCGTTTCCAACCATGCATTTGTTGACGGAAACAAAAGAACAGGTGCGCACGTTATGCTCGTATTTCTTGCGCTGAACGGGATAGAGCTTGAATATACGCAAAAAGAACTGTCGGACGTCTTTTGGAAAATCGCCGCAGGGGAATTGTCGTTCAGCGATTTGTTTCAATGGATTTTGGAACACCAGCTTTAAATTTATCACATCTGTTTTAATATTCATTAAAGAAAGAGAAAGCCCCAACCAAGGCTTTCTCTTTCTATATATAAAAAACGTGAGAGGAGTGAAACCATCAGCTTTTCTTTTTCCCGCAGGAAACGAGCAGCGCAGGGAGCCTCTGATACGCCAGATGTATCAACGCGCCTGCGGCAAATGACGCAAGGACGGAAAAAATAAATCTTACAAGGCTGTTCTGTGAAATGAATCCTATGGGAATACGGCGGGCAAGACCTATCACCGCAGGGTGGATTATGTAGACGACAGCAGTTATCTTACGCAGGTACGGTCTTTGCTTTACCTCATAGGCGTTAAGCAGTCCGTACAAAAACCACATCGTTATGGGCAGGAATAAATACATACTGTGCCTGTCCGCCTCCACGTCGGAGATAAAGCCTTTCAGCAGTACCGCCTCGGCAGTCATCAGGGCAAAGCCTGTGAGAAATCCCGTAAGGCAGATATTGGGGCGGAAATGCTCCTTTCTTCCCGCCGCCATTCCCATAGCCATAAAAAGGGGAGCCATAAGTATCCTGCTGTTTATCTCGTTGTAAATATCCGACAGGATGGGTACGCTTTCCACCAGCCCGAACCAGCTGTTCCCCAGAAGTCCCAGAGCGTACACCGCTGTGCAGACTATAAATATTTTATCCGAGGAAAGCCGCTTTTGCAGGAGGTAAAGCAGGATTATCCCGAAAATGCTTGCGGGAAAATACCATAGATGATAATATATCCCGTCGATAAAAATGGCTTTCGGTATATCCCAGGGGTCGTTCAGCGCTCCTCCACCTACTGCCAAAGGGATATACAGCGCAGTCGCCGCAAGGTACATAACGCAGGTCTTTTTCAGATGTTTCCAAGGGGAGGAAAAGTCTGTGAACTGCCCCGTCACCATAAAGAAGAACGGCACGGCTATCCTGCCAAGGACGTGAACGGTGAAAAAGTTCAGTCCCATATTTATCTGCTCAAATGGCAGGGCATGTATCATTATCACCAGAACAGCCGCAGCGCACCGAAAAATATCGGGCGCACCGCAGTTTTTGTTCATATTCAGCCTTCCTCCGTTTCCGCGTTAAGGGGAAGCTCCGAGGTGTGGACTATGTAATGATGCTCTCCGCACCATACGTCAACCACAAGCCCCTGTCTCACCGCGTCGGCGTCGTCCGCATATATTCCGCCGTCGCTGTCGACAAAGACGGATATTTCTGCGGTGGGGATAACGTCTGTCAGGGCGGTTTTCAGCGCTGCTACCGTGTTTTCATTGATAAGGAAGTTGTTCACGACGGAAACTATATAATCGCTCACGTCGGGGACGACAAGCTCTGTCCTGTCCTCGCCTTCAGTAATGCGTACCATCATTCCCGATTCAACGGTCCTGCCGCCTGTTATCTCAATACCTGCGGCAAAGCTGTCGATGTCGGCGTATACCGCTATGCGGTCGCTGCGGAAGTAAATTTCAAATAGCATTTGCACCATCGTATCCGTCGAAACGCCCTCGGCGGCACAGCGCACCATTACGTCATGCGCCTTTTGCAGCTGAACGGCGGGGTCGGTATCCCCGCCCTCATAGCCCTCGGGCAGGAGCAGGTCGGGAGTTCGCGCCGAGATCAAGTCGCGGACGGTAACAAAGTCGTATTGCAGCAGATCGATATATGCGCTGTCGTATATGTTGTAATCAAGCACGATATAATCAGGCTTTTCTCTTTTATCGCCGCCGCCTATAAAAAGCGTATATTCTCCCTCCACGTCATATTGCAGTACGTAAAGCCCTGAGCCTGTATTCTCGCATTGATACAGTCCGAAGTCGCTCCAGGTAAGGTCCTCGCCCTTGGCTGCCTTTAAGCTGAGTATCTTGTAAACGGTAAGCGGCTGCATCAGCTCAGGGGTGCGCGCCGAGATAAAGTCACAGACGGTAACAAAGTCGCTTTTCAGCAGGTCAATATCTGCGCCGTCTTCTTTGCAAGAAAGGGTGAGTCGATCAATCTCAGATGAGCCCGTCAAAAAAAGCGTATATTCTCCCTCCACGTCGCATACCGCACTGTAAGTTCCTGAGGTTAATAAGTCAACGCCTTTATATCCTTTAAAGTCGCCGAGGGTGAGATTTTCGCCCTTTTGCTCCTTTATCTGCAAAAGTTCGCTTACGGTAAGGGGCTCTCCGCCGCTGTAGCTAAAGCCGTCGTTGCCCTCCCTCAGCAGTGAGCGCACCATGTCCAGCAACTCGCTTTCGGTAAAGCCTGAAACCATCAGGTCAAAATACACGTCGCCGTTGTAAAACTGCGCCGCGCTGATGTTTTCATCGTCTATGTCCTTATAGAGCATAACGGTATGACCCCATATGGTGGCGGCGTGACCTGACAAAAATTCCATATCGTCGCCGTAAGCGTCGGTGTCCTTGCTTACCCAAAGCTCCACATGCTTATCCTGCGTTTCGCTGTAAGCCTCATACTTATTTGCGCTGTTGTATATCTTGCCGTCGCTGTTTTCGAAAACGCCCACGTCAGAGACAAAGCCCCCCTTCATTCCGTCGGGGAGGGAGGGTATCACGTTGACTACATAATACTCTTTAAGCTGCTCCTCGGTCATAGGGACAAAATCACGGATATCCGCAGATTCACGCCTGTTCACGTCAAAAAATTCGGCAATAGACATTTGCAGGTATCGGATATGGTCCGGGTAAATAGAAGAGCCCCTGCAAATAAGGGAGTCTGCCGTTTTCACCATTTCATCAAGATAAACTCCGCCGTAGCTGTCTATGCAAACGCCCACATTCTCCAGCATGAACTGTATCTCATAATAATCGTTGTCCTGCTCCTTAGTGTGGAGTATCACGGCGGGCGTACCGCTGATGTAGGACAGCTTCGAGGGTGCGTCCCACATATTCTTTATCCCGTCCTGTATGCAGTCCTTGGAAAAACTGACGGTGATAGTGCGCTCGCCTGTGAGGGTCTGGTAGCAGTACGAGCATTTTTCCCCCACAACGTTCCCGTCTGCGTCCTTATAAAGGCCTCTGGATTCCCCTGACTTAACGTTTTCCACAAGGTCTGAGGGAAATTGCGCAAAAATATTTATGCCGTAATAATCCATCAGCTCCACCTCGGTCATGGGGTAAAATTCCGCATTTTCGACTGCGTCCGACCTGAGGGCGCTCCAATCCTCATAGGCTATCTCAACGACGTTTATTCTGCTTTCGGGCAAGGGATCGCCGTTTACCAGCGGGGAGGAGGTGTCGCTTACCTGGGGCATAACTACCACGTCAGCTCCGCCGAAGTTAATGAGAGCCGCCGCACCTGCTCCCACCGCCGCCACTACAAGACAGGCGCAGGCGGTGACCAGCGCAGGTTTCAGGGAAAGCTTCCTTTTCTCCGCGGGCTTTGCGTCAAGGCAGGCGGCTTTTATCTTTTCCTTGCTCTCAGGGGAGAGCTTTATATTCTTAACGGCGTTTTTAAGAAATTTTTCTTCCATTGTAAAAGATCCTTTCTACAAATCACAGTCATTCTTCATAAGCCTGTCGGAGCAGCTCCCGTCCCTTTTTCAGCCGCATTTTCACAGCGGACTCGGTCCTTCCGATCATACCCGCTATCTCCTTGACGCTGTAACCCTCCACGCATTTGAGGGTCAGCACGGTGCGGTATTTTTCGGGCAGAGACATAAGGGCGGTCAGCGCCTCGTTGCTTTCGGGGGCGGCTATGTATTCCTCAAGGGAATCAAAATCCACCTTTGGTCGGCGCGTACGCTTGATATCCCTGCACCTGTTTATCGCCACCCGTATAAGCCACGCCTTTTCGTGCTCACTGCCGTTAAAATCGGGAGCCTTCTGTATATATTTAAGGAAGGTGTCCTGCACCGCATCTTCCGCATCTTCACGGTTTCCCAGAGATACGAAGCAGATACGGAACAGCATATCGGAATATGTGTCCACGGCGAATTCTATCATGCCGGCTGATAAATTCTCCATTCCGATTTCCACCCCTTTCACTTATAACACGTTTCAAGATTACCGCAGGTCAATTTTTGTGAAAAAATTTTTAAGCAGTCAAAAAAGCGGCGTTGCCGCCGCTTTTATTTTTTGCAAGTCATTCCGCCGTTTCGTCGCTTTCCTCTTCGCCGTCCTCATTCCTTTCCGCCAGCTTTTTCTTGGCGGCAAAGGGAACGCCGTGATTTATGTTGTAGACCGTTTCTTCATTTGGAGTGAAAATTACCATTACCTTGCCGTATTTTTCCGTTTCCGCTAAAAGATACCAGGCGTTGTAACCCGACGCGTCGCTTGCCATAACGGTAGCGTCAACGCCGCTTCCCTCTCCGCCGTTATATTCCCCCCATTGGGTGACGGTGTTCAGCTTTACGGTGATAAGGCGCTTGCGCTTGCGCCTGCCGCTTATCTTGTCTATGTCAAGGTCGTTGTTGGTGACGATATATTCGTATTCAGTAAACGTCCCCGTGAAAAGCAGGTAGGAAAGGTACAGCGCGCCCGCCGCAATAACTATCAGCGGCAGGAAGTTGAACATAATAAGTCCTATGACTATCAGAGCCAGCACCGCCACAGTCGCCAGTCCTATCAAAACCCTCAGCAGAATGTCCCTGCCGTCGGTCTTTTTTGTTATCAGTTGCTCGTTGTAATAATCCATCTGAACGTCCTCTTGAAATTTATTTTTCTTATTATAACATTTTTTGCGGGAAAAAACAAGGACTATTTCAATATTGCTTTTTTTGCTCAAATATGTTATACTGTACATTGGTATATTGTTCATATTTTACAGATAGAAATTTACATATAAATGTGTTGAGGAATAGAAAGGTCGACGTATGAGCTTTGTTGAACTTAAAGATGTCTGCAAGCGCTATAAGGTGGGGGAGATAACCATTTCCGCCGCCGACAGCATTGAATTTCAGATAGAAAAGGGCGAGCTTGCCATAATCCTGGGACCGTCAGGGTCGGGGAAGACCACGGTGCTGAACCTGCTGGGGGGAATGGACACTGCCGACGGGGGAGTTATCTCCGTTGACGGGAGCAACGTTGCCGCCTATGACAGAAAACAGCTTATCAGCTACCGCAGGAACGAGATAGGCTTCGTTTTCCAGTTCTACAACCTTATCCCCAATCTTACCGCCAAGGAAAATGTGGAGCTGGCGGCGCAGACCTGCGACGACTTTATCCCCGCAACGGAGATACTGGAGCAGGTGGGGCTGGGCGAAAGGCTGAACAACTTCCCCTCTCAGCTCTCGGGCGGCGAGCAGCAGCGTGTGGCTATCGCAAGGGCGCTGGCGAAAAAGCCGAAGCTGCTCCTGTGCGACGAGCCTACGGGCGCGCTTGACTACAATACGGGAAAGCTGATACTGAAATTATTGCAGGATACCTGCCGCAAAAACGGAATGACCGTTATAATCGTTACCCACAACTCCGCCCTCGCCCCTATGGCGGACAAGGTGATACACCTGCGCAACAGCAGGGTGGGCAGCATTGACATAAACAAAGATCCCACTCCCGTGGAAAACATAGAATGGTGATTTTTCTGAAAATTTCACGGAAAAGGGGGGTATGATGTGAAAAGCGCACTGAGAAAGAATGCGGTGACTGAGATATTCAGGACGAAAAGCCGCTTTCTCTCCATATTCTGCATTGTGGCTATCGGTATAGCGTTCTTTGCGGGGGTAAAGGTTTCCTCCCCCGATATGAAGGTGACCGCCGACAGCTATTATAAAGAAACCAACCTGTCCCACTTCCGCCTGGTGTCCACGCTTGGATTTTCAGACAAGGACGTGGAGGCGCTGGAGGGCATTGAGGGGATAACCGTTTATCCCGCCTATTTCACCGACGTTCTCATCGCCTCCGACGAAACGGAGGAAACGGCGAGGGTGATGTCGCTGAAAGCGTACGGCGAGAGCAACGAGGTGAACCGTCTTTCCCTGACGGAAGGGCGTTTCCCGCAGGAAAAAAACGAATGTATCATTGACGGCACGGGCTTTCGTGCCAGCCGTGAGGTGGGGGAACACATAACTCTCCTGGCGGACGGCGAGGACGACCTGTCGCAAACGCTTAATACCACTGAATTTGACGTGACGGGCGTATTCACCTCTCCCACCTACATAGACAAGTCCACAAAGGGCAGCACCACCGTGGGAAACGGCAGTATCAGCGCAATAATCTATATTCCCGAGGAATGTTTTGAAACAAAGGCTTATACCGAGCTTTACGTCACCGCAGACGAGCTTGCGGCGGAAAACGCATATTCCGACGGCTATGAGAGCATTGAGGAAAAGCTGACTGACGCATTGGAAGCCACAGGCGACAAGCGCAAGGATCTGCGCCTTGAGGAGGTAAAGGAGGAAGCCCGTCAGGAAATAGCCGACGCACAGCAGGAGCTGGACGAGGCTAAAGCGGACGCAGATAAGGAGCTTGCCGAGGCGTGGGAAAAGTTAGAGGACGGGCGGATAGCCTTAGAGGACGGAGAAAAGGAGCTTGCCGACGGAAAGGCGGAGCTGGAAAATTCCCGCATTCTCTTAGAGGACAGCAAAAAGCAGTTAGACGAGGGCAGAGCCCAGTATGAAAATGGGCTTGCCCAGTTTGAAAAAGGAATAGCCGACGGAAAAGCCGAGATAGAAAAGCAGGAAAAACTGCTTGACGACGGCGAAAAGCAGTATGAGGAGGGACTGGCGCAGTACGAAAGCGGGCTTGCCGCATACAATGACGGCAAGGCGCAGTATGACGCCGCCGTTGCCGCTTTGGAGGAGCAGGCTCCCAACTATGAAGTTATTCTTCGGGCTGTGGAGATATACTACTTAGTAGCAGACAGGATCGAACAGCAGGAGGGCGAGCTTCCCCCCGAAGTCATCGAATACATAGATTCCCTTATAGGACTTGACGAGGAAACGAAGGAGCAGATAGCCCAGCTTACAGAGGCAAAGATAAAGCTGGACGAGACCGCAGCGCTTCTTGAAAGCTCAAAGGCGGAATTAGACAGCGCAAAGGAGACCCTCGATTCCTCCCGCAGACAGCTTGACAGCGGCAGGATACAGCTTTACTCAGGAAAGCTGACTTTGCTTGAGCAGGAAATGGAGGGGCGTGCAAAGCTCAACGACAGCCTTGCGCAGCTTGAAGAGGGAGAAGAACAGTATAACGAGGGACTGGAAGCCTATAATCAGGGAGTAAAGGAGCTTGAGGAAGCGGAAAAGACCCTTTCCGACAGCAGAAAAGAGTATGAGGACGGGGTAAAGGAATATGAAAAGGGCAAGGCGGACGCTGAAAAGGAATTAGCGGACGCTCAGCAGGAGATAGAGGACGCAAAAGCGGAAATAGATGATTTAGAGCCGCCAAGCTGGTACGTTTTCGGCAGAAGCGGCAATCCCGGCTACTCCGAATACGGCGAAAATGCCGAGAGGATAAACAACATCGCCTCCGTGTTCCCTGTGTTTTTCATTCTGGTGGCGGCGCTGGTGTGCCTTACCACTATGACACGAATGGTGGAGGAACAGCGCTCACAGATAGGAACGCTGAAAGCGCTTGGTTATACCAGCGGACAGGTAATTTTCAAATATATGTTTTACGCTCTCACCGCAACTATTGCGGGAGCGCTGGCGGGGGCCGCATTCGGGCAAAAGCTGTTCCCCTTTGCGATAATCACCGCTTACGGTATGCTTTACACGATGCCCGCAATGGTCATTCCTATGGACTGGGCGCTGACTGCGGTTTGCCTGGCGGTATCTGCGGCGGCGGTCGCTCTTACCGTTTTCGCCTGCTGTAAAAGCGCATTGGCGGAATGTCCCGCACAGCTTATGCGCCCGAAAGCGCCTAAGGCGGGAAAGATGATATTCCTTGACAAGCTGCCCTTCTGGAAAAAAGTGAGCTTCAACGGAAAAGTCACCGCCCGCAACCTTTTCAGATACAAGAGAAGAATGTTGATGACCGTTGTGGGGATAGCGGGCTGTACGGCGCTGACACTGACAGGCTTTGCGCTGAAGGATTCTATCAGCGACATTGTGGAAAAGCAGTTTTCTCAGCTCACGTTTTACGACGGATTATTGGCATTTGAAAGCGGAGAGGAAAACGAAAAGGAGATAACCAACATTCTCACCAAAAACGGCGGGGACGGTGCGGTGTACTTCCAGAAAAGCGTCACCGTTTCCTATAACGGGAAAAACGTCACCGCTTATCTGATAGTGCCGAGGGATACGGAAAAATTCGGAAAATACTATCTTTTCCGTGACAGAAACACGCATGAGGAATTTTCCATTGAACGGGAAAATATCCTGATAGACGAAAAAAGCTCCCTGCTCCTTGGGATAAGGGCGGGAGATGAGGTTCAGCTTTACAGCGACGAAACGGATATTCATACCGTAATGGTAGGCGAATGTGTGGAAAATTATCCCCAGCACTACGTCTATATGACGGAGGAGATGTACAAGGATTTGTTCGGTGAAGCTCCCGAATACAATATGTTCGCTTTCAGCACAGGAGGTCAGTCGGAGGACGAGCTTGCGGGGACTCTGCTGGAAAGCGGAAAGGTGCTTACCGTCAGCTACAAGGACAGCCTTATGACCACTATGACAAAGATGATGGAGGCCTTGGACTCGGTAATCCTTATACTGATAGTCAGCGCAGGGGCGTTGGCGTTCGTGGTGCTGTACAATCTCACGAACATAAATATCACCGAGAGGATAAGGGAAATAGCTACGCTGAAGGTAATGGGCTTTTACGACAAAGAGGTGGACGGCTATATTTTCCGTGAAAATCTCATACTTACTCTTATGGGAATAGCGGCGGGGCTGTTCGGCGGGACGTTCCTTGCAAAGTTCATCATTCAGACGGCGGAAATTGACCTTGTGATGTTCGGGCGGGACATAAGTGTGCTGAGCTACTTTATTTCCGCCGCAATGACCCTGCTGTTCAGCCTGATAGTAACGCTGTATATGCACAGGCGGCTGAAAAGGATAGATATGATAGAGGCGCTGAAATCGGTGGAATAAATTCCCCGCAAGTCGGAAAGGAAAGGTTTTTATATGAGAAACAAGTTAAAGCTGATAAACGCTGCGATCGTTATGGTGCTGTTCTTTGCAGTGGTATGCTGCGGCACGGCGGGAACGATAATTTTCAGCAAGGCGGATATGAGCGTGCTGTGGTGGTTCGTTCCCATAATGCTGGTTTTGTGCGGAATTGCGGCGGCGGCGTTCATCATATTTTATCTCAGACAGCAAAAGCGCTATGAAAAGGCGTTTGACAAGATACTTTCCTCCTTTGCACCCGAGGACGTGAACGCCCTGAAGCGCCTCAGCGACGGAGAGCCTTCCCCCGACCAGATAGCGGAATGGATATGCACTCAGACGGCGGTGGCTTATCGGTTCAACGACAGGGCGGCGGTGTCACGCTGCTTCACCGAGCTTTCCCACGACATTTTCTGGCAGCTTTCTGAAAACGGCTGCCGTGTGACGTACAGCGAATACTGGAAGCGCACCTACGGCGAAACGCTTCTGGACAGCGCAAAGGATATAAGGGACCTGCTTTCCCTCCCCACAAGGATAGAGCTGGGCAAAATGGTAAAAGAGGTGCTTCGCCACGTTGGAACGCAGTTCAGCTTTGCGGGCGTGCTGGAGCTTTCTCCCCTGCAATCGGTGAGAGTCAGGATAAAGGGGCGCAGCGTTTTGCAGGAGGGCACGGGAGAGGTGCTTGTAGCAGGGCTTATCCGTGATATTGAAACGAGGGTATCCCTGTCCGAACAGCTTGCGGCGGAAAAGATAAAATCAGCCTTCCTGCTGCGCACCGACCAGGATATGATTTATGAAGTTGACGTTCCCGAAAACAAGCTCACCAGCCTTAATCCCCAGGCGTCAAAGGAGACCTTCGGAATTGAGGATATGTCGGACTTTGACGGACAGCGGCGCTCTTACTGGGACAACATTCACCCTGATTACAGAGAGGGCTTTGTGGACCGCTTCTTCAACTACAATCATATGATGGTGCTTCCCTCCAAAAAGATGACCTACGAATACCGCATAAAGGACAGCGCGGGAGAATACATCTGGGTGGAGCATCAGGTGCAGGTGCTTTCCGATTCGGGCGGAAGCGTGAAGAAGGTAATAGGCAGGATAACCAACATCAACGAAACGAAAAAGCGGGAGGCGTTCCAGCTTTTCCACACGCATACCGACGGTCTTACAGGAGCTATGCTTCGCACGGCGCTGTCCAAGGAATTTGAAAATCCCGCCATCGGCGACAGCAAGCGGTGCGTGGTGCTGTTTGACATAAACGGCTTCCGCCTTATCAACAACGAGTACGGCTTTGAGGTGGGCGACGGGGTGCTGATGTTCCTTGTCACTACTCTGTGGGAAAATCAGAAGGGGCTTTGCAAGGTTGGCAGAATGGACAACGACACCTTTGCGGTGGTTATGCTCAAGGTGACGGAGGTTGACACTCCCCGTGCGCAGATAGATAAGGTTATGCGCCACTTTGCCGCACCTGTGAACATTGACGGAAAAATGATCAACGTAAATCTCTGCGCTTCCTCCTCCGCAGTAATGGGCGCAGACGGAAAATTCGACGAGGCTATGGAGCAGGCGGAGGCTGTTATGAAGCTATGCAAGAAAAATAACAAGACGTTTACTAATGCAAGTATGACGTATGATGAATTCAAAAATCAGCAAAGCTGATTTTTGAATTCAAGTTGACAGTTGACAGTGTACAGTGCACAGTTGTGGTATCGCCTGCGGCGATTGATTTAGGATTGCCGCCTGCAAATCATCACCTGTCATTTCAAATCTATTTTCGGCAAAGCCGAAAATTCCACAACTGTCAACTGTCAACTGTACACTTTACACTAAAAAAATTTCCGTGCTGATTTTAATCAGCACGGAATTTTTTTACTTCGCGTAGTCCACGACTCTTGATTCTCTTATCAGATTTATCTTTATCTGACCTGGATATTCCATTTCCTTTTCAATGCGCTGAGCTATCTCTCTGGCGATGACGGTCATACGCTCGTCGTTAACCACTTCGGGCTTGATGAGTATGCGTACCTCTCTGCCCGCCTGGATAGCGTAGGACTTTTCAACGCCCTCATAGTCGGTGCATATCTCCTCAAGCTTTTGCAGGCGCTTGATGTAGTTTTCGTAGTTCTCGCTTCTTGCGGCGGGTCTTGCGGCGCTTATTGCGTCTGCCGCCTGGACCAGCGCGGCTATCACGGTGCGGCACTCAACGTCTCCGTGGTGAGCTTCAACTGCGTGTACGACCTCGGGATTTTCCTTGTACTTCTTGCAAACCTCAACGCCTATTTCAACGTGGCTTCCCTCTATCTCGTGGGTCAGCGCCTTTCCTATATCGTGGAGCAGTCCTGCCCTTCTTGCAAGGGCGGCGTCAACTCCCAGCTCGCTTGCCATAATTCCCGCAAGGTGAGCCACCTCAATGGAATGAGCAAGCACGTTCTGACCGTAAGAGGTTCTGTAATACAAGCGCCCAAGCAGCTTTACAAGCTCGGGGCTGAGACCGTTCACGTTTGTTTCCAGGCAAGCGTGTTCGCCCTCTCTCTTTATCTTCTGCTCTACCTCCCGACGCGCCTTGTCCACCGTTTCCTCTATGCGGGTGGGGTGGATACGTCCGTCCTGTATCAGCTTTTCCAGCGCTATCCTTGCTATCTCTCTCCTTACCTTGTCGTGGCTTGAAAGGGTTATAGCTTCGGGAGTATCGTCGATTATAAGATCAACGCCTGTAAGCTGTTCAAGCGTTCTGATGTTTCGTCCTTCTCTTCCTATTATCCTGCCCTTCATCTCGTCGTTTGGCAGGGGAACTACGGATACCGTCATTTCAGAAACGGTCTCCGAGGCAAGCCTTGAAATTGCAAGTGCAATGACCGAGCGCGCCTTGTCGTCGCTTTCGTCCTTTAACTTCTGCTCATAAGCCAGCAGTCTTACCGCTTTTTCGTGGACAAGCTCGCTGTCCAGCTGAGTGAGCAGGACTTCCTTCGCCTGCTCTGCGGTGTAGCCGCTTATCTCCTCTAACCTTGCCTGCTGCTGTTCTTTTAACTCGTCAGCCTCCGCCAGCTTTTTCTTCACATTTTCGGTTTTTGCTGTAAGGCTTTCCTCCATTCTTTCCAGCTTGTCTGTCTTGCGGTCTAAGTTTTCTTCCTTTTGTTGAAGTCTGCGTTCGGACTTCGTTACCTCCGCCCTGCGCTCCTTCAATTCCCGTTCAGTGTCACTGCGCAGCTTTTGCGCGTCCTTTTCTGCATTTTCACGCAGCTTGTAAATTTCTTCCTTCGCCTCCAGAAGCGCGGTCTTTTTTGCGGTGGAGGCTTTTTCCCTTGACTCTGCCAGGATCCTGGCAGCTTCTTTTTCAGCCGATTCGATCTGTGCTTCTGCGGTCTTTCTGCGGTGTTCTATTCCCATTTTGAACATTATCAAGCCGGAAACAGCCGCACCGACTATCAATGCCGCAACGCAAAGCACAATAACCAACCAAGGTTCCATTGCGTTTCCTCCCTATTAAATTGTCCGGTTACCCGAAAAATCCCAAATAAACCGACCTTTAAGCGGGACGCTCATGAACGGCGGCTTCATCGCATCTATATCAGCACAGCCGAAAAACAACTGCGCGTAAAATGTTAAGGGGATTATATGTAACCTAAAACGCCGAAGCGTGAATAAAAATATACCGTGATGCGGACAAATCTGCCTTAAGGCATAATTTGTCAGCTTATTCCACAAGTATCATTTTAATGCATTATTGACAAATTGTCAATACTTTTTAAGGACAAATATACAAAATTTAAAAAAATATTTTTTTATAAAGTGTTCTTTGCCTTGACTTTTACTGCGGAAAATGGTATAATTTTATCTGCTTTCAGTGCAGATGCCGGTGTGATGGAATTGGCAGACGTGCCGGACTCAAAATCCGGTGGTAGCGATACCGTGCGGGTTCGACCCCCGCCACCGGCACCAGCGGCTGAGCCGCTTCAACACGCTCCCAGGAAACTGAGAGCGTATTTTTATGCTCTGTCACTTTAAAATCTTTTTGGTCACAACACAAAACGCTGAGCCGCTTCAACACGCTCCCAAAACACGGGGGCGTATTTTTTATGTTCATCGCCAAAAAATCTATCTGGTCACAGCACACAGCCGCTGAGCCGCTTCAATATACTCCAAAACACGGTTCATTACCAAAAATCTTTTTGGTCACCATATCACAACAGCGTGACACCAAACACAATGTGCTGTCTGAATTTTATTGACATTTTCTTTTGCGCTTGATATAATTCGATTATAGAACAAATCGGCTCTTCAGCGGATAAGGCGAGAACAGAGCTGTTGATGTGCAGATTTTTAATATAAGGATATCCAAACACCGCCGTGTTTGTATCAGAAAAGGGGCGAAAACCTTGCAGATTGCATTATGCGATGATGAAAGATCGTGCCGCGAAGCGATAAAAGATCTTATCGGGCAGTACAAACAGGCAAATCCTGACCGTTCGCTTTCGCTGTCGTCCTTTTGCTTCGGAAAAGAGCTTTTGAACCACGTGGACGAATACGGGGGCTTCGACCTTTATATCTTCGACTGCATTATGCCCGAGATGGACGGCATTGAGCTTGGAACGGCGCTGCGCAGGCGTGACGATCAGGGAATGTTCATCTACCTCACCGTATCTCCCGACTTTGCGCTTGACTCCTATCGGGTGGACGCTCTTGATTACCTCTTAAAGCCTGTGGACAAGCCGCTGTTCTTCCGAAGCCTCGACAAAGCGTTCTCCTCTCTTTCCCGAACAAAGCAGGAGACGGTTTCAGTCAAGACCGCGGACAGCGTCCGTATCCTCCCCGTTGCAGAAATTCGGTATGCGGAGCGCACAGGAAAACGTATCTGCTACTATATGGCTGACGGCAGGATAATAGCGGGCATTACGTTCAACGGCTCTTTTACCGACGCGGTATCAGACCTTCTCTCTCATAACGAAATGCTCCTTGTCGGCTCCTCGTTCGTGGTAAATCTGGCTCACGTTATGGAGGTAACGAAAACGGATATGGTTTTAACGGGAAATCTGCGGGTCCCAATTCCCCGCCGCGTATATGACTCTGTCAAGAAGGAATGGGCGTCCTTTTGGCTGAACGGAGGGAAATACCGTGCTTTTTGAGGATAACCTTGTTTTTTTAGTCCTGAAGTTTCTGATAATCTTTGCGGGCACGGTCGCTATGATGGCGTCCACAACCCGTTTTAAAATAATTCGGAAAAAAGCCGCAGGAATTGCGGTGATTTCTGGCTGTGCGGTTTTTGTTGTCCTCTCAACTTTTCTGATCATTTACTGCTTCGGTTATGAGAGCTTTCTGAGAATTTTTATCCTCACCGTATCCTGCCCCGCAGTCCTTCTTTTCTGCAAGCTCTCTGACGAGCCGTTTTCAAAGCTCGTCTTTACAGGGGCGACGCATATTCTTGTATCTCTCTATATCGCCGCCACAGTTACACTTATAAACACCGCCCTGAACGGAAACGAGCTTTCTGACATTCTGCTGCGCCTGCTTTCCTATTTTCTGGCGGTGCTGTTTGATTTTTACTTTGTGAGGCGCATATGGCTTGATTTTGTCGGCATAATCAAAAAGGGCTGGGGCGTTCTTTCCCTTATCCCCTGTGCGTTCATCGTCCTTTCCGTGACGACTGCCCTTTACCCTGAGCATTATACGAATCGGGTGTTGAGCGTTGTCACGCTTTACCTGCTGGGCGCCGTCATTATCGCCGTATACTTCTCCATAGGAAGCTATCTGTCCTTGCAGTACCGCAGGCTTCAGTCAAAGCAAAATGAGGAGATAATGGAGCTTCAGCTGGAAAACATCAAAAAAGAAAACGCCGATATTGAGGCGCTCGAAAAGCAAACGAAGATCATTCGGCACGACCTGCGCCACGTTCTCTCCACAGTCGCAGCCCTGGCGGAAAGCGGCGACACGCAGGCGATACTTGATTTTGTGGATAATGCCGCGGAGCTGTCAGATGAGAAAGGAGAAGCGCGGGAATGAATGTATGTACAGAGGTCTATAAAAATCCGCCCATCTGTAACACAGGCAGAACAGGCGGCAAGCTATGATTTTTGATAATAATACCGTATATCAGACATTAAGGGTGCTTGTCTGCATATTCGGCACACTGGGTATGGTCGTTTCTATCAGCAGAATAAAGGAAAATAAAAGGAAAAATCTGCTTATCATCATTGGATACGTGGTTTATTCCATCGCTTTTTCCGTCCTTTGCATACGGTTTCTGGGCTTTATGCCCTTTTTGCGCAGCTGTGTGTTAACTATCTCCCTGCCTGGAATCGTCATAACCTTTCTTATCGCGGACGAGTCCCTTTCAAGGCATATTTTCTGCTGTTTGTCTGAGCTTTTGCTGTCCCTCTACCTCACTGTCGGCGTGACGCAGCTAAACACACTGCTTGGGGGCGGCTCCGGGACAAATCTTCTGCTGCTTCTTTCCGCCTACCTTATAGTGATCTTTGCGGAGGCATTCTTCCTGCGAAACGTTTTTCTGAATATTGCGGACACGGTCATCGGGGGCTGGGGGATACTGGCTATGATACCCTGCTCTTTTTTCATACTTACAATGGTGCTTGCGCTGTACCCTGCGCATTACACGCAGAATGACTCCTTTCCCGTCCTGTTTGCCCTCTCGGGCGCAGTCCTCCTCATCATCTACTACGCCGTTTTCCAATACCTGCGGCTCCAATACCGATACCGAATGGAGGAGCAGGACCGCGATCTTTTAAGGCTGCAAATAGAGAACAACAAAAAACAGGCAAAGGACGCCGAGAGGAAAGCGGAGGAGGTAAGGAACGCAAGGCGGAGCATTCGGCAAACGCTTTCCGCAATCTCCGATTTTGCGCGGGAGGAAAATGCCGAAGCGATCCTTGATTATATAAAAGAGGTCTATGAGCGAAACGACATCTCCGCATCTGCCCGCTATTGCGGCGACCCTATCCTGAACGCCACGCTTGCCGCATATTCAGGACGTGCTGAGCGCTCGGGCATTGAGGTGGAAATGAGGCTTTCCCTACCAGAAAAGCTGCCCGTCGACGCCGCCGAGCTTGCGATATGCTTTTCCAACGCTCTGGAAAATGCTGTAAACGCCTGTGAGATGCTTCCGAAAGAACAGCGAAAAATCATAATTCGGTGTATTCATAAGCCGCAGTTTATGTTTGAGATAGAAAACCCATACTGCGGGCAGATATCCTTCGGCAGAAACGGGCTCCCGCAATCGGACAGATCAGGTCACGGTATCGGCACACGCTCCATCACGGCTTTCTGCGAAAAGTATAACGCTTTTTATTCCTTCAGCGCAGAGGACGGCTGGTTCAAGCTGGTGATAGCATTATGAGAGCTTATGCCGTTTCGCGCTCCGAGCGGATCATAAAGAAATATAACAAGCAGGGCTGTGTCTTTATCTGATCTCTATCCGTCCCTGCGGCAGAGCGTACTCATTCCCCACAGTTCCGTTCAGCTCGTCGGTGAGATAGGTCATAAGTATCTCATAATCCGTCATTCCCTCATCTATCGTAAGCTCGTTGTCCATAAACATATTCAGTCCGTCCCCGCCTTCCTTGATAAGGTAGTTGTGGGACGCTACCGTATATATCTTGTCGGGCTGAAGCTCCGTATAGCTGCCGTTCTCATCAAGGACCATAACGTCCTTTACTCTGCGATCGTCCCCGCAGGAGAGGAAATTCTCCTGCTCGTCCGTCTCCACAGTGGATCCAACAGAGGTGTCTATTGTATATTTAAGCCCCGACACCTGCAAAAAGCCTCCGCATTCCCCCACTGCGTTTTCCCCGTCGTTCGGGTTTGGCAGGCAGAAGCGGCTCGCCATTTCAAGAGCGTCGAGTATTTCCTGCCCCGTTGCCTTTACCACGCACAGGGAATTTCCGTAAGGGTGCACGCCGAGAATATCCCCATAGGTGACCTCTCCCGCAAGAATATCCCCGCGGATTCCGCCGCCGTTCACAAGCGCGATATCCGCCCCCGATACGGCTTTGTACGCGTCCGCGCAGAAATCCCCAAGATTGGTCTCCCTGTTCCTGATAAGGCGCATTCCCGAATCGGAAACGGTCGTAAGCGTTACCTCTGATACGCCGACGCTTTCCGTCAGCTCGGCTTCAAGCTCTTTTTCAATGCTTTCTATAAAGCCTGACATTTCGCTGTCCTTATCAGGATAGCTCTCGATAAGCCCCGTCTGTATATTCCCGTTCGCGGTTATGGTGAGGCAGCCGATATTGTTGAGCCCCATACCTGTGGAGGACAAAACCACCTTTTCCCCGTCCGCATTTTTAACCACGTTACAGGAAATTTCGCTCAGAGAATTGCCGTCCAGCACGGCGTCTATCCCCCTTGTATTTGCGATAAGCTCGGTGGACGTAAAGGGCGAGGAGGACTCGTCCGTTCCCAGATGAGCAAGAATTACGACGTAATCCGCGCCGTCTTTCAGACAGGCGTCCACGTTCTCCTGAACGCGGCTGTATAATGCCTCCCCGCTTCCGCCGCAGAAGTCATATACATAGTTTCCGTTCTGGTCGCAAAAGTAGGTCGGAACGGATTTTACTATGCTCTCAGGCGTTGACACCCCTATAAAGGCGACCTTTACCTCGCCGTAGGATACTATCTTATACGGCAGGAGCCGAGAGAGAAACGCCACGTCTTCCGTCCCCGTATAGCGAATATTGCAGCCGAGATACTGTGCGCCGCTTATCTCCATAAGCCTATCGAGCTGTTCCATTCCGTAGCCGAACTCCTGGTCTCCCAGCACCGCAAAGTCATATCCTGCGCGGTTCATAAGCTCCGCGGGATATTCGCCCTTGGAAACTGCGCCGATAACGTCCCCGTGCAGAGCGTCCCCGCAGTCTACCAGCGTGACGTAAGGGGTATTTTCCCCGCACCATTTCTTATACGCCGCAAGCCCCGCGTAGCCGATATCTTCATCAACGGCGCAATGCACGTCGTTGGTGTATAAAATTATGATGTCGTCGGCTTGCGCCTTATCATTCGCATTGCACCCGCCCAAAAGCAGCGTAGCCGCAAGTATGACAGCCAAAATGCACGGCTGTTTTTTCTTTTTTGTCTTGATGTTCATTTTTTCACCTCAAAAGCTTTAAAATACGATAGTCACAGTGTTTATCCCGTCGGCATAGGCGTGGGCGCTGCTCTTGGTTCTGCTGAGAGCCAAGGACGCGCTGAGCTCATCTCCTTGGGTCAACGGGTCGAACTCCTCCCCGTTCCAACGAATAACAGCCTCACATTCGCTTCCGTCTTCACTGCAAAGGGCGTCAAAGCTAAGACTGCACCTGTCGTCCGGCAGGGTCGGCAGAATGCTCGTCACGCAAAGCTCTTCAAAAATTTGCTGATACTTGAGGGACTGCCGCGCGCTCAGAAGCTGCTTGCGGGCAAAGCGGTCGATATCCGCCGCCGCGCCGATGAAGTCAAACTCCTTGGAAGCAATATCGAGGCGGAGGGTCTTCAGGCGACGTACGAACGCCCGACAGCGGTCTGTCTTCGGGTTGTCGAACACCTGCTTCGGCGTTCCCTCCTCATAAACGACACCCTCGTCCATATAAAATACCCTCGTTGATACGTCACGAGCAAACTTCATCTCGTGGGTTACAATAAGCATGGTGAGCCCCTGCTGGGCAAGACCGTGTATGACCGCCAGAACCTCTCCCACCATAGTGGGGTCCAGCGCGCTTGTGGGCTCGTCAAAGAGCACGATCTCGGGCTGCATTCCCAGAGTGCGCGCAATGGCGACTCTCTGTTTCTGACCGCCAGAAAGCTCGTCGGGGTAGTTCAGCTCCTTTTCCGCCAGCCCTACGCTTGCCAGCAAGCGCATTCCCCGTTCATAGGCCTGCTGTCGGGAACAGCCCAGCAGCTCTACGGGGCCGAGCATAATGTTTTCTATGACCGTCAGATGCGCAAACAGGTTGAAGCTCTGGAATACCATTCCCATACGGCGGCGGACTTCGCCAAGCTGCGACATCTTCACGCCTGTGACCTGCTGACCGAACACCTCTATCTGTCCCTCCGTCGGCGTTTCAAGTCGGTTGATACAGCGCAGTAAGGTGCTTTTGCCCGTGCCTGAAGGTCCGATGATGGAGATAACGTCCCCTCTGTTTATGACGGCGTTGACGTCTTTCAGGGGAGTTGCGTTGGGAAACGCCTTCTTCAGGTGGGAAATCACGATTACAGGCTCCCCGCTTTGGGGGGCTTTCGGCTCCTCAGAAATTTCCGACAGAGAAATATTCCTGTTAATTCCCTTTAGCTCTCTGCGTCGGCGGTGGGGGTCTATCTTCCTTTCCGCAAGTCCCAGAAGAAAGGTCAGGCACCATGCCAGTATGAAATACAGAACCGCAGTCAGTATCAGCGGGAAGAACGCCTCAAAGGTGCGGCTGCGGATAAGGTCTGTCGCTTTTGTCAGATCCTGCACCGCGATATATCCCACCACGGACGTCATTTTTATCATAGAGATAAATTCGCCTTTATATACGGGCAAAACGTGCCTTGCCGCCTGCGGGGCGATGATTTTCGTGAAGGTCTTTACCCGCCCGAAGCCCATAGCGGAAGCCGCCTCCCACTGACCTGCGTCAACGGCGTTGATACCCGTGCGTATCATTTCGGAAACATAGACGGCGAAGTTGATAGAGAAGCCTATTATCGACACGACGATACCGCTGAGCCTTGCGCCCGCAAGCACGACGTAGAAAAGCACCATCAACAGCACCAGCACGGGAATTCCCTGTATCAGACGGATAAATGCCGCCGTTATCTTTGAGATGATTTTGTTGCGGCTGCGGCGCACCATACACAGACCAAAGCCCAGCACCGTTCCGAACAAAGCCGAAAAGACGGAGATAATAAACGTTACGGCAAGACCCGAAAGTATCATCTGCCAGCGGTTTTCCTGAATGAAATTCTTATAAAAGCTGTTTGTCAGCCCTGTCCAGAAGTCCGTTTCTTCCGTCTCAACCGCCATTCCCATATCTTCGCCCCGAACGATGAGCGTCATACCGCCCACGTAATGAGTGGTGGGGAAATCTATGCTCTCCCGCCTCTCGTCGGTTATGCTCATGGCGCCCGATACGATATCCGCCCTGCCGCTGCTTAACATCTGTATCAGCGAACCGAATGTGCTTTGGGTTATCTCAAGCTTCATTCCAAGCTCTTTGGCAATTAGCGAGACCAGCTCGACCTCATAGCCGAGGGACTGACCGTTTCCTCCAACATAGCTCATAGGCTCAAGCGTTGAGTCATGGGCATAACGCAGGGTGCCGTTGGGCGCGTCATACTCGCCCACGTCTATGGTCTTTTTGCTTTCGTCGGCGCTCAGCCATTTTTCCCGCAGGGCGTCCAGCGTGCCGTCCTCAGTATATCTCTCAATAATGGCGCTGATCTTATCCGTCAGCGGGCTGTCCTTCTGAAGACCGAGGCCGTAAGTGTCGGGGGATACCGTTTGGGGGAATATCGCCAGATCGGGCTGCCTTGCCACCGCCAGCTGCGCAACGGGCATATCGTGCGCCACCGCGTCAAGCGCCCCCGACTGAAGCGCAAGAAGCGAAGCAGAAGCGTCGTCGTAATACTTAAATTCGCAGCCGCTTACCACGGAGCTGACAAGCTGGTCCGAAATGCTGCCTGACATAACGCCCACGGTTTTGCCCTCAAAATCCTGAAACGTTCTGAAGCGCACATCAAATTGCCCGTGATTTGCAACCACCGCCACCACGCCGCCTGTGTAGTTCGGCTCGGCGAAGTTAACGCTTTCCGCACGTTCCTCCGTCACGGTCATACCATTGGCCGATACATCATATGTACCTGTGGCAAGACCTGCGAAAATAGACGATATCTCTGCGCCCGTCACCTCAAGCCCATAGCCGTAGGCCTTGCAGAAACGTACCATAATATCGATATCATACCCGACGATACGTCCGTCCTTGATATAGCAGAAGGGCTCGACGTCGTTTTTTACCGCCATTCTGACGACGCCGTTCTCTGCGGGGAAGGCCGTCCAGTCCTCAACCACCTTTTTGCTTTCGTCCGTGCCTATCCAGATCTTGTCTATCTCCTCCAGCGTGCCGTCCGCCCTTATCTGCGCCAGAAATTCGTTATACTCGTCCCTCAGCGCCGCGCCGCGCTGTGTTTTTGAAAAGGCGGCCGCATAGCTCTCCTGCACCAGCACCTCGGGAATGTAGGTCACCGCTTGATTTTGCTTGCAAAGCAGACGGGCGATAGGCTCGTCCATCAAAAAAGCGGCAATCTTCCCCTGCTCAACAGCAAGAGCCAGATCCGTGATACGGTCGTAATACTGCTTTTCTGCGCCCTCGATCAGATTATCGGTATGAACGTCAAAGCTGGAGCCGGTCATTACGCCGATAGTCTGCCCGTCAAGCTGACGGATATCGGTGACAGCTTCGCTCCCGTCTTTCCCGCAGCCCGCAAGCAGCAGGCAGATAAGCACAAAGGACATGGCAAGACATAATATTTTCTTCAATCGTATCACCGCTTTCGTTTTGAAAATTTTATCGTTCTTATTCATTCGTTCTCCTTTCAGGCTGACTATGCCCAGCTCTTTTTCAAAGTCAGACGGTTCATTCCCTCCGAATACTCGTATTCCACGTTGTCCATCGTTTTCTTTACCATAAAAATGCCCAGCCCGCCGATTTCTCTCTCATCAGCCGAAAGGGTCGTGTCGGGGTCTTTCTTATTCAGCGGGTCGTAAGGGAACCCGTCGTCCGCAAATACCAAAGTGATATTGTTCCCGCTGATAGCACATTCAATCTGCGCTTTTGTTGCGCCGCTGTAACGGCGGATATTGGAATAAACCTCGTCTGCCGCAATGTTCATCTTCATCACGATTTTCACAGGCGCACTTGCCTGAGCAAGCGTTTCCTCAACGAACGACGCCACTGTCTGCACGGCGGTATCCTCCCTCGGGTCGACGGTTATGCTGTATTTTTGCGTAAGGCGAATGCAGAGCATAGTCATATCGTCAAACTGGGGTGTTTCCCCGACAAAAGCGTCTACGTCCTTCTTCACGCCAAGGCATATATCCTTTGCGCTTGCGCCTTCAAGCCTGTCAAGGGCGGACTTCAGCCTCGCCTCGCCATATAGCTCGTTTTCGGCGTTCTCCGCCTCGGTAACCCCGTCGGTATAAAGGAATATTTCGTCCCCGGGCATAAGCTTTAATTCGCCGCTTCTGTATTTCACGCCCTCCATGCCCGCAAGGACAAAATCGGGGCGGGTCCTGAAATATTCAAATTTTCCGTCCCTATGTCTTACAAGCGGCGGATTATGTCCCGCATTCGCAAAATGCACCGTGTGGGTCCTGAGGTCAAGTATCCCCATCCAGCAGGTCACGAACATTTCCGCCTCGTTATTCTCGCACAGCTCCTCGTTGGCTCTTGTCAGTATCTTTGATACGTCGCTTTCCTTGTCGGCAAGGCTTTTTATCAGCGTTTTTGCCTTCATCATAAACATCGCCGCGGATATTCCCTTGCCAGACACGTCCGCTATCAGAAATGCAAGACGGTTTTCATCAAGCAGATAAAAGTCGTAAAAATCTCCTCCCACTTCTTTTGCCGTGTCCATAGTCGCGTGAATGTCAAAATCCGTCCTGTCGGGATAGGGCGGAAATACGCAGGGCAGCGTGGATAACTGGATAGTCCTGGCAAATTCCAGCTCCCTGTCTATCCTTGCGGCCGCTTCCGCGATATATCCCTTCAATGCGTGGACCGTTGAGTTGATGTCGTCTGACAGCGATACAAATTCCTCGTTGCCCCGAACGTCAACGGTCACATTAAGGTTTCCGCCCGTTATCTCCTCCAGAGAACGGTTTACTTTCTGGATATTCTCCACCACCAGCTTCTTTACAAGGAAGTAGATCAGCACGAACAGAGCCGCAAATACCATTATCTCGATAAACACCGTGGTATATAACTGCATATTGCGGCTGAAAACCACCTCAGACCGGGGCAGCACTCCGATGATATAATATCCTTCCGTGACGCCGTACATCACGTAACAGCTTTCACCGAAGACCGTTTGTGTGAGCGCCTGCCATTCGCTCCCGTATTTTTCGGAGGAAGAGTTATCCTCATTCGGCGTCAGGCAAATACCCGTAACGTCAAGAGACGCTCCCTCATGGCCACTCGGGTCGCTCACAAGGCGGAGCTCCTCATTCGCTATGAGCATAAATCCGTCCTCGCCCACATGGCGGTTCCTTGTGAGTCCTACCACCTGGCCGTCGATGTCCGCCTGAAATCTTCCCGAATCGTACCCCACCTGAACAAAGCCGCCGTTATCCAGAACGGCTCCCGCGTATTTCATTGAAACGCCCGAGTCGTGGGAAATAGGCTGATAGCGCTGCACAAGCTCCTCTTTGCCGTGAAGCAGCGCCATAAACTCGTTGGACTGTTCGCCGCCTGACATATCAAATCCGACAAATTCGGGTGTAGTGCTTGCGATAATTATCCCGTTTTCGTCGATGATATTTATTTCAGATACGTTGTTTTCCTCCAGCAGCGGCAAAAGGACCGATTTATCATAATTCCCGATCTCGTTCAGATCGTCCCTTATCTTCCGTGTGAGCTTCAAAAGATTTTCGTCCGAGGCGTCGTTGATATCCGCCCTCACGTCTTCGATATAAAGCGAGAGCATATTCTGTGCGTCATTCACTGCAAGCCTTGTCTGCAACGCGTAGACAAACAGACTTGACACCAGAAATGCCAGAACGACGCAAAACAAAAGCCACCGTGAAAAAGTCTGCGCAAGCTGATATCTGGTTTTCCCCTTTGATTTTTTCAGCTCACCCGCCAAAGCGGACACCGCCAGCATTGCAATTGTCACCGCGCCTGCGTTCAGGGCGACCATCGGCAGCGTGCATTTCTCCACCAGCTCAAACGCCCTGTGAACGTCCTCCATATTTATCAAAAACACCATCAGCATATTTACAACTTCCACCACAGACCCTGCCGCCAGCCCGTAGTACCAGAATGGGCGCTTGTTGTCAAACAGCCATTTTCTCAGCGCGGCGCCCAGCAAGCCTGCAAGAAGTGTCGTGAGGCTCGCTCCTATACCCGTGTATGCCCCTTCGCCCAATATCGAAACAAGAAATCTCCATACGCCGCCGATAAAGCCCGCCAAAATGCCTGCGGGCACGCCGAAAATCAATCCCGCGCATAAGGGCGCGGCGTCCCTCGCGCTTATCACGGCGCCGTCGATCTCTGAGCCAAACTCGGTGCTTAAAACTGCAAGCAGACCGAACACCAGGCCGTAAACGACCTGCTTTGTTCTCTCGGGCAGCTTTGAAAAGCCCGCTTTTTTATTGCTCAGATAGAACAGGGCGGACACTATGGCGGGACACAGGGCCGCCAGCCCAAGTTGTATGTATATCATAAAACGCTCCAGATCACTCTATAATCAAAGTCGCAGATATCTGCCGACACCATGGGGATATCGCTGCCGCTTCCTCCATAGATAAGGGGAAATTCGTCAGCCATTATTCCTGCGCCGCCTTAATTACAGGTACGGCGCAAGCGGGAACAAAGTCTACGTCGTTTCTTCGACGTTATTCGCCTCTTGCCTCAGTAACATCTGATCCGTTTTACGCCTCAGAAGCAAAAGCATATCCAGCTGATCTGAATCAATGACCAGACCGTTTTTGCGAAGCAGCAGCAGGAGCTTCCTCCTATATTCCCTTTCGCTCAGGTCGGAATACTGTTTTGCAAGCTCGTCCAGCTTTTGCCTCAATTCAGCGTTGGTATCCAATTCCCAGTTGAATTTTGCCGCGTCGTCAAAGGAGAGCTTTTTCTTTTTCCAAGGCCATTTCATATCAGATTTCCTCTCTGTGATTTTTCTGTGCAATTCGCAAAAAGCCTTTAAATTCGACATAAATATTTTATCAGCGATCTTCTCCGAAAGGGATCTCATTGCGGATTTGGCAGCGTTTTTGGCGAAAATGGCAAAAAGGTGGATATGAAGGGCATATTCCGAAACGGGAAATGTGGTTTGATTTTGAAGGAGGGGCGTATGGGGTGGGAGGGTGGGGCGCGCCTGTGAGGCTGGTGTGCAGGACACAAAAGTGAAAAAAGGAGAATCCTCCCCGCCGTTTTCGCCGCTTTTAAGCCGAGACGGTGAAAGAGAAAGGCACGGCTTTTCTCATTATATCCTGCGCAGCTTCAAGCAGCACGCAGTAACCCGCACAATTCCGCCGTGCTTGACTTTTGTCAAAATAAATGTTATAAAATTATCAGTTGAACTATTATTTTAAAAATCAGCGACCCCGCATTTACGAAACGGAAGTGAAAATATACACAATGATCTACACAGCGATATGCGATGACAATAAGCCTATGCTTGACTTTTTAAAAGGCAGGATAGACTGTCTTCTTTCAGAAAACGGGATAGAACATCAGATCTGCACCTTTTCTTCAGGGCTCGATTTTCTTGAAAGCCATAAGGAACGTCCGTTCGACGTTATATTTATGGATATCGTTATGCCCGAAATAAACGGATTTGACGCCGCAAAACAGGTCAGAAAGATCTCACAGGATACTTACATTATATTTATCACCACTGAGAGCAGTCTGGTATACGACAGCTTTGATTTTCAGCCGTTTTACTTCATTCCCAAAGGCAAGACGAAGATAATCGAGGATAAGCTGAGATACGTCATCAAAAAGCTTGCCTTGCGTATTGCCGCAGACGAAAAGATCATGATAGTCGGCGCTTATGACAACAAACGATTTGTTTCGCCAAGGGAAATTTTGTATATAAAGAGCAGCATAAACAACGTTGAATATCATTTTACCGACGGTAAGACCCAGTCGGTGCGAGGAAGACTTGACGATGTTTCACGGTCTTTAAATTCATATATCTTTTCACGATCGCACAACCGCTATATCGTGAATATGAGCCATATCGACAGGGTGGATTATCCCAATATGGAGATTAGACTTGATAACGGTGAGTTTATCATAATAAGCAGAGGCCGCAAAAAGGAGTTTGAGGAAACGTATTTAAACTATACCAGAAATTTCAGTTAGGAGTGGTTTTACTGTGCAGAACGTGCTGTGGATGATGCTCGAGCTGGCGGCAAATCTTATTGAATCCTTTTTTTGCATAGATTTTATCATAAAAGCCTTTGACGGAAAATTCAGATTTCTTAAAGCAAAAAGCGTATATCTCATCGGTATCCTGAGCTTTGCTGCTTCTATCACCATACTTAATCGGATAACTGAGTATGAAGGATTTTTAGGGATCGCTTATGTATGCGTGCTGTTTATATTTTCATTGATATTTCTGAGAGGGAACGTTTTAAAAAAATTATTCATTTCATTATTGATACTTCTGTGTCTGATAAGCGCTGCGGCAGTATCGGGAAATATATTGTCAGCCGCATTCGGTAGCGACCAGTCTTTGCTCTACAAGGAAGGTACTGTTGAAAGATTTATATATATGGTTGTGGGAATATCGCTGACTGTGTACGTTCTGGCGATAGTGCTGCGGTTCATCAAAGGCAGGAAGGAATCATTGAGCGCTAAGGAATGGACTCTTATCCTTTCTGTTCTGGGAATATCGTTTCTTATTTTCAACGTAGTCCATCTGATAATACTCAGCGGAGAAAACAGCAGGAATGTCAGAAATCTTTTAATGCTGGTTGAGCTTGGAATAATATTTATAAACATATTGTGCCTTTATATGACGTCCCGTCTGAACAACGCCCGCAGAAGAGAAGAACAGCTCATTCTTGAGCAAAAGCACAGCGAATACAGCCGACAATACGCTCAGACCGTCAAGGAGCAGTACGAACAGACCCGCCGCCTGCGTCACGATATGAAACAATATTCCGCCACCATGCTTGCGCTTATCCGCAGCGGAAAGACCGAAGCAGCTGAAAAGCTTGCCGAGGAGCAGACGGACGATTTTTCAAAAATCGAAACAGTGATAAACGTGGACAACGATTTCCTGAACGCTATTTTAAATTCAAAGCTCTCTTTCGCAAGGTCCAAAGACATAGACGTTCTGTGCAGCATTGAAAATGATCTTTCGGGAATTGAGAATACAGACTTATGCAATCTTATGGGAAATCTGCTTGACAATGCTGTCAGTGCCGCTGAAAAATGTGAACCCGATTCCCGCCTTATCGAAGTGAATATCTCATCAGCAAACAGCAAGCTCATCATTATCATAAAGAACAGCATATGCAATTTTGTTCTGGAAGAAAATCCAAAGCTCAAAAGCACAAAGCAGGACGCCTCCCACCACGGCTATGGCATAAAGACCATACGTTCCATCGCTGAAAAATACAACGGAACAGTCGATTTCTTTGAAGAAGGTCTGATGTTTATCTGCCGTGTGGAATTGCAAAGAGAAGAAACTACTAAAAAATAAACTTGATCACATTGATACGCTCCCCAAATAGGGGAGCGTATTTTTTGTTATGATATTTAAAAAATTCGTCAATCAATCAGAGTTTAAAACAGCAAAAATTTTACCAAACTTCACAAGATCCGACCATACTTCACAAACTTGTTGACAAGACGGATCCCTTGTGCTAAAATGACGGCAAAAAGCAGGCTCTGCGCCATTTTTCGGGATTTGCGCCGCCTGTGAAAAATTTAAAAATTTTTTGACCAAACGGGGTGCTGAAACGTGTTATTTATAGAGAACAAAAAGTACCGCGTGAACGGAGGAAAGAAAATGCAAAAAAGGAAATTTGCAAAAGCGCTTGCGTTATGTTTGCCGCTGACTTTGATGACGGCGTGTTTTCCGTCGGGGGAGCTGCTGACTGAAGACGACGAAAACGTCAGGGAGCAGATAGACAGTATCGTGTCGGAAAATGACCATCTTGATATAGACATACAAACTGAAGAAAACACTTTCAGCGAGCTGCCGAAAATAAACGTCAGAGTCATGGAGTGGAATGACGATAAATTAAAAGACCTTTTTCTTGAAGGCAGGTAGGATATTACTTATGAGGAATGGCAGTGCGACTGGTTTTCTGACGAAATGATGCATATTTATGAGGAAGGAGAAAAATATTGGTTAGCATATGAGCCGGGACGCCTGACGGCAGAATACCGCCAAAGCGACACTTTCGGATACGGAACACTGGAATCGTGTTTCAGCCTCTGGAATTACAGCGATTTTTTCACAGACGACAGCATAAGTATTTTGCCTAAAGATGAGGCAATAAAAAGCTGCACCGATATTCTTGAAAAAGCAGGCTTGACAAATTATTCAGAGCCAACAGTCTATGCTGTCACCAAAGATAAAGTCAATCAATTATGGCACGAAAAAATGTATGATGAATATGAAAACTATGCAGACTGGACCTCTGAGGAGGAAGAGGTATATGTTATGCGTTTTCCTATTGAATATAACGGCGTTCCTGTGACCACATATGACGTAAGCGGAACGGGACACGGTCAGGGCGGATATTTTGTGGGTTCGTATTCAGACTTTGTTGTAACAAAAGATAAAGTTTTTTCTTTAAGGACCTGCGACCTGTTTTCTCCTGAATATGAAACAGGTGAAACCGTCAGTATAAAATGCAGCGGCGAAAATGCCCTTAAAATCGGCGCCGAGTATTATGCCGGTATTGACCTGAACGGGCAGAGCGTTACAATAACGGACTGCCGCCTTGTTTACGTGCCGTATGAACAGCATGATGAAAAAAATTTCACTTTGCTCCCTATGTGGGAAATAAGTGCTTCATTATATATGCAAGGTGATATTATGAGCACAAATGACTGTTTGTTTGTTGATGCGCAAAGCGGAAGCGTTATAATCTGGTAAGGCGGTGAAATAAAATGTTCAGAGCTTACGTATATAAATTATTCCGTTCTCCCCTTTTGTACGTCAGCATATTGGGAATAGCGTGCCTGTGCAGCACAGAATTTCTGAACAGCTTCGGATATGGGTCTGTTGTATATCACATAGAGATCTTTCTCGGACTGGCAAAATACAGAAAAGCCGTTGCCGTGTTCGGAGCGCTTCCGTTCACTGCAAATTTTGCCGACGAATGGACAAACGGTGTAGTCAAAGAATGCATTATACGCAGGAATATCAAAAAATACGCCGCAGCAAATCTGTTGTTTTGCTGGTTCTCAACAATGCTTACAGTTCTTCTGGGAATGTGGCTTTTTATGTGCTTTGACTCTCTGTCTGCACCGTGGAATATTGTTGACAATAATCCGTACGCTTTTATTTTTGAAGGTCTTAAATATAACGGGCACGAACATCTGTACCTTTTGCTCATAACGTCGGTATTCTCCGCTGACTGCGCAGCGTGGGCGGTTACGGGAATGCTGCTGTCCGCATTTTTCCCCAATAAATACGTGGCAATATGCACGCCCTTTGTGGCAAGCTACGTTATTGAGCGTATAACGACAGCGCTGCGCTCTCCCTGGTTGGATCTATACAACCTTGCTACGTCATATATTCCCGCATCTTTCTTTAACGGCAGCGACCTGCTGGGATTTTTGTATTGCGTCGGGATCTTTGCCGCAATAGCTGCTGTTTGCGGAATCATTTTTTATTTTGTTGTGAAAAGGAAGGTGCAAAATGGGCTTACTTAAATCTGTGGGAACGATCTGTATGCAAAATCTGCGGAAGTGGAAAACGGACTACCGTATCTGGGTGATAGGTATTGTAACAATTGTTATGGTCTGGATATACGTTGATGATATAAACAGAGTTGTGGCAAACATCGGCACCGATATGCCCATATGGATCTTTCCGTTTATATTTTCACAATTTCATATGAAGCTGGTTTTCACCCTGCCTGTAATACTGCTTTTCTGCAACGCTCCGTTTATTGACAGCAATCAGAATTTTGTGTACATAAGAAGCGGAAGGAACAGGTGGCTTCTGGGACAGCTGTTATATGTAACCGCAGCAAGCGGAATATATTATCTGTTCCTGATAGTCGTATGCCTTCTGAGTTCTGCTGCCGCAGGCGGAGAAATGAGCCTTCAGTGGGGTAAAGCAATAACGACTATTGCCGGCACAGGTTTGGCAGGATATTACGGTTCGCCGTATGTGGTATTTTCAAACATCACCATTACGTATTTTACACCGCTTAGCGCTGTGTGGTTCACTTTTATTCTTTCATGGCTTTGCGGAACTATGTTGGGTGTAATTATCTTTTTCTGCAACTTTGCAACAGGAACAAAATTCGTTGGGATAACTGTTACGGCTTTACTTATAGTTTTAAGCGCACTGGTAGATACGGGATATCCTCAGGTGCTTTACTTTTCTCCCGTTTCCTGGATAACTCTTGATCAGGTAGACGTGGGAGGTCTGACAAAAAATCCCACTTTCATCTACTGCATTTCATTTTATCTTATAGCAACAGCTCTTTTCATTGCAGGAATACTCATTTTCGGCAAAAAACAAAGTATGGACGTCAGGGGACAATAATATGGAGAACGTTATTACTGTAAAAAATGCAACTAAAAAATTCAAGGAAGTTACCGTTCTGAACAATATCTCAGTGGACTTTGAAAAAGGAAAAGTCCACGGTCTTATCGGCAGGAACGGATCAGGCAAAACTATGCTGATGAAGTGTATCTGCGGACTCGTGCCGCTGACGTCGGGAGAGATAACCGTCAACGATAAAGTTATCGGCAGGGACACGGATATTCCCAAAAACGTGGGCGTAATAATCGAAACGCCCGGATTTCTGCCGGGGTATTCCGCATACAGCAATCTGAAATTTCTCGCTGCGATAAACAATAAAATCGGCAAGGAAGAGATAAGGAATGCTATTAAAAGCGTAGGACTTGACCCTGATGACAAAAAGAAGGTGGGAAAATATTCACTCGGTATGCGCCAGCGCTTAGGTCTTGCGCAGGCTATTATGGAGGATCCTGAGCTGCTTATACTTGATGAGCCTATGAACGGACTTGACAAGGACGGGGTCAAGGATATGCGCAAATATCTTCTTGATCTGAAAGAACAGGGGAAGACGATACTTATCGCTTCTCACAGTGCGGAGGATATTGATGTGTTGTGCGACACGGTGTGGGAGATGGATAAGGGAGAGATGAGCAGGGTGAAATGAGCGCTATGGTGATAAGCAGCGTTAGGGCACGGAAATTTTTTAAAGAAATTTTCCGTGCCGATATAAAGTTATAATAGTACAGCGATGTTATTGACCTTATCAGAATACTTACGAAAGCACAGAATTTCATAAGATTCTTGAAAAATGTTTTCTGAGCAGAGAACGTTCCATTCAAAATGTGCTGAATTATGTAAATCTTTTTCCGATTTTGTGATGTTTTGAATCTGTCGTTCATTTTAAATCAATTTGGAAAAGGGATCATAACAAAACGCCTGCCGTTGTACGGACCGTCAGGTTCCGCTTGAGGCAGGCGTTCGATTTTTTATTCAGCATATCTGATCAAGTCTATTATAGTATGCCTGTAATTTGAAACAGCGGCGAGCAGGCATATCAGTGCAGTGATAACAAAATATATGAGAAACAGCAGTATTGACTGAGCAAAAGGATAATTTATGCCTGCTGACGAGCCTGAAAGGAAAAGAAAACTTAAGCCGATACTGCATAACGTTCCAAGGACGTAAGCAATAAAAAGCGATATGAAGTTTTCAAGAAAAATTATGCTGAAAAGTCGGTATCTCGTCAATCCGACAGCTCTTAAAAATCCAAATATCCTGCGGCGTTTGGTTATTTTTGCGGTGACCGCAGCAGCAAGGCACACGAGCGAGAAGATAAACAGCCCGACGGAAATTATTACAGTTATTGTCCTGAAAGAGCTGTACGAGCTTTCATATGCCTTGGATTCCTGAAGAAAATCATTTATGAGCATTGAAAAACTACCGTTGCTGTAATAAAGACGCAGATCGTTTATAAGTCCGCTTAACGAATCATATTGTTCTTTGTCGGCAACAGACACATATATCTCACGATAATGCATATCAAGCTCCACCCGTTCAAAAGCGTCCTCATGCCATATCATTCCGTGAAGACATTCCTTCAGCAGCGGGTCGTCGCTGTTTTCACCGCTGTAAGATATCAAAGCAGCTATCTTCACCTCATGCTGCCATAATGATATACTGTCAAAGGACGGATCGTCGGGATCGCTGTTTACTCCCTGCGCAAGACTTATCGTGTCACCGACTTTAAATTTCTGTTCTCCGTCCGCAACGGTCAAAATGATTTCTTCGCCTGTCCTGAGTGCATCAACGTCTATTTCACCTGCGATAAGATATTTTTTCAGACGTTCCAGAACGTCATCGTCTACTCCGTATAATCTGTTGTAAATTAAATTGTATTCACTTGGAAAGCCTATTATTTTCTTATGTTTCATAAATAAATCGTATGTACTTGGCGTCATATAGCTGTAATCCGTTTCTTCAGCTGTAAGCTCATATACGTCGAAGCATTTTAATCCGAGAATATCTCCTGCGTCCGGGCTTGCTTTCAATGTATTATACTCATTGTCGCTGATACCGAGCTCGTTGTTCAGTTTCACACTGAGAGCAGTGATCTCGGTGTCGGGAAACGCCATATACAGATCATACGGTCTTGCCATCATATCCAGATTGCTGCGCATTTGCGAGGTGACGGCAAGACTGGTAAACATTACAAGCACTGCTAAAAATACCATAATACAGGAAGCAGCGATCTCCTTGCCGTTTAAAATGAAATTCTTTACAGAATACAGCAGGACAGGATCTGTACTGGTATAAGAAGAAGGCTTTTGCCTTTTGACGTCGCTTGTCGGTCTGAGATTTTCTATGGTCGGTTTTTTACATTCTGCCGCCGCATTAAGCACGTTAAAAAGAAGAGAGAAGCTGATGATCACTGCTGCGCAGACAGACAGCACTTCAAATACTCCCTCAAGTTCATTTGTGCCTATGACAGATTCGCTGACCAGCATTGAAAAAGCCAACCCTGCGAATGAGCCTATAAGTACCGAAGGAATAAGCAGTATTAGGAATTTTATGACAAAAAACGCCATAACAGAGCTTACCGAAAAGCCTGCGGTTTTTAAAAGTCCGACCGTTTCTCCGCTGCCTCGTTTATAAATATAAGACGCAGCTAAAAGAATCGAAAGAGTGAATACAAGAAGTATAGTTATGATGACTATCATTCCCGCCTTATTATCACTGCCGCCTATCAGCTCTAGCGCGTCGTAAAAAGAGCGCTGATTGCCTGTGAATGCACTAATGCCTTCAGTCTGAAGCATGGAATTTACAAACGTGTCCAGCTGTTTGGCATCTCCGGTGTAATCAATGCTTACAAAACTGTAAATATCCGAATCAGGGAAAAAATCGGCAGATACAACGGCGTTTATCATAGGCAGCGTTCCTTCCGAAGCGTCCCACTGTAAATCTGATATATTGTTCATTATCCCGGTCAGCCTGAAGGTCCTGCTCTCGCTTTGCGGCATAAAAAGCTGCATTTCAATTTCCTCGCCAACATTTGCGTCGGGATAAATAAAATTCAGAAGAGACTGTTCCAGAGCTATCTCGTTTTCATTTTTCGGAAGCTCGCCTTCTATAAGGTCAATACGGCATAAAGAAACAGCTGATTCATCAGGATAACCCAATATGATTTCCCTATCCTGAAAATTTTCGTTTCTGAACGCCTCGGCACGGACAGCGATCGTTCCCGCTTCGGCAACGCAGCTGTTATTTTTTATCGTATCGGTATATTCTGAAGCAGAGCATAAGAAAATACCGTCGTGAACTCCAAACGTGTTATCCAACCGACGGCTGCTGCTTATCTGGTAATTATAGAGGGACAGGGCTTCCACAATGAAAAATACCGTTGAGATAAAATAGAGAAATGCTGTCAGAAAGCTTTTCTTCTTATTGTAAATAACGTTTTTCAGGGCATATCTGAATATCAGGGATCTCATTTTATCTCCTCCCGATCTATCGTGCCGTCTTTTATGGTGATGATCCGTTTTCCTGCGCCTTTTTGAGCAAATTCATTATCATGCGTGACAATTATTGTTGTTTTATTCAAGTGATCGTTCAGTTGAAATAAAACGTTCTGTACTGTTGCCGAAGATTCAGAATCAAGATTTCCGGTAGGTTCATCACATAAAATTATCTGAGGATCCGGCAATAAAGCTCTTGCAATCGCCACACGCTGCTGCTGACCTCCCGAAAGCTGGGACGGAAGATGAGACAGGCGGTCGTTAAGCTGTAACGCTTCTATAAGAAAATCCCAAAGCTGTTTGTTTATATCTTTTCGTGCGAGAAAAACGGGATATTTTATATTCTCCTCCGCAGTAAGCTCGGGTATAAGATTGTAGTCCTGAAATACAAATCCCACATTGTCACGGCGAAAAACAGACAGCTTGCTTTCTGTCATATCTGTTATCTCGGTATCGTCATACTTTATACTGCCTGAAGTGGGTCTGTCAAGCCCGCCCAGCATATGCAGCAGCGTTGACTTGCCTGAGCCGCTTTTTCCCATTATAAAAAGCAGTTCTCCGTCGCTTATTCTGAGCGACATATTATCCAATGCTTTTATTTTCATATTCTCGCCGGTCTGATACGTTTTAGTAAGATTGGTAACTGTTATCATTGTTCCTGTTTCCTTTTCCTGAGTGATCCCTTCCCGTTGAATATCAAGCGTCCGAGAGTGCAGCCGAGAGCCAGGAGGATATAATTCCCCATATCAAAGCGCCGACTCATCGAAACATAAAATATATAAGTCATATTGATAAATAACTGAAGCGGTAAAAGAATCGATATTGTTAAAACAATGTATTTTGCTGTCGAATTTATTTTAAACACAACAGGCGCAAGGCCGCCCCAGACTATACCAAAGACAAAGTTCAAGGCAAAAAGCCAAACGATCGGCGTAATATAAAGCATATGTGACTGTGTATCAGGCCATCCGCCGTCGGGATTTAAAAACAGCGTATCAAACGGCACAAAATTAAATATATGTATATAATCAGTTGTAGGCGGCCAAGCTAAATCCTCATCAAGCGAGCTCATTATCCAGAATATTGCCGCCGAAGAAAGAAGCACTGCACAAATAAGCTGTTTTAAACCGATCTTGCGTGCAAAGAGAAAAATCGTTATAAGGATCAAAGGTATTAAAATCAAAATTATCAATACGTGCGGATTTGTCGGGATCAAAACGTCAGGCACAGTGTTTTCCTCCTTTTATTTTTCGCTGAGGTATGCTTTGTGCCGCCATTTTAGCATAATTGTTCTTGCTTGTCAACAAGTTTGTGAAGTTTGGTTGAATCTTGTGAAGTTTGGTAAAAATTTTGTTGTTTTAAACTGTAATCGGTTGACAAAATTTTCAAATATAAAAAATTTACGCTCCTGAATAGGGGAGCGTATTTTTTTATGATATTTGTAAAGGTTTGTCAGGTCGGAGCAGTAGGAGCTTGCTATCCTTTTAACTGTTTCCCTCATTCCAACATAATGCTTTTAATCGGCAGTTTCTTTATCCGCTGCGAATAGCCGTACATAGCAATTTCATAAGCGAGGACAAATAAGCCCAACGTGACCGCGCACGCCGTAAAATCAAAGTTGTATTCAGGTATGTTTCCCACATCGGCAAATACGATAGTTACCATAATTTTTAATAACGCATACTGATAGATAGTACCAATCGCAAATCCGATATAGGCAAACGGTCTGTAACCTCCGAGGACCGCCTTGCTGCAATCACTGTGTTTATAGCCGAACACCCTCATCATAGCAATGGTCTTCGTGTTTCCTTTCACTACGCTGGAGAGGGACAGAAACAAGGTCACAAAGGCGAGGATTAAGCCTATCGTTAATATCATGATTGCCATTGTTTCGCTCGAAAGATCTTTCATGGACATTGACATCTGCACCATATCCGAGAAACAAAACGCCGAAAATGCGATAAAGAACACAAGTGATTTTCTGCCTCTTACCGTACTCCTTGTTAGTTCTTTCAGAAAAGGCATATCCTTTGTTTCCTTTTTGCTTGTCTTTGCCTTATACTCATGCTTTTCTTTCAGCAAATCAAACACGGGCTGTTTCAGTCTGAAACAGGCATATATAACTGCTAAAGCTGCAAAGCTCATTGCAGGTACACCGACCAAAAGAAATGCCAAAAGGGGGTGAAACTGCACCTTGATTTCGGGAAAAAGGTGTTCGGCATTTTGCAATTCATAGAAAGTCGGCAGATAGAGAAATGCCAGCGCATATCCCAAAGCGCAGCCGACGAAAACACTTAATCCAAACACCCAAAAGTGCTTTGCGATTTTGAAGTTAGAATATCCGAGAGCTTTCAGTATTCCGAGTTCTTTGCCGTGCATATCTATGTAATTCTTGACATAGAACAGGAGCATAATGACGGATGTTATGGCTAAACAACCACCCGAAACGGCTGCAACGACCTTTCCCGTAGAAATGATTGCATGATACATTGTGACGCCGCCTGCCGCTGTTATCTCGTTTTTCATTGCTGCGATGTCAATGTTATAATCCAAAAACAACGTGCATACGAAAACGGCGCAACAAGCGATAATAGATATACCAATCAGTTTGAGCGCATCTTTCATTCCTACAACCATACCATCACCACCCGATCTCATAAGCGGTCTTTTGCTTTTCGTTGGTAGAAACCTCGGATATTTTCCCGCTGTTCATTTTTACAACTGTGTTCGCCATTTCTGCTATATTCTGATTGTGTGTCACCATCACAATGGTAAAGCCATATTCTTTATGCAGTTTGCAGATATAGTCAAGAACCTGTCGGCCTGTTTGTTCATCTAATGCGCCTGTCGGCTCGTCTAAAAACAGCACCTTTGGCTTTTTCGCAAGCGCACGGGCAACGGAAACTCTTTGCTGCTCACCTCCCGAAAGCTCGCTCGGATATTTCCCTGACTTATCTTCAAGCCCTACAGCGGCCATAATTTCGCTATATTCCCGATTGCCCGCAAGGTCAGCTCCCATTCGCACGTTCTTTTCAACAGTCATATTCGGGAGCAGATAATACTGTTGAAAGATAAAACCGATATTGTCCTTGCGGAACTGCGTCAGCTCGCTATCGGGAAGTTTTGTGATGTCGCAATCTCCGTAAACAACGCACCCGCCGTCGGGGCGTTCCAGTCCTGAAATTACATTCAAAAATGTGGATTTCCCCGACCCTGACGCGCCTAAGATAACGGTAAAATCGCCGTCGCCAACTTGCAGGCTGATACCTTTCAGAACCTGATTTTTGCTCCCGCCCGTGCCGTAGGATTTTGTGATGTCTGATACTGTGATCATGTCGCTTTTCTCCTGTTCATAAGAAGGTTTATCAGTATGTAAACGCCAATTAAAATGACAACGGTCACACCGAGGATAATATACATCGACGGAATTTCGACCTGATTGCCAAAAAAGTACAGATTGCAGTCCATAGAATCCTTGATCTCATTTATCACTTCCATCGGAACGCCCTGCCTGTTCATCTCGGAAAGAGCGCCCTGCATGGCGTGGTTGCGGACAAGAGCTGTCCCATAAGTCCCCGGGAGGAACGAGAGAACTTTCTGAAGCCCTGCTCCGAAAGAGGAGATAGGCATATACGCCCCGCAAATAAATCCGTATCCTGCGCTGATGATAGTCCCGACTGCGGAAATCTGGCCTTGGGTCGACAAAAACAGGTTGATTATAGATGAAAGCGCAGTCCCGAACAGGGCGAGCAGTATAACGTCTAAAATCAGCAGAACAACGTCCGCCGCCGACATATACCACCCCACAAAAGCCGCATACGCAAGGCAGATACCCGTCGCCACGAAACAGATCATGAGCGTGGAGACCAAAGAGGCGATATAATAGCTCATGGAAAGCGTGGAGGAGCTGACGGGGGATATTTTCAAATCCTTGACCGTGCCGTTCGCCTTATCCTGCACCATCAAAAAGTTTGAGCAGAAAGCGACCGTCACGCAGGATACCGCAAGGATCGACGAAATAAGCTGTCCGCCCACAAGCCCGTCAATAAGGCCGTCGGAAAGGTGAATAAATTCAGGCAGGTTCGAGGTAAAGCTATCGTGATAGACCTTCCCGAGAAAAGTCACATAAAGGACAAGCAGGATAGCAGGCGTAATTAACGAAGTCAGGAACATTCCCTTGTCCTTGAAAAACAGCTTTATATTTCTCTTTATAAGCATTGCCGCAATACTCATTTTTCAGCACCTCCCGTAAGCTTCTTTCCCGTAACCGCGAGAAAAACGTCGTCCATTTTGCCCTTTGTTATCTCGTAATCGTCGAAAATATCAGGGTTTTTCATTATTAGTTCCGTTGCCGCCCTTGTATTGGGTACAAACAAACGGTAGGCGTCTTTGATCGCCTCATATTCTGTTCCGAGGCTCTTTACCTCGGCTTCGCCTGCGCCGTAGAGCGTGATATAATCCCCTGTATAGGCGTTTTTCAGCTCAAGCGGCGTTCCCTCCGCGGCAATTTTTCCGCTGTCAAGAATTACGACATAATCAGCTTCGGCGGCTTCTTCCATATAGTGGGTAGTCAAAAATACCGTCATATTCTCGTTTTTGCGAAGGTCGGAGATGACGTTCCAGAGCGTTTTTCGGGTTTGCGGGTCAAGTCCCGTTGTCGGTTCGTCGAGAATGAGGATTTTGGGGCTATGAAATAAAGCTCGGGCGATATCTATTCTCCTGCGCTGTCCTCCTGAGAGCTTTCCTACCGACCGTTTTAATATGTCCTCAAATCCAAGCGTTTTTGAAAGCACGGAAAGTCTTTCCCGAAAATCTTTTCCCACAATGCCGTACAGCGCGGCGCGGCTCTCCAAGTTATCATAGACGGAAAGCGCCGAATCGAGGACGGAATTTTGAAAAACGACGCCCAGCTTGCGCTTTATGGAATCCAAATCTTTATCAAGGTCGTGACCGTCGATCATAATATCACCGCTGTCCTTTGACAGCTGACCGCACATAATGTTGATGGTGGTCGATTTGCCCGCGCCGTTTATTCCGAGGAATGCGAAAAGCTCGCCTTCACGAACGCTGAAGCTCAGATCCTGCACCGCTTTTACGTCGCTGAAGCTTTTGCTAAGGTGATCAATCTGAATAATTTTTTTCATTTTTTCTCTCCTTTGTCGGAATTCATACCGAAAGGGTCAATTCCCAGTTTTTTAAAATATGCCTCCAATGACGAGCCAATAAATTGGTTTGCGGTCGTTTGGTTTTGCTGCATTTTCTCGGTATGAGCAAGCGTTTCGACTTCCATCAGCTTTGGGAGCAAGGACATATCCCCGCCGGTGAATTTCTCGATCATATTCCAGAATTCCTCTGCAAACCGTATGCCCTTTTCGCTGCTCGGTTCCACTCCCAAAGTCTGATATTCAACGGCCTGACGGCTTAATCGCTTGTATGTTTCAATGATTTCGGCGGCGCTCTCACGGTCAAGGGCGGAGCTGCAATGCTCAAGCGTCTTATCATCGAGATACTTTATCAGATGATACTGCTCGTTTTTCATCTGAAGATTTGTGATGATAGCGGCGTATCTCTTGAAATCCACCGTCTGCATCTGTAAAACTTCTTCCCGCAACGCCTTGATATCCGCCAAAGTCTCGGAAAGAACACGAATTTGCTTTTCAATGTCTGCCGCCTGACCTGCCAGCGCATTTGCCACATCTTCGGGGGTATCAAGAGAAATCAGCCGCCCCCTGATATCCTCCAAAGAAAAGCCCAATGACTTTAAGGATAAGATCTGGTGCAGCTTTATCATATCCTTATCCGTATAAAGTCTGCGCCCGCCCTCGCTCACCGCAGACGGTTTCAGCAGGTTTTCCCTGTCATAGTATTGAAGAGTGCGGACTGTGATTCCCATTTTTTTTTGCAAGCTCGCCGACCGTCATATACCCGTCAGGGATAGCTGGGTATTTTTCCATAGAAATTCACCTCCGACAAACAGTATAAACCATTACGCTGCGTCACAAGCAAGACTTTTTTAAAAAATTTATTTGCTGCTTTTGATTTCTTTTAGCAGGCTCCTGCAAACCTCGGTCATCATACCGCTGATTTCCTCAGCGGTAAAGGAACACATATTTGTCGCGCAGAGCACCGCAATACCATGTGAATATATCCACAAATGGCGGTAAAGGTTTTCGGCGTCTTTCTCACCAAGACCGTATCCGTCCCGCACTGACTGCAAAATTTTGTCATAACTTTCATCGATGATCGGGAGGATACCCGAGACTGACGGCTTTTGCGGCTGTTCGGTCATAAAGAGCAGCTGGAACAGCTTCGGCTCGTTGATAGCAAACAGGATATACTGCGTACCCACGCCCTTGAACGCGGGGTTTTGCTTTAAGCCGACTTGGATATACCCTGCGTAGAGCGCTTTTGCGGCTTTCAGCACTTCTGCCTGCACTTCCTCCATATTTTCAAACACGCTGAATATCGGCTTGGAAGATGAGCCGAGCTTCGCGCCCAGCGCCCTTGCGGTAACGGCGGCAGCGCCCTCGGTGCGAGTGATTGATAGCGCGGCGTAAATTATTTCTTCCCGGGTGAATTTACATTTTGGCGGCATTTCTTTTTCCTCCTGAAATAAAGCAACGTATGTTTCGCAACATCTGTTTCTTATTATAGCTCTGTACTGTTGATTTGTCAAGTGAACGCAGAAAAATTTTTTGACGTGTTTGGTCTGATATGAAAGCCTTGTGGCAAATCCGCTTGAAACGGCGGTGAAAATATGTTACAATGGCAGTGGTTCTGATAGCAAATTATAAGCAGATTACAATGAATGTTGTGCGGCTTTATTTTTATACTAATTGTTATATTTCATATATTTTTTACTTCAAGTTATATAAAAACCCGCCACCCAACCTTTGGTTGAGGGAAAAATCCACCTTTAGTTGAGCAAAATCGCCTTAAAACAACCGTTATTCTCTTCCCTTTCCGTCATTTTGCGGTTATACTTATCACAGCGAGAAAGATATTGCGCAAGATCGTTCGCTGAATGTCGGATATAGGAACATTTATTCTAAAAGGAGGAAATAATGGAAAATTATATCTTAGAAAAAATGCGCCGTGAGAAGGGGCCGGAACAGGAGGAGCAAAACGTCAGATGGGAGGAAAGCGAGGCTTCACACTTCATTTCTTTACGCAACCCGCAGCTTTTGATACTCTTATCGGACTTGTCTTCATCTGAGCCGAATGTTGCATAACTGAAAAGACTTTACATTCACAAACAAAACAGTCCGACCGTATAACTGCGGCATACGGACGTTACACAAAAGGAGAAAATTATGGAAAACTATACTTTAGGAAAAAGAATTGCGGCGCTTCGCCGTGAAAAGGAGCTGAAGCAGGATGAGCTTGCGGAAATGCTGAACGTCAGCCCGCAGGCGGTTTCAAAGTGGGAGAACGACCTTTCCTGCCCCGATATAAGCATTTTGCCCCAGCTGGCGAAAATTCTGGGCGTTACGGTGGACGAGCTGCTGACAGGCAAGGCGGAGATAGTTCCCGTGGTGACGGCGCTCCCTGAGGAACAGCACAAGGATCTGTCAGATATGATACTCAGGATAGTGGTGGAAAGCTCCGACGGGGACACCGTCAAGGTGAACCTGCCTATATCCCTTATACAGACGGTGCTTGAGTCGGGAATGGAAATGCCTCAGGTGAACGGCAGCGAAATGCTGAAAAGCATTGACATTTCAAAAATACTTGAGCTTGCCGCCAAGGGCGTTGTGGGAAATCTGGTGGAGGTGGACAGCGCCGACGGCGACAAGGTCCGCATTTTCGTGGAGTGAGCTATGAAAATCATCGTCAAGGACAGCGAGGAGAGGAAGGACTTTCACCTGACATTGCCCTCCGCCCTGATATTAAACAGCTTTGCCGCTTCGTTCCTCTCCCGCTTTCTTAAAAGCAATGGGGTAAACATCACCTCGCGTCAGGCAAGGCAGGTAGCAAGGTCGCTGAAAAAATTCAAGCGCCGCCACAAGGACTGGCCGCTGGTGGAGGTAAACAGCGCGGACGGAGATCATATCAGGATAACGCTGTAAACGAAAAGCGGAGTGGTAAGAGGAATTTGCCACTCCGTTTTTGTATAGTTTTTACAAAAATTTTTCCACCGTCACAACAATTATCATATTTTCTTGACAAATCAATCCCTTTCGTATATTATAGTATTTAAACATACATAAATCCGAAAGGTTGGGCTGACGAAATGAAAACGGACCTGCTGGACAGACTTCCCCCTGCGATAAACGTTTACAACGTAAAGCTGGAAAACGACGAAAAGGTGATATTTACCGCTGTTCCCGACATTTTTGCCGCCGAGGACGACCGTTCTCTCGGGGTGGAGCCGAATCTTACCCTGACAAACAAGCGGCTGGTGGTGGACAATCATCAGAATATTTTCTCGGTAACGCTTCACGAGGACGTGGCGGACTGCGAGAAAAAGTCCGTGGGCAAGCTGTTCAAGACCTATTATTTCGCCGTAACGCTGAACGGGGAAATGCGCTGTAAGGACGGGCACACGCTGTCGGGCTTCCGCTTTTACTTCAACAAAAAGGATACGGGGGAGTTTGAGCAGCTTATGTGCGGTGGGGAGCAAAAATGAAAATTGACATAAAGTCGTACAAAAACCTTTACGGGATATATTCAAAAAAGCTGAAAAACGGCCTTACTGCGGCAATGATACCCACTTTGGCGGCAATAGTCGGAATTGCGGTGTCATCTGCGTTTTCCTATGACGATATCATATTCACTGTGATAATGTTCATCACGCTCCTGTTTTTTGGAGCAGCCATAGTTTTATGGATAAGAGTTCCGATGAATAACGGAAATATATATAAGTCCCTCTCACGTTTCACCCCCGAAGAGCTTGAAAGGCTGGACAGGGATATACTTTCCGCACCGAACCTTGACGGGCTTGGCGTTACGCAGGACGCTGTATTTTACACAAAGGGGCGGCTTTTCATCTATCCTTTGCGGGAGGCGCTGTGGATATACCGCCAGGAGATAACCACCACCGTGGGCGGATTTATCCCTGCGGGAAAGGACGCTTACACCGTCATCTGCGGCATGGACGGAAAGCGCTGTTCCCTGTCGGCAAAGCTGAAGGGCGACGCCGTGGGCTATCTTCAGTCGCAGATAGGGCAGTACCGCAGGGGCGTTTTCTTCGGTTACAGCGACGATACCGACAAGATGTACAGGAGAAATATCGGTCAGATGATCGCAGTCAGCGAGGAGTATGACAGGCAGTTCAGGGCGCAGAAGGGCGATAATGTTGTGGTGTGAAGATAGATAGGAGAAACATAGTGATCTTATTTAATAAAAAAAGCAAGATAGCCCTTATCGTTTTATGCAGTGTTCTTGGCGCCTTTTTGATATTATGGTGTTTTATTGTGCAGGAAGCCCCACTTTTTGACGGAAGATGGGCAAATGAAGACGGAAGCTTTATTCTGGACACCGAAACTTTTACTGCAACAATAAAAATAAATGATAGTTCAGAAACATTGTTTGTCGCTTATACCCCCGGGACAGATTTTGTTATGCATTATCCTCCACCCGAAGATACTATAGGAATATACGCAGGTGATTTTATCCACAAAGGTGAGATTTACCGGATCAAATTTTTCGGCATTGACTACATTCGTGTTAAATGTGAGGACGGATGCTTTGATGTGTGGTTGAAGAAGGTGTAAAACATCGGAGAAATATCATGAGTTTGTTCAAAAAAATCATATCGATTAGAAAAAGTGGTAGTTGATTATCATACCGTGATGTGAAAGATAGATAAGATAAAGCTGTGAGAAAGGACTCTCACAGCTTTTTTGTGTTGAAGGGGAAACGGTGGGGGTGGGAGGGCGGGGCGCTAGCGTGAGGCTGGTGTGCAGGACACAAAAGTGAAAAGCGGTGCCGAAACACCGCTTTTGTCAGAACTTATTCAATCGAGATAGTGAAAGCACAACAATAAACGTAATAATTAAATTTATTGTGTACTCTGCACTGTGCATTGTAAACTGTCTGCCGTTCTTAACTGAATTTTAAATCCATTTTTCGCCAAAGGCGAAAAATCACCACAACTGTCAACTGTACACTTTACACTGTGAACTGTAATTTCTTTCGGCAAAGCCGAAAGAAATTACAACATCGCTTCCTCTTCCCCTATGTTATCCACCTTCCCCGCCGAGATAACGAACAGCGTCACAAAATAGCATAATATCATCAGCAGCACAGTTACCCCTATACTGCCCCAGAAATTCAGCAGGTCGGCTTCCTCGCCCATAAAAATGTTCTGCGCCTGTGTGGTGAGGACGAAGGGGTGGAACTTGTCCGCACGGAACGCCTGGAACAAGGCGGTGAACAGTATATTTCCCCCGTACATTATCACAACGGCGATACCCGCCTTTTTGGTGCAAAGCCCGATTGTGAAATAAAGGGTTATCATAAACATACAGAATACCGCCACCGCAAGCGAGCCCATAGCCACGCTGCCGAAGGTCATCTCCACCTTGTCATAAAGGCAGAAGGAGAAGAGATAGCTACCTATCATCGCCGCAAATGCAATCACTCCCGCCAGTATGGGGTAAACGATAAATTTCGGCGTGATGTAAAGCCGAGGGGTAAGTCCCGCATTCTGGGGGATTATCATTGAGCGCTTTTTCAGCTCGCCCCCTGCGGTATACATTGTCACCAGCATAAATATAAGTATCATCGTGCCTGAGATGTCCCCTGACGCTCCCACTACGCCAAGCTGAGGCGTTATTATCTCCGTCATATCCATATCGCCGCCGTAGTCCTCAATGTCCATAACGTCAGCCTGCTGTACGTTGTCCGTTTCCGTTCCTATGCTTTCCAGAAGCACGCCCGACAGTTTGATAAGGGCGGGGTCAAGTATCATGAATGCCACCGCCGCAATGATAACTCCCCACAATTTGAAAGAGCGAGTAAAGAACATAAGCTCCTTTTTAAGTCCTGTTTTAAGCATTTCCGTTCACCACCTTCAGATATATCTGCTCCAGACTTTCGGTAACGGTCTTCATATAGTAAGGGGTTATCCCCTTTTCCGCAAGCAGCTTCGTTATCTCCCCCGACGCAGTCCTTGTGTCCGTGGAGCGCACTACGAAAATTCCCGTTTTGTCGTAATAATCCACCTTGTCCACAACGGGTAACGCCTCCAGAGAGCGCAGGGCGTTCACGCTGTTTTCGTCGTTTTCGTACAGCTTTATCTCCACCTCGTTGCGGGAATATTCGTTCATTATGTCGGAGATCTTCCCCTGAGCCGCCATTCTGCCGCCACTCATTATGCCTATGCTGCTTGCGCATTTCTCCACGTCGGAAAGAATGTGGGTGCAGAGGATTATGGTACAGCCCGTTTCGGAAAGGCGGGTGATTATGTTCATCACGTCTGCTCTCCCTTCGGGGTCAAGGGCGGAGGTAGGCTCGTCCAGCACGAGCAATTGCGGGTGGTCGAACATAACCGCCGCTATGCCCAGCCGCTGGTTCATTCCTCGGGAATAGCCCTTTATGCGGCGCTTTGCGCCCTCCACCATTCCCACCGTTTCAAGGACTTCCCCAACACGGGACTCCACGTTCCCCTGATAATTACAGCAGGCGGCAATGTACCGCAAATACTCATAGCCGTTCATATAGCTGAACAGGGAGGGAGTTTCGGGAAGATAGCCTATCTTCACCTTTTCGCCGCCGTTACCCAGCAGTATATCGCCGCCGTCCTTGGGTATAACGTTGCAAAGAATGTTCATCGTGGTGGTCTTTCCGCAGCCGTTTTTCCCCAGAAAGCCGTATATTTCCCCGTCCGCTACGTCCATATCCAGCCCGTTCAACACCTGAAATATGCCGTAGCTTTTTTGCAGGTTTCTTATGGTTACCATTGTCTGCCCCCTGTTCGGTTTATTTTTTCCTTTTTCTCAAGGGTTTCTTTATGAAAGAGTATATCACATAAGGCAGGGGTTGTCAATGGATTTTTGAAAAAAATGTAAATTTTATTTACATTTTTTATTCCAGAAGTAAGAAGGAATGACTGTGTATTTAATGCTTTATTCTGCTGTTCACGCCTGAAACTCCGCCGCTTATCCCTGTGGCAAGGCAGATAAGCAGCTTGGCAAGCACGCCCCAGAAGCTGACGGTGCCAAAGATAAATCCACCCAGAAGGCAGAGCAGGAACATTGCTCCGCCGCAGAGCAGACCCTGCTTTATGCCGCTGTGGCGCTTTTTTCCGCCTAAGATACGACCCGCAGTGAAGCACCCCGCCGCAAGGGACGCAAGACCCAGCGGGTAGCTGAAGCTGTCGGGCAGGTGCAGGGCGTACATTATCAGCGAGAACAGGAGCAGGGCGGCGACGGAGGCTGACATTCCTATCACTACGGAAACAAGGAATGGGCGGAAGATATGTATGGTAAGTGATTTCATAGGCTTTTCCTCTGTTTTTTATACAAGTGTATGCTTGGCAGAGGAAAATTATACAGTTTACAGTGTACAGTGAAAAGTGTACAGTTAGACTTAATTTTTATCTTGCGGCGTTTGATAAGGCAGTGTTGTATTTTTGGAAAATGTGTACCTTTTGGGTTTGATTTTTATGTCTGCCTTATCGGGTGATGTTGATAGCGGTTTTGCACGGTACCGTGCGGGTTTAATTTTTATCTTGCGGCGCTTGATAAGGCAATGTTGGTTGTGACCCCAGTGTCACGGCGGATGCGGCGCCGCCGCACCGCTTAAAACCGCCTTTTTTGGAAAAGGCGGTTTTAAGAATTCCGGAAAAACTTTATTTTTAGCCTACCTTGTCAAATTCGCCTGCTCGACTTCTTTTCAATCTGCTAATTATGGCGTTCGCAATTGCGAGGTTTGGTCCCGCGCCCCTGCGGGTCGCTACCACAGGCGGGCAACGTGCGGCACGGCGTTGTGCGGTTAGGGAAGGTCGTTTACCAATGTTGTGAGAGTGATAATGCGGTGGGTTGGCTTTCAGTTTTGTGCTGTGGATACCAGCTTCACGCCAGCGTCCCACCCGCTGTTTGCGGCTTCGCCGCAAAAACGCTTTCCCACCCGCAGCTTTGCTCCTTCAGATTTATTCCAACCAGCTACTAATTACTATTAAACTAACTACTATCCGATTAACAACTAAAAAAGCCCTCTTCCGAGGGCTTTTTCTTTTTCACGATATTTACGCTGAAACATCGTCGTGTACCGTTCTGTTTTCCGCAATAGACGAACGGAGAACTCTCAATCTTGTGCGGTCGCTGCCTGTCTCGATAAGGACGGTGTCCTCTTTGACGGAGAGAACGCGGCCGATTATCCCGCCGGTGGTAACAACCTCGTCCGCTACCTGAAGATTGTCCAGCATTTCCTTCATTTTCTTGGAGCGCTTTTTCTCGGGACGGATAAGCAGAAAGTAAAATATAAGCACCATAAGCGCTATGGGGAGTATCGTCGTTGCCAGCGTCACCCACATATTTGCCTGACCGTTGTTGGCGGCTGCGTTTGATGTATCTACCAGAAGCTGAAGATCCATAATGTTGATTTCCTTTCCTTTACGTGTTTTTTCTTTGCGTCTTGCTGTAAGAAATATTATACAGGGTTTGTAAGAAAAATGCAAGTGAAATTTTTGTGAATTAGTAAGGCAGATATGACGAGTCGTCACCTATCACGTCAAAATGCCGTCTGTACCGCCTCGGTATCCTTATGTCGGAGAAGTATCCTATATCCGACAGCACACGGGATATCGCCGTTATCCCGTCGTTGTAAAATTCGGTTATACGGCGTTTCCTGTCTGTTATCCCCTTGTAATCGGGCGGGCAGACGAAAGTCCACTCTGCGCTTTCCTCGTCCACCGCTATGCGGAAATATTTATCAATGTCCTGCGGCGGCAGTCCAAAATGGGACAGCAGGATATGATGTTCCACGCTGTCGTCTATATGCGATACCAGCACCGTTTCCCCGTCAAAGGATACGGCTATGAGAAGGGGCTCTTTTTCTGCGATATGGCGGTCAACGGCGGCTTGGTCGGGATATTTGCGGTAAGTCATTGGCGTTCTCCTTGCTTTGCGGAAGAATATTTTCCGTTATGAACAGATTATACCATTTTTGACCGAAAAAATCAATATTATTATGCTAATATTTAGCTTGACTAAACTCCAAAAATGAGGTACAATAAATGTGTATATCTCTTAAGCTAAGGAGATAATTATGGAAATTTCAGATAACAAAATAAAAATAAGCGCCTCTCTGCTTAGCTGCGACCTGTCGAAAGCGGGCGAGGAGGCGGAAAGAGCGCTGAAAGCGGGAGCTGACTGGATACACATTGACGTTATGGACGGCAGCTTTGTTGAGAACATCTCTTACGGCGCGCCTTTTCAGAAGGCGTTGAAGGGGGATTTTTTCAGGGATACGCACCTTATGGTGTCCCGCCCCGACAGGCAGATAAAGTTCTTCGCTGAAAGCGGCTCAAATATGATAACCTTCCACACGGAAAGCGACAGCGATATTGAGCAGACTATCGGGCTGATACACGACGCGGGGATAATGGCGGGGCTTTCAATAAAGCCAAATACTCCCGCTGAGGCGGTTCTGCCTTACGTTCACAAGGTTGAGATGATACTGGTGATGACGGTGGAGCCGGGGTACGGCGGGCAGGGCTTTCTGGACTTTACTCTGCCTAAGGTAACGCAGATACGGGAGTACGCAGATAAAGTAAATCCCTCTTTGATGATACAGGTGGACGGCGGGATAAATCCCGAAACTGCTCCCCTTGCCATAAGGGCGGGCGCTGACGTGCTGGTAAGCGGGAGCTGTCTGTTCAAGGCGGAAGATATGTCGAAAATGGTGGAAAAGCTGAAGAAAGGGTAAGTCGGGCTTGCCGTTTCGGACGTTGCTCAATTTGAAGGAGCAATGGACGGGGCGGGAGGGTGGGGCGCTGGCGGGAAACTGATGTGCAGGACACAAAAGTGACGAAAGGTGACCAAACCTCTCCAAAAGCACAGCAGTAAATCCGAGATAGTGAAAGGTAATGAACAAAGTTTTTTCCTTATCTTTCACGAACTCGATTAAAAAGTTGAGCTAAACAGACAACTCAACTCCACTTTTCACTTTTGTGTCCTGCACATCAGTTTCCCGCCTGCGTCCCACCCTCCCACCCCACGACTCCTTCCCTTCCCCTATAACTTTTCACTCTGCACTCTTCACTGTACACTGCCAACTGTGCACTGTCAACTATCAACTATCAACTCAAAATGCTCCTCCGTATACGCTGCCGCAAGCTCTCCCGTTATCGCCTCGCCGAACTCGCTGAATATCCTCAGCAGTCTGGTGCGGCAGGTATTCTGCGGTATCACCGCAAGGCGAAAGCACTCTCCCTTTCTGAAGAGCCTTGAGGTGAAAAGCGCACCCTGCTCCTTTTCCATTTCAAGACAGCGGAGAAGCTGCTCCAGCGCGCTTTGGGAGAAGGTCTGAAACTGTATGGGCGACGCCTCACGGCTTTCATCAAGCAACGGCTTTTGCCGCTTTGGAGAGGCCGCGGCGCTGACGTAAAGCATACACCCGCCGTCCATTCGGCGGAACGCCTCCACGAACAGCCTGCGCTCCTCACCCAGAAGTCTTGCGGCGGCTATGGCGTTTTTCGACGGGTCAAGCCCCGTCAGCAGCTTTTCCAGCGTTTTGCGGCACTGAGCACCCTTGGCGGTCAGCTCCTCGTAGGAAAGGTTATGCACGCTCATATCCTCCGCTGTAAGCGTCACCTTGAGCGTGGATTCTGATATCATTTCTGCTTTCATATTTTACCCCCTAAATTTTTGCGGCAGCAGCCGCTTTACGGAATATTACGAAAGGAAAGGCTTATCGTCTTATTTATGGATACAATGGACACAACGGACAAAACCGCCGCCGAAAAAAAGCGCAGCTTTTTCGGAAGAAAATACCGCAGCGTTTACGGCGACCAGCTTATCTGCCTTTGCGCCCTGCTGATAATGGGCGTGTGGCGCTGGGGCGTCAGAGCCTTTGCCGTCTGCCTTGTCAGCGTGGCGGTCAGTATGCTGGCGGACTGGCTTTGCTGCCGTCTTACTAAAAAAACGTATAACTTCAAAGACCTTTCCACTGTTGTCAGCGGTATGTGCTTGGGACTGCTTATGCCCGCAACGGTAAGCTATGCCTGCGTTATTTTCGGCGCTGCTTTGGCTATGGGAATAAAGCATATCTTCGGCGGGAAAAACAACTATATTTTTAACCCCGCATGTCTCAGCTACGCTTTCCTTGCGGTGAGCTGGCCCTCTCAGATATTGATGTTCCCCGCATTGGGCGAGAATATCCCTCTCTGGGGAGATTACAGCGGAACTCTTTATTCCGGACTGGAAAGCTATCTTGTAAGGCTGGGCACGGCGCAGGAGCTGTCCCTTTCAGACATTTTTCTGGGAAATTTCCTCGGCGCAATAGGCACTACTCACGTTCTGATACTGGTGGTGTGCGGGCTGTGCCTTATTTTCAGAAGGGCGCTGTCCCCCGTCATTTCGCTGGTAACTCTTGGCGTGTTTATGGCGGGCTCGTTCCTGTTCCCCTCTTTTGACAACGTAAACGCCTCGATAGTAATAGAGCTTATCTGCGGAAACCTGCTGTTCGGTCTGCTGTTTCTGGCAAACGACCCCCAGACTATGCCAAAGAGCATACTTGGAAGAATATACTATGGTATTCTTATGGGAGCATTGCTTGTCATATTCAGACATCTGACAAAAACCGAGACCAGCTTCGTTTTCGTCCTGCTCCTTGCAAACGCGTTTTCCATACACATCGACCGCTTTGCGGAAAAGACGGCGGACCTTTTCAAAAACGGCTTTAGCAGACTGAAAAATATCCGCAGCTTTGAAAAGGTGAAAAGCGAGGCGCAAAGCGGCGAACCCGCAAAGCCGCTGGGAGATACCCAGGAGATTATTGTACCTCTTCTCAACTATAATATGCCCGCCGTTGACAACAAGGTGATAAAGGCGGCGAAAAAGCCGCCCAAGATAGTCAGGGGCAAGGATAACGTTCCCGTCCGCAAGGAGGGCGGCTTGTTCTCCTCAAAAAAGAAAAAGGAGAAAAAGAAAGACAAAAGCGGAAGATCCCCGAAAACCGAAGCTCCCCCAAAAGGCGGCAAAGCAAAGACCGAAAAGAAAGACAAAACCGAAAATCCAAAAAAGGACAGTTGATATAAAATGTCAGTTTCAAAAAGAAAAGCAAGGCTATCCGACGGTATCGTGCGGCAAAACGCAGTGCTGATGAGCGGGCTGTTCGCAGGACCTGTCATCGGTGCGGCGACGGGCCTGCTCAATGCTCTGGCGCTGAGCTTTGTGTTCACGCTGGTAACGATTTTTTCCGTTGGACTTTGCAGGATAATCCCGAAGGGCGCGGCGTTTGCGGTGAGGATAGTGCTGTATGCGCTTATCGCCGCCGCCGTGTATGTGCCTGTGATAATGCTGACTCAGCTTATCTTCCCCGAGGAGGCGCTGAACGAGATACAGCTGTATCTCGCCATAACCGTCGCCAATCCCCTTATCCTCTCAAAGACGGAGAGCAGATTTTTCCTGCGCCCCGTGCCGCAGATGTTCAAGGACGCCATAGGCTTCACCCTGGGCTTTGACTTTGCCTGCATACTGGTGGGGAGCATAAGGGACATACTCACGGACAATATGCTGTGGAATTTAAGGGTAAATCTGCCGTTTCAGATCCCCTCTATGGGAAAAATGTTCGGCGGGTTCATTCTGGTGGGAATATTGGCGGGACTTTGCCGCGCGGTGTTCAACCGTTTCAGCCCTCGCCGCAGAAAAGCGGGAAAGGAGCAGGCGTAAATGGAAACGGTATTCACTCGTATGCTGACTGCGGCTCTGCTGGGCATATTCATTGAAAACGCCGCATTTGAACACGCTCTTGGCGTTAACGTCCTGCTTTACACCGCCCGCAGGAAGGAAAACCTGGTGGGGATATTCATCGGCGTTATTTACGTCACCACTCTCACCTCTATGGTCACCTGCCTTACGGACAGGTATTTTTCCGCCTGGGAATATTATAATATACTGATGCCTTTTATCTATATTTTCATAATGTCGGCAATATACCTGCTGACACTGCTTGCGGTGTGGCGTTTTTTGCCGTCGCTGTTCAAAAAGGCAAGGCGTTACGTCCACCTGTCGGTGTTCAACTGCGCCGTGCTTGGCGCGCTGTTTATCCAGAGCAATATAGGCGGCACCTTTGCAAGCTACGTTGGCTACGGTCTTGGAACGGGCTTGGGCTTTCTCCTGGCGGGCTATCTTCTGGGCGCCGCCTCCGACCGCCTGAACTCCGACGCCGTCCCCGCGTCGTTCAGAGGAATGCCTATAACGCTTATCTATGTGGGAGTTATTTCGTTGGCGTTGAGTGCGTTCTGGAACTAGGCAGTTGACAGTGTACAGTTGACAGTTGACAGTTGTGGTGTCCGCTTCGCGGACGGATTGGAATGGCTGGTAGGGGGAGAGAAGGTTGAAGGAGCAAAGCTGCGGGCGGGAAAGCGTTTTTGCGGCTTTGCCGCAAACAGCGGGCGGGACGCAGAAGTGAGGCTGGTGTGCACAACACAAAACTGAAAGCCAACCCACCGCATTATCACTCTCACAACATTGGTAAATGACCTTCCCTGACCGCACAACGCCGTGTCGCACGTTGCCCGCCTGTGATAGCGACCCGCAGGGGCGCGGGACCAAACCTCGCAATTGCGAACGCTATAATCAGCTGATTGAGAAGAAGTCGAGCTGGACCATTTGGCAAGGTAGGCTAAGAATGAAGTTTTTCCGGAATTCTTAAAACCGCCTTTTCCGAAAAAGGCGGTTTTAAGCGGTGCGGCGGCGCCGCGACCGCACGGTACCGTGCAAAACCGTTACAAACATCACCCGATTAGGCAGACATAAAAATCAAAAAGATACAACCTTTTCCAAAAGCAACCCTTTCCCTTATCAAGCAAAAACTATAAAAGTTGAAATATAAAAAAGCACGTCCTGCTCAAGGACACGGAGAACTAACAATGTCAAACTACAAAAGAAAAAGCATAAAAATAAAGCGCGGCAAAAACCACCTTTACAAAAAGAGAAAGTCCACCGGCAGAAAGATAGCGGAAGTGATACTTCTTATCCTGCTGGCAGGAGGACTTATCTTCGTGGGCTATTCCATAGCAAAGGGACTGTCCAACTCCATCGGCGGAGGAAACAACACCGACAGCACTCCCCAGGGCTGGACTCCCCCTGAAAGCAGCTCTTCCGACACCACGCCCCAGCAGTCAGGCTCGGAAAGCACAGAGGAAAGTACCCCGCCGCCCACCACTGCTCCCGAACCTGAGACGTCGGGAGGAAGCTACGTCGTGCCTGAAACGGCGCTGAACAGCGCTTCTGCTCTTACTCAGGCGCTCTCCTCGGCTAAGAACGCAGGCTTCACTCAGGTGATAATCCCCGTGAAGAACGATATGGGCGAATTGCTTTACGCTACAACCGTAGACGATCTGAAAAACACCAATCTGGTAAAGGGAACGCTCCCCGCAGGGCAAATCGTTTCAATGGCAAAGGGAATGGGACTTGAGGCAAAGGCTCTGCTCCCCGCTTTGAGGGACCACCTTACCCCCGCAAGCGTTCTTGATACGGGGTATTGGTTCAAGGACGACAGCTACGCATGGCTGGACAACTACGCCGACAGAGGCGGCAGGCGCTGGATAGACCCGTTCCGCAAGGGCTCCTCCGACTACCTGTCCTCCGTTGCAAAGGAGCTGACCGACGCAGGATTTGACGAGGTTTTGCTGTCGCAGATGAGATTCCCCGTGTTCAAGCCCTATGACCAGTCTATTCTTGACGGAAAATATTTCACCGCAACAAGATACACCGCCCTCACCGCTTTGTACAACAACGTAAATTCCGCCGACGGAGGAAAGACCGCCGCCGTGATAAATATGTCCGACCTGCTGGCGGGGTACGGAAAGAGCTATGGTGATACTGCGGAAATGCTTTCAGACAGTGCATTTGACGGCAAGGTATATCTGAACATCACCCTGTCCGAATTTGGAAACAAGCTAAAAATAAGCGACAAGGAGACCATTGACCTGCCCGCAGACCCTGCGCAGAAGGCGAAAGCCCTGATGAGCAAGGCGGAGGAATACCTTGGCACGAAATACACGATAGTGCCCGTTATCGCTCCCGAAAATATGAGCTGGGAGCAGGTGGCGAAGTGCTACGAAGCGCTTGACAGTTGACAGTGTAAAGTGTACAGTGCACAGTTGTGGAGTTTTCGGCTTCGCCGAAAAACGGATTTGAAGTGACAGGCAGAAATTTGCAGTCAGCAATTCAAATCCATTGCCGCAGACGTCCAGTATTGCGGATTTGCGTAGCAAAATGAATTTCCTTTAGGGAAATTCAAGCAATGTTGGATCGTACTTCCGCCCTCGGCGGAAGTACTGGATACCACAACTTTGCACTTTGCACTGTAAACTGTAAACCGTCTTGACAGTTCACTCTTTTCGTGCTATAATAATAAAAATTATGCACCTATCTTGAAAGGAAAACGATATGAAACATCTTAAAACTGTCAATAAGGCTAATCTGAAGGAAACCGCCGCAAAGGGCGGCTGCGGCAAGTGCCAGACCTCCTGCCAGTCCGCCTGCAAGACCTCCTGCACCGTTGCAAATCAGCAGTGCGAGGCAAATAAGTAAATTTGAACGCAGCAAAAGCAGGGAGGACTTTCCTCCCTCTTTTGATGTTGAGAAAAAATAAAAAGGATTTGAAAAAATGGATTCAAGAATACACAAGTACAAGCAGGGGGATATGTATATCGTCCTTGACATAAACAGCGGCGGCGTTCACGTTGTGGACCGCCTTATCTTTGATATGCTGGACTATATCTGTCCCGACCACGAGGGCGGCGGGCTGGGCGTTACCGCAGAGCAGCTTGCCGCTTCCCTGCCTCAGTATGACAAGGGGGAGATGGCCGAGGCTTTGTCCGAGCTGGAGGAGCTTTACAACGGCAAAATGCTTTTCTCCGAGGACGAGTACAAGCAGTATGCCGAGATGACCCTTAACGCTCCCATAAAGGCAATGTGCCTGCACGTTTCCCACGACTGCAATTTAAGGTGCAAATACTGCTTTGCGGAAACCGGTGATTTCGGCGGGGGAAGAATGCTGATGCCCCCCGAGGTGGGCAGAAAAGCCATAGATTTCCTTATTGAAAAATCCGCAGGGCGGGAAAATCTTGAGGTGGATTTCTTCGGCGGCGAGCCGCTTATGGCTTGGGACACCGTCAAAGCCACCGTTGATTACGCAAGGAGCATTGAAAAACAGCACGGAAAGAATTTCCGCTTTACGATAACCACCAACGGCGTACTGCTTGACGACGAAAAAACAGAGTACATAAACCGTGAGATGAGCAACTGCGTTCTCTCGCTTGACGGCAGAAAGGAAGTAAACGACCGTATCCGCATAACTCCCAACGAAAAGGGCAGCTACGACCTTATCGTTCCCAAATTCCAACAGCTTGTCAAAGGACGTGTAAACGAGGGCAGAACGGATCATTATATAAGAGGAACGTTCACAAAATACAACCTTGATTTCACAAACGATATTCTCCATATGGCGGAGCTTGGCTTCAAGCAGCTTTCGGTGGAGCCTGTTGTCACCGACCCGCAAATGCCCTACGCAATAGCCGAAAGCGACCTGCCTACGATATTCAACGAATACGACAGACTTTGCGAAATTATGAAAAACGACCCGAAAAAGTTCAACTTTTTCCATTTTAAGATAGACTTAAATCAAGGTCCCTGCGCTGTCAAGCGCCTGCGTGGCTGCGGCTGCGGGAACGAGTACGTCGCCATAACTCCCGACGGCGATATTTTCCCCTGCCATCAGTTTGTGGGAATGGACGAGTGGAAAATGGGCAACATATTTGACGGAAACGTTAATAAAGATTTAAAGGATTATTTTGCAAAGACCCATATTTACAGCAAAGAGGGCTGCGCCGACTGCTGGGCAAGGTTCTACTGCTCAGGCGGCTGCAACGCCAATTCTTTCAAGTACGAGGGCGATGCAAGAAAGCCCCACAAGATCGCCTGCGAAATGCAGAAAAAGAGGATAGAGTGCGGGATTGCGCTGGCAACAGCTGACTGTTGATCGTTGACAATAAGCAGTGGATAGTTGCTAGTTGGATAGTTGTTAGTAGCTGGAACAAATCAGTTTACAGTGCACAGTGCACAGTACACAGTTGTGGAGTTTTTCGGCGAAGCCGAAAAACGGATTTGAATGGCAGGTGGGAAAGAGGAGGTTGAAGGGTAAACGCCGAGGGCGGGAAAGCGTTTTTGCGGCTTTGCCGCAAACAGCGGGTGGGACGCTGGCGTGATGCTGGTATCCACAACACAAAACTGAAAGCCAACCCACCACATTACCACTCTCACAACATTGGTAAATGACCTTCCCTGACCGCACAACGCCGTGCCGCACGTTGCACGCCTGTGATAGCGACCCGCAGGGGCGCGGGACCAAACCTCGCAATTGCGAACATTACCACTTGTGGAGTGAAAAGAAGTCGAGCTGAACCATTTGGCAAGGTAGGCTAAAAATAAAGTTTTTCCGGAATTCTTAAAACCGCCTTTTCCGAAAAAGGCGGTTTTAAGCGGGGCGGCCGCGCCGCATCCGCACGGTACCGTGCAAAACCGATACAAACATCTCCCGATTAGGCAGACATAAAAATTAAACAAAAAGGTACAACCTTTTCCGAAAATCCAACATTGCCTTATCAGGCGAAAAAACATAAAAACTACCCCAAAAAGCAAGTCCTGCTAAAGGACAACGTTTACCTCAACACACAAATCTTTCCCCGATTTATAAATCTCTCTTCACTCCCCTGTCACAATGCAGGTTTATAATCCCAGTTGTAAAAGAAAAAAGCCCCCTCACAGGGACAAGGAATAAATGCCTTTTTAAGAAAGGAAGTTGACCCAATATGTACGAATACCCGCAGTATAATTTTTCCACCGACCCGAACAGCGGCTATAACAACTATCAGCAACAGCAGCCTGCCCCTCAGCCGCCTAAGAAGAAAAAAACAAACGGCGGTCTTATAATCGGCGTGCTTATCGCCGCAATAGTTGTAGGAAGCGCAAGCGGCTTCGGCGGCTCGTATCTTGCAAGCAGGCTTCAGGACGACACTTCCCAAAGCCAGCCCGCCGATAACGATAACGCCCCGTCCTCCTCCGATGAACAAGAGAATCCCGAGGAGAGCACCAACACCACCCCCGAATACCACAAGCCCGACACCGAAGTGAGCAGCGATCTCGGCACTCTGGAAAATACGGTGAATATGAACACCACCGTACAGTACAGCTACGAGGAGCTTTTCGACAAGGTCAATGAAAGCATAGTGGTAGTAAAGAACTACGTTCAGAGCAGTTCAATGCTCAGCGGCGAAAGCGAGCCCGGCGGCTACACCCTTTACGGCACGGGCAGCGGCGTTATTTTCACCACTGACGGCTATATCGTCACAAATCACCACGTAGTTGAGGGCAACAGCAAGATCTCCGTTGTAATCTCCGACGCTTACAGCGACGAGGAGGAAATTGAAGCGGTAGTGGTAGGCTCGGACAGCGCCACCGACCTTGCGATACTGAAGATAAGCAGAGATCAGCCCTTTACAGCCGTTGCGCTGGGGGACAGCTCCTCTTTGAAGATAGGTCAGGAGGTCTGCGCTATCGGCAACCCCGCAGGACTGAACAAGACCATCACCAACGGCATTATTTCGGGACTTAACCGCTTTGCATCTGAGGAGGGCGGCTATGAGCTCAGCTCCATTCAGACAAACGCGGCTATCAACCCGGGCAACTCAGGCGGCGGACTGTTTGACCTGTACGGCAACGTGGTAGGTATAGTAAACTCCAAGCTGGTATCACAAAGCTCCTCCACAACGCTTGAAAATCTGGGCTTTGCTATCACCATAAACGAGGCTAAGCCTGTTATCAGCGACCTTATCAACTACGGCTTTGTTACAGGCAGACCCACGATAGGCATTACCACCAGACAGATAAACGAATACACTGCTCAGCTTTACGGGCTTTACGCAACCGGTCTGCTCGTCACCGACATTGACGAGGACGCTCCCGTAGCAAAGAGCGATCTGCGTGTAGGCGACGTTATCACCAAGGTGAACGGCAAGGAGATAGAGTCCGTATCCGACGTGCAGGCGATAACAAAGGGAATGCACGCAGGGGATAAGATAACCCTCACCGTCAGCAGGGTCATTGAGAGCGACTCATACTTCGGCTTTGGCGGCTCAGGCAGGGTCACTACTCTGGATATTGAGGTAGAATTGACGGAGAATAAAGGATAAGCAGTTTCCGAAAGTACACTTTTCGAGCAGATATAAAACAACAGCGCCTTGTAAGGGGCGCTGTTGTTTTTTGCAAAAAAACGGGCGTCAGCCCGACTAAAATTTTCTAAGAGGAGTCTGAGGGGATTTCTTTTCTCAAAAGAAATCCCCTCAGAGGGCGGGAGCGACTGCGCAGCAGAGCGAGGAATGGCAGATGGCGGTGTAGAATGTAAAGTGGAAAGTTGTGGTTGAAGGAAAGAGGTGTGGGGCGGGAGGGTGGGGCGCTGGCGTGAGGCTGGTGTGCAGGACACAAAAGTGAAAAGCGGTGCCGAAACACCGCTTTTATCAGAACTTATTCAATCGAGATAGTGAAAGATAATGAAGCAACCTAATAATTAAATTTATTGTGTAATGTGTACTCTACATTGTACACTATCAACGTTTTCCCATTGACAACAAACCTCACCTGCGCCCCGCCATAGCTCATAGTATACGCCCTGTCAGGGTCGTCCTGATACGCAGGCCTCGGATCCTGTTCCAACGCCTGAATAAGCCCCTCCCGCTTTTCCTCAGGCAGCTTTTCCAACAACTCCTCTGGTATCTCCACATTAAGCAAATCCTCTCCCCTGCCGTGGGAAAAGCCGTGCTCCTCGTCAGGATATGCGTCCGCATAGGGAAGATAGGGCTTGATGTCAAGAACAGGCGTTCCGTCCATCATATCGCCGCCTGAAATATAAAGAACAGGTCCGTCAGCTCCGTACTCTATTCGCTCCAGCTTTACCGCCGACATACCTATGGGATTTGGACGAAAGGGAGAGCGACTGGCAAAAACTCCCACCCGCTTGTTGCCGCCCAGCCTTGGCGGACGAACGGTGGGCGACCATTCTTCCCTTTCCGCACGGGAGAATTCCCACAGCACCCATATGCGGGAATACCCCTCAAGCCCTCTGAACGCCTCTTTTACACGGTACTGCGGTTCAAAGACTATCCTGCTTTTCAAGGCGGGGGCAAGCCCGCTTTGTCTGGGTATGCCGAATTTTTCAGGGAAATCGCTTTCCACATGGGCTATTATCTTCATTGAACTGCCTCTCCGTTATTTGCCGTTATTTGCCGTTGTAAGTGTTCATGGCGTCGTTCAGCTTTCCCACCGCTATCAGCTTTGCGGCGTCAGCAGCGTTTTCCAGCGCCGTTTCCAGCTTTTCTCCCTCAGCTTTGGTGAAATGGGACAATACCCAATCCGCCAAATCGTAATCGGGGTGAGGTTTTTTCCCCACGCCTATCCGTATGCGGGGGAAATCGTCGCTGTCAAGACGGAGGATTATGCTTTTCATTCCGTTATGCCCGCCGTCGCTGCCTTTGGGGCGCACTCTTATTCTGCCTACGTCGAGGGTTATGTCGTCGTATATCACAAGCACGTTTTCAGGCGGTAGCTTGTAAAACCGCACGGCCTCCTCCACGGCGTCGCCACTGTTGTTCATAAAGGTGGTGGGCTTCATCAGCAGGCAGCGCTTTCCCTCAATTACCGCCTCGGCGGTGAGGGACTTGAAGCGCAGCTTTTTCAGTTCCACTCCGCATTTTTCGGCTAACGTATCCAATGCCATAAAGCCGCTGTTATGGCGGGTGCTTTCGTACTGCGTTCCCGGGTTGCCCAGTCCTGCTATTATCATCTCGACAGGGGTCTGGGCGGTGGGTGTGGATTCTATTTTTTTGAAAATATCGAATATTGACATAGGGTGTTCCTTTTTTGTAAATTTATTATGCTTGTTGACAGTGTACAGTGCACAGTGCAGAGTACACAGTAAATTTAATTATGGGGTTTACCGTGATACTTGCACAGTCTTGGTTTTGGGGGTCGTGCTTTTAGAAAGCAATCATCACAGCTTTTCACTTTTAGGCGGTGCATACCAGTTTCACGGCTGCGCCCACCCGTCCCGCCCCCCGAACGGTTCCTCTCAAATTTAACTTTTCACTTTTCACTTTGCACTGTCAACTGCCAGCGCTCCCGCCCTCTGAAAGGATTTCTTTTGAAAAAAGAAATCCTCTCAGGCTCTCCTTAGAAAATTTTTTTACGGGGCTTACGCCCCTTTTTTCTCTCTACTCCTTAACCGTATTCAACCCGCTTTTCATCACCAACCGCCGCAGCGTCGGCTGATACATAAACGGACATTTCAATACCTTCCCCACTAACTTCGTCCTCAACCTGAACGTCGCCCTGCGATAACGCTTCTCTACCCCGTCAAGCCCTTTCTCAAAACATTCCGCCAGCAATACGGCGCTGTCAAACGCATAGCTGAACCCCTCCAGCGAGCTTGGGCTGATAAACCCCGCCGCCTCGCCTATCAGCAGTACGCCGTTCCCGCCGCAGACAAAGTCCCTGTAACCCCGCGGGCGCAAGACTACGCACGCCTCGGTCTTCAGCGGCTCACCGAACTTAAAGCCCTGCTCCGCCAGCTTGCGCTTTTGCTCCTCAAATCTCTGGCGGGAATTTTCGTGTGGGAATGCGCCGCCAAAGATGAAAAAGTTGTCCTTGGAGATGGACCAGGAGCAGCAGTCGCTGGTGTCAGGGTCGAACACGCAGGAGTAGAACGGGGTGGGATTGGTTTCCTCAAACCACTGCTGTATCGCCACATAAGAGCGCAGCTTTTTCTTCCAAAACGTCCTGCGCACAAGGGAGTTCGCTCCGTCTGCGCCCACCACGTATCGTGCGGTTATCTTTCTTTCCCCGCAGTCTATCACAAATCCGCCCTCGGCGGGAGCTATGCACTTCGCCTTTGCCATTATCATATCCACGCTTTCGGGGATCAGCCCTTTCAGCCACATATCAAAGCGGTGGCGGTCAAGGTTGACGTAAAACCGCTGATACCGCCGTATCAGACCGCTTTTCAGATCAATGGTGCGCACGGCGAATATCTGGGGGTCTACCAATACCGACTTAGGCAGGGTCAGGTCGAACCGTGCCAATGTTTTTTGCGCGTCCTCCGACAGCAGCCCGCCGCAGGGTTTATGAAAGCTGGTTTTGGTTTCGGTTTTCGGGTCGATGAGGGCGATGCGGTATTTGCCTGCTATAAGGCGGGCGAAGGTGCAGCCTGCAGGACCTGCGCCGATTATTGCGATGTCATAGTTCATAAATAATTACCTAAAAAATAAAGCGAGCGTTAGCGAGTAGTAAAATTTTCTAAGGAGAGTCTGAGAGGATTTCTTTTTTCAAAAGAAATCCTTTCAGAGCTTACAGCGCCTTGCCCGCAAGGGCAACAGCGGGGGCTTGGCAGTGCACAGTGTAAAGTGCAAAGTGAAAAGTTATTGTTGAAGGGAAGTGTCTGGGGGCGGGAGGGTGGGGCGCACCCGTGAAACTGGTCTGCACAACACAAAAGTGAAAAGCTGTGAAAAAACGCTCTCACATATCACCACTCGCAAACCAAGTCCGTGCAAGTATATCGGTAAACCCCATAATTCAATTAACTGTCAACTGTACACTGTGCACTGTCAACTGCTCTTCAGCCTCTCCTCCCAATCCTCCGGAAATCCCAGCCGTTCCAGCTCCACCACGTCCGCATACTCAGCGCAAAGCTGCCTGAGCCTTGGGAAAAATCCCTTTTCCCAACTTTCCTTGCGGCGGTAAATGTCACGCATAGCGAGAATACTTGTAAAAACCGTGTCCTCCCCACATATCCTTGTGTCGTAAAGCCTGTGGTAGTGAGCGCAGTGATTGCGCAGGTCAAGCAGCCTGTCCATTCGGTTTTCCAGCGCTCCCGAAGTCATATTGTAGTATTCCTTTGCTATCTCCGTCTTGTCCTGGGGCTTCATATCCCTGTAAAACATTATCAGCGAGCCGAAGCTGAAAAGCTCCATCACTACCCAGAGGGGGAACTTGCCGCCGTGCTTGTTCTGATAGTGCTTCACCATTTCGCTGTCCTCGTTGGTCTCAATGGTGCGCTCTACCCGCCCTACAAACTGCTGGTGTCTGTGGACCTTGCAGAATGTATTTTCATTAAGATACCCCAGCGCACCGTACTTCAAGGCGTGAAAGTTAGAGCAGTGCGCCCGCATGGATATCTCCAGTTCCTCCAGTATCTCCAAAAGCAGGTTGCGCAGTTGCCTGTCAAAATCGTACACCTTAAGCACCTTGTTAAAGCTCGTCCCCTCGCGGTACTTTCCGCTTTCCTCCAGAAACAGGGAGAAATAGTGCGCCAGACGAAAGTAGTTTATATCCGTCAGGGTCTTTATGGCAAAAGCCTCGTCCTCCACGGTGCAGCCACGCTCTTTCAACTTGGCAAGCTGTTCTTCGGGAGTGGCGGGACGCTTTTTCAGGTCGTTATTCTGCCAGTTCTTGTTAAATCCGCCCATATCAGCCTTTCAGCCCTCTTGACTGCCTGTCCATATCCTCCACCACGATGTCGTATATCTCGCCTAAGGAGGCGCAGTATTCCAGCACCTTCCACGGCTCGTTGGTGTGGAAGTGTATCTTTATCAGATCCTCGTCCCCCACCGCAAGCAGACAGTCCCCTTTAAAATTTTCCAGGAAATAGTCGTTGATTGCGTCCTCGTCAAGGTTCTCCCCCTCGATAAGGAGCTGTGTGTCGTAACGAAATTCAGTAGCCATTGTAATACCCCCGTTTTTTCAGTTTACAGTGTACAGTGTACAGTACACAGTTGTGGAGTTTTTCGGCTTTGCCGAAAAACGGATTTATAATAGCTGGTGGGAAATAGAAGGTTGAAGGAGCAAAGCCGCGGGCGGGAAAGCGTCTTTGCGGCTTTGCCGCAAACAGCGGGTGGGACGCTCAAGTGAAGCTGGTATCCACAACACAAAAGTGAAAGCCAACCCACGACCTCGCCCATTAAACAACATCGGTAAATGACCTTCCCTAACCGCACAACGCCGTGCCGCACGTTGCCCGCCTGTGGTAGCGACCCGCAGGGGCGCGGGACTAAACCTCGCAATTGCGAGCATTACCACTTGTGGAGTGAGAAGAAGTCGAGCTGGACCATTTGGCAAGGTAGGCTAAAAATAAAGTTTTTCCGGAATTCTTAAAACCGCCTTTTCCGAAAAAGGCGGTTTTAAGCGGGGCGGCCGCGCCGCATCCGCACGGTACCGTGCAAAACCGTTACCAACATCACCCGATTAGGCAGACAAAAAAATCAATTCCAAAAGGTACAACCTTTTCCAAACCCCAACATTGCCTTATCAGGCGAAAAAACATAAATTTTGAAATCAAAACGCCCGTTCTGCTCAAGAACAAACCTTCACCAAACTCTTCTTCCCCTTCTTAACCACCACAAAATCCCCAATCTCAATCATCTCATCAAAGGCAGTTATCTTCCTGTCGTCAACCGTCGCCCCACCCTGCTGTATCACCGTGCGCGCGTCACGCTTGGAGGGACAAAGCCCCGCCTTAACCAACAGATCCACAATATTTATCTTCCCGTCTGTCAGATCCTCAGGCGACAGCTTCACCTCAGGCATATTGTCGCTGACGCCCGAGCCGCCGAACAGGGACTTTGCCGCTTCGAGAGCCTTGTCCGCCTCCTCCTTGCCGTGAACCAGCGCGGTAAGCTCGTGCGCCAGTATCTCCTTCGCTTTGTTCAACTGGGAGCCGTTCATAGTGCGCTCCATTTCCTCAATTTCCTCTATGGGAATGAACGTGAGCATTTTCAGACACTTCATAACGTCAGCGTCCGCCACGTTGCGCCAGTATTGGAAAAACTCGTAAGGACTGGTCTTTTCAGCGTCAAGCCACACCGCGCCCTTTTCCGTCTTGCCCATTTTCTTCCCCTCGCTGTTGAGGAGCAGAGTTATGGTCATAGCGTAAGCGTCCTTGCCCAGCTTGCGGCGAATAAGCTCAGTGCCGCCCAGCATATTCGACCACTGGTCGTCCCCGCCGAACTGCATATTGCACCCGTACTTTTCATACAGCATAAGAAAGTCGTAGCTTTGCATTATCATATAGTTGAACTCGAGGAAGGAAAGCCCCCTCTCCATTCTCTGCTTGTAGCATTCCGCCGCCAACATTCTGTTCACGCTGAAATGAGGTCCTATCTCGCGGAGAACGTCAATGTAATTCAAGTCCAGTATCCAGTCGGCGTTGTTCACCATAAGCGCCTTTCCGTCGGAAAAGTCAATGAAGCGGGACATCTGCTTTTTAAAACATTCGATATTGTGGTCGATGTCCTCTTTTGTGAGCATTTTCCTCATATCAGTTTTACCCGACGGGTCGCCTATCATACCCGTTCCTCCGCCCAGAAGGGCAATAGGACGGTTCCCCGCCTGCTGAAGCCTTTTCATAAGGCAAAGCGCCATAAAATGCCCAACGTGCAGGCTGTCGGCGGTAGGGTCAAAGCCGATATAGAACGTAGCCTTTCCCGCATTTATCAGCTCCTTTATCTCCTCCTCGTCGGTAAGCTGAGCTAAAAGCCCTCTGCGCTGAAGTTCCTCGTAAATAGTCATTTTTATTGCTCCTTATCTTTTTTTATTTTCATATTCATTATTATATTGCGCTCTGTAAATCCCACAGCTTTGTAAAATTCACAGGCGGTTTTGTTGAACGCCTTGACGCCAAGCTGTAAGTCGGTGCAGCCCTGCTCCTCGCCATAACTCCTGACGTACTCCATAAGCCTTGTCCCCACGCCCTGACGGCGGCAGCTTTCCTTTACCGCAAAGCAGTCGATAAAGCATATCCTGCGGGGATAGTGGGGCGGACTGTCGCTTTCCGTTATTTTAACGGCGGCGTAAGCGTTTATCCCGTCCTCGTCGCTTACAAGTATAACATTGTTTTCCCCCTGCAAAAACTCCCGAAGCTCACCTTGGAAATACTCTGGGGGCATAGAACGGTTGCTCTGCGGGTCGCCCTTAACGTGTATCTCGTGCAGCTCAAAAGCTATCTGCGCTATCTGCTCTAAATCGTCAGCAACGGCTTTTCTCAGCATAAATCTCACCTCTTCCAAAAAGAATAAACAAAACGCCCTCCACGAAACGCAGAGGGCGAGTGAACGCTGTACCACCTCAATTTACGGCAAATGCCGCCTCGAAAGCTGTAACGGGCTTACCCGTACCCTGCTAATTGTTTCGGCAATTTTTGCGGAAATTAGCCAAAATGTTCACAGGGTCGCTCAGGAATGTATTTCGCCGCCTTAGCCGCCCCCTCGCACCAAGCGGAGGCTCTCTGATGACATACAGCGGGTACTTCTTTCCGTCGTCGTTTTTTGTAGTTTATCATAATTCGAGGGTTTTGTCAAGTAGTCAGTACTTCCGCCGTAGGCGGAAGTACGATCCAACATTGCTTGAATTTCCCTAAAGGAAATTCATTTTGCTCCGCAAAACCGCAATATTGGACGTTAGTTGGATAGTAGTTAGTAGCTGGTTGGCGGGTAAAGCAGGCGGGAAAGCGGTTGAAGGGTAAAACGCCGAGGGCGGGAAAGCGTTTTTGCGGCTTTGCCGCAAACAGCGGGCGGGACGCAGAAGTGAAGCTGGTATGCAGTACACAAAAGTGAAAGACAACTCACCGCATTACCACTCTCACAACATCGGTAAATGACCTTCCCTAACCGCACAACGCCGTGCCGCACGTTGCCCGCCTGTGATAGCGACCCGCAGGGGCGCGGGACCAAACCTCGCAATTGCGAACGCTATAATTAGTAGATTGAGAAGAAGTCGGGCAGGCGAATTTGACAAGGTAGGCCAAAAATAAAGTTTTTCCGGAATTCTTAAAACCGCCTTTTCCAAAAAAGGCGGTTTTAAGCGGTGCGGCGGCGCCGCATCCGCCGTGACACTGGGGTCACAACCAACATTGCCTTATCAAGCGCCGCAAGATAAAAATTAAACCCGCACGGTACCGTGCAAAACCGTTACCAACATCACCCGATCAGGCAGACAAAAAATCAATTCCAAAAGGTACACCTTTTCCCAGAAACAAATACTGCCTTATCAATCGCCGCAAGATAAAAATCAAGCCTAACTGTCAACTGTCAACTATACACTGTCAACTGTCAAATCCTCTCCTTACCCCCCATATACATTCTAAGCGGCTCCGGAATCCTGATACTCCCGTCCGCCTGAAGATTGTTCTCCAGGAACGCTATCAACATTCTGGGCGGCGCAACAACGGTATTGTTAAGAGTATGGGGGAAGTAATTCCCTTTCTCCTTGTTCTTGACTCTGATACCCAAACGCCTTGCCTGCGCGTCCCCAAGGTTGGAGCAGCTTCCTACTTCAAAATACTTCTGCTGTCTGGGCGACCACGCCTCAACGTCTATGCTCTTTACCTTAAGATCCGCCAAGTCACCCGAGCAGCACTCCAAGGTGCGCACAGGAATGTCCATACTCCTGAAAAGTTCAACCGTATAACTGTACAGCTTATGGAACCAATCCATACTTTCCTCAGGCTTGCAGATGACTACCATTTCCTGCTTTTCAAACTGGTGGATACGGTAAACGCCGCGCTCCTCTATGCCGTGAGCGCCCACCTCCTTGCGGAAGCAGGGGGAATAACTGGTGAGGGTCTGGGGCAGCTCCTTTTCGTCAAGGAAACTGTCGATAAAGCGACCTATCATACTGTGTTCGCTTGTGCCTATCAGGTACAGATCCTCGCCCTCTATCTTGTACATCATATTTTCCATTTCGGCAAAGCTCATAACGCCTGTCACCACGTTCCCCCTTATCATAAAGGGGGGAATGCAGTAGGTGAAGCCCTTGTCTATCATAAAATCACGGGCGTAGCTTAGTATTGCGGAATGAAGGCGGGCTATGTCCCCTTTCAGGTAGTAAAAGCCGTTGCCGCTGGTCTTGCGGGCGCTGTCAAGGTCAATGCCGTTTCTCGCCTCCATTATGTCAACGTGGTAAGGCACTTCAAATTCGGGCACGACAGGCTCACCGAAGCGCTCCACTTCAACGTTTTCGCTGTCGTCCTTTCCTATGGGAACGCTGTCGTCGATGATGTTGGGTATCACCATCATGCGCTTGCGCACTTCCTCAGTGAGCTGAGCCATTTTAGCGTCAAGCTGAGCCATTTCCTCCGCCATATCGCTAACCTTTTTCTTTTCGGCTTCCGCCTCGTCCTTCTTTCCCTGCGCCATAAGCGCACCTATCCCCTTGGAAATGGAGTTGCGCTGACTGCGGAGAAAGTCGGAGCGCTGCTGGCACTCTCTCTGCTGTTTGTCAAGCTCGATCACCTCGTCCACCATGGGGAGCTTTTCGTTCTGAAATTTCTTTTTGATATTTTCCTTTACTATCTCAGGATTCTGGCGTAAAAATTTGATGTCTATCATTTTTTTGTTCCTTTCTTTATGTCAAATCAGCCGTTAAGCTGTTTCATAAGCTCTCTCAGCTCGTCCTCGTTCTTGCAAGTTATTTCCAGCGTTATCTTATTCTTTTTGGGAGTAATTTTGACTGCCCGTCCCGTAAGCTGTTTCAGGCTCATCTCCGCTTCGGTGATGAACGTTGATACCTGCCTTATCTTTTTGGGAGCAGGTTTGGCATTAACTGCGCCGCACAGCTTTTCAAGCTGTCTTACCGACATCTGCTCCCCCGCCGCCTTGTGAGCAAGCTCAAGCTGTTTCACTTCGTCGTTCACCGACAAAAGCGCTTTACAATGCCCCGCAGACAGCTTGCCCTGCTTGGCGAGCTCCTTTACTTCCTCGGGGAGGTCAAGGATACGCAGGGAGTTTGCGATAGAGGAACGGGCTTTTCCCACTCCCGCCGCGATTTCCTCCTGCTTCAGCCCGTAGCGGGTGATAAGCTGTTTATAGCCGCTTGCTTCCTCAACAGGGTTAAGGTCCTCACGCTGTAAATTCTCTATCAGCGCTATCTGCGCCGTTTCAGCGTCGGAAAGCTCCATTATCCTCACGGGGACCTCAGACAGTCCCGCTATCTTTGCGGCTCTCCAGCGGCGTTCCCCTGCAACTATCTGGTACGTTCCGCCATGCTCCCGCACCGTAAGCGGCTGGATTATGCCGTGGTCGGCTATGGACTTTGCAAGGCGTTCCAGCTGTTCGGGGTCGAAGTCACGGCGGGGCTGGTCACGGTTGGGCTCGATGTCGCCTATCTTCAGGACAGTCAGCTTGTCCTCGCCGCCGTCGCCGAACAGACCTGCGTTGTCGTCGAATATGTTGTCGAATTTACTGCCTAAGGCAGGGCGTTTTTCTTTTTTCATCGTGAAGTCCTTTCTTTTACAGTAAAAAATAAAAAGTGAAGAATACACAATATTATTTGATTTTTTCGCTTGATTAGGCGGTGTTGGGGTTTTTAGAAAAGGTTGTACCTTTTTGATTTAATATATATCTTGTTTCGCTTGATAAGGCAATGGTTTGTTTTTGGGAAAAGGTTGTACCTTTTGGAATTGATTTTTTGTCTGCCTTATCGGGTGATGTTGGTAGCGGTTTTGCACGGTACCGTGCGGATGCGGCGCGGCCTGCACCCATGAAACTGAAAAGCTGCGCTTTTCAGATTTCTAGTCAAACGTTGCAGTTTTGCAAAGCAAAACTGCAACATTCGAGCTTAAAACCGCCTTTTTCGGAAAAGGCGGTTTTAAGAATTCCGGAAAAACTTCATTCTTAGCCTACCTTGCTAAATTCGCCTGCTCGACTTCTTCTCAATGTGCTGATTATGGCGTTCGCAATTGCGAGGTTTGGTCCCGCGCCCCTGCGGGTCGCTACCACAGGCGGGCAACGTGCGGCACGGCGTTGTGCTAAAAGGAAGGTCATTTACCAGTGTTGTTCTTATGGCGGAGTTGTGAGTTGGCTTTCACTTTTGTGTGCTGCACATCAGCTTCACGCCAGCGTCCCACCCGCTGTTTGCGGCTAAGCCGCAAAAACGCTTTCCCGCCCGCAGGGTCTACCCTTCAACCTTTTCTTTCCAACTACCCATTCCGATCCGTCCGCGAAGCGGACTCCACAACTGTGTACTTTGCACTGTAAACTGTCAACTGCCTACAGCATTTTCCCCACCTTAGCTGCTCTTTGCATCACCTCGGCGGCAAGGCGGCGGTAGGCGTCGGCGCCTTTTGAATTGGGGTCGTAATAGGTTATGGGCTCGCCGTGGCTGGGAGCCTCGGAAATGCGAACGTTGCGGGGTATCTCGGTCTTGAAAATGGCGTCCTTGGGGAAGGTGCGCTTTATGCTCTCCATAACCTCCCTGTTCACCGTCAGCCGCTTATCCACCATTGTAAACACTATTCCCATAAGCTGTAAGGCTTTATTTGTACTGTTTTTGACTCTCTTTACCGTGGAGAGCAGCTCCGCAGCTCCCTCCAAGCTGTACGGCTCGCACTGCATAGGTATGATTATCCTGTCGCAGGCGGAAAGTCCGTTCAGCGCAAGAACGCCCAGCGACGGCAGGCAATCCACGATGATGATGTCGTAATCGTTTTTTATCTGCAAAAGCGCCTTTTTAAGCTGTAAGGTCTTATTGTCAAAGGCGGCAAGGCGAAGCTCTCCCTGCGCCAGCGTCTGCGTTGACGGCAGAGCCCACAGGTTCCTGAACTCGCTTTTTACCACCGCCTCGGCGGGTCTTACCTCGCCCATTATCACGTCGTAGGTGGTGTATTTCAATTCCTTTTTATTTATCCCGATACCGGAAGTGGCGTTGCCCTGGGGGTCAAGGTCCACCAACAGCACCTTTTTGCCCCGCTGACCTATGGCGGCGGCAAGGTTCACCGCAGTGGTGGTTTTGGCAACTCCGCCCTTCTGGTTCACAACAGAAATTATAACGCCCAATACGCAGGCTCCTTTCAAATCCTTTTGCAGAACGGGTTTGCAAGGTTTCCGCCTGCTTTTGGAATTTTTGGTTTTTCTTGTCTTTTTAAGTATAGCACATTTTGAGGAAAAAATAAAGCCCTCTTTGAAAAAAGAGGGAAAATTTTTTCAGGTGTTTGTAAATGCCTTTGAAAAGCGGGGTCGAGAGGAATGTTCCACGGGGAACATTTCAGTGCACAGTGCAGAGTGCAAAGTACACAGTAAATTGAATTATTACGTTTACCGTGATGCTTGCACGGACTTGGTTTGCGAGTGGTGAAATGGGAGAGTGTTTTTTCACAGCTTTTCACTTTTGGGTGGTGCAGACCAGTTTCACGGCTGCGCCCACCCACCCCACCCACCGAACGGTTCCTCTCAAATTTAACTTTTCACTTTGCACTTTACACTGTGCACTGCCAACGCTCCCGCCCTCTGAGAGGATTTCTTTTGAAAAAAGAAATCCTCTCAGACTCTCCTTAGAAAATTTTACTTTGGCGCAAGCGCCATTTTTTTATTTTTTATTTTATTTTTGCTCATTTTCCTTAATTCGCCAAAATTTTCCCTCCCGCGTGTGTATAATTATCTCAAAGGAGGAATACATATGCTTTTCCAAAAACAAACGGAACGTGTGGTGAATACCGTGGTAAGCCTCCCCACGTCCCTTATCCGCCCAAATCCCGACCAGCCGAGAGCCTATTTCGATAATTACGCCCTCACCCAGCTCGCCGTAAGTATCCGACAAAACGGCATTATGCAGCCGCTAATCGTCCGTAAGGCGGAGGACGGCTATATCCTTATCGCAGGGGAACGCCGCCTGCGCGCCGCAAAATTGGTGAACCTTGATTACGTCCCCTGCATAGTACGTGAGGCACAGGACAAGGACAGCGCCGTAATGGCAATTCTGGAAAATATCCAGCGCGCGGACCTGAATTACCTTGAGGAGGCCGTCGCCATAAAACGGCTGATAGACAGCTACGGGCTGACCCAGGAGGAAGCCGCCGTCAAACTGGGAATAGCCCAGTCCACCGTGGCAAACAAGCTGCGCCTGCTCCGCCTGAGGGCGGAGGACAGGGCAATGTTGGTGAAATACGGACTTACCGAACGTCAGGCAAGAGCCCTGCTCCGCCTGCCCGAGGAAATGCGGGAGGAAGCGATACAGGAGATGTACCTGAAGCAAATGAACAGCGCGCAGGCGGAGCATTACGTGGAGCTGCTCTGTCAGCGTTTTCAGGACAAGCCCAAGCAGAAAATAATCGACAAAAGCGACCCGAAAAACATGGTGGGACTTTATCTGAACACGTTCAGCCGAACGGTGGAGGAGATGAAATCTGCGGGGATAAGCTGTGAAACGGAGAAGATAAGCAGTGATGAGGAGATAGAATATCGGATAAAAATAAAGATGAAATAAAAAAAGGGGGGTGCTTGCACTCCCCTTTTTCCTTTTATTTTCTCTTATAAATGATCAGCTTCCTCCCGTCGCCGCAAGGCAGCTGATACCGCATTTCTTCCGCTTTTCTCAGCTTCAGCTTCCCTTCCTCTTCCTCCGCCGAGCCACGCATAGCAAGGAACCGACCGTCCTCCTTCAGAAACGGCTCCGCATAACCGCAAAGCAAGCTCAAATTCCCAACCGCCCTGGCAGTCACCATATCGTAAGCCCGCTTGTAGCCGTCTTTTCGGCACAACTCCTCCGCCCTGCCGTGTATCACCTCTGCTGTCAGATCAAGCCGTTCCAAAAGCTGCGCCAAATACACGGTGCGCTTCTGCTGGGCGTCCAACAGTGTGAACCGCAGGTCCTCACGGAATATCATCATCGGCACAGCGGGAAATCCCGCCCCCGTCCCGATGTCAAGGCACTTCGCCCCCTGTCCCACCTCCGTCATTGTCAGCGGCAGAACGCTGTCTATCAGGTGCTTTTCAATTATCCCCTCACGGTCACGAATGGCGGTCAGATTCACTTTCTTGCAGTATTCCTGCAAAAATCCCGTCATTACGTCCAGCTTCTCAAGCTGCTCTGCGGTAAGCATTATCCCCGCCCGCAGAAATCTTTCCTTTATGTCATTTGTCATTGATTGTCCTCTCAAACCCGCTTCACAAAGCGGTTTACAAACAATGTTCCCCGTGGAACATTGTTAGCTTTTATCCTCTGTCAGCAACAGCAGCACCGTTATATCAGCGGGATTTACCCCGCTTATCCTGCTTGCCTGACCAATATTCAGTGGCTTGTACTTGTTCAGCTTTTCCTGCGCCTCCAAGCGCAAGCCCTTTATTTCCCGATAGTCGATATCCGTGGGCAGGGGGCGCTGTTCCAGCTTTCTCATCTGCTCCACCTTGACGGTCTGCGCCTGAATGTACCCCTCGTACTTCACCCGTATCTCCAGCTTGTCCGTCAGCTTTCGGGGGAGCTGGGGGGCGTTCTCGTCAAATTTTATCAGCGTTTCGTAGTCCGTCTGGGGGCGCTTCAGCAGCTCTGTGAACCTTACTCCCGTGGAAACAGGCGTTGTACCGCAGCTTTCAAGCGCGGCGTTAAGCTCGTCGGTGGGCTTAAGTGTGGTCTTGCTTATGCGCTGGAGCTCGTCGTTTATTTCCCTGTCCATTCGCAGGAAGTAGGTGTAGCGCTTTTCTGGGAGGAGCCCCACGTCGTGACCTATCCCCGCAAGGCGTTCGGGAGCGTTGTCCTGCCTGAGCAAAAGCCTGTACTCGCTCCTCCCCGTCATCATACGGTATGGCTCAATACAGCCCTTTGTCACAAGGTCGTCGATAAGCGTCCCGATGTAGCTGCTGTCGCGGGAGAGGACGAGCATTTCCTTATTCTGACAGTATTTGGCGGCGTTTATCCCTGCGATAAGCCCCTGCGCCGCCGCCTCCTCATAGCCGCTTGTGCCGTTGAACTGCCCTGCTCCGAAAAGCCCGCGTATCTTCTTAAACTCCAGCGTGGCGTAAAGCTCCAGTGGGTCGACGCAGTCGTACTCGATAGCGTAAGCGGGTCGCATTATCTCCACCTGCTCCAGCCCTTTTATAGTGCGGAGGAACTGAAGCTGTACCTCTTCGGGCAGGCTTGAGGACATTCCCTGCAAATAAAACTCGTCGGTGTCAAGCCCCATAGGCTCCACAAAAAGCTGATGTCGCTCCTTGTCCTTAAAGCGGACTATCTTGTCCTCGATACTGGGGCAGTAGCGCGGTCCCACACCCTCGATCCGCCCTGCGTAAAGCGGCGAACGGTGCAGGTTTGACAGTATCACCTCATGCGTGGCGGCATTTGTGTAGGTAACGTAGCAGACCGCTTTGTTTTCCAGCTTTTCGTCGTTGTCAAAGGCAAAAGGCGTTATCGGCTCGTCGCCATGCTGTACCTCCATAGCCGCAAAATCAATGCTTTTGCGGTGAACGCGGGCGGGGGTCCCCGTCTTGAAACGGCGGAGAGATACCCCCTTTTCCTCCAGACACTTTGTAAGCAGCAGGGCGGGCATAACGTTGTCAGGGCCACTCTGATAGTTCAGCTCGCCGATATGGATACGCCCGCCAAGGTACGTTCCCGTAGCGATTATAACGGCGTTCACGGCATACACGATGCCCGTGCGGGTCTTTACGGCGGTGACCTTGTTGTTATCGGTGATAATTTCGGTTATCTCACCCTGCTTCACGTCAAGGTTTTCCTGGGCTTCCAGGGCGGATTTCATATAAGTATGGTACTTCACACGGTCGCTTTGCACACGCAGTGCGTGCACGGCGGGGCCTTTCCCCTTGTTCAGCATTCGCGACTGAATAAAGGTGGAGTCTGCCGCTTTGCCCATTTCACCGCCTAAGGCGTCGATCTCGCTGACCAGTTGACCCTTGGCGGAACCGCCTATGCAGGGGTTGCAGGGCATATTTGCGATGGTGTCCAGGGAGAGGCAGAATAAAACGGTTTTAATGCCGAGACGGGCGGCGGCGAGGGCGGCTTCAACACCTGCGTGACCGCCGCCGATAACGGCGAGTTGATAGTTCATAGTTGGGCTCCTAAATAAAATAAAAATAAAGAAAATAAAGCGAGCGAAGCGAGAAATAAAATTTTCTAAGGAGAGCCTGAGAGGATTTCTTTTTTCAAAAGAAATCCTTTCAGAGGGCGGGAGCGTATTGCCCGCAAGGGCAACAGCGGGGGGGTGGCAGTGCACAGTGTAAAGTGCAAAGTGAAAAGTTATGGGTAAAGGGAAGGCTTAGGGGGCGGGAGGGTGGGGCGCTGGCGTGAAACTGGTCTGCACAACACAAAAGTGAAAAGCTGTGCTAACCGTTTACCAAAAGTAGCACATATAAACCAAGACAGTGAAAGCACAACAATAAACACCATAATTAAATTAACTATACACTTTACACTGTCAACTACTTATCCTCGCTCTGCTGCGCATTCGCTAAAAGCTCTGGGAGGATTTCTTTTTGAAAAAAGAAATTCCTCCCAGACCCTCCTTAGAAAATCACTGTCCAATATTGCGGTTTTGCGAAGCAAAATGAATTGCCTTTAGGGCAATTCAAGCAATGTTGGATCGTGTTTGCGCAAGCAAACACTGGTCGCCTTACGGCGCTTTTCTTTTTTATTATTCTTCGCTTTCGCCGTCCTCTTCAGGCTCTTCTTCCTCCACAACGACCTCGCCTTGCTCCTCCAGCTCGGCGGCCTTTATCTCCTCCTCACTGGCCTGCTCCACCTGCTCGGTCTCAGCGCTGTCGTCATGCTCGGTGCGGGTGAACGCCACCACCTTGCTGTCGCCTGAAAGCCGCATTACACGCACGCCCGTGGCGTACCTGCCCATAACCCTTATATCGTTGGCACGAATACGGATTATCACACCGTCAGTGTTTATCAGTATAACGTCGTCGTCAGGACCAAGCGCCCTGATACCGCAAACGTAGCCCTTCTCCTCACTAACCTTGTAGTTGAGTATGCCGTAACCGCCGCGCTTCTGTACACGGTAGCCCGTCACACCGCAGCGCCGTCCCATACCCTTGTCGGTGACGGTGAGCAGGGTCATATTCTCGTCGTACGCCTTGCAGGAACCCACGATGTAGTCATTGTCCCTCAGCTTTATCGCCCTGACGCCGTGAGCAGTCCTGCCCATCTTGCGTATGTCGGATTCAAGGAAGCAGATTATCGCGCCGTTCCTGGTGGCAACCATTATGTGAGCGTCGCCCTCGGTGAGGAATGCGGCAGCTATCTCGTCCCCCTCGTCAAGCCCTACGGCGCGAAGTCCGCCCTTGCGCAGGTTCTTGTATTCGGAAAGCTGAGTGCGCTTTATCTTGCCCTGCTTGGTGACGCAGATGAAATACTTGCTCTCGCTGAAGTCGGAGGTCTTCATCATTGCGGCAACACGCTCGCCCTCGGACAACTGGAGCAGGTTTACAATGTTGGTTCCCCTGCTTTGCTTTCCGCCCACGGGGATCTCGTAACAACGCAGCTTGTACATATTCCCCATATTTGTGACAAAGAGGATATCGTCGTGGCTGGAGGCAACGAACAGGTCCTCCACAAAGTCCTCTTCACGCTGTTTCATACCCGTAACGCCCTTGCCGCCACGCTTTTGCAGGTTGTATACCTCCATTGACTGACGCTTGATGTAGCCTATGTTGGTGAAGGTGATGACGCTTTCCTCCACAGGGATAAGGTCCTCAATGTCCACTTCCCCGCTTACGTCCTCGATAGAGGTGCGGCGCTCGTCGCCGTATTTCTTCTTTATGACCTCAAGCTCGGAGGAGATTACCTCAAGAACACGCTTTTCGTCGGAGAGAATGAACATATAGTCCTTTATCCTGTTCATCAGCTCCGCAAGCTCGCCCTCTATCTTCTCACGCTCCAAGCCTGTCAGCTGTCCTAAACGCATCTTCACAATAGCGTCCGCCTGCGCCGAGGACAAGCCTATGGTATGTTCAAACTGTATGTCTGCGTACTGCTCGCCCATAGCTCTGTGGAGCAGGTTGGAAAGGTCAGCCTCCTTGAAGCGCTCCATCAGGCGCTCCTTGCCCTCCTGCTCGGTCTTGCTGGAACGAAGTATGGCTATCACCTCGTCAATATTGTCAATAGCTAGCATAAAGCCTTGCAGCAGGTGCGCCCTGTCCTTGGCTTTGTCAAGGTCAAAGGCTGTCCTGCGGCGGACTACGTCCTTCTGGAAGTCGATGTAATTGGTGATAAGCTCTTTCAGGTTGAGTATCTTCGGCTCGCCGTTCACCAGCGCCAGCATGATAACTCCCACCGTGTCCTGAAGCTGGGTGTAGTTGTACAGCTTGTTCAGTACCACGTTGGCGTTGGCGTCACGCTTCAGCTCGATAACTATCTTCATACCTTTGCGGTCGGTTTCGTCACGCAGGGCGGAGATACCCTCGATACGCTTTTCGTTCATCAGTGCGCCGATATTTTCCATAAGGCGCTTTCTTATCACCATATAAGGAAGCTCGGTGATAACTATGCGGGTGTGGGTCTTTTCCTCCACTATCTCCGCCCTGCCGCGGAGAATGAGCTTGCCGCGTCCTGTCAGATACGCGCTCCTTATCCCCGCCCTGCCCATGATTATTCCCCCCGTGGGGAAGTCGGGACCCTGTATCACAGACATTAAGTCCTGAACGGGCACGTCCGGGTCGTCTATCACTAAATTTATCGCATCTATCACCTCACGGAGATTGTGAGGCGGGATATTTGTCGCCATTCCCACCGCAATTCCCACACTTCCGTTCACCAGAAGATTTGGGAAGCGGCTGGGCAGGACTGTGGGTTCGGGTATCTTATCGTCATAGTTCGTGCCGAAATCAACGGTATTCTTGTTGATATCCGCCACCATTTCCCCCGCGAGCTTGCTCATTCTCGCCTCGGTATAACGATAAGCGGCAGGGGCGTCGCCGTCCGCGGAGCCGAAGTTTCCGTGTCCGTCCACAAGGGGGTATCTCAGGCTGAAATCCTGCGCCAGACGCACCATAGCGTCGTAAACTGAGGAGTCGCCGTGAGGGTGATACTTACCCAGCACCTCGCCTACGGTGTAGGCGCATTTGCGGTAAGGGTTCTCGTAAGTATTATTGGACTCGTTCATCGTATAGATTATACGGCGGTGAACGGGTTTAAATCCGTCACGCACGTCGGGCAGAGCGCGCTGTACGATAACGGACATGGAATAGTCCAGGAAGGATTTTCGCATTTCGCTGTCGATATCCACTTGAATGAGCTTTTCCGTGGAAATATTTTCGTTGGTTTCGTCGGGCATAAGGGTACTCCTTTGTATTACAATTTATAATTAAAAAAATAAAAGCGAGCGTTAGCGAGTAGAAAAAATTTTCTAAGGAGAGCCTGAGAGGATTTCTTTTCTCAAAAGAAATCCTTTCAGAGGGCGGGAGCGTATTGACCGCAAGGGCAACAGCGGGGAGGCGGGAAAGAAAAAAGTTAAATGGTAAACTTTGGAAATGTATTGAGAGGAAGTGTTTGGGGGCGGGAGGGTGGGGCGCTGGCGTGAAGCTGGTCTGCACAACACAAAAGTGAAAAGCTGTGATACCCGTTCTCCAAATGCACCGCTTTCTAAACCAAGACCGTGCAAGTATCACGGTAAACCTAATAAATTCAATTAACTGTCAACTGTCAACTGTCTATATGTTTTTATCCTCAAAATACGCTTTTAACGCACCTGCCTGCTCATCTGTCAAACACCTCTTGGGAAATATATAAATAAGCGACCGATTGAGAAACAGCAGGAACATCTCCTCCGTTTCCATAGAGTCCAGCGTGTTTGAGGCAAGCTCTATCTTCGTCTTATCATGCTTTATCTCCTGCTCGGGCGGTATCTCCACGTCTTCGCCCACAGGGATTATCCCCTTGCTTGTTATCGCAACCGTTTCTGTCTGCTCGTCAGGCAGTATCTCGGTGTCCACCGTGATATGGCTTTGCGCAAACTCGGCGGTGTAGGTTTCCCCGCCAAGGCTGTCCAGCGTCTTCATCAGCTTTTTTCGTGCGTAGTAGGGTCTTGCCCATACGGAAATAGCCATTCCCAGACCCAGCACGAACAGGATATACCCCGCCATACTGCCGCTGTTTTTCAGTATCAGGTCAAAGCCCAGAACTGCGGCTATAACGTAGACCACTGTGAAGATGATATTCCTTTTCAGCGTGTATTTGCGGAGAAACAGCTTGTAGGCGGTCTCTATTTCTTCGTTGGTGTTGTCGTATTTTATGGTGATAGTTTCCATGGTTACTCCGACTGTCAGTGTACAGTGCAGAGTGCAAAGTACACAGTAAATTTTGATTTTTGTGTTTTTCGCCTAATAAGGCGTAGACGTGCATTGACTTTCACTTTTGTGTACTGCACATCAATTTCCCACCAGCCATTTCAAATCCGTTTTTCGGCTTCGCCGAAAAACTCCAAAACTTTGCACTTTGCACTGTACACTGTCAACTGCTATCTCGACCCCGCAATGATCATTCCCACCGCAAAGATCAGGCACGCGGCGCAGGCGGCTATCGCCACCACTATGTCCATAATTTTCCCTTTTTTCCAGAAATCGGGAATGTTAAGCCCGCATACCACCGCCAGCGATATGAGCATAAACGGCAACAGCACGCCCAGCTCGCCAAATCCGAACACCAGCGCAACTATGGCAAACGCCCACAGCGCAACGCATACCCCGCCCGCAATCCTTTTCGCAAAGGCAAAGGGCGCCTCTTCCTCGGCGTTCTTGATAGCGTTCGCCGTCATCTCAAGCCGCTTTTTCTTCTCCTCTTCGCTCTCGTCGCGGATAGGCTCCATCTCGGATAAAAGCTGTATTATCTTCTCGTTGTTTTTGTGGGAATTCATAGTGTTCCTCCTGAAAAATAACAGACCGTGCTCTTTTGAAAGAAAGCCCCTAGTATTTCCGCCAAAGGCGGAAATACGATCCAACATTGCTTGATTTTCCCTAAAGGAAAATCATATTGCTTCGCAATACCGCAATATTGGACATATTGTGCAATATGTATTACTTACTTATTTCCGCCAAAAAGGTTCTTTGCGGCGTCAAGGATATTGCCGCCCTTATCGCCTATCTTGTCCTTTACCTGTTCCAGTGTTTCCTTGTCTGCGAACTTCTTGAGAAATTCCATTATCTGCTGTTCGTCCAGCTTGTCGATTACGCTTTTTGCGATAGCTTTGATGTCGAAATCCATTTTTGTGTCCTCTTTTCGTTATTATTTTGTGATGTTTCAGAGCTTTCTTTCAAAAAAGCACGAATGATTTTAATTAAATTTGAAGGAGCAAGGCCGCGGGCGGGAAAGCGTTTTTGCGGCGAAGCCGCAAACAGCGGGTGGGACGCAGAAGTGAAACTGGTATCCACAACACAAAAGTGAAAGTCAACTCACAACTTTTCCCATTAAACAACATTGGTAAATAACCTTCCCTGACCGCACAACGCCGTGCCGCACGTTGCCCGCCTGTGATAGCGACCCGCAGGGGCGCGGGACCAAACCTCGCAATTGCGAACGCTATAATCAGCAGATTAAGAAGAAGTCGAGCAGGCGAATTTAGCAGGGTAGGCTAAAAATAAAGTTTTTCCGGAATTCTTAAAACCGCCTTTTCCGAAAAAGGCGGTTTTAAGCGGTGTGGCAGCGCCACAACCGCACGGTACCGTGCAAAACCGTTACCAACATCACCCGATTAGGCAGACATAAAAATTAAACAAAAAGGTACACATTTTCCAAAATTTCAACACTGCCTTATCAAGCGCAAAAACCAAAAAATTTCAAATTTTATTGTGTACTGTGTATTCTGCACTGTACACTGTTTATATGTCAAGGTTCTGCACATACTGCGCATTCGTCTCAATAAACTCTCTCCTCGGCTCCACCTTATCCCCCATAAGAATGGAGAAGGTAAGATCCGCCTTCGCCGCGTCCTCCAAAGTTACCTGAAGCATCGTGCGGGAAGCGGGGTCCATAGTGGTCTCCCACAGCTGATCGGGGTCCATCTCACCAAGACCCTTGTACCGCTGTACCTCAACCTTGGCGTTGGTATCGCCCTGAAGCTCCTTGATATACATATCCCGTTCCTCGTCAGAGAAAGCATATCTTATCTTTTTCCCCCTGCTCACCTTAAACAAAGGCGGCTGAGCAAGGTAAACGTGGCCCTCCTCGATAAGCGGGCGCATAAAGCGGAAGAAGAAGGTGAGCAGCAGCGTTCTGATATGCGCGCCGTCAACGTCGGCATCTGCCATTATAACAACTCTGCCGTAGCGCAGCTTGGTTATGTCGAACTCGTCGCCAAGTCCCGTGCCAAGCGCCTTTACCACAGGGGTCAGCTTTTCGTTGTTGTATACCTTGTCAACGCGGGCTTTTTCCACGTTCAGCATTTTTCCCCAGAGAGGGAGGATAGCCTGATACTTGCTGTCCCTGCCCTGCTTTGCGGAGCCGCCTGCGGAATCTCCCTCTACTATATATATCTCGGTCTTGGTGATGTCCCTTTCGTAGCAGTCGGACAGCTTGCCCGGCAGTCCTGTGCCGTCGGAGGCGGACTTTCTCTTTGCCTCCATAGCCTTCTTGGCGGCGTCGCGGGCGGCCTGACCGTTTATTGACTTTATAACTATCGCTTGTGCAGTATCGGGGTGTTCCTCAAAATAATATGTGAGCTTTTCGCTTACCACCTTGTACACGGCGGGTCCTACTTCGGGATTTCCCAGCTTGCCCTTGGTCTGTCCCTCAAATTCACACTCGGGGAGCTTGACGGAGATGACTGCGTTTATCGCTTCTCTTATAGCCTCGCCGCTGAGAGCGACAAATTCCTCTTTCTTGTCGTCGTCCTTTTTCTTGGCAGTTTTCTTGCGGGAATTAGCCGCCTCTTTTTCCTTATACGCCTTTACAAAGTCGTTTACCACCTTGTTGAGTCCGCGCTTAAAAGCAAGCTCGTGAGTACCGCCGTCAACGGTGTGGATATTGTTAGCGAATGAACGGAATGCCTCGCTGTTGAAGTCGGTGTTGTATTGGAACGCCACCTCCACCATTATGTCGTCAACGGTGTCTTTAAGGTAGATTATATCGGGGTGCAGGCGCTCTGCTCCCCTTTTCTCCTGGAGCCAGTCAACGTACTCAACGATACCGCCGTCATATTTCAGCGTTTCTCCCTTTATGTCGTCAGGGTCACGCAGGTCGGTAAGATCTATCTGTATTCCCCCGTTAAGGAACGCCTGCTCCCTCATACGGTCGAGGAGAATGTTATAGTCATAATTAAGGTCGTGGAATATCTGTCCGTCCGCCTTGAATTTTACAGTGGTGCCTGTTTTGTCGGTCTTGCCGATAACTTTCAGGGGTTCGGAGTAGCTTCCTCTGTCGAAACGCTGGAAATGCACGTCCTTTCCGTCGTAAACGGTAAGCTCCAGCCACTCGGACAAGGCGTTTACAACGCTGGCGCCAACGCCGTGAAGTCCGCCCGAAACCTTATATCCGCCGCCGCCGAACTTTCCACCTGCGTGAAGGATAGTATAGACCACCGTGGCGGCGCTTATTCCCTCTTTGGGGTGAATGCCCGTGGGGATACCTCTGCCGTTGTCGCTGACCTGTATGATATTGTCGGGGAGTATCTTAACGTCTATCTTCGTGCAGTAGCCTGCCAGCGCCTCGTCAATGGCGTTGTCCACTATCTCGTAAACCAGGTGGTGCAGACCGCTGGGTCCTGTGGAGCCGATGTACATACCGGGGCGCTTGCGCACCGCCTCCAGTCCTTCCAATACCTGTATATCCTCGGCGTCGTAGCCGTGTTCTACCTTCGTTATCTCGTCTGCCATTTCGATTCCTTTCCTTTTTCTTTTTTTATTGGAAAAACAGCTTGTTTCATTCAAGCGGATATATATTAAATATAGTATATTGATTATAACATATTTTGAGAAATATTTCAAGTATTTTGAGGGGGTTTATCCTTGTTGGAAAGGGCTTTTTTTCATTTTTGCAGGGGAGATTTTATTACCTGCGACGGGAGGGCTCTGACCTTGTTTGTGCAGGCGAAAGGTTTAGTTCACAAGCGGAATAAATATGCGTTGGATAATGATGTAAAATTGTGCAAAAAGAAAAACCGTTATTCATACTCACTCCCTTTTATCAGGGAACGAGAAAGAACAACGGTTCTGTTGTAAGTTTATTTATCGTGTTTAACCGTTTATCGGTTCAAACATATTCGCTATCTCATTTGCTTCGCTTTCGGTGAGGGCGGTTATAGTGAACATATAAATATACTGTCCCTTTCTGAATATCACCATCTTTTCCCAGATCTCCATTCCGCTGTAACCGACCTTTGCGTCTATGCAGGAATGCTCTGTGCCTGCGAATGTGACCTTGGATTTATTTATATCCTCGTCCGCCAGTTCATATCCGCTGGCTTCCGCTTCCTCCTTTATTCCGGGAATGGACGCTTCTGCGTATCTGTCCTCGCTCATCAGTGTGCCTGCGACGCAGGAAACGCTGACGTTCGTGCCGCTTTCCTTTGTAGCCATAAACTCAAAAACCATATCGTTTTCTTCAAGCGCCTTCTTCAGATCCTCGGCAGAGCCGCCGTCGGTTTCGTTCATCTCTGCAAGATAATCCTCGTCTGCTATTTTCCACTCGCTTGAATTAAAATTTGCCTTTACGCCAAGAACGGTATTTGTATAGGTTTCGTCTGAGAACGTGCCTGGTGCGTATACGACGCTTTCCGTCTTTCCTGCGCAGGCGGTGGCGAACATCGCTATACAAGCGCATACTGCGGCGGTAGCTGCTATTATTTTCTTGCTCATAATATATCCTCTCTGTTTGTTTTTTCACGTTAAGAATTTTATCATTCTCTCGTCAGAATGTCAATAATCAAAATGTCAATAATCAAAAATGTTTTTTGTCACTATTCACTAAATTTTTTCATTTTTTCCTCTTTTTTTCAAGGTCAATGCTGCAACGTTGGTAATAAAAGTGCAATCGTCGCATACCACAAAGCTCTTTGGCATATCAAGGCTGACGTAATATATCCTTCCGTCCTTCTGGCAGCGGCTGAGGTAATCGTTGACGCTCTTTTTCACCGTCGTCTTCTCTATGTCGAATATGCCGATAAGCTCGTTTGACAATACGTTTACGTCTGCGCCAAGGTGGAGGTAGGTTTTCATAAGCGTTCATTCCTTTCGTCGAATGTGAACGAATAATGTCATAAACAGTTGACAGTGTACAGTTGACAGTTGACAGTTAATTGAATTATGGGGTTTACCGTAATACTTTCACGGGCTTGGTTTGAGAAGCAGTGCTTTTGGAGAGCAGGTAGCACAGCTTTTCACTTTTGGGTGGTGCAGACCAGTTGCACAGGTGCGCCCCACCCGCCCCGCCCACAAACGGTTCCTCCCAATTTTAACTTTTCACTTTGCACTTTACACTATTAACTGCCAATCCCTCGCTCTGCTGCGCAGTCGCTCACGCCCTCTGAAAGGATTTCTTTTGAAAAAAGAAATCCTCTCAGACTCTCCTTAGAAAATTTTATTTCTCGCTGCGCTCGCTTTTTTTATTTTATTTTTTCTTTTTTATCACTCATTAACTTCACTAAATTTCCCCAGCTCCGCTTCCCACCACTTCGCATTCGCTATCTTCGCAAAGTCATTTCTATTACACCCGGTAATAAACACCTGTGATTTTACAGTATGTTTAAGAATAAACTCCCTTCTCGCTTCGTCCAATTCGCTCAAAACGTCGTCTAAAATTATCACCGGATATTCCCCCCATTTCTCTCCGAACATTCTTGCCTGCGCAAGGCGCAAAGCTACCGCTATACTGCGGACCTGACCCTGACTGCCGAAATCCTTGGCAGGTCGGTCGTTTATGAAAAATTCCACGTCGTCACGGTGGACGCCTACCAGAGTGTGACCTGCGGCAAGCTCGTTCACCTCCGCCTGCTCAAGACGGTCAAGATATAAATTCAACAGCTTCTCAGGTTCCGCTGACTTAAAATCCTCCTCCGATATGACTGAACTTTTGTATTCCACTTTCAAATTTTCATTATTTTTATTTAACTGACTGTAAAATTCTGCCGCATATTTACTTAAAGTATAGAAATATTTTCTTCTTCCGCAGATAACATTGACCCCTGCTTTGGCAAGACTTTCATTCCAGATGGAAAGCTGGAGCTTTTGCGCGCTGTCAGGTTTGACTCCTTGCAAGGAAGCTATGAAAGTGTTTTTTTGTTTCAATGCCCGCAGGTAATCGGCGCAGATACTGCGGTGCTGTTTGTTCATCATATGCGCAGTATCGTCCGTCAGTTCTCGGCGATTTTCAGGGTCGCCCTTTACGATATATAAATCTTCCGGTATAAAAACTATTGTTTTTAACTGTGGGTATAATTTTATTCCCTCTTTATAGGGGATATCATTTACTGTTCGCTGTATTTTTACGCCGTCGGTTTTGAAGGTGAGGGTATTTTCCTTATCGGGGTGCGGGTTGACTGTAAAGGACAGGGATATCTGGCAAGGGGCGTTTGTAGTGGTGTTTAGCAATGCGCTTACCCGTGAAGTGCGGAAGCTGCGTTCTATGCAGACGGCGATAGCTTCCATGAGGTTAGTTTTACCTTGGGCGTTATTTCCGCCGATGATATTTATATGTGGTGAAAATAAAAATTCCGCTGATTCGATATTGCGGAAATTGGTGATTTTGAGATTTTTTATTAGCATATATTTTTCCTGAAAATAAAAATAAAAATAAAAAAGAAAAAAAGCGAGCGAAGCGAGAAATAAAATTTTCTAAGAAGAGTCTGAGAGGATTTCTTTTTTTAAAAGAAATCCTTTCAGAGGGCGGGAGCGAATGCGCAGCAAAGCGGGGCGTTGGCAGTGCACAGTGTAAAGTGCAAAGTGAAAAGTTACTGTTGAAAGGAAGTGGTCAGGGGGTGGGAGGGTGGGGCGCTGGCGTGAAACTGGTATGCACCACACAAAAGTGAAAATATGTGAAAAAACGCTTTCCCATATCACCACTCGCAAACCAAGACGGTGAAAGTATCACGGTAAACTTCATAATTCAATTAACTGTCAACTGTACACTGTCAACTGTCATCTGCCAACATACACTTATACTTCTTCTCTTCCACCTCTACAACTTCTCCACCGCGCAGCTTTTTCCCTCTCATAACACATACCTCTCCGTCAACCCTTACAAATCCCTCAGAAATGACGTTTTTCGCCATTCCTCCAGTGTCGGCAAAACCGCACAGCTTTAAAAACTGCTCCAATTTTATGAAAGGCGGTCTGATATATACTTCCTCCATATATTACCTCTTGACAGGCATTACGATGAACGTGAAATCATTCCCGCTTACAGGAGTTATCTTGATCTGCGAAAGAGAATTTGTAAAATGCAGCTTTACCTCGTCGCACTCCGAATACCTCATAGCGTCCGCCATATAGCGTGAGTTGAAAGCTATCTCAAACTTAGGATACGGATAATCAACCTTTATTTCTTCATGAATAGAACCCACGTTGGTGGTACAGTCTACCGTCAGATTGTTGTTTTCAAAAGTACATATTACAGGAGTTTTGTACCTTTCAGTCAGAAGATTAACTCTGTCCAGCGCCGTGCCGAACAGCCTTGTATTTACAACCGCTTCGCTCTGGGGAGTAAATTCCGTAAATCTGCGGTAGTCTATAAAATCTCCCTCTATTATCCTCGTGAATGTGATGTAGTCGTCGCGGTTAAATCCCACCTGAGTCCTGTCAAGAAGAACGGTAACGTCCTTTCCCGTATCCTCGTCAGACAGTATCCTCAGCAGCTCGTTAAGCACCTTTGTGGGAACTACAAATCCCATATCGGAATAGTCTACCTTTTCCTTTCTGACAGCTACTCTCACGCCGTCAAGGCTCACCATACTGAAATAACCGTCTTTTACCTCAAAATAAACGCCGGTGAAAACAGGCTTCAGCTCATTCTGTGAAACGGCATACATACTTTGCCTTATCATGCTTTTGAGCACGTTTTCCTTTATGTTAAAGCTGTTCGCAAGGCTCATCTCGGGAAGATTGGGATAGTTGTTTCCCGAAACGCCTGTGATGTTGAGCTCTACCCCGCCGCAGTGAATAGTGACGTGGGTCTCGTTCTCGCAGGTAAATTCTATTGGACAGCCCGCAGGCATTCTCTTCAGCATTTCGGAGGTCAGCCTTGCGTTGAGCACAACTTCCCCGTCCTCATCGGCGGAGATAGGCTGAAACATACTTTTGATACCGCTGTCAAGGTCGTAGCCCATAACTGTGATAACACCCTTTTTCAGGTTAATCAGTATTCCCTCAAGGGCGGGGATAGAGGAGTGAAAGGCGGTGACCTTTGACGCATTTACTATTGCCTCTGAAAGTTTGTTTCTGTCTGCTGTAAATTTCATAATTGCACCTTCCTGACGGTAATTATTTTTTGAAGTCAGTTTTTCCACCGACATTATTTGCAGAAAAAAATTTTTTCAAAAATAAATTTTAATAAATATATATATTTCTTTTTTTATTATTTAGGCGGGTAAAATGTGGAAAAGCTATGCAAGTCCGTTCCTTGAAAGGACAGGTCGCAGGTTTAAAAAAAGTTGAAATTTTTATGAAAGGTTTAAAGATTTTTATTTTAAACTTTTTAACAGGGTGAGGTGGAGGGAAAGAGGAAAATTTGGTGGACAAATTTTTCCTATGAGCAGGTGGATGCTTTATAAATCATATAAATTTTAATGTCTGCCTAATCGGGAGATGTTGGTAACGGTCTTGCACGGTACCGTGCGGTTGTGGCGCTGCCACACCGCTTAAAACCGCCTTTTTCGGAAAAGGCGGTTTTAAGAATTCCGGAAAAACTTTATTTTTAGCCTACCTTGCCAAATGGTTCAGCTCGACTTCTTCTCAATCTACTGATTATGGCGTTCGCAATTGCGAGGTTTAATCCCGCGCCCCTGCGGGTCGCTATCACAGGCGTGCAACGTGCGGCACGGCGTTGTGCGGTTAGGGAAGGTCATTTACCAATGTTGTGAGAGTGGTAATGCGGTGAGTTGGCTTTCACTTTTGTGTACTGCATACCAATTTCACTTCTGCGTCCCGCCCGCTGTTTGCGGCAAAGCCGCAAAAACGCCTTCCCGCCCGCAGCTTTGCTCCTTCAGATTTATCCAAACCAACTACTAACTACTATCAAACTAACAACTATCTCCCACCAACCATTCCAATCCGTCCGCGAAGCGGACACCACAACTGTCAACTGTCAACTGTACACTGTCAACCGTTCCCTATGCGTTATTCGCAATATTCTTCAGCAGATCCTCAATTGTCGCCTTATAATTAGGATCCTTCTTTATAATAGACTTCACCTTATTTATAGCATATACCACGGTAGAATGATCCCTGCCGCTGAATTCGTTTCCTATCGCTGTGTAGGAAAGCCCTGTTATACGGTTTATTAGATACATAGCTACCTGCCTTGCAGAGGAAATCTGACTGCTCCTTCTGGGTCCCAGTATCTCTTCGGGAGTAACGTTGTAGATATGTCCCACTTCGCTGATTATCTTGTCCACCGTTACGGGAACGGGCTGCTGCTCGGTGAGGATATCCCTGATTATGTTCTGCGCCATAGCCATTGTGGGAGGAACTCCCGTTACCGTGGTCATAGCGTTCATTTTTATCATAGCGCCCTCAAGCTGTCTGATGTTCTTTTTAAGCTTGTCCGCCATATACTCCATTACGTTGGAGGGAATGTGCATATTGAGCAGCTCCGCCTTGCGTTTGATGATAGCGAGCCTTGTTTCAAATTCGGGAATGCCTATATCCGTCAGCAGTCCCCATTCAAAGCGGCTGCGCAGTCTTTGTTCAATGTCGTTTATCTCCTTGGGAGGACGGTCCGATGTAAGGATTATCTGCTTTCCCTTCTGGTGAAGCTCGTTAAAGGTATGGAAAAGCTCGGTCTGGCTTTCCTTTTTCCCGCTGAAAAACTGTACGTCGTCTACAAGCAGCATATCGCAGGTCCTGTATTTGTGCTTGAATTCGTCGTTTGTGTTGTATTTCAGGGAATTGACAAATTCCGTGACGAAATTCTCCGCCGAGATGTAAATTACCTTGCAGGCGGGATTCTGACTTTCCATATAATTCTTCACGGCGCAAAGCAGGTGCGTCTTTCCAAGCCCCGGCTCGCTGTAAATGTAAAGCGGATTGTACTGCCCCGTCTGCCCTGCCGCTATGGACTTGCAGGCGGAATAAGCAAGGCGGTTGCTGTCCCCTACTATAAAAGTATCAAAAGTATGATTATAGTTGCTGTTTGCTATGGTAGTTTCCAGCTTGTGGCTCATATCCTCGTCGTCCTCAAGCTCGGGGATAGGGTCGCAGAACTTCAGCCTTTGCTCAGGGGTCAGGTCGTGGACGGAAAGTATCTCAAACTCCACGTTAAAGCCCAGTACCTCGTGAAAAGCGGTCTTGAACATATTGACATAGTTGTTGAAAAATATCTCTTTTTCGTACGGGTGGCTGACGTAAAGCACCACGGTGTTCCCGCTGAGCCTGACAGGCTTTATCGGGTCGATAAAAAGCCTTCTGGCAGTATCGGTTATCTCAAGGCTGTCCTTGACTACTTCAAAAATTTCCGCAAATGAATTCATAGATAGTTTTCTCTCCCTTTCAAAGATTTTATGTAAAATCCCGTAGAAAGACGTAAGATGTAACGCTTATGTATTTTTAACAAAGAATTTTAAAGATGATGTGATTTAATTTTATCATACTAAAGCAAAATTTTCAATAACCTGAGACTAAAATTTCGCTGTTTTTCACTATGAAATTTTGTGAAAAATATGAAAAAGTTTTTTATCAAAATCAAATAATATGGTTATTTTGTAGTAAGAAATTTGTCGAAATACAAGGTGATGTGGTATTGTAAATAATGCACAACAAAAATAAAAAAACGCAAAAATCCCTTGTAAAAAAATACAAATCTTGTATATTTTCAAAAAAAACCGTTGACAAAATAAGGGACACAGGTTATAATATTCATTGGTTAGCAGGAGCTAACTTTTATTTGGAAAATAAGTTAGTCTATACTAATTAAAGAAGGGTGAAACAATGATGCCGCTTGCACTTGCGAACATCGGAGAAGAAAACATAATCAAAAAAATAGGCGGTAAGCCCGAGGTTAAACAGCACCTTGAGAATTTAGGCTTTGTGGTAGGCGGGACTGTAAAGATAGTCAGCACCTTGGGCGGAAACGTTATTGTGAACGTGAAAGAGGCAAGGATAGCCATAAGTAAGGAAATGGCGAATAGGATAATGGTGTGAAGACAGTTGACGGTGTACAGTTGACAGTGTACAGTTGTGGAGTCCGCTACGCGGACGGATTTGAAATGACAGGTACAAATTTGCAGGCGGCAATCCTGATCCGTCCGCGAAGCGGACTCCTTAACTTTGCACTATGCACTTTACACTTTACACTGTCAGCAGGGAGGTTTTATGCAAACATTAAAAGAAGCAAAAATCGGCTCCACCGTGAAGGTGGTAAAGCTCCATGGCGAGGGAGCAGTAAAGCGCCGCATTATGGATATGGGCATAACCAAGGGCGTTGAGATACACATCCGCAAGGTAGCGCCTTTAGGCGATCCCATTGAAGTTACCGTGAGAGGGTATGAGCTGAGTATCAGAAAAGCGGACGCAGAAATGATTGAAACCGTTGGCAGTCATTGACAGTTAAAAGTTTACAGTGAAAAGTGCACAGTTGTGGAGTTTTTCGGCTTTGCCGAAAAACGAATTTAAAGTGACTTGTGCTTATTTGCAGGCGGCAATCAAAATATGTCCGCGAAGCGGACACCTTAACTTTGCACTTTGCACTATACACTTTTAACTGTACAAGTTAGTGTAGTCTAACTAAAATAAAGAAAGAGAGGACAACAATATGTCTATTCGTGTTGCTCTTGCCGGGAACCCCAACTGCGGCAAGACCACGCTGTTCAACGCTCTGACAGGCTCAAACCAGTTTGTAGGCAACTGGCCCGGCGTCACCGTTGAGAAAAAAGAGGGAAAGCTGAAAAAGCATGACGACGTGATAATCACCGACCTGCCGGGAATTTATTCCCTTTCCCCCTACACACTTGAAGAGGTAGTTGCGAGAAATTACCTGATAGGCGAACGCCCCGACGCTATATTAAATATAGTTGACGGCACCAATCTGGAAAGAAACCTGTACCTCACCACACAGCTCACCGAGCTTGGTATTCCCGTTGTAATCGCAATAAATATGACGGACGTAGTGGAAAAGAACGGGGACAAGATAAACATTGAGGAGCTTTCCCGTGAGCTTGGCTGCAAGGTGATAAACATTTCCGCCCTGAAAGGAAACGGAATCTTTGACGCGGCGGAAGCGGCAATAGAGGCGGCAAAGGGAACAAAGACCGTTCCCATGCACAACTTTTCGGGGGCGGTGGAGCACGCCATTGCTCATATCGAGGAGGCGGCTGTTCACGATATGCCCGCAGAGCAGCAGCGCTGGTATGCGATAAAGATATTCGAGCGTGACGAAAAGGTTCTGGAAAAGCTGAACATTCCCAAGGAAACGCTGGATCATATCGAGCAGGACATAGCTGCCGCCGAGGAAGAGCTGGACGACGACGCGGAAAGCATAATCACCAACGAGCGTTACATATACATAGCATCGATAATGAAGGGCTGTTACAAGAAAAGGACGGCGGGGCAGCTCACACTTTCCGATAAAATAGACAGGGTAGTTACCAACCGTTTCGCCGCGCTCCCAATTTTTGCGGTGATAATGTTCCTGGTTTACTATATATCAGTTACCACGGTGGGAACGATAGTTACCGACTGGGCAAACGACGGAGTTTTCGGCGATGGCTGGCATTTGTTCGGTATAGGAACTTCCGACTACGACGACGCAATGAACCAGTACGCCGCAGAAAATATCTGGACAGACGAGCTGAAAACCACCGTTCAGAACGCCGTAAATGCGGGCGTTGTAGGCGCTGACGAAATTATGGGCGCAATAGAGGACGAGGATTTCGGCGGATTTGACGAGGCAGTGGGAAGCTACGGCGACGCTCTGGCGGCAGAAGGCTTTGACATTTCCGAAATGACCGAGCTTGGCGAGGACGCTCCCGACCCGTCGGAATACGGCGTGTGGGTGCCTGGAATACCCGTTCTTCTGGAAAGCGGACTTGACAGCATAAACTGCGCCGACTGGCTGAAAAGCCTTATAATCGACGGTATCGTGGGCGGCGTGGGCGCTGTTCTGGGATTTGTTCCTCAGATGATAGTGCTGTTTATACTGCTGGCTATTCTGGAATCCTGCGGTTATATGGCGAGAATAGCCTTCGTTATGGACAGGATATTCAGAAAATTCGGTCTGTCGGGCAAGTCCTTCATTCCTATGCTTATAGGCTCAGGCTGCGGCGTTCCGGGAATTATGGCGTCAAGGACCATTGAAAACGACCGCGACCGCAAAATGACCATAATGACGACCACTTTCATTCCCTGCGGCGCAAAGCTGCCTATAATCGCGCTTATAGCTTCGGCTTTGTTCGGAGGAGCGTGGTGGGTAGCCCCAAGCGCGTACTTCCTTGGCGTAGCGGCAATAGTTGTTTCGGGAATAATCCTGAAAAAGACGAAAATGTTCGCAGGCGACCCTGCTCCCTTCGTAATGGAGCTCCCCGCCTACCACCTTCCCACCGTCAGCAACGTACTGCGCTCAATGTGGGAGAGAGCGTGGAGCTTTATCAAAAAAGCAGGAACGATAATCCTCCTTTCTTCTATTATAATCTGGTTGGGCTCCAGCTTCGGCACTTATCTCGGAGAAAACGGCTCCACAGTTTTCGGTTTCCTCACCGAAGAATCGGAGGAAGCTGTCAGCGTGCTTGATTACATCGGCGGCGCTATCTGCCCGATATTCGCTCCTCTGGGATTTGGCGAAGCTACCGCCGCAGTCGCAACTATTATGGGACTTGTGGCAAAGGAAGAGGTTGTGGGCGTGTTCGGCGTTCTGGACTTTGCGGGACTTACCCCCCTTGCGGGATATGCGTTCCTCATCTTCAACCTGCTGTGCGCTCCCTGCTTTGCGGCGATAGGCGCAATAAGGCGTGAGATGAACAGCGCAAAGTGGACGTGGTTCGCAATCGGCTACCAGACGGTTTTCGCCTATATAATCGCGCTTATCGTTTACCAGCTTGGCAGCCTGTTCACAGGAAACGGGAACATAATCGGCTCCATAGCCGCATTCCTCCTTGCGGCGGGAATATTGTTCCTGCTGTTCAGACCCTACAAGGAGTCCAACAAGCTGACGGTAAAATAAATTCGGGAGAAAAATTATGGAACAGTACATCTCCACCGCCGTTGTCCTGCTTATTTTAGCGGTGATAATCGGTCTGATAATCGTATCAATGGTAAAAGGCAAAAAACAAGGAAAATCCCTCTGCGGCGGAGATTGCGCCCATTGCCACGGGTGCAGTCACGCGGAGGGGAAAGACAGTTGACAGTGTACAGTTGACAGTTGACAGTTAGAGGAATAAAAAAACGGGAAACACTTTTTTGGTGTTTCCTGTTTTTGTTTTAGGTTGAAGGAACAAGGCTGCGGGCGGGAAAGCGTTTTTGCGGCGAAGCCGCAAACAGCGGGCGGGACGCTGGCGGGAAACTGATGTGCAGCACACAAAACATAAAGCAAGACCCACCACATTACCACTCTCACAACATTGAAATGACCTTCCCTACCGCACCACGCCGTGCCGCACGTTGCCCGCCTGTGGCAGCGACCCGCAGGGGCGCGGGACCAAACCTCGCAATTGCGAACACCATCTCCAAGCAGATTGAGAAGAAGTCGAGCTGGACCATTTGGTAGGGTAGGCTAAAAATCAGATTTTTTTCTGGATTCTTAAGGCTATCTTTTTTTCTAAAAAAAAGATAGTCTTAAGCGGTGCGGCGGCGCCGCATCCGCCGTGACACTGGGGTCACAACCAACATTGTGTTATCAAATGCTAAAACATAAAAATTAAATATTATTGTGTATTCTACACTCTGCACTGTACACTGTCAACCCATCTTCTGCCTAACCTTAATATGCACTTCCCTGAGCTGCTGCTCCGTCACCTCAGTAGGTGCGCCAAGCAGCAAGTCCTGCGCATTGGAGTTCAGCGGGAACGCAATAACTTCCCTTATGCTCTCCTCCTCCAACAGCATCATAATAAGCCTGTCTATTCCCAGCGCCATTCCCGCATGCGGGGGAGCGCCATACTTGAAAGCGGTGTAAAGCGCGCCGAACTTGGTCTTTACGTCCTCCTCGGTGTAGCCCGCTATCTCAAACGCCCTTATCATAACGTCGATGTCGTGGTTCCTTACTGCGCCTGACACAAGCTCTATCCCGTCGCACACAAGGTCGTACTGATACGCAAGAATTTCCTCGGGAGCCTTGGTGTTCAGCGCTTCAAGCTCCCCTTGGGGCATTGAGAAAGGATTGTGTGTGAACGCAGGCAGACCCGTGTCCTCGTCCTCCTCATACATAGGGAAATCCACTATCCAACAGGGCTTGTAGCTGCTTTTGTCGATTATGTCAAGCCGCACTCCCAGCTCAGAGCGTATCTGCCCCGCAAATTTTGCGGCATTTTTCTTATTGTCGGCGATGAAGTAAAGCACGTCGCCCACGTTCAGCCCTGCGCGCTCCTTAAGCTCTTTCCTGTCGCTGTCCTTGAGGAATTTGTCGATAGGTCCAAGGTAGTTGAAGTTTTCGTCTACCTTGATATATCCCAGCCCTTTCATTCCGATAGAAAGGGCGTATTCTTCCATTTTTGCAAAGAAGGTCTTACTGCGGGAGCCCATTCCGGGAACGTTTATCGCTCTCACCGTCTTGCCCCTGAAGGGCTTGAACTCGGTCTCCTCAAACAAGTCGGAGATGTCGATTATCTCAAGAGGATTGCGCAGGTCAGGCTTATCCGTGCCGTATTTCAGCATAGCCTCCTCATAGCTTATGCGGGGGAACGGCGCTTTGGTGAACTCCTTGTTCCCGAATCTTTCCAGTATTGCGGGGAAAACTCTTTCCGCTACGTCAAACACGTCCTCCTGCGTTGCGAACGCCATTTCAAGGTCAAGCTGATAGAACTCGCCTGCCGTTCTGTCCGCCCTTGCGTCCTCGTCACGGAAGCAGGGCGCAAGCTGAAAGTACCTGTCAAATCCGCTTGCCATATACAGCTGTTTGAAAATCTGGGGCGCTTGGGGCAAAGCGTAGAACTTCCCATGATGACGACGGCTTGGGATAAGGAAATCCCTTGCTCCCTCGGGAGATGAGGTGGAAAGTATGGGGGTCTGCAATTCCAGAAATCCCTCTTCCATCATCTTTTCCCGCATAAACTGCATTATCTCACTGCGCTTTACGATGTTGTCGTGCATTTTTTTGCTGCGCAGGTCAAGGAAACGGTAGCGCAAACGCACGTCCTCGCCGCTGTCCTTTGAAGTTGACACCTCGAAAGGAAGCTGCTCCGTCACCTTTCCCAGAACGGTCAGCTTTTCCGCCACTATCTCCACCTTGCCTGTGGAGATTTTGTCGTTGTAGGTGGAGGGGTCGCGGTTTATGACCTTTCCCTCCAAAGAAATGACGAACTCACGGTGGATACCCTCCAGCAAAGCCTCGTTCTGCTGAAAAGTCACCTGCACGACGCCGTAGTGGTCCCGCAGGTCGATGAACTTTATCCCGCCGTGGTCGCGGATATTCTCCACCCACCCCGCCACGCAGACGGTGGTGTCAAGCGTATCCTCGCTTATCATAGCGGTGGTATGTGTGCGGTATTGGTTTGGTTTTATCATGGGAAACTCCTTTTGATAGTTTATAGTGTACAGTGTACAGTTGACAGTTGTGGAGTCCGCTTCGCGGACGGATTTGAATGGCTGGCGGGAAAGAGAAGGTTGAAGGAGCAAGGTTGCGGGCGGGAAAGCGTTTTTGCGGCTTTGCCGCAAACAGCGGGAGGGGCGCAGAAGTGAAGCTGGTATCCACAGCACAAAACTGAAAGCCAACCCACAACTTTTCCCATTAAACAACATCGGTAAACGACCTTCCCTAACCGCACAACGCCGTGCCGCACGTTGCCCGCCTGTGGCAGCGACCCGCAGGGGCGCGGGACTAAACCTCGCAATTGCGAGCATTACCACTTGTGGAGTGAGAAGAAGTCGAGCAGGCGAATTTAGTAGGGTAGGCTAAAAATAAAGTTTTTCCGGAATTCTTAAAACCGCCTTTTCCGAAAAAGGCGGTTTTAAGCGGTGCGGCGGCGCCGCGACCGCCGTGACACTGGGGTCACAACCAACATTGCCTTATCAAGCGAAAACAGATATATATTAAATCCAAAAGGTACAACCTTTTCCAAAAACACATCGCCTTATCCGTCGAAAAAACATAAAAATTATCTTAAAAAGCAAGTTCTGCTCAAGAACCCAACTTCTTCTCCAGCAGTTCCTTGACCGCCTTCGGCGTCGCCGCCCCTTTAAGCTGCTTGTTCGCCTGCCCCATAAGGAACCCGAACACCTTCTGCTCGCCGTTTCGGTACTGCTCCACCACCTTGGGATTGTCGGCAAGTATCTTGTCGATAACAGCCTCCGCTGCGCCAAGGTCCTCCTTTATCCAAAGGTTTTCCTCCTCGCAGATAACGTCAGGCTTCTTCCCCGTTTCAAGCATAGTGCGCAGAACGTCCTTGCAGCAGCTTTTGTTTATCTTGTCAGTGTCGCCAAGCTCCACCAGCCTTGCCAGATCCGCCGCAGTAAAGGGAAGATCATCCATATCCGCTTCCCCTGTATTTATGCGGCGCATAAGCTCAACTAAAATGAAGTTTGCCACGTTTCTGGGATTATCATACGCCTTTGCCGCCTCCTCAAAGAAAAGGCAGACATGTCGGTTGTTTATCAGCGTGTCGGCGTCGGCGGGAGAAATGCCGTATTCACTTACATAGCGCTCCTTGCGCTTTTCGGGCATTTCGGGAATGGAGAGTCTTATCTCCTCCAGCTCCTCCTCCGTGAATATAACAGGGGGAATGTCAGGGTCGGGGAAATAGCGGTAGTCCTGAGCGTCCTCCTTGGAGCGCATAGCGGAAGTTTCCCCTGTGCTGTCGGAAAAACGCCTCGTTTCCTGTATCACCTTTTCGCCGTTCTCGATAAGCTCGGTCTGGCGGTAAATTTCGTATTCGATAGCCCTGCCGATTGCGCGCACGGAGTTGATGTTCTTTATCTCCGCCCTTGTGCCAAGCTCCTTTGCGCCTTTTTCCGCAAGGGAGATGTTCACGTCGCAGCGCAGACTTCCCTGTTCCATTCTGCCGTCGCATATCCCCGCATACTGGAGCAACAGCCTCATCTTTTCCACAAAGGCGGTAACGTCAGCGGCGGAGTGAAAATCAGGCTCGGTCACTATCTCTATAAGTGGAATACCACAGCGGTTGTAGTCCGCCAGGGTCTCCCCGCTGGCGTCGTCGTGTATCAGCTTTCCTGCGTCCTCTTCAAGGTGGATTCGGTTTATCCTTATCCGCTTTTCCTCCCCCTCGGAAACGATGTCCACATATCCGCCGAGGCAGACGGGTCTGGGCATCTGGCTTATCTGATAGGCTTTGGGAAGGTCGGGGTAGAAATAGTTCTTTCTGTCCCACTTTGTAAAGCGGCTGATGTCGCAGTTTAAAACGTAACCCGCTTTTACAATGTATTCCACCGCGCGGCGGTTCAGCACAGGGAGCGTCCCCGGCATACCGCTGCACACGGGACAACAGCGGGTGTTGGGTTCTCCGCCGAAAGCGGCGGAGCAGGTGCAGAATACCTTTGACTGCGTAAGCAGTTCAGCGTGCATTTCAAGTCCGATAGTAGGATAAAGCATTTTACAGACCCTCCTTACACGTTCTCTGATAAGCGTCCGCTATCTGTATTATGGTATATTCGTCAAATTTCCTGCCCACAATGCTCATTCCTATGGGAAGTCCCTCGGCGGTCTTTCCGCAGGGAACGGAAACGGCAGGCAGTCCCGCAATATTTACAGGAACGGTCATAATGTCCGCCGTGTACATTTTTACAGGGTCGTTTTCGGTTGAACCCAGCTTGAATGCGGCGGTGGGAGTTGTGGGAGTTAAAACCACGTCCGCAGAACCGAACATCTCCTCATACTCCCCGATTATCCTCTGCCGCAAAGCGCAGGCTTTTCTGTAATAAGCGTCGAAATATCCGCTGGACAGGGCGTAGTTTCCAAGGAGGATACGCCTTTTGACCTCGTTTCCAAAGCCTTTATTGCGGCTGTCAAGTATCATTTCCTTGTAATTTTTGCCCTCGCCCCTCAGACCGTACTTTATGCCATCGTAGCGGGACAGGTTTGAGGCTGCCTCGGCGCAGGCTATCAGATAATATGCGGGGATACCATATTTCAAGGACGGCATTTTGCAGCTTACCAGTACCGCGCCCTGACCTTCAAGCTCCTTGGCGGCGTTCATAACGGCGGTCTTTACTTCGCCGTCCACCGCTTCCCCGTAATATTCTTCGGGAATGGCGATCTTTATCCCCTGAACGGATTTTCCCGCCAGACGGTTGAAGTCCGCCTCGGTTTTGTTGGCGCAGGTTGCGTCCCGTGGGTCGGCTCCTGCTATGACGTTCAGAATCTCACCGCAGTCAAGGGCGGAATTTGCGATAGGTCCTATCTGGTCCAGCGAGCTGCCGAAAGCCACCAGACCGTAACGGCTCACTCTGCCGTAGGTGGGCTTCAGCCCCGTAACGCCGCAGAAAGCGGCAGGCTGACGGATAGAGCCGCCTGTGTCCGACCCAAGCGCAGCGGGCGCAAATCCTGCCGCCACCGCCGCCGCAGAGCCGCCTGACGACCCGCCAGGAACACGGCTGGTATCAACAGGATTTTTGGTTACTTTAAAGGCGGAGGTCTGAGTTGAGCCGCCCATGGCAAATTCGTCCATATTGGCTTTTCCCAGCAGAACGTAGTCCTGCTCTTTCAGCTTTTCAACTACCGTTGCGTCGTAGGGCGGAACGAAATCCGCCAGCATTTTTGAAGCGCAGGTGGTCTTTATCCCGTCGGTGCAGATATTGTCCTTGACCGCCAAGGGGATACCTGTCAGGAACGCCGCTTTTCCCTCGTCTATGCGCTTTTGCGCCGAGGCGGCGTTTTCCTCCGCAATATCCTTTGTCAGCGTGATGAACGCCCCTATCTCATTTTCGGCGGCGTTGATATTTTTGTAACATTCCCCGCAAAGCTCCGAAACGCTTATCTCTTTGCTGTCCAGCATTTCTCGGAGGGTGCGCAGGGAGGCAGATCTTATATCCATAATTACTCCAAGCGTTTATATAGTAGTTTAAAGTTCACAGTGCAAAGTTAAAAGTTAAGGTGTCCCCTGTGGGGACGGATCAGGATCGCCGGGTGAAAATTCATAACTTTGCACTCATAACTTTTAACTTTTAACTGTTATTATTCCATCATCTTGGGAATGGTATAGCAATTTCCCGTGCTGTCGGTGACGGCGTTTTGAAGCAGTTTTTCTGTGTCCGCAGAGGGCATAGCTTCGTCTTCACGCAATGAATTGTACGGGACTTCGTTTTTGTCCGCTGTGTCGTCGTACTCCAGCTCTACGTCCCTTATGGTGTCCATAAGGTCGATTATGTCGCCCATTTGCTCCGTCATCTTTTCCGCCTCTTCCTCCGTAAAGGACAGCATAGACAGCTGAGCTATGTGGAGCAGTTCGGCTCTTTCCATTTTTGCCAAAACGGTCACCTCGCTTTTGGTCGTTTCTCTTTTGTGTATTAAAGTATATTTACATTTTATTGTAACATAAAGTGGGAAGATTTGCAAGGAAATTTTTATCTTTTTTAAAAGGTTTTGACTTTTATGGTGGTTTTTGGGAAAAGGAGTACCTTTTTTGATTTAATTTTTATGTCTGCCTTATCGGGTGATGTTTGTATCTGTTTCGCACGGTACCGTGCGGATGCGGCGCCGCCGCACCGCTTAAAACCGCCTTTTTTGGAAAAGGCGGTTTTAAGAATTCCGGAAAAACTTTATTTTTAGCCTACCCTGCTAAATTCACCTGCTCGACTTCTTCTCAATTTGCTGATTATGGCGTTCGCAATTGCGAGGTTTGGTCCCGCGCCCCTGCGGGTCGCTACCACAGGCGGGCAACGTGCGGCACGGCGTTGTGCGGTTAGGGAAGGTTATTTACCAATGTTGTGAGAGTGGAAATGTGGTGGGTTGGCTTTCACTTTTGTGTTGTACACACCAGCTTCACTGGTGCGTCCCACCCGCTGTTTGCGGCAAAGCCGCAAAAACGCTTTCCCGCCCGCAGCTTTGCTCCTTCAACCTTCTCTCCACCGCCTGCCATTCAAATCCATTTTTCGGCAAAGCCGAAAAATACCACAACTCTGCACTTTGCACTGTGCACTGTCAACTGTTTTGTTCTTCCAAAAATCAACAAAAAATCCCACATCTGTTGTTCCCTTTTCCGCCAAAAGCGGTTATAATCAAAGTATCAAAACGAAAAGGAGAACCGATATGAATACTGACAAAATTTACGCCCAATCGATAGCTGAGGAATATGCCCCCAAGCGAAGCTCAAAGGTGATAGCGCTGAGAAAGCTGGACAGGAAAGCGAAAAGCACTGCAAACATTTTCGCCTACACCTTCGGCATAATAATGACCTTGGTGTTCGGTGCGGGAATGTGCCTTGCTATGGGAGTTATAGGTAGTTCGGTGCCAATGGGGATAGTTATAGGCGTTGTGGGAATTGCGGGGATATGCGTGAACTATCCCATTTACAAAAAGCTGCTGGAAAAGGGGAAGAGCAAATACGCCTTTGAAATTATGCAGCTTGCGGGAGAAATAAGCGAGGAAGCGGAATAAAAAGGAGTGCGGCAATGAACCGAGCCGAAAGTAAGTATTTCAACACCGCCCTTTGTATGGACGAGGCGCTGATAACGCTGCTGGAGAAAAAGGACATTGAATACGTCACCGTAAAGGAGATATGCGAAAAGGCAGGAGTTAATCGCTCCACCTTTTACCTCCACTATGAAACGATAGCCGACCTGGTGAACGAAACGGCGGAGATGATAAACAAGCGGTTTTTGTCCTATTTCTCCGCAGACAAGGCGGGCTTTGCGGAAAACATAAGCGGCAAAAGCGCGGAGGAGCTTATCTTTATCAAAAAGGACTATCTCTATCCGTATCTTAATTTCATCAGGGAAAACAAAAATATTTACCGAGCCACCTTCAGAAATCCCGAAAGTATGCAGGCGAGGGTGAAGTACGGATATCTGAAGCAGTACGTTATCCGTCCCGTTTTTGAGAAATTCCGCATACCTGAGGGGGTTTGGAAATATTACACCGCCTATTATATAGAGGGCACCGTGGCGGTAATTAGGGAATGGCTGAACGGCGGCTGTAAAGAGCCTGTGGAAGTGATAGCCGACGTGATAGAGGCGTGCGTGCGGCCTTTTGACAGGAGAAAAGAATATCCTGATGAAAAATGAGATAAAGATTATTTTAAAGCATAAGGCTGTCTTTTCTTTGGGGATTACTGTGGTTTTTGCTTTGTATAACGGTTTTCTGGGGATAAGCCGTCTGTCCTTGTGGTATGGGAGCTTTTGTGTGTTTTATCTTTTGCTTGCCGCTGTCAGGGGGACGGTTTTGCTGACGGAGAAAAAGCTTCAGGTGAAAAACGAAAAGGAAAAATTCGCTCGGAAAGCCTATATTGCGGGTTCGGTGATTATGGTAATACTGAGTTTGTCGTTAGCATTGCCCGTTTCACTTGCGGTAATTATGAAAAGACCTGTTGATATAGGGATAACACCTGCTATCGCTATGGCGGCGTATACAACTTACAAAGTCACGTCTGTGTGCGTGAGGCTGAAAAAGCAGAGGCGGGCGGAGAAAAATTCCCTTTCACGGCTGTTGGGGACGATAAACGTTACTGACGCGCTGGTGTCGGTGCTTATGCTCCAGAACACGCTGATAACGGCGATGGGTGAAAATGAAAAAATGCTGACCCTTTCTGCGGTGACCAGCGGGGTGATATACGGGGTGATATTGGTGATTTGTGTTTGTAATGTTGTTACTAAAAAGAATTTTGGGGAATGAACACATTTTGTGTTCATTTTGATGAGGGAGAGTGGACAGTGTACAGTGAAGAGTGCAGAGTGCATAGTTAATTGAAATAGGGCGTTTTCCGTGACACTTGCACGGACTTGGTTGGAAAGCGGTGAGTTTGGCTGTGCTGAGGCACAGCTTTTCTCTTTTGTGTCCTGCATACCAGTTTCACGCCAGCGCCCCACCCTCCCGCCCGCAAGGCCTTCCTCTCAATTGAAGGAAAAAGGTGTGGGGGAGGGTGGGTGGGGCGCACCTGTGAAGCTGGCATCCGCAACCCAAAAGTGCCGAACTGTGAGAACCTCTCTCCCACAGCACCACTTTCCAACCAAGTCCGTGAAAGTGTCAAGGTAAACGCCCTAATTCCATTAACTTTGCACTTTGCACTGTGCACTGTGCACTGTACACTGTCAACTGTCCACTGCCAATTGACCTTATTGACAAAATGTGCTATAATAATTTCGTAAGCAACAAAATCCTTGAATTTTGGAGAAAGAAATGAGAAGCTGCGGAATTTTAATGCACGTCACCTCCCTCCCCTCGCCTTACGGGATAGGCACCTTCGGGGAAACGGCGGAAAGATTTGTAGACTGGCTGAAAAGCGCAGGGCAAAGCTATTGGCAGGTCCTGCCGCTGGGACCCACAGGCTACGGGGACAGCCCGTATCAGTCCTTCTCCGCATTTGCGGGAAATCCCCTGCTGATAGACCTGGACGATCTGGTACAGCAGGGACTTATCACAAAGGAAAGCTGTGCCGAGGCGGATTACGGCGCCGACCCGTCTTTTGTGGATTACGAGAAGGTCACAAGGACGAAAATGCTTTTGCTGGAGGAAGCATACAGGCATTTCAGCGAGGACGTGGGCTACCTTGCATTTTTGCAGGAGGAAAGCTGGTGGCTTGAGGACTACGCTTTGTTTATGGCGCTGAAAGAGTCGGCGGGAATGAGACCTTACTGGACGTGGGAACACGACCTGCACTACCGCGCGCCGAAAGCTATGCAGCAGGCGACAGAGGAGCATACCGACAGGATAGGCTTTTACAAATTCGTACAGTATCAGTTCTATAAGCAGTGGTCACAGCTGCGCCGCTATGCCAACCGCAACGGCGTGGGCATAATAGGCGATATGCCGTTCTATACGGCTCTTGACAGTTCAGACGTGTGGGCGCACCCAGATTTGTTCCAGCTTGATTCCGCAGGCGACCCCACCGCCGTGGCGGGAGTTCCCCCCGATTATTTCTCCGCAACGGGTCAGCTTTGGGGAAATCCCCTCTACGACTGGCAGCAGATGAAAAAGGAAAATTACGGCTGGTGGATATCAAGGCTGAAAAAAGCCCTCTCTATGTACGATATATTGAGGATAGACCATTTCAGAGCCTTCGACACCTACTGCTCAATTCCCGCAAAGGACGTGAACGCCGTCAACGGACAGTGGATGTTAGGACCGGGTATGGATTTCTGGAACGAGGTGAAAAAGCAGCTTGGCGAAATCCCCGTCATAGCGGAGGACCTGGGCGAGGTTTTCGACAGCGTGAAAAAACTGCTTAAGGATACGGGCTTCCCCGGAATGAGGGTAATGCAGTTCGGTTTTAGCGACAAGTACGAGGACAGCGAACATCTGCCCCACAATTATCCTGTAAAATCCGTCGCATATACGGGAACTCACGACAACGATACGGTGATAGGCTGGAGCAAGGCAAACCGAACGGCAGGAAGCAACGCAAAACGTTACTGCGGGGCGGGACTTTTCAAGCCGCTTAATATCGCTATGATAAAGAGCCTTTACGCCTCCCCCGCACAGCTTACCATCGTCCCGATGCAGGACGTGCTGGGGCTTGGCGGAAACGCCAGAATGAACACCCCCTCCACCCTCGGCGGAAACTGGATGTGGAGAATGAAAGAAAAATCCCTCACCCCGAAGCTGGCGGGAAAGCTGAGCGAAATAAGCAGGACTTATTTCAGAAACAATTAAAAGTTAAAAGCGCAGAGCGAAGACAGTTTACAGTGCACAGTGCAAAGTGCACAGTTAATGGAATTATAATGTTTATTGTTGGGCTTTTGACAGTTTACAGTGCACAGAGCAAAATACACAATAAATTTAATTATTAACAAAACCGTTATTCTTTCACGGTCTCGGTTTTATATGCGGAAAAACAGGAGAGGTTGCAACACCTCTCCTCTCTTTTGTGTCCTGCACACCAGCTTCACGCCAGCGCCCCACCCTCCCACCCCCTTCCTTCCCCCTTCAACAAAAATTTGCATAAATTTCACAAAACTGCAAATAATTATCCCAGAAAAGCGGCAGGAAAAACAAGCCGCTGGAAAGGATAATCAGAAATGAATACATTTTTTAAGATAACCGTGACCGCCTTAGCGGCGGCATTTGTCCTTATGGGAATTTCACAGCAGGCGGCGATACCCGTCTATTCGCAGCAGGGCTCGCAAGGCACCGAGGTGGAGGAGATACAGCGTGTTTTGCAGGAATGGGGACTTTTCAAGGGGCAGATAACAGGCTACTTCGGCACAGCCACCGAAACAGCGCTGAAAGCGTATCAGAAAGCCAACGGCCTTCCCCAGACGGGAATAGCCGACGACGCAACTCTAAAGAAAATGGGCATAACCATAGGCTCCGCCCCCGACGCGACCCAGGCTAACATCGACCTGCTTGCAAGGATAATCTCCGCCGAGGGCAGAGGCGAAAGCTATGTGGGACAGGTAGCCATAGGCGCAGTAATTTGCAACCGTATCGAACACCCCTCCTTCCCAGATACCTTGCAGGGCGTGATCTACCAGAAAGGAGCGTTCACTGCCATAACCGACGGTCAGTTCAACGAGCCCGTTGCGGAGTCCGCCTACTACGCCGCCCGCGACGCTCTTGCGGGCTGGGACCCCACAGGCGGCTGTATTTACTACTACAATCCCAAAAAGACCAACGACAGCTATATGACCAGCAGAGAGGTAGTGAGAGTTATAGGCGACCACTATTTCTGCCTGTAACGTAAAAAGAAAAGCCCCGTTCTCTTTTAAGAACGGGACTTTTTATTATTTTATTTTCTCTTTCTGCTGCCAACAGCAACCGCCGCCGCTGTTCCAAGAAGAACTATAAGTCCCACAGCGGGATAATTGCCTGTATTAACGTTTTCGTCCTCGTCTGAGGATACGGGAGGCTCTGTTTCGGTGGGCGTTGCCTGAAGCACGGGTATATCCCTCGTCTGCTTTTCGCCGCAGACGGAGCAGGTTCTCTCTTCAAGCCCTGTTTCGGTTTCGGTCGCTTTCTTGACTTCCGTCCATTCGCTCCACTCATGGCTGTCCTCCGCCGCCACGAAATCTATCTCGTTTTCAGCGGCATATTGCTGAACGTAAGAGCCGCAATCGCCGTATATCGCAAAATTCTCAGCGTGTTCATCAAATGCCAGTGTGCCGATAAATTCAACGCTTGCGGGAACAGTCGCCTTTTCAAGATTGGGACATTCGCTGAACGCCCAGTCGTCTATGAAGGTAACTCCGTCGGGAATAACTATCTCCTTGATAGCGCAGACGCTGAAAGCAATTTCACCCAGCCGTTCCAGCGTGCTTGGGAGAGTTACCTTCTCCAGACTGGTGCAGTCCTTGAAGGCGGAGTAAAGCAGCTCCGTAACGCCTTCGGGAATGGATATCTCAGTAAGTCCCGTACACTGGCAGAAGCAGCCGCTGCCGAGCTGAGTCAGGGCAGAGGGCAGTTTTATTTCTTTCATAGCAGCACAATTGTAGAAAGCCCATTCTCCTATACTTGTAACTCCGTCGGGAATATCTATCGTTTCCAGCGAACGGCAGTCGTAGAAAGCAAATTCCCCTATGGACTTTACGCTGTCGGGAATGTTCAATTCTTTCAGTGCATAGCAGTAGCAGAACATATCCGTGCTTATTTTGTCTATGCCGTCAGGCAGATGTACCTTTTCCAAATTACTGCAGTCGTAGAATACGTCCGTTCCTATAGTCGTTATGCTGTCGGGGAGTATCATTTCAGTAAGACCGGTACATCCTAAAAACACCAAATCTCCTATCTCAGTCACATTTTCGGGGAATATCACTTCCTCCAGACTTGTGCAGCGGTAAAAGGTGCTGCTGCTTACTTTTGTCATACTATTGGGGAGGGCGGCGGTCTTTAACCCGTCGCAGTAGCTGAACACGTAAGCGCCCATATCGGTTATACTGTCAGGGATAACTATTTCCGTAAGGTCGTCGCACTGACCGAACGCATAGTCGTCCAGCTTGGTCACAGTGTCGGGGAAGGTTATCCCGGTCAGATTGCTGCCGTAAAACGCTTTGTTGCCAACAGTAGTCGTTCCGTCGGGAACAGCGTATTCCGCAGTCTTTGCGGCGGGGAATTGCAGCAAAACGGTCCCCTCTTTGTTGAACATAACGCCGTCAATATCTGTGTAATTTGCATTGTCGTCAGCTACGTTTATCGCCTTTAATGAGTCGCAGCTGCAAAATGCTCCCGATGCAATATCAGTAAGCGAGGCGGGAACGTTTATTTCCTCAAGAGAGTCGCAGTATCTGAAAGCATAGCTTTTTACCTTGGTAACGCTGTCGGGAATAACTATCTCTTCAAGCCCGTCGCAGCCCTCAAATGCGGAGGTGTTCACAGTCGTCACGCCGTCGGGTATTGTGTAGGAAACGGCGTCCTTGGCGGGCGGGAACAAAAGCAGCGTCTTTCCGTCCGCAGAAAACAGCACGCCGTCTTCGTCCTTGAAATTTTTATTATTTTCATCTACCTTTATCTCCTTTAAAGAGGAGCAGCCCGCAAAGGCACGAGAGCCTATCTCGGTCAGCTCTGCGGGGAGGGTCAGGGAGGTCAGCGCAGAGCAATTTGTAAATGCAATATCGCCTATCGAGGTAAGACCTTCGGGAAGGTCAGCCTCAGCGATAGAAGAACAGTCGTAAAACGCAGAGTACCCTATTTCCTCCAGCGCCTTTGGCAGGGGCGCCTCCGTCAGAGAGGAGCAGTCCTCAAACGCCGATACTCCGATACTGGTTATCCCGTCGGGGATAACTATTTCTTTAAGGGAGGAGCAGCCGTAAAACGTATAGTCCGCTATTTCGGTGAGACCCGAGGGGAGGACCAGCGTTTCCAGCGAGGAACAGCCGCTGAAAGCGCTGTCGCCTATGCTGACAATGCTGTCGGGAATGATCACGGACGTAAGGTAATCGGCTTGTTCAAACACGCCCTCCCCTATCGCAGTGACCTTTTTCCCGTCTATCTCCGCAGGGACCTCCGTCTGCGGGTCATAGCTGGTGTAATAGGTTATCGTTATCGTGTCGTCCTCGTTCACCTCATAGGTGTAATCGCCGTAGACCAGTACCGCCGACACGGGAACGACAGGTATACAAACCGCCGCAATCGCCGCCGCCGTCAGCGCCGCAACAAATTTTTTCATTTAGATAAAACCTCCGTAAAGTAAAGTATTCTGATAATATTTTAATACTTTAAATTGTGAATGTCAAGAGAAAAATACAAATTACCTGTAATACACGGAAAAAAATAACGCCGACGTTCATAGCGAACATCGGCGCTGTTTTTTGTTATTTCCGCTTGGAGATCCTTCTTGCTACCGTGGTTGTAACGGTGACGAATACGCAGGACGCCGCCATTATTGACAGCAGGAATACGAAGTTCCCTTCGTTTGCCGTGTCGGGTATCTCGTCCTCGGAAGTGGTGTGGTTCTCGTCGCTGTCGCCGTCTACCACGTTGTTGTTGGTGGTGACGTCGGGAGTGGTGACGGAGCTTTCGCTTGAGGAGCTCTCGCTCGACGAACTCTCACTTGAGGAGCTTTCGCTTGAAGAACTCTCACTTGAGGAGCTTTCACTTGACGAACTCTCGCTTGACGAGCTTTCACTTGAAGAACTCTCACTTGACGAGCTTTCGCTTGAAGAGCTCTCGCTTGACGAGCTTTCACTTGAAGAGCTCTCACTTGAAGAACTCTCGCTTGAAGAACTCTCACTTGAGGAGCTTTCACTTGAAGAACTCTCGCTCGAGGAGCTTTCGCTTGACGAACTCTCGCTTGAGGAGCTTTCATCGGGCGACGAGCTTTCATCAGGTGACGAGCTGTCCGACGTGCTATCTTCAGGCTCCGGCTCAGTGGGCGAAGAAGAACCCATAGTCTCCTGTATCTTCGTGTTGACAAATTCCGCCTTTGGCGACGGCGTTTTTTCGTCCACTATCGAACTGAACACATTGTTCTTAGCGCCGTTTACAGACGCCTCATATTCGTCGTTGGACGTTTCGGTCACCTTGCAGGTAACGCCGTAAGGAATATTTTTAATGGTAACGCTTTCGCCATCCCTCAAGGTCAGCTTTCCGCCGTTTGTCAGCGTGCCGCCCTGCTTGTCGGAATTTGCGTAAGTGTAGGGATACTCGTAATCAACGGACTTGCCTTCGCTGTTGGTGAAGCTGAAGGTAAAGGTGAATTCACGCGCTTTATCGGTGCTGTCACCGTTTTCTACTTTCTTGCTTACCGTTATCTGTCCCGTCTTGCGCTCGTTGGTGAAGGACGCCGAAGCGCCTTCGGTGGTTATCTGACCGTTAGAGTAGGAATCCTTTATAAGCTTGTAGTCGTCGTCTGTGGTTTCGGTCACAGTGTAATACGTTTTTTCGGGGATACCGCTTATAGTGGCGGTCTCGCCGTCTGCCAGCAGGATCTTTCCGCCGCTTTCTACGGTTCCGCTTCTTAACGTATTGCCGCCCTTAACGACGGTGTAATCATAGGTTCCGCCTAACTTAACGGTACGTTCCTCGTTGGTGAACAGTCCTACTGCGAAGGTGAACTGCTTTTTGGTATCAGCGCCGTTGCCTGTAACGGTCTTGCTTATGGAAAGCGTTCCCACGGGAGTATCACGGTGGTTCTCAAAGGCAGCGCTTGCGGCAGCTCCCGCCTTTATACTGCCTGTATCGCCTGATGCAGTCGGCTTATCATAGCCGAACTTGGTATAGTCCTCTTCGGTGACGGTGTATTCAGTCCCCTCGGGAATACCTGTTATAGTGACTTTTGAGCCGCTTGTCAGCGATATCGTTCCGCCACTCTTGAAATTGCCGCTGCCTGTCACTTTGCCGTCTTTATCGGTAACGGTGTAGGGGTATTCTCCGCCTACGGGGTCTTTGGTAAGGTCAATGCGGAAGTTAAACGCTCTGATAAGCCCTCCGCCTGTACCGCTTACGGTCTTGCTTATTTCAAGCTTGCCTGTGGGAAGGTCATAGTGGTTCGTATAGTCCGCCTTGGCGAGTGCGTCCTTGTTTATTTTTCCCTCTGCGATATTGTCCTCATCTGTTGTCCCCGCTGCGTTTTTGGAGGATACCGTGTACTCTCCTGCGTCCGTTTCAGTTACGGTGTAAGCGGTTCCGTCGGGAATACCCGTTATCTTCGCCGTCCAGCCGTCTTTAAGCTGCAGGGTATTTTTTGCGTTGCTTATTGTTCCGCTGCCGACCTGCTTGCCTGTGCTGTCGGTTACAGTATAGCTGTACTCAAAGCTTTCGCCCAGATCCACGGCGAACGTGAAAAGTCTGTCCTTATCTCCGCCTGTACCTGTAACAGTCTTGCTTATCTGAAGCTCGCCCACTTCAAGAGTGTTTGTGAACTTTGCTTCGGCGGTTTTATCATATTCTATTTTACCTTTATCGTCTTTTGAGGTCATAACGTAGGGTGCGAAGCCGACTTCTTCCACACTGTAATACGTTTCATCGGGGATACCGCTTATAGTGGCGGTCTCACCGTCTGCCAGCAGGATCGTTCCGCCGCTTGCTACGGTTCCGCTTCTTTCCTCTTCGCCGTCCTTAACGACGGTATACGCAAATTCTCCGTCTAAAGTAACGGTGCGGTTTTCGTCGGTGAACAGTCCTACTGTGAAAGTAAACTGCTTTGTTTTATCTCCGCCGCTGCCGTTAACTGTCTTGCTGATAGACAGACTGCCCGTCTTGAAAATATTTGTGAAAGTGAGCGGGTCGTCCGACGTGGTTGAGCCTGTCACAGTGGGCTTTCCGCCTTCTATCGACAGCACGCCTGTAGTTGGGTCGGCCGTTATCTTATAAGTCAGGGTAACCGTGTGATTATCATAGATGATATGAGAATCGGAGCCCTCGACTTCATTTATAGTGAAGGTATAAGTGCCCGCCTGGGTGAACGTGATATTACCGAACTTGACATTTCCGTTCTCATCGTTTGTAGCGGTGGCAGGTGCGGGAAGCGTATAACCGTCCTTATCGTTTCCGCTGTCTGGGGTGATAGTGAACGAGAACTCACCCTTTTGCAGCTTACGCCCTGTCAGCGTCTTGGTCAGCTCGGGAGCAGCTGTAATTTCGCCGGGAGTGTATGTGTTTGTAAAGGTGGGGATATTGCTATCCACCGTATGCTGGCCCCCTGTTATTTCCAGCTCCTTCGTGGTTTCATTAAGCTTAACCTCGTAAGTCAAGGTGACAGTGTGCTCATCATATTTGATATGAGGATCGGTGCCTTTGACTTCATTTATGGTGAAGGTATAAGTGCCCGCCTTGGTAAATGTGATATCGCCGAATTCGATATTGCCGTTAGCATCGTTTGTAACGGTGGTACCTTTGGTAAGCGTATAACCGCTCGTATCATTTTTGCTGTCTGCGGTGATGGTGAACGAGAACTCGCCGTCTTTCAAAGCCCGTCCCGTCAGCTCTTTGGTCAGTACGGGGAAAGTGGTGGTTACGGGTTTCGGGTTTTCCTGAGGCTTCTCGCCTTCGGGAACGTTGCCGAAGTAGACGGTAGACTGAGTTTCGTTTTCTATGACTTCTATATCACCTGAGTTGACAAGCGCCTGTATAGCCTCTTTTTCCTCTGTGTTTATAGTGTTGTTGTTAAGGTAAGCTCGGAATACGTAATATTTCGGATCAGCCTTTTGATAGCCTTCGGGAGCCTTTGTTTCAACTAACTTGAAAATGCTGGTTGAGTGATTTGCCAGCCCCATAAAATAGGTTGCGCCATCATCGCCCGTCTGACCTTCACGGGGAGTTCCCGTTTCTTCAAGCAATTTATCAATAGTTGAGCCGCCGCCTGTGTATTTCATTTCATAAAGCGAAAATTCAGCTCCGTCAAGAGGCGTCTCAGGCTTTCCTGTCAACGTCGGTTCTTTGGTTGAGTCATATTTAACTATTTCCAGCAAATTGTCGAAGGAAACATAGCTTGAAGGGCGTACAACCGCGCTGGGTTTTGTACTGGTATAATTTCTTTCCCAGCCGTTCAGCACTATCTGTATACGGTTAGAAGCGTCACTAAGTTCTTTGTCGAAAACAAAGTCATATCTTCCGTTACCGTTTTGTGCTATTCCGCTTGGAATTATTTCTGACCAGTAACTGAGCTTAAAGTGTTCACCCTCGGGCATAGTGAACTCTATGAAAGTTCTGTCCAGATCCGCATCGGTGAGAAATGCATTCTCAGCTATATCCTTCTCAGTCACGGTCTTAGGAGTGACGGTGTACTCTGATTTTTCCAGAGGCTGATTAGTGTCGGCATATACGACCTTTACACTTTTTTCTATCAGCTTAAGGTCTTTTCCCATAACATCACGGAGGATAAGCTTACCGTTTGCCATTCCTGTTGTCAGAGCGTTAGGATTTACGTCCACAGAATAATATACATTATAAGCCTTTGTGATATCATTATAATAAAATTCGCTGTCGCCCGGGATGTCATAATTGTCTTTATAAATCGAATCTTTTGTTATAGGACTCTTAAGAGTGATATGCACATCTGCGCTTGCCAAACCCGCAGACTTACCGTTGAGCGTTCCGTTTACCTCGTTTGTAAACGTTACTGCTTTAGGAGAGCCGGTCGAGTCGATCCCCTCGCCTGCTTTGAGGAATTTTTGCATATCATCTATCTCAGTTTCATAATATACGCCCAAACGGCCTGCGTCACCGAATATGTTTTTCAGAGGTTCAGAGCCCCATTCGGTAGGCATATTGGCTGTCTGCACATATGAACGAAGGGAGTTTATAAATTCCTCGTCAGCTTCCCACATAATGGTGATAGTGCCGTCATTGTTGTCCGCAACGTTCAGGTGCCCAATACCCATTTTATTTGCAATGTCGTCTTTAAAGTCCTTTACATATTGCGCCCAATGATTGATAAACGTGTCGCTGGGAAGAATGTAAGCGCTTCCCTCTTTATACTTCATATTTTCAGGGAGCTTATCCACAAGCTCAAGCTTTATGCTGTCCTCAGTGAAAAGCATACCTGACCATGTATTTGTTGACTGGTCAAATTTTATGAAATCTTCCGTCAGATGTACTACCCATTGAACGGTTGTGGAGTCTGTCCATTCGTTGCCGACGACCTTCTTTTCAATATCACTATCACCTTTATTTGTGTAATGTTTTTCATCTTCGCCGGTCAGATCATAGCCGTTTACAGAAATGCTGTAGCTTACCTTGTTTGCCCAGTCATATTCTCCCTCAAATGCTTTGGGGTCAGGCTCAGGCTGCCAGGTCGTCGTATTGGTTATAGTTGCCTGAGTTTTAACTGTAAAGGTAAGCGTTTTTCTTACCCAGCCTTTAGACTGTGCATACTCATAGCTTATGGTTATATTGCCGCCGTTTACGGTAAGTCCGTTGTCTTTATCGTCCGTCAACTGCTCGTCGTCTACGTATATTCCCACCAGTGAATGTCCGCTTCCGTTGTTTGTGGGATTGGAAGGCCATTCGTTTATTGTCAGCTTCTCGAATTTGTAACCGGGAACGTCAACAGTCACCGTCCAGGTCATAGTGCTGTCGGTTTCGTCTGCTTTTACAAATTCTTTTTCTACGTCAACGCCTATGCCCACAACTCCGTGGCCTTTAAGCTCCTTGTCAAAAACAGTGGTCTTAACGTCGTTTTCATAATATTCGGGAGTTATGTTATCATGGTCAAAATCATTTATGGTTGTAGTATAGGTAAACGTATATACGTTGCCATAAGCATGTGTGAAATTTTCCAGAGAAATATTCCCGTCAACACCTTCGGGGAAAGCCTGCTTGTCGTCGAGATCATCTTGTATTATACCGCTGAGCCCCAGCTTTTCAAGAGCGTCGCGATCCTTTAAAAGCTCTCCTAAATCGCCATAAGCGCCCAGATCGAAGGTTATAGTCCACTTTATCGTTCCGTTTTCAGGATCAAGCGTTCCGGTCTTTGTCAGTTTGGGAGGAGCGAAATTTGCATTTTGCGTTGATTCGTTGCTTTTCTCCGTTGTACCGTTATCGGGGTCGTGAGCCTCAGCTTGTGCGCTGTTAGCGTCGGGGATAGTGGAGTTGCCGTCTGCAAAAGCATCCCCCAAAGTGTCCATCGGTACTTCGGTGTAGTATGTAACAACGATAACGTCGCCGCCCTGATACGTATCGTTCAGCGTAAGGTCAAAGCCGTTGTCTGTTTGGCTGACGGTAAAATTTGTAACAGAGGTGCTGTCGTTTGAATATTCATCTTTCTTCAATGATACCGTAAGATCGCTTTCACTAAAACCATCAGGAAGCTTTACGTTTTCTCCCAGAATGTCGTGAAGAGTGACTTTATCTGCCAAAGCGCCCTGAAGTTTTATGGTGACGGTATTTTTCATTCTGAACACAGGCTCACCGTTACCATCAAAGCTGTCGTCCAGCACAATGTTGTCTACCTGCTTTGATACGCTTACACCGAGAGGGTCGTATTTGGGCGTTACAGTGAAAGTTTCGCTGCCTATTTCAAATTCTTTTTTATCTCCGTCCTTGTCCTTGCTTGGGTCGAGAGGGATAATGCCGTTCAGCGTCAAGTGCAGCGTTGTATTGGACTCTGACAAGAATTCCTCTGTAAATACAAAGTGAACGATATTATCATCGTCCACCCAGTATTTGCCGGGTTGTATTCCGCCTGTTTCCGGAATCAGCTGTTCTCCGTCTACCTGGATTTCAAGATCGGGATCCAACTGGAAAGTGAACTCATAACCGCCGTCCACTTTAACGCCCTGATCCATATTGGGAATGCCGTTCCCGGTCCATTCCATATCAATAGTCAGGTTGTCGCCTTTGGAATAGTCCATTCCCTCCGTATAGTCCTCACCGTCTATTTTTACGTTCAGACTGCCCGGCCGCGGCATTTCATTCCCTTCCTCCGCCCCAACAGGCAGCATTATGCCTGTAAAGGCAGTGAGGGTTATCGCCAGTGCGGTAAGCGCCGCAATAAACTTCTTTTTCATAGCTTCCTCCTTATATATACACGGTTTTACGTTGACTTCATGATGATTTTTGTCCATTTAACGGACATTTTCGCAACCTTAATTATAGCACAAATAGTACCTGAATTTCAATAAAATCTGCGTTTTTCATAGAAAAAGACAAATTAAGGGGAATGTTTTAGTGCCTTTTCACCAAACAATTTTTTCTTTTCCCCACATTTTCCACCGATTATTGTGGAAAAAAGAAAAGTCCCTCGGTCTGAGGGACTTTTCCTGTCGTTTTATGTTAATTATGAAAGCTGAGCATTGAAGTCGGCAGACATTTTCTTTTGCAGCTCTTCGGCGGCAGCCATAGTTCCGCCTATCGCAGTGTAGTAAACTTTCAGCTTGGGCTCAGTGCCGCTGGGACGGATTATGGTCTTGTTGCCGTTTTCAAGGTACAGGGCGATGACGTTGGACTTGGGCAGGTCGATATGCTCCTTTGCGCCTGTGGCAAGGTCGACTTTTTCGCTGGCCTCGTAGTCGGCAGTTCCCACTACCTTTATTCCCGCCACCTCTTTGGGAGCATTGGTGCGGTAGCCGTCCATAATTGCGGACATCTTCTCCATACCGCTTGCGCCCTCGAAGGTGAAGGTGTCCAGCTTGTTGCAGTAAAATCCGTATTCCTCATACATTTCCCTGCGAACGTCGATAAGGCTCTTGCCCTGAGCGCGGTAGAACGCCGCCATCTCGCAGATAAGCATTGAGGCGACCACAGCGTCCTTGTCCCTTACGTAGCTTCCCGCAAGGTAGCCGTAGCTTTCCTCAAAGCCGAAGATATAGCGGTCGGCTTCGCCCTTTTTCTCCAGAAATCCTATCTGCTCGCCGATAAACTTAAAGCCCGTGAGTACCTCTTTCAGCTCCACGTCGTACTTTTTCGCTATTTTTCCTGTAATGTCGGTGGTAACTATTGTCTTTACCGCAACGGGGTCTTTTGGCATAGTGCCAAGCGCCTTGCGCTCTCTTGCAACATATTCAAGGAGCATTGCGCCCACCTCGTTGCCGCTGAACAGGGAGTATTCGTCTCCGTCGGGAACGGCAATTCCCACACGGTCGCAGTCGGGGTCGGTGGCAAGGAGCAGGTCGGGCTTCTCCTTGTCGCAAAGGCGCAGTCCAAGCTCCAGAGCTTCTCTTATCTCAGGGTTGGGGTAAGGGCAGGTGGAGAATGTGCCGTCGGGATTTTCCTGTTCGGGAACGACTACAACGTTCTTCACGCCTATCTCTTTAAGGATACGGCGGACAGGCTTGTTGCCCGTGCCGTTGAGGGGAGTGTATACCACCTTCAGTCCTGCGCTTTCGCAAATTTCAGGGTGGAGGGACTGGCGGCGCACCATAGCCATATAGCCGTCGATAACGTCCTCGCCGATAAAGCTGATGAGCCCTTCCTTTACAGCTTCGTCAAAATCCTTTGTCTTAACGTCTTTAAAAACGTCCGTCTTATTGATATGCGCCAAAATCTCGTCTGCCGCCTCAATTGTCACCTGACAGCCGTCGCTGCCGTACACCTTGTAGCCGTTATATTTTGCGGGATTGTGGCTTGCGGTCACCATAACGCCTGCGTCGCACTTCAGCGCTCTTACCGCCCATGAAAGCATAGGCGTGGGCATAAGCTCGCTGTAAATATGCACCTTTATTCCGTTGCCCGCAAACACTTCCGCCGCGCCTCTTGCGAACAGGTCGGACTTTATGCGGCTGTCGTAGCTTACTGCAACGCTGTTTCCGCCGTGGTCCCTGATGTAGGAGGCAAGACCTTGCGTAGCCTTGTTCACGGTGTACACGTTCATTCTGTTTGTTCCTGCGCCGATAACGCCTCTCAGTCCGCCTGTGCCGAACTCAAGCTCACGGTAAAAGCGGTCGAATATTTCGTCGTCCTTGCCATTGACGCTTTCCAGCTCCGTTTTCAGGTCGGGGTCGGCGACGGCGTTTTCAAGCCATTCCTGATAAAGTTTATTGGTATCCATATTATTCTCCTTTCGGAAAGTTTTGGCGATATTCTTTAAATAGTATAGCACAGGTTGGGGGAAAATGCAAGAGTGCAAAGTGCACAGTGCATAGTGAAAAGTTGTGGAGTCCGCTTTGCGGACGGATTTGAATGACAGGAGGAGGATAGTTGACAGTGTACAGTTGACAGTTAATTAAATTATCAGGTTGGTTCGGTTTCTTTCACGGGCTTGGTTGGGTAGTTGTGAGTTGGGAGAGAGGGTGGCACAGCTTTTTCACTTTTGTGTTGCGGATGCCAGCCTCACGCCAGCGCCCCACCCTCCCGCCCCCTGTCGTTTGCCCCTCAACATATTTTTTCGCACAACTGCACAATACTGAAGGCTCGACTTTGGGGGCGGGAAAGCGTTTTTGCGGCTTGCCGCAAAAATGCGGGCGGGACGCAGAAGTGAGTCTGGTATGCACCACACAAAACAAAAAAGCGGTGCCGCAGCACCGCCAATATCAAAACATATTAAATCGAGATAGCACACGATAGTGAAAGAACAACAATAAACCCCATAATTAAATTTATTGTGTACTGTGTACTGTGCATTGTACACTAAAAAAGAGCAGCTTTAGCTGCTCTTTTTATCCGTCTGCTTGTCATACAGAAGAATGACTCTTCACATACTCCACCACTTCGTCCACCGTGCAGAACGCCATACCAACGCAGGTATCAGCGCAGCCGTAGTAAATCGCAATCCTTCCCGTATCCTTGTCGCACAAAGCTGCGCAGGGGAAGGTAACGTTCTGAACGTCGCCCACGCATTCATAAATCTCTCTGGGATTGATAAGATACTCTCTGCATCTTGCCTTTACTATCCAAGGCTTTTCAAGATCCAACAGGCATGCGCCAAAGCTGTAAACAAAGCCGTTGCAACTTTCCAGAACACCGTGGTAGAAGCACAGCCAGCCCTCGTCCGTTTCAATGGGGATAGGGCCTGCGCCTATCTTCTTCGCTTCCCAACCGCTGCCGGGAGCCATAACGTGCCTGTGCTCGCCCCAGTACTTCATATCAGGGGACTGGGACAAATACATATCTCCGAAAGGAGTATGTCCGCTGTCGGAGGGACGGCTGAACATAACGTACTTTCCGTTTATCTTTCTGGGGAACATAACGCCGTTTCTGTTGAAAGGCAGGAAAGCGTTCTCACACTGGTGGAACTCCTTGAAGTCCTTTGTCCAGCCCACGCCGATAGTGGGCTTCCAGCCGTAGGCGTTGCACCAGGTTATCCAGTATCTGTCCTCTATCCATACGCAGCGGGGGTCGTAGCCGTACTGCCAGGGATTTGCGGCGGCAGTTTCAGGGTCGTCGTTTATCCATTCTATCTTTTCGGGATTGATGTTCCAGTGAACGCCGTCCTCGGAAAATCCCGCATGGATAGCCATATTTCTCGCCTTGTCGTCAACTCTGAACACGCCTGCAAATTTTCCCTCAAAGGGAACCACGGCGCTGTTGAATATGGAGTTGCTTGTGGGGAGCAAGTCACGGGGGATTATGGGATTGGCGGAATAACGCCAGATAACGTCCTTGCAGCCCTCGGGTCTGTCCTGCCACGGCATATTGGGAATAGACTGTCCGTTAAGTATTTTTACGCTCATATCTGATTTTTCCTTTCAGAAAATTATTTACAGCAAGCCCCGCTGTAATCGTTTTATTTTATGTCAAACTAATTATAACAAGGGCAAAAAACCTTGTCAAGTCGGAATAACATACAAAAAACCCACAAGCCGTTAGGCTGTTTTTACTTAATGCGTGCGGGATTTTAAGTAAAAATTAAAGTTATATTATTGGGCGGGTATAAACTAAGGTGGAAATTTGGTTCGTGACGGTGAGATTTGCATTGAAGGAACAGCTTTGCGGGCGGGAAGGCGTTTTTGCGGCGAAGCCGCAAACAGCGGGCGGGACGCAGAAGTGAAACTGGTGTGCACAACACAAAACTGAAAGCCAACCCACAACCCTGCCCATTAAACAACATCGGTAAATGACCTTCCCTAACCGCACAACGCCGTGCCGCACGTTTCACGCCTGTGGTAGCGACCCGCAGGGGCGCGGGACTAAACCTCGCAATTGCGAACGCTATAATCAGCAGATTGAGAAGAAGTCGAGCAGGCGAATTTGACAAGGTAGGCTAAAAATAAAGTTTTTCCGGAATTCTTAAAACCGCCTTTTCCAAAAAAGGCGGTTTTAAGCGGTGTGGCAGCGCCACATCCGCACGGTACCGTGCAAAATCGTTACCAACATCACCCGATAAGGCAGACATAAAAATCAAACCCAAAAGGTACAACCTTTTAAAAAAAATACACACATTGCCTTACCAAGCAAAACCCCAAAAAATCCAAATTTTATTGTGTACTGTACACTGTCAACCACCTACTGCGCCGCCACAATCCCCTTGCTCCCGTCCATAGTGACGGTAGTCCCGCTTTTCAGTATCTGCGTAGCGTTCTCCGCCCCCACGATAACGGGAATGTCAAGGGATAGTCCTACAACGGCGGCGTGACTGTCCTTCCCCGCTTTCTCGGTGATGATTCCCGAAGCGGCTCTGAGTATTCGCATTATGCTGTTGTCAGTTTCAGGCATTACAAGAATGTCGCCGTTCACGAAGTTGCGTACAGCCTCCTCCTCAGTGCGTGCAACGCAAAGAGGTGCGGTGACGGATTTTTCGGTAACGCCCTGACCTCTTACCAGAACGTCCCCCACAACGTGTACCTTCATCAGGTTAGTAGTTCCGCTTATTCCAAGAGGAACGCCCGCCGTGATTACAACAAGGTCGCCGTTTTCAAGGTATCCTGCGTTCACCGCACATTCAACTGCATGGTTGAACAGGTCGTCGGTGGTGTCCATCAGCCTGCTCATCAGAGGAACGACGCCCCAGCTTAAATTAAGCTGTCGCCATGTGCGCACGTTGGGAGTACAGCTCAATATCGGTCTGTTGGGGCGGTATTTTGAAAGCAGCTTTGCAGTTCCGCCCGTGGTGGTGACGGTAAGTATAGCCTTAGCGTTCAGATCCAGCGCCGTGGTGACGGTGGCGTGGCTTATGGCGTTGGTGACGTTCTCGGCGGAATCCACCTCTCTCGCCCTGAACCGCTTGGAGTAGTTTATGTTGTTTTCGGTGGTCTCGGCGATCCTCGCCATAGTCTTTACCGCCTCAACGGGGTACAGTCCCGCCGCAGTTTCACCCGACAGCATGATCGCGCTGGTGCCGTCGTAGATAGCGTTTGCAACGTCAGTTGTTTCTGCTCTTGTGGGACGCGGGTTTTTTATCATACTTTCCAGCATTTGCGTGGCGGTTATCACCTGTTTCCCCGCATTATAGCCTTTTTCGATGAGCATTTTCTGTATCTGGGGAATTTTCTCAAAGGGTATCTCGACCCCCATATCCCCTCTTGCAACCATAATTCCGTCGGAAACACGGAGAATGTCGTCTATGTTGTCAACGCCCTCCTGATTTTCTATCTTGGCGATTATTTTTATATCCTTGCCGCCGTTTTCTTCAAGAATCTTTCTTATCTCAAGAATATCCGCGTCACAGCTTACAAAGCTGGCGGCAATAAAGTCGAAGCCCGTTTTTATGCCGAAGATTATGTCGCTCCTGTCCCGTTCGCTGACGTATGGCATAGACAGCTTTGCGCCCGGGAAGTTGCAGGATTTGTTGTTGCTGAGTATTCCCCCGTGAACGATACGGCACTTTATGTCGTCCCCTGCGTCGGAAACGCTGATGTCAACGACCTTCATCTCGATAAGCCCGTCGTCGGCAAGAATGACCGTTCCCACGTCAATGTCGTGAGCAAGGTTCTTGTAGGTTATGGAAACCTCGTTTTCGTTCCCCTCAACTTCTCTGGTGGTGAGAACGAACTCCTGCCCGTCCTTTAATTCCACCTTGCCGTCCTTGAACAGCTTAACGCGCACCTCAGGACCTTTCGTGTCGAGCAGCGACGCCACAGGCAGGTCCAGCTCCTCACGGATACGCTTTACCTGCTGAAAGGTTTTCAGATGGCTCTCGTGGTCGCCGTGGGAGAAATTCTGCCTCGCCACGTTCATTCCCGCCAGCATAAGCTCACGCAGTACGTTGTCGTCAGCGGTGGAAGGACCCATAGTACAAACTATCTTTGTCTTTCTCATAGTTCTTCTCCAAAAACAAAAATAAATTTAAAAGTTGACAGTGCACAGTGCACAGTGCACAGTTATGGTATCTTTTGCCTTTGGCAAAAGATTGATTTAGGATTGCCGCCTGCAAATTTATACCCGTCACTTCAAATCCGTTTTTGCGAAGCAAAAACTCAATAACTCTTCACTTTGCACTCTTCACTCTTAACTAATTGATAAATTGCCAAAGGCAATTTATCAATTCCTCCCCTCCCCGTCCGAAAGGTCGGGAACGAATTCTTTTATCTCCGCCCCTCGGCGGACGATAGCTCTTGCTTCTGCGGCGTCCTTTATCTCGCCTAAAGCGATAAATGCGCTCATAGCATTGCCGATAGCAGTAGCCTCGGTAGGACCTGCAACTACTGTCCTGCCTGTCGCATTGGCAGTCAGCTGGCACAGAAACTCGTCCTTGGAGCCGCCGCCGAAAATATATACGGTGGGATAGGTGTGTTTTGTTATCTTCTCCAGCGACTCCAGCGTGGTGGCAAACTCCGCCGCCAGACTCTCATATATCACACGCAGTACCTGCGCTATTGTCCTTGGCTTGTTCTGCCCTGTTCTTTCGCAGTACGCCGCCACCTTTTGCGGCATATCCCCGCTTTTCATAAACGATGGGTCGTTGGGATTTATCTTTGCTATGAAAGGCTTTGCGCTTCTTGCGAAAGCCTCCATATCGTTAAAGGTGAACACCTCGCCGCCTGCGTTGAAGAACCTGCGGCATTCCTGCAAAAACCATGTTCCCGTGATATTTTTCAGGAAGGTAATAGTGCCGTCCCTGCCCCCTTCGTTGGTAAGACCGCTGTTCATCGCCTCATCTGTTATGATAGGCTCTTTAAGCTCCGTCCCGAACAAAGCCCATGTGCCGCAGCTTATGAAAGCGAACCGCTTTTCGTCGGAGGGAACGGCTACTGCCGCCGCCGCAGTGTCGTGGGACGGGCCTGCAAACACGGGAACGGGGGTGTCGGAATATTTCGACTTCAAGTCCCCTATCTTCTCCCCCGGCATAACTATCTTGCCGAAAATGTTCTCGGGCAGTCCCAGACGCTTTATCAGCGCCTTGTTCCAGCCTCTTGTCTTGGGGTCAATAAGTCCCGTGGTGGTTGCCTCGGTGTACTCGTTCGCCATAACTCCCGTAAGGCGGTAGTTGATAAGGTCTGGCATCATCAGCAAATGCTTTGCCTTTGCGAGGAGCTTAGGCTCCTTTTCCTGCAAGGCTAAAAGCTGATACATAGTGTTTATTGACATCTGCTGTATGCCAGAAAGCTGATAAAGCTCCTTTTCGGGTATCTTTTCAAACAGCTTTTCGGTCATACCGTCAAAGCGGCTGTCACGGTAGCAGACAGGCTTCAGCACAAAATTCCCCTTGTCGTCCAGCAGGGCGAAGTCCACCCCCCAGGTATCAACGGAAACAGCGTCAAAGCCGTAGTCCAGCGCCTTGTCTATCGCCTTGTCCACCTCTTTGAACATCATATCTACGTTCCAGCAGAGAGTGCCGTTCACGTTTACGGGAGCGTTGGAAAAGCGGTGTATCTCGTTGGAGATAAAGCTTTTGTTTTCGTAACTGCAAAGCAACGCCCTGCCTGACGACGCTCCGAAATCAAATATAAGGACTTTTTTCATCTTGCGTTATTCTGGCGGTAAATACCGCCTTTCTCCTGTAAATATCAAGAATATTTCTTGTATCCTGGGTGACGGATAGGAAAGCTCTTTCCTATCTCCACACATTCGTCTATCTTGTCCTTGGGCAGAGGGTGAGCGCCGCCAAGCTGTCTTGCAACAAGGGAGACTTTGGCGTAATGCTCCAGCGTTTCCATTCTGTAATACGCCTGGGTCAGATCAACGCCCACGCAGACCGCGCCGTGGTTTTCCATTAAAATGGTGTCGTGTTCCTTTAAGAAAGGAATAATTGAGTCCGCCAGCCCTACTGAGCCGGGAGTATCGTAAGGCGCAATGGGAACGCTTCCCAGAAAGATTATAGCTTCGGGCATAGAATAGTCGTCCAGCGGGACGTGGGCTATTGCAAAGCCCGTAGCTGTGGGCGGGTGAGCGTGTACCACGGCGTTTATCTCAGGTCTTTCCTTATAACAGCGCAGGTGCAGCTTGAACTCGGAGGAGGGCTTGTAGCCGGGAGCCTCCTTTATCACCTCGTTCTTTCCGTTTACCATTATCAGCATTTCGGGGCGGAGTATGCGCTTGCTTGTACCCGTGGGGGTAGCAAGGAACACGTCCTCGTCCAGCTTTACCGAAATATTTCCGTCATTTGCGGCGACAAAGCCTAACTGCCACAGATTGTGACCTACCTCGCATATCGCCTCTCTTGCTTCGTTTTCCGTCATTTTATATCCCTCCTGTCGGCGGCGTTATTTTCTTTTATTGTACTGTTTCAGCGTTTTTCTTGCAAATTTTGAGAACTCGTCCCTTACCTCTTGGGGAGCGAGTATCTCCGCCTTATCCCCAAACTGGAACAGCCAGCCGAAGAAGGTGGGGCTTACAGTCAGCTCCGTTTCGATGTAAAAGCCGTTGTCCGTGGTTACAAAGGGTATCTTCTGTCCGAACCTGTCTATCACCACGCCCGCAAGGCCGTCGTCAAAGCGCAGGCGCACCGTTTCGTCGTGACCGCCGAACATTCCGAAAAGGCGCTTGCAATGCTCGGTCACGTTGAATTTGTCGTCCTTCTCGGCGGGGATATCCAGTATCTCGGTCTTTTCCATTTTGTCCGCACGGAAGTTCACATATTTATCGTACTTCTCGTAATAGCCCACGACATAGTAATTCTCGTTGTTCCACACCAAAGCCCTCGGTGTGATGACAAGGGGTTCTTTTCCGTCGTGGTATACCTTTTTCTTCCTTGCGTCGTAGTCAAAGTACAGGAAGGACAGCTTTCTCTTCCTTTGTATCGCCTCGTTTGCGGCGCTTATGGTGTAGTAGATGCTTTCGTTGGTGGACTTTGCGCTGTCGCTGACTATCATCTGTCTTACCAGCTTGCCGCCCTCGTACTGTCCCGCCAGCTTTGCTATCTTGTTGATAAGCTGAACGGATTTTCTGCTGCTGATGAACTTTGAGCAGGCGACGGCGTTTGCCAGCAGGTGAAGCTCAGGTACTTCAAATTCCCTGCTCGCCAGATAGTAGGTGGTGTTGCGGGCGCACATATCGCACTCGATGTCAAGTCCCATATCCCGCAGGATATCTATGTCGTCGTACAGGGACTTTCTCTCGCTGCCCACGCCATACTGCTGCTCCAGCAGCTGACCGAGCTGTGAAAGGCTGAGCTTGTGCTCGTCGTCCGTTTCCTCCATAAAGATTTTCGCAAGATAGATCAGCTTTTGTTTTTGTTTCGGGGACTTTGGCATAACACACACTCCTTCGGATAGTTTTATAGTTAATGGGGGTAGTTTGTAGTTGGTGGTGGGAAAGGGTTTATGGGGGTGAGAGGTTGAAAAAAATATGGAGGGAAGGGGTTAGGGGGTGGGAGGGTGGGGCGCTGGCGTGAGGCTGAAGGAGCAAACACAAAAGTGAAAAGCGGTGAGGCTTTTTTAGGTTTGTTTCAGCGTTTTAACCGAGTTCGTGAAAGATAAAGAAACAACCTTGCGCATTACCTTTCACGGTCTCCGCTTGCAGGCGGCGGGATCGGCGGCGCAGGTTCACCTTTTCTCACTTTTGTGTTGCGGATACCAGCTTCACGCCAGCGCCCCACCCGCCCTCCCGCAGGTCCGTTCCCTCAAACTTTTCTTACTCTTCCTCTTCCTCGTCCGCATACTCCGAGGCGTCGTACAGCACGTCCGCCACCGTTTCCAGCAGACTGCGGTACTGCACCTTCTTCGTCCACTTTTTAGGCAGCTTTGACAGCCCGTACCACGCGCCCAGCAGTCCGCCCGTGACGGCGGCGCAGGCGGCGCTGTCGCCGTCCTGATTTGCGGCAAGCTCTATCGCATACTTGAAATTCGTCTGATGAAGTATGGAGCAGTACACCGCTATGGCAAGACAGGAAATTGCGTCCGTGCCGTCGCCCAGCGATTCCAGACCCTCCTGCGGGTCGGTCTCCTCGTCGTTTGCCAGCGCTATCGCCTTGTCCAAAGCGGCAAGGGTGTTCTCGTGACCGGGATAGCTCCTCAGTATCTCCGCTGCCGCCTCAACAGCCACGTCGGGGGACTTGTCTTCCAGAAGCTCCGCCACCATTGCAGCATAAACTCCGCAGGGGAGATACCCGTCGGGAGAGCCGTGAGTTATCGCTCCGATGTCACAGCCTATACGAAACGCCATATCAGGGCTCTTTCCGTAGAAAAGTCCCACGGGAGTCACCCTTTTCACGGCACCGTTGTCCGCATTGTTGTTTATACTGCGGCTGAGAGTGCCGAAGGCGTTTTCCCTTATCCCGAGAAGAACGTCCACGTTCACGTCGGTGAGCCTTCTGGACTTGCCCAATCCCTTGCTTTTCAGCAGGGAGGACAGGTTGGGATTTTGCTTCTTGTCGAAAAGCCACTCGTATTCCCTGCCAGCTATGGTCTTGGTCTGCATATACAGCCAAAGCTGATAGGAGTAGAAAACGTAGGACGCAACTGCGCTGTTTTCATAGTCAGACTGCTCGTTGTGCGCCCACAGTATCCCGTCTGCGGTGAAAAGGGACAGCTGGGTAGCCTCGGTGAACAGGGCGGTATTTGTCTTGCGGCTCACCGCAAGCTCAAGCGCGCCGTCCTTTTCAAAGCGGTCGCATATCTCCTCATAGGTCATTCCCATAAGCGGATAGCCGAAAGCGTCGCCCACGGCGCTGCCGATTATTGCGCCCTCGAATTTGTCAAGATAGTCTGTTTCTTTGCTCATTGTGTTTCCTCCGCGGGTAGTTGGTAGTTGATAGTAGTTAGTTATTAGTTGGTAGTAGTTAGTTGATTTAGTTGATAGTTATATTTATGAAAGAAAGAAGTGTGGGGTGGGAGGGTGGGGCGCAGGCGGGAAACTGGTGTGCAGGACACAAAAGTGAAAAGCGGTGTTGCTTTTTCTGTTTATTTCAGCATTTTAATCGAGTTCGTGAAAGCTAAAGGAAAAAACTTTGTTCATTACCTTTCACTATCTCGGCTCAATAAGTTTCAGCGCAGGCGGTGTTGTTTCACCTTTCCCCACTTTTGTGTCCTGCACACCAGCCTCACGTCAGCGCCCCACCCGCCCTCCCGCAGGCTTGCCCTTCAACTTTTCCTGTTTTCCTTCTTCTTCTTCTCCCTTTTATGCTCTTTCCTCTGCTTTTTCTCAAACTTCCTGCCCTGCTTCTCACTGGCAAGACGGTTCGCCTCCGTTTCACTGCGCATCTCAAGCTGCGGGCTGGAATACGGGTGCCTTGGCGTGTACTTCCACCCTGTCGTGCTCACCTTGTCATACACCGTTCGGCAAATAACGGGAGAATCGTTCATCGCCAATAAATGCTCCAGATAGTCATAATAACTCCCCGGCGTAAAAACATTCCTCGGCGGGATTATGTCTGTACAAGCCTTCCGCACTATCATATCCGTCATCTTAACGCAGTTGGAGGTAAGCACGAAATACGTCTTCATCTTCCCGCTTTTGAATTTAAAAAAGTCCGCCCCCGTGCAGTTCCACATCTTACTGCCCCAGTCCATGACCACCTCGCCCTTTGCGTCAGGGTCGCTGTGAAGCACCTGCTGTAAGGGCGTTTCCCAGGGGTACGCCATACTTTTCAGCGCTTTTATTTCCTCCCTCACCGCCTGCTTCTGGTCCTCGTTCAGACGAAAGCCGTAGCCGTATATCTCACGGGGCGTTGAGGTGACGTAAAATCTTATATACGATTCTCTCGGCGCAACAACGAAGATACCGTCCCCCACACAGCCGAAAAGAGAGGTGGAGGCAAGGTCGTACGAGCCGTAGGACAGCACCTCCCCCTCAAAGGAAAGGTCGCAGTGCCCCATTATCCCGAATCCCGTTTCACTGACGTGTATCATCACTTCCATATCGGGAGGAGCGTCTGATTCCTTACCCTCTGGAAAGTAGGGCTTCAGCTCCGCCTTTACCCCGTCGGGGTCGAGAATGGTCTGTCTGTGGCGGGACTTCAGCTTTGCTATCGGACGCCAGGAGGACACCAGAATAGGCATAGGCAATGACATTCTGCGGGTTATCTTACTTCTTATCCTTACGGGGAGAAGCTGTAAAACTCCGTCCCACAGCAAAAACGCCCCGTAGATAATGCAGTATATCCCCGACACGATATAAAGCGCCGCTGCTCCCATTCCGGGAACGCACGCCATAAGCACGCCGAAAACTGCGAAGAACAAAAACATCATCAGCTCGTAAAGCCGCCCCTGCACATTGTCCCTCACGTCGATAACATAGTCCACCAGCTTTATCAGCGCATTTATGATGATATATACGGTGAAAACGATATAAACGGGCACCATCTTGAGCATAGGGAGCAACAGCATAACTCCCCCCACGCACAGGTTGAACAGACAGCTTGCAATAAGACTGCTGAAAGCGTCAGGCGCAAGCTCCTTTTTTCTCGAAATGGCGGAAACGCCTATCGTTATGCCGTGGAGCGCCACCAAAAGCCCTCCGCCGTAGCTTATCACGGTGATGATGAAATCCCCGTCCGCCAGCAGGAAGATCCCCGCCCCGATAAAGATAAGCCCCGTTATAAGACAGATAACAGGATAAAATTTTATTTTTGATCTCATACTCTCTCCGCCGAAGGCATTAGCCGTCGGTTTTATGTCAAACGCTTTGAAAACGCAGTTATTTATGGTATTTTCGGTTGTTGATGATAGCGAACGAACGGTAAAGCTGTTCCGTCAGCATAACTCTCGCCAGCTGATGAGGAAAGGTCATCTCCGACATAGAAAGCCGCAGTTGGGCGGCGTTTTTCACTTCCTCGCTGAGCCCGAAGGAGCTTCCTATAATAAAAGCAACGTTCCCACAGCCCCGTGAGGGCAGCTCTTCAAGCAATTTCGCCAGCTTTTCACTGCCGAGCTGCTTTCCCTCCACGCAAAGGGCGGTAACAAATGCTCCTGCGGGAATTTTTTTCAGCAGCTCCTCCCCCTCTTTTTTCAGGGCGGAAAGTATCTCCTTTTCCGACGGCTCGGCAGAAAGCCGCTCAGGCTCGATAATTACCGTTTCAAAGCGGCAGAAGCCTTTCAGCCGTTTTTCATACTCTTTGCAGGCGGCGGAAAAATATTCCTCCCTCAGCCTGCCCACGCAAAGGAGCGTAACGTTCATCATTTGTAGCTTATACCGCCTCTTCTTGCCTTGCGCTTGGCGGCTCTCACAAGGCGCGCCCGCCTTATGGACATCAGCGCCACGTTCACCACGATAAGCAATGCAAGCAGTATAAGCAGGGGAATGAACCAAGGGGTATCAAGCAGGGAGCGCGCTCTGTCCGCCATAAAGGCAAGCTGTGAGCGTTCAATGGAGCGCCCCGCTACCAGGTCCATTGTGGCAATTACCTCGTCCTGATAAATAACGTCCATTCGCGCCAGTATCTCTCCCTTTTTGACAGGAGCTGTCACGGTGTCGTAAAGATAGGTTATCTTCCGCTGAATGGGACCCTTGTCGCCGTTCTGGATAGCCTCCGCCTGGTCCACAGGGAGCAGAGTGGAGAAAGCAAAATCTGTGAGGAGCTGGAGCCTGTCGTCTTCGCCCTGTTCTACATCTATCTCCGAGCAGATTGAGCCCTCGGGCACCACCGTGCAGTAGGTGAAGTTGCTGTACGCCCATTCGTACAGGTTGTAGTGGTCGTTTGCGGCGTAATCCACCGCCTTGCCCTCCGCATTGTAGTAGGGCGCCTGCATAGTTACCAGCATATAGGTGTAGCCGTTCTGCTGTGCGGTGGTGACAAGACAGCGGCCGCCGTCGTGCGTTCCGCTTTCGTCGTAGTATTCGTCAATGCTCCCTGTCTTTACTCCGTGAACATATTCAAGGAAGTAGTCCGATGAGGTCTGCATCAGCTTGTTGGTATTTGTCATTGAATATCCGTCGGGATTGATAGAGTTTGGCGGGAAAGTGTAGGATTTCGTGTCGCATATCTCCATAAATCCGGGGACTTTGTCGTAAGCGTAGCGTGTGATAAGATACAGATCATATGGAGTAGTGTAGTTATCCTTCTCCCAAAGACCGTGGGCGTTGGAGAAGTGAGTTTCGGTACAGCCTATCTCCTGCGCCTTTTGATTCATCATTGCCGCAAAATCTGACAAAGACCCCGCAATATTCAGCGCAAGGATATTTGCGGCGTCACAGCCTGACGGCAGCATAAGCCCGTAAATGCAGTCCTTAAATGTAACGTTATCCTGTCCCGCCTCAAAAAGCGCTGAGGAAACGTTTGTTTTATTGGGGTCGCCCTCCCAGAATTCGTTGTTTGCGTCGTAGGTTATGGTGACCTTGGCGTTCAGGTCGGGAACGTTCTCCAAAGCTATTATGCAGGTCATTATCTTCGTGGTGGAGGCGGGGAAAAAGCGCTCGTGTTCGTTCTGTGCGCAGACCACTATCCCCGTGTCAAGATTCACCATATAGACCCCCTCGCTCTTCACGTCCGAGTCGGGAACGAACGCCGCCGACGCTTTGGGCGCAAGGCAGGTCATAATTGTGCATATAATAAAAACAGGCAAAAATGCTCTGCTGAATTTTTTTGCTTTTGACATATGGACAAAACCACCTTTTTGTAGTATACTTAATAGTTGATAGTTGACAGTTGACAGTGTAAAGTTGTGGAGTTCAGTACTTTCGGCAAGCCGAAAGTACGATCCAACATTGCTTGAATTTCCCTAAAGGAATTCATATTGCTTCGCAATACCGCAATATTGGACATCGGCGGAGCCGAAAAACAGATTTGAAATTTTATAAGTTTCCATTCTTGTCCCTATTATATCAAAAAATTTCCATTATGAAAAGACTTTTTTAAAAAATTTCATAAAAAATTTATATTTCTGTACCATAAATGATAAGGAGCGACTATGATATTCATTACGGGCGACACTCACGGCGACATGGAGCGTTTCAAGAAAAAAGAACTGAAACGCCTGCGCAAAAACGATTTTCTCATAATATGCGGCGACTTCGGCTTTGTGTGGGACGGCTCCAAGGCGGAAAAAAAGCGGCTGAAAAAGCTGGGGAAAAAGCGTTACAGCGTGCTTTTCGTGGAGGGCGTGCACGAAAATTTCAAGGAGCTTGAAAAGTACGGCGTGGAATACTGGTGCGGCGGGCTGACAAGGCGCATAAGCGGCAATCTTCGCCAGCTTATCCGAGGCAGCGTGTTTGAGCTTTGCGGAAAGCGGGTATTTGCCTTCGGCGGCGGCAGGAGCGACGAAAACGCGCTTGACAGCGAGGATATGGAGCTGAGACTTAAAGAGGAGATACCCTCTGACGAGGAGCTGGAGCAGGCTATGGAGAACCTCACCGCCTGCGGGAACAAGGTGGATTACATAGTCAGCTACGAGCCGCCCGCAAAGATAAGCGAATTCATCGACCTGGGCAACACCGACCGCAGTCACATAAACACCTTCCTTGAACAGGTGAGGGAAAAGGTGGATTTTGACCGCTGGTTTTTCGGACGGCACCATATCAACAAACTGATACCCCCGAAATTTCAGGCGGTGTTCGACTGTGTAGCCGACGCTGACGGCGGTCGTTCAAAAAGAAAAAGGAAATAAAACGCCGAAAAATTTTTCTGCGTAAAAATATAAAGTGCAACAGAAAGGAAAGATAAAAATGCCTGAATTTAAGTATGAGATCGTGAAAGAGCTGGGAGTAATCTCCGAAAACGCAAGGGGCTGGACCAAGGAGCTGAACCTTGTGAGCTGGAACGACAGGGAGCCTAAATACGACATAAGAGAATGGGCGCCCGAACACGAGAGAATGGGAAAAGGCGTGAGCCTTACCGAAGAGGAGCTGCTCACCCTGGCGGAGCTTATAGCGTCCCGCGATGAAGAAGACAGCGTTGAATAGTTGACAGTGTACAGTGCAAAGTGTAAAGTTGTGGAGTCCGCTTCGCGGACGGATTTGAAATGACAAGTGCCGGTTAGGAGCAATTCTCCTAATCGGCACTTTTAATTCAGATATCGTGTTTCGGCTTCGCCGAAACACACCATAACTGTGCACTTTGCACTGTACACTGTAAACTATTCAACGCTGTCAACTGTAAATCGCAATCTGTTTTTTCAGCGTAAAACTAAACAACTCGCACTCCCCGACTTCCTTCCCCGTCATTTCCTCCAGAGCTTTTTTGTATATCTCAAGCTGTCCCTTGTATTCCTGTATCAGCTTTTCGGGAGTAGTGTGGCGGTTGGTCTTGTAGTCCACGAGCACCAGCTTTCCCGCCTCCTCGAAGAACATATCCGCAACGCCCTGAACGAAGGAAAGGTCGTCGTTGTCGGGGTCTTTTTCCCCCGTCATATTCACCGTGGTGAACAGGGGAAATTCCCTATGAACATTTTCTGAGGCGGCGGCTCTCTTTGCAAGAGGACTGTCAAGGAACGCCTGTATCTCGCTCACGTCTACCGCTTTTTTCTCCGCCTCGTTGAGATACCCCTCCGAAAACAGGCGGGAAAGCTCATTTTCTGCGCTTTCGGCGGAAAAATCTATAAACTGCATCACCTTGTGGTAAACGTCGCCCCGCTCCTTAGGGGTCAACTCTTTCTTTTTCATAAACAGGGGAAGTCCCATATAGAATGCGCCGCTTACGTTGTCATTGCTGTCCCCGTCCCCCGCCGCAACTCCCAAAGCGGTGGCGGTGAATTTGGCGGGAGTTTCCGCCGCCTTCTGATAGGGGTAGGTAAAGCACAGCCGCTTTTGCAGCTCCGACAGGTCGGGGAGGAATTTTTCCTTTTTCGTTTTCTCCGTCTTTTTGGGGGAAACGTCGGTGTCGCTGCTGATATGGGTAAGGGACAGCATTTGAGGCACTTCCTCCAGCCGCTTCGTTATCATATCAAGATAATTCCCCTTTACGGTTATCTGCACGGCGCTTTCGTCGATATATCCCTCTTTGTCGGGCTTGACCTTGCATTCGGCGGTAACTATCAGCTTTTCCTCCGCCCTTGTCATAGCGACGTAAAGCAGTCTTGCCTCCTCGCCGTTCACCTTGTCCGCAAGGCTGTCCCGCAACAGCAGGTGGCTGGCGGTGACGCATTTCACAGGAACGTATCTGTCCACCGCCATGATCCCCGCCCCGTATTTTCTGTCAAAGATAAAGGGCAGGGAGTAGTCCCTCGCGTCGGTTTTCAAATTGGTGTCCGACAGGAAAACTATGGGAAATTGCAGTCCCTTTGATTTATGTATCGTCATCATAGTGACGGAGCGTTCCGCGCCTGCTTGCTGCGCTTGCGGCATTTCAAGGCGATTACGCTTTATCCTCTCCATCTTCTCCGCAAAGTCGGCAGGGCGGGGCGTAGACTTTGCATAGTGGAGCAAAAGCCGCAGGTTTTCCCTTCTCTCCTGCCCGTTTATCCCCACGCTCATAAGCTGAGGCAGCTTTGTGACGGAGTATATCTCCCTAATCAGCGCCTCGCAGACGTCGTTTGCCGCCTGCTTTCTCAGCAGGCGCATATCCTTCAGAAAGCGCAGTCCCTTTTGCGGCAGGGAGCCTGCCCTTTCCATAGCGGAAAGATTGCCGTAAAGGGTGTTTCTTTGCGGGTTTTCAAGTCCTGCTCCCTCGCCCAGCCTTACTTTAGCAACTTCCTCGGCGGAAAAGCCGTAAACGGGGGACGTCAGCGCTTTCATCACCGCCCCGTCGTCGCTTGGCTTCAGCACTGCTCCCAGCAAAGCCAGAGCTATCTCTATCTCCGTCAGGTCGGTGAACGCCTTGTCGCCCACCGCGGTGTAGGGTATTCCCGCGTCCTCAAAGGCTTTGCGGAACTTAAAGGTCTTTGATGAGGTGCGGGTAAGCACCGCAAAATCCCCGTAATTGCAGGGGCGCTCCCCATCTCTGCCGTGGATCGTAAAGCCGCTTTCCACCATTTCCTTTATCCGCCTTGCCACGTAAAGGGGCTCTCTCCCCTTGTCCTCCTTCAGGGAATTTACTATCACAAGCTCAGTCTTGTTCTGGGGGGATTCGGGTATCCCCCGTCCCGCAGTCATAGGCTCCCAGCTCCCGCCGTCAAAGCTATGGGGCATTTTCCCGCCGAACATCATATTTACCGAGTTTATCACGTCGTCGCTGCTGCGGAAGTTTGCGTTAAGGAGAAATTTTTCGTATTTGTCATTTTTCAGCAGGGAGGCGAATATTTCGGGATTTGCGTTTCTGAAAGAGTAAATGCACTGCTTCACGTCCCCCACGAAATACAAATTTTCTTCATTTTTCGACAAAATTCGGAATATTTCGAACTGGATATCGTTGCTGTCCTGAAATTCGTCCACTATTATAAAGGCGTGATCCCCAACGGAGCCGCCCTTTCTCACCGCTTCAAGGGCAAATCTCTCCATATCCGCGAAGTCCGCCATGTTCCTCTCCCTTTTCAGCAGGGAATATTCCTTGTCGTAGAGCTGCTCTATCCTGTATAAAAGCTGAAATGCGCCCTTGCAGTAAGCCGCGTCCTCCGCCGCCGAGGGGAGGGTCTGGATATATTGCAGAGCGTTGTCGGTATTCTCCTTGACCGCCTCTTTTATCTCCTTAAGCCTGTCGTAGAAATCTTCGTCGGCGTTTTTCACCGAGGGATAATTGCCAAGGGGCATTGTCAGCGCAGAGAGCATTTTTTCCCCGTCCTTTTCCTCTAAAGCGGAAAGGAGAGCGTCCGTCAATTCCCAGCGGGCGGCGAAATAATCCGCCAGCTTTTTGTCATACGGCGCTTTAGCCATAGGGCAGAGCGTTTTTGCCTCGCACAGCAGATCCTCGTTTTCACGGAGGAAGCCCGCCGCCATTTCCCTTGCAGGCTGGCAGAAATATTTGTCGTAAAGTTGGGGGTCGCCGTAAATTTCAAGCTGTCTTTCCACCCATTCCTTGGGGGAGGGAATGTTGGAGAGGAAGTCGCAGAGCCGCAATACCGACGCTTCTATCTCCCGTTCCCCGCCCAGCTTTCTTGAAATCTCCGCCTTTTCCTCGGCGGAAAATTCCCTGTACATACGCCGCAGGGCGGAATTTACCGCCTTTTCCGACAGCATTTTCATTTCCGTCTCGTCACCCACGGCAAAGCCCTCGTCAAGCTGAGGGAGCAGACGAATGTTCTCCCTGACTATTGACAGGCAAAAACTGCTTATGGTGGAAATTTTGGCGGAGGAAAGCCTTACCGACTGCTCCCGCAGGAAGTCGGCGTACTCGCCGTTTTCCCCCTCCGTTTCTTCCATAAGGGCGGAAATTCTGGCGTCAAGCCGCTGTTTAAGCTCCGCCGCCGCTTTTTCGGTGAATGTCACCGCCGCTATCCTGTCGGCGGTAACGGGATTTTCCATATCGGAAATAAGGCGGGCGATATGCTCCACCAGAACGGAGGTCTTTCCGCTGCCCGCCGAGGCGGACACCGCCGCAGACTTGCTTTCACGGTAATTTACTGCATTTTCCTGTTCAACTGTAAATCCCATATCGTCACGCCTCTTTCTCTTCACATTCTTCTTCAGCTCCCGACAGGAACGGCGTTATACCGTCTCCCGCCGCCTCTCTGAATACGTCGCCGCCGTTGCCGCAGCAGGACTTGAACTCGCAGTATGAGCAGGGCAGGTCGTTTTCCGTCCCCGTGGGTATCGCCTCTATATTTCCGTTCAGCAGGTCCGCCACCTTGGGAACGATAACGTCCTTTTCAATATGCTGTCTGAACTCGCTGAACTTGTCCGCCGAAAGGCTCAGCATATCGGAAAAGCTCTTTCTCGGGTGGGCGGTGATCTTCTTTATCTCTTTCTCGTTCCTTGCAAATGCGTTCACCACCTCGGGGCTGTCAAACAATGCTCCCGAAAGAGAATGCTCCGAGTACCACCCCGCCGCTAACTCCGAGGGGTAAATGAGGGAAGATCCCGCCGCTTTGACAGGGGTCTGTCTCGCCGCTTTAAGATAGCTTACCCCCGCGGGCTTACAGTCCCCGCAGAGGGAAAACAGATACAAAAGCATTTGCAGATCCGAGCCGTTTTCTACCCCCTGAGGGGAGAAGTGCTTTTTCCCCGTCTTATAATCGTATATCATAACGTATTCGTCTTTGTCGGCCGTAAGCCTGTCTACCCTGTCCGCTATGCCGTTCACCCGCATTTTTCCTCCCTCAAGGGGAAGCCTTTCGTCGGTTATCTCATAGCTCACCTGCCGTTCAAATTCAGAGGGCACGAAGCCGGTGGTGGTGCGGTTAAGGCGTATTTGCTTGAGCAAAGAGACTATTCCGGGCAGGAGAGAATTGCATATCGCCTCCGCCCTTTCGGGGCAGGAGGGCTCGGCGGCAAGCGCAGTTTTCAGCGCCTCATTTATGCAGTCCGTTGCAAGCCCGGTTATCTCATCGTCGGTCAGGTCTTTCGGGTCGTTTGCTTTTTCCAAAGCCAGCCGCATTATATAATGCACCAGCGTTCCCATATTCGCGGGCTGGGCGATATCGGCGTCCTCCCGTTCCCTCAGCCTTAAGCCGTGCTTGCAGAAGTACATAAAGGGACAGCCGAACGCCGCTTCCAGACGCGTGGGGGAAAATTCCCCGCTTCCCATAAGCTGCATAGCCGTTCCTGCCGAAAGGCGGAATTTTCTTTCCCCTCTCAGCAGTCGGCGGGAGTTTTCCAGCGCGGAGCAAAAGTCGTCCTCCTCCAACAGTCTTGACAAAGCGGCGGTCAGCTCCCCGTCCTCCTCGTCCGCCATAAGCTGACGAATGTCGCTTTTTGTGTTGAGGAAGTATTCTCTCGGCATATCCCCCACCGAAACGGGAGCCACGCCCAGCCCTTTCAGCAGGGCGGAGGGGCCTTCCTCGGCGCCTGCGGCGCTTTGTCCGCAATACGTTATTATCATCTTCCTGCCGTACAGGTTCATCGCCCTGTAGGTGAAGTAATATTCCTTTGAACAGCGGAGCAGGTTGCTGTCGTAAAGGGGAAGTCCCGCACCGTTCAGACTTTCCCTCTCAAAATATGTAAATACGCTTTTGGGGCTTGAAGAAGCGGGGATCTTCCCCTCGTTGAAGCCCATTATCATCACGATTTTGGGAGCCGCCTTTCTCGTCCTCTCAATGTCACCCACCGTCACGCTGTCCAGTACGGCGGGAGGATTTGCGAGAGATACTCCCGACAAAATTTCCTCCAAGAGGGAAAGATACTGCTTTATAGTCACCTTTTCCCCCTCAAGGCAGAACGCCGCAGAGGATATGGCTTCGCTGAGAGCGTCCCAGATACGGGAATATTCCTCCGCAGTCTGCGGGTCGTTTTTCAGCCAGTCGGTCTCGCCCCCGGCTCCCGTTTTTGAGCCGGCGAGGAAGGTAGCCTGAATGTCCTCCTCCGTCAGCAGATATTCCATAAAAATTTCGGAAAAGCGCCTGCCGTCCTGCGCCTGTTCAAGCTGTTCCCTCAGCCTTTCCAATGGGGAAATAAAGGCTTTTCGCAGTTCCTCAAGCGAGGAAAGGTCCTTTCGCCCCTCGTCCGTCCAGGGCATAGTCCAGCTTTCGGCGGAAAGGTGGTATTTTTCCGCTGCCCGCCGCAGGCGGTATGCCCTTCCGCGAAGGAGCAGACGGGGCTTTCCCTCCTCGTCCCTTATGCGCTTGAAGCCGCTTTCCGCAAGGCGAAGCAGTTCTTCAGTGTCAAAGGAGAGGGAGCGCAATACCTGCAACACAAAGTCCACAACGGGCTTTTCCGTCATTTTGCGGGGGAAGTCGCTGAACACGGGTATCCCCTGCTCCGTCAGGCGGGAGGTGATTATGGGCTCATACTCGCTGTCGGGGACAAGTATCAGTACGTCGCGGCAGCGCATACCCTCCTCCCTTATCATATGGTGTATCTTTGCGCAGACAAGCTCCGCCTCCTCGTAAGGCGTCTTTGCGGAATAAACCTCTACGGGGCGGGGGTCCCTGCCCTTTTCTCTGAACGGTTCCCTGAACTCCCTGTAAGTCACCTCAGGGGAAAGGGCGGCGACGTCGTTCATCGTCCTGCAAACGCAGATAAATTCCCTCTTTCGGCTGTTAATTTTGTCTGCCGTGAAGCAGAAAACACTGCTTTGTGCCTGTGGGATAGCCGCCGCCAAAAGCCGCTGCTGAGCAGCGGAAAAGCTGTCGAAATTGTCGAAAAACAGGTGCAGACCCTTGAAGCTGCCGTACTGCTCCGCCAGAGCCGCCGCCTGTGAAACGTCGTCCAGCTTGTCGTCCATTTCCTTTGTCAGGGCGGAGTTGTATTTTTCGTATATTTTCAAGAAATCCTCCGCTTTGTCCGCCAGCTCCTCGGAAAGTCCGCTTTGAGCCTCCAGCGATTTTCTCAGCTCCTCAGGCGAAACGCCGCCGCTTCTGAACGAAGCCACGGTCTTAAGCATAAGGCGGCAGAAGCCCGCCGAATTTTTCTCCCCCGAAAAGCTGATAAGCTCACTCTTTACGCTTTCCACCGCTTTCCACATGGTTATCAGCTTGACGGCGTCGTCGGCGCAGGGCTTCGCCTGTCTGTATCGGGTCAATAATTCCCTTGAATATTTGGAAAAGCCGGTGACTTTCACAAAGCGGGAATTTTGCGCTCCCACGGCGAAATACGCCGCCCTCTCGGTGTCAAAGGAAAACTGCTCGGGAACGAACAGCAGGCAATTCTCCCCCTTTTCAGCGCAGGCTTTTATTTCCCCCAGCATAGCGGTGGTTTTTCCTGTTCCCGCCCTGCCGTAAAAAATATCAGACATAACGTTCCTTTCCGTCGGCTCAGGCGCAGCTCTCGCCGCAGGGGAGCTTTTCCAGTGCGGCGCCGTACAGCGTTTCAAGTCGGCTTATGGCTTTTTTGTGGATATAATGCACGTTGCGAAGGCTCATATAGCTGATATCCGCTATCTCCTCCCATGTTTTGAACAGCAGGTAATGCTGTTCCAGTATCAGCTTTTGCTGTAAGTCGGGGACGGAATTTATCATCTTGTGTATCTCCGCCTTCAGATCAACGTAGCCGTCTATCCGTTTGTTTATCTCTTCTTCCAGAAGACATATTTTTTCAACGGTCTTTTCCACCTTGCTTTGTATCGTGCCGCCGTCCGACACGGTGACGATACCGCTTACGCCGCAGGATATCTCCTTAAGCCTTGCAAGCTCTTCCAGCTTTACGTCTATCAGGCGGTCAAGGCAAGCCGCCTGGTTTAAAAATTCCTTTACCGTCATAACTCCAAACGTTTCCTCCAAAATCAGCAAAGGCAATCTCTATGGGCTTATCGCCCGCTTTCGGCGGGAAGCTGGCGAGGCTTTCCGCTGTGTCGGAGTTTATATTTATTATGCTCCTTTTTGGAGAGATTGTCAAGGTATTTATGGGACAGATAGTTTTTTATTGCAAAAGTCCCGTTGGACAGGGGGCGGGGTCGTTTTTTGGGTCGAAAAGTTCCCCTTGCCTGGGGGTAGTTTCAGTATAGCAGAGGGTTTTGGTGAAATTCAATGAAAATTTTTGTCCTTTAGCAGGAGGCTTTTGTCTTTGGCAAGACTTGCTTTTTATATAATTTTTATGTCTGCCATATCGGGTGATGTTGGTGGCGGTTTTGCACGGTACCGTGCGGGTTTAATTTTTATCTTGCGGCGCTTGATAAGGCAATGTTAGTTGTGACCCCAGCGTCACGGCGGATGCGGCGCCGCCGCACCGCTTAAAACCGCCTTTTTTGGAAAAGGCGGTTTTAAGAATTCCGGAAAAACTTTATTTTTAGCCTACCTTGTCAAATTCGCCTGCTCGACTTCTTCTCACTCCACAAGTGGTAACGTTCGCAATTGCGAGGTTTGGTCCCGCGCCCCTGCGGGTCGCTACCACAGGCGGGCAACGTGCGGCACGGCGTTGTGCTGTTAGGGAAGGTCATTTACCGATGTTGTTTAATGGGAAAAGTTGTGAGTTGGCTTTCAGTTTTGTGTTGTGGATACCAGCTTCACTTGTGCGTCCCACCCGCTGTTTGCGGCTTCGCTGCAAAAACGCCTTCCCGCCCGCGGCGTTGCTCCTTCAGATTTATCCAAACCAACTACTAACTACTATCAAACTAACAACTATCTCCTACCACCCATTCCAATCCGTCCGCGAAGCGGACACCACAACTGTGTACTGTGCACTGTACACTCTTAACTGAAAATTGTTCACGGTTTTAGCAAAGCTAAAACCGTGAACAATTTTCCTCCCCCAAACATAAACTACATCAGCGCTTATCTTTTTTGAAAGGAAGGATACTATGAAAAGATTTTTGTTTGCGGGCGGGGATATGCGTATGCTGTACGCCGCCGAATATTTAAATAAAGGGCTGGAATGTCTTGCTTACGGCTTTGAGGAGGCGGAGGAAAAGCCCGTTCCCACGGCTGACGAGCCTGTGGAGTGCGACGGGCTGGTGCTGCCGCTTCCGCTGAGCAGGGACGGCAGGACTGTCAACGCCCCCTATCATAGGGGCGAGCTGCCCCTTGAGGTACTTAAAGTCAGGGAGGGCGGATACGTTTTCGCAGGGGGAACTATGCCCGCCCTCGAGGAATTTTGTGAAAAGCGCGGGCTGAAGCTGAAAAATTATCTCAAGCGGGAGGAGCTTTTAGTGATGAACGCCGTTCCTACTGCGGAGGGTGCGCTGGAGATAATGCTCCGCGAGCTTCCCGTGACTATATGGGGACTGAACGTGCTGATAACAGGCTTCGGCAGAGTGGGGGAGGCTATGGCGAGAACGCTTACGGCGCTGGGCGCTCACGTCACGGTCTGCGCAAGGCGCCCCGAACAGCTTGCGCGGGCAAGGGGAATGTATTGCGCCGCCGCAAGCTTTGACGGGGGATTTCTCCGCCAGCTGCCCCTGTGCGACGTTATTGTGAACACCGTTCCCGCGCCCCTTTTCGACAAGAGCAGCCTTAAGCTGCTGAAAAAGGACTGCCTTATCATCGACCTTGCCTCAGTCTCCTGCATAGGGGATATGTCCATGGCGGAGGGAATAAAGCTGATATGGGCGCTTTCCCTGCCCGGGAAGACCGCCCCCGTCACGGCGGGAAGGATCATCGGTCAGACGGTGGAAAATATGCTTTGGGAGGAGGAGCAAGGCTGTGGAACTGAACGGTCTTAAACTGGGCGTTGCGATATGCGGCTCCTTCTGCACCTTCAGGCAGGCGTTTGAAACGGTGGAAAAGCTGAACGCGCTGGGGGCGGAAACGATACCCATAATGAGCTACAACGCCGCAAGCCTTTCCACCCGCTTCGGCAGGGCGGAGGACAACGTAAGGCATTTTGAGGAGCTTACGGGGAAAAAGGTGATAATGACCATTGAGGAGGCGGAGCCGATAGGACCGAAGAAAATGCTGGACATTCTCCTTTTGCCCAACTGCACGGGAAATACTCTGGCAAAGCTGGCAAATTCCATCACCGACACCCCCGTCACCATGGCGGTGAAAAGCCACCTGCGCATAGGCAGACCCGTGCTGATAAACGTCGCCACCAACGACGCCCTTGCGGGTTCGGCAAAGAATATCGGTGCGCTGATGAACTTAAAGCATTATTTCTTCGTTCCCCTGCGGCAGGACGATTGGGAGAAAAAGCCAAATTCAATAGTGGGACATTTCGAGATGATCCCCGAGGCGGTAGAAGCGGCTATGGAGGGGAAACAGATGAAGGTCCTTCAATAAATTCACAAACAAAAAAGAGCCTTGAAAGAGAGGCTCCGTAAGGAAGTCCTCTCCCTTCGGCTTTTGTAATCAGTCGGAATGATCGGTTGAGTAAGAATATAAGGAGAAAAAGTAACGTCATAAATCAGATTTTTATAACTGTCGGCTGACGGCTTCGGGCGCGGAAAATCCCCATCTGACACTCCATTGCGGGTAAGTCAAATGGGGATTTTCATTTTTACAAAGTCAGGCAAAGCTTAATCTTTTTCCCGAAGTGCCAGTGCCAGCCCTTCATCAAGATCTTCCTGTTCAATTTTTCGGTCTTTGTAGTAATATTCCATATCCCGTTCATTGATTTCCCGCAGGACTTTGGCGGGGGTTCCCACGGCAATGCTGTTTGCGGGGATATCCTTTGTCACTACGGCTCCTGCGCCGATGACGCTGTTTTCGCCTATTGTGACGCCTGGACAGATGGTTACGTTTTCGCCTATCCATACATTATCGCAGATGGTGACAGGATCTGTATACATCAGACCCCTCAGATCCGGGCGGATAGGGTGCCCCACCGTTGCAATAGTGACAGCGGGACCGAACATCACGTTTTTGCCGACAGTGATTAGTCCGTCGTCCACGAAATTACAATTGAAATTTATATATGTTCCCTCACCTAAGGTGATGTGTTTCCCGTAGCAGAAGTAAAACGGCGGTTCTATCCAGGCAAAGCCGCTTTTTTCGTTCAGCATGGTCTTTTGTATGCGAAACCGTTCGTCCAATGTATCCGGCGTAGTTGCGTTAAAGGCGATCATAAGCCGCTTTGCCTGATTTCGCTCCTCCGACATTCCTTCGCACATATCTGTGAAGAGCTTGCCCGACATAATCCTTTCGTGCATATTCATGGTGCTTTCTCCTTTTACGGTCAGATCTTTTACCCACTTATATTTCTTATAATGCCTGTACACAGCAGGCAGCTTTTCCATACAATACTCATAAAATTATCCGAGCAGCGGTTGTTTATCATGGGGACCTTTCGCCCCTGACGTCAGACAAGAGCCGCATGTTGCTTGACTTCGCCCAAATCATATAGTATAATTATAATGTGCAATACAGAGAATTTTTATCAAAAACCTATCAGTTTTTATAACTATCCTGCGAGGTGAATATATGTCCGCCCTGATAGAACTGAAAGACGACCGTTCCGAAAAAGTGCAGTATGACAGCATATCTTATCCCATTTACATACGCAGAGGAATTCTTTCCCGCTATCCCGACTATGCCGCCCCCAGCCATTGGCACGACGACATAGAGCTTATTGCCGTTCTTGACGGGCAGATGGACTATAACGTAAATGGAGAGATAATCGCTTTGCACAAGGGCGAGGGGATTTTTGTCAATTCACGCCAGATGCATTTCGGGTTTTCAAATTCCAAGACGGAATGCTTTTTTATCTGCATACTCCTCGACCCCGCGATACTCTGCCCGACGCTTGCCTATGAGCAGGATTTTATTCTGCCGTTCGTCCGCAATCATAATGCGCCCTATATTTTTCTTGACCCAAACAGCGAATGGCAGCGGGATATTTTGAGGGAAATCTATGAAATTGATAAATGCAAGGGACAAAAAATAACACCTCTCAGGGTGCAGTCGTCCTTTTCAAAGATATGGTCCTTGCTGTATGAAAATATATCTTCGGAGGACTATGCCGCAAGCACGGAAAGCGCAGATCTGGCGGCGGTCAGAAATATGGCGGGTTTCATTCAGAAAAACTATGCCCAAAAAATTTCACTTCAGGAGATCGCCCTGTCGGGGGCGGTGGGTCAGAGCAAATGCTGCAAGCTGTTTGCGAAATTTTTCGGACAGACCCCGAACAACTATCTCAACCGTTACCGTTTAGGAAGGAGCTTAGACTTATTGCGAACCGACGACAAGTCCATTACGGAGATTGCTATGTCGGTGGGCTTCGGAAGCGCCAGTTACTTTGCGGAGATATTTCATAAACATTTTGGGATAAGTCCGACGGAATACAGAAAGCGGGCGGACGGACGCTCAATGACCCGAAAAGGGAAACAAGAGGTTTTGAACTAAATGATAGGAGGGCAAAAAATGATAGAATGGAATGCAGAGCAATACAGCAAATTTAAAAAAGAACGGACTCTGCCCGCAATCGATCTTGCCAATTCAATAAATTCAGAGAACGTGCGGACAGCCCTTGATGTCGGATGTGGGATCGGCAACAGCACTGCGGTATTAAAAAGAAGATTTCCAAACGCCGAAATAATCGGTGCAGATAATTCGGACGATATGCTTAATGCCGCAAGAAAAAATTATCCTGAGCTTGAATTTATTAAATTAGACGCTGAAAAAGATATTGTCAATATCTCCGACAAATACGACGTCATATTTTCAAATGCCTGCATACAATGGATACCTGATCACAGGCTTCTTATAAAAAGAATGATGGAGCTTCTTAAGGAGGGCGGTACTCTTGCAATACAGATACCGCAGCAAGCCAAACATCCAATGCACAGAATTGTAAAGAGCGTTGCCGAATCTGAAAAGTGGAAACAGAAGCTTCCTGTTTCGAGAACTTTCCATACCCTGACTGAAGAAGAATACTTTGACATATTATCGGAGCTTTCTGATAATTTCAGAATGTGGGAGACTGCTTATTTTCATACAATGCCCTCACATCAAAGTATCGTTGAATGGTACAAGGGCACGGGTCTGCGCCCATATCTTGAACAGCTTGGCGACAGCGACAGGGACGAATTTGAAAAAGATATCCTGACGCAAACGCAAAGATATTATCCCGTTCAGCAAAACGGCGGGATCCTGTTCAGATTTCCCCGATTGTTTATGACTGCGGTAAAATAATTTTGAAGTTCCGGCTTTAACATAAAGCGCGAAAGCCGCTGTATCTTGAAGGGCGCACTTGGAATATGAGAGCAGTAAAGTGCTATAAAAACGCAGGGTTTCATATTGACGGTGAGCAGTATGAATTGACGACCGGGATTGAAACAGGTACTTTTTTCAGAATGGTAAGAGGATAACTACAGCTTCCCGCTTGTCGGTATGAAGACGGCAAATCGGGATCTGACGCAGCACGGAGATGTCATATGGGGTATGAATATATAGTTGTAACGCTTGCAGCGGCACTTGCGGGCATAGGAACAGGCTTGGTGGGATTAAGCGCGGCAACCGCAATGGTTCCTCTTATGATCGTGCTGTGCCCGACCTTCGGCGGTGAACATGGCGCTTATATGGCAACGGCGATCGCTCTTGCCAGCGACATACTCGGCTCGGCTGTTACCACAGGCGTTTACGCAAAAAATAAGAAAATAGACTTAAAGCACGGCTGGCTGATAGCCGCCTGCATTATCGGTATGTGTACTGTCGGTTCGGTAGCCGCTTATTTTACACATCAATCGGTGCTTGGAGGTTTCTCGCTGTTTCTTTGTGTTGCGATCGGTATTCGCTTTCTTGTAAAGCCCGACTCAAAGGAACGTCCCGTAAAGGACGGCAAGGTCAAATTGACGTTCAAGGAGATCGCAGTTTCCTTGTTCTTCGGGTTGACCATCGGTTTTGGAACAGGATATTTCGGTTCGGGCGGCGGTATGATGATGCTGATAGTATTTACCGCAATGCTGGGTTATGAACGAAAAACGGCAGTCGGCACTTCGACCTTCATTATGACCTTCACAGCATTGATAGCCTCGGTCAGTCACATTATCATTGAACCGACCATCATTCTTGAATGTTGGGATTTCCTTTTGACAGCAATTGTAGCTGCGACTCTGTTTTCGCTTATCAGCGCACGGTTTGCAAACAAAGTAAACGGTAAAACAGTAGGGTATGTTACGGGAGCTATATTACTTGTACTCGGACTTTCTATGATCTTTATTAACAGTCTCGGAAAGATCATTTGACAGGGGGACAGAAATGAATCATCAAGAAAAATTAGCTCTATCCACTTGGAGTCGTGCCATGTTTGCCGCAGGAACAATAAAGGCGGCAGATCGGTATTTACGGAGGTGACGATACCATGTTTGAAGATATTTTTCTGCGAAAAAAGGCTGTTCCTGAAAGGCTGGAAAATTACGGCTTTCAGAAAATACGCAGTATCTACAGATACGGCACGAATATTCTGGACAATGCCTTTGCATTGGAAATTACCGTAGGCAAAGGAATAGTGCCGGATACCACACTGACGGAAATTGCCACCGGCGAGGAGTATGTCCTTTACAAAACAGACGCAGTCGGCAAATTTGTCGGCGAGGTCAGAACGGCTGTAACAAATATCTTGCAGGATATCGCCGATCGCTGTTATGAAACGGCGGTATTCAAGGCGGAGCAGTCCGTTGCGCTCATCGCTTATGTCCGTGAAAAATACGGGGACGAGCTTGAATACCTATGGGATAAATTTCCCGATAATGCCGTCTGGCGTCGTAAGGACAATGAAACATGGTACGGCGCGTTGCTGTCTGTTTCCCGCCGCAAGCTCGGGCTTCCGTCTGATGAAATTGTGGAAATTATCGACCTGCGCACCGCACCGGAAGTAATGGAAAGCCTCATTGATAACGCTCGTTTCTTCCCCGGCTGGCATATGAACAAGAAACATTGGTACACGATAATTTTGGACGGAACGGTTTCGACTGATGAAATATGCCGCAGGGTGGACGAAAGCTGCTTGCTGGCGAAATGAACGTAAGGTCAAATTCCTGTTTGACAAATCGGATTGTTAGGAGGATCTGAATTATGGATAATGTTAAACGCAAACAGCAGGGTCTGCCATACCGCTATGATGATCCCGCATTACTTGGCGACCAGCATATCTATCAAGACAAAATGACAGAGTATAACCGCACGCTTCCTACCGAGACGGAGCTTCGGCAAAACCTTTTGCAGGAGGTGTTTGCGGAAGTGGGAACGGGCTGCACAGTGGAAACGCCCCTCAATGCGAACTGGGGCTGTAAACACGTCCATTTGGGAAAAGGTATCTATATCAATTCAAATGTCACATTTGTAGATGATGAGCATATCTACATCGGCGATTATTCAATGGTATCTCCCAATGTTGTCTTTACCACTTCGGGACACCCTATTCTGCCGATCTTGCGGGAACATCACTACGTTTACAACCTCCCTATCCATATTGGGAGAAATGTCTGGATAGGTTCAGGCTGCCAGATAATGCCGGGGATCACGATAGGCGATAATTCTGTTATCGGAGCAGGGAGCGTTGTGACCCATGATATTCCTGCGAATGTAGTTGCCTTTGGCGTTCCCTGCCGTGTTATTCGTGAAATTGGCGAGAAGGACAGGGAGTTTTATTATAAAGACAGAAAGCTTGATGTTTGGGAATGACCCACCTGCGAAACTGTTTTTTTTCAGAGCGTTCGGGCAACGTCGGACGCTCTGTTTTTGACCCGAAATATATCGACGGCGAATGAGTAAGCTGATCACATTTACCTGAACGGCGTCGGGATCATTCGTGGGCAGTCTACAAAGAGCCGGAAACCATATCAGAAATAAAGTCGGCACAGCAAAAACGGCGCAGCCGCAAAAGCTGCACCGCTAAAAAATCAAATAATAATAGTCAGATACAATAGCCGCCTCGGGGCGCTTTGCGGTTTTCTATGTCAGTGCGGCTAAAGAGGCTCTTTTTTATGCCGTAAGTCAGGTTTTTTCTCCGCCGTTTTCCCTGCGATTCGCAAGCTCCCTGCCCTGCGAATTATCGTAAATAAACTGATAATAAGGTACACACTCTATGTCGCCTTGTTTGCCCTTATTGCCTTTCGTGAGCAGGATCTTTTCATAGCCGTCAGGGAGAACGTCGAAATGTGTTGAAGAAAGTTTTTCGTTTGTCACTGAAATATCTATTGCTTTTTTCGCGTTCTTTCTGACGTAATCTATCTCTCTGCCTTGCGGGTCGCGATATTTAAAGCAGCCAGTATCAGGTAAAATTGCTCTTACGTGATTTTCTGCAATTCTTCCCAGCAAATTTTCAGGCAGCTTTTCTGAAAACCGTTCTTTCAATATACTTTCAAGCATATCAACATAGAACATAGGATATTTAATGCTGATATTCAGATTTCTGAGGATTTCGGGCTTGCTCCAATCCTGCGCTTCGTTAAGAAAATCCTGAACAACGTAAGGCTTTACGTCAAAAGAAGAAGATACGTACGTTATCGTGATCAAGCCGCAGTTGTGCAGGAACTGTAACGCTCGTCTAAGCTCGTAAGCGCTCATATCCTGATAATTGCCGTATCTTTCGGTTATTTCTTCAGGGGAAAGCTTTGTTACAGTATCTTGTAAATGCTTTTGGCTGAGTGACGATACCAATGAAGCATAAAGAACGGCTGACAATTTGTCTGCGTTCAATCCGCCGCAATCATTGTTTAAAATCAATTCTGCGGCTCTTGAATTAGACACGGCTGTTTCATCAAGGCAGTCCTGCAAGTATTCTTTTGTTCCGTGAAATTCGGAGTAAAATTCTCTCGTTCCGTGAACAAATTGTTCATACGTTTCTTCAGACACCTCGGTCATTCCTTTAAAAGCAAGCCATTCGGGATAGCTCAGAAAATCAGTTCTGATAAAAATCGCGTCTCCTGCGAACGCGCGATGTCCCCAACACTCCAACGCTCTTGACGGATTTCCTGTAAATACTACCTTTGTATTTGTGTTGTGGAATGAAGTAAATGCATCTTGAACGTCCATTATTGCGCAGTCAGGCTGATTTAAGTACGTTGTTTCGTCTATCAGGAACAATTTCTTTTCATTATTGACGACAGCTTTTCTTACCTCATTTATAAACAAGCTCTTATCCGACGTTGACGCAAGCTCCCTTTTTGTATCAACATAGCTTACTTCGTCAAACTCGTTTCCTGCTGAAAACTTGTCTTGCAGCTGCTTTAAGCAAACGGTTTTTCCGCACCGTCTTGCTCCCAGCAAAAAGGTGACGCTGCTTTCCGAAATTGCTTTTTCCACTGCATAATAAAAATTTCTCTTGAATTTATATTCCGATTTCATAATTTTGTTTTCCTTATCGCAAAAACGGCGGCGATTTTCAAAGGGTTCAATGCCGTAAAGCCGTTTTTATCCTCCTCTTCGCCGCGGAGCTTGCGGGAAATACGTTATCCTTGCTTCAACGCAGGTCTGGCGTAAATGAGCTTTTCTTCCCTTTGTATTTCGGCGGCAAATTTTTGTGTTAACGGGTCGTCCATATCCTGACGCAAGGCGGACGCCGTTACCAAATCGATTGACTTTTTCAAAGCCTCCTGAAGCTCCAGAAACAAACCGCTTAATTCAAACAAGGAACGTATATCCCCGTCGCCGTCGATCTTTAAATCCACGTCGCTGTTTTCTGTGGCTTCTCCGCGGGCGTAGGAGCCGAAGAGATACACTTTTTCAAGATTATATTTCTCCGCCACGGGAGCGACTAATTTTTTTATCTCATCAATCGTATAAACCACAACGTCACCGCCTCAGAACAAGAAGCTGTTGGGCGGAATCCGCTTATATCCGCCTGCTCTTTACAATTTTATATATATTTTACTGATTTTTGCCTTAAATGTCAACCTGAGACCGAAATATCAATTTACCCCTTGACAAACTCACTTCCGTGTGTTATAATCTTTCCTGCGAATTAACCACTTATGGGTTGCTCCCCATAAGGCTGAGCATAAAAGGAAAAGGCGGTGACAATATGAAAGAGGGTATCCATCCCGATTACAAGCCCACCACTATCAAGTGCGCCTGCGGCAACGTGATCGAAACACGCTCCACCAAGCAGGACATCAGAGTGGAGATCTGCTCCAAGTGCCACCCTTTCTTCACCGGTAAGCAGAAGCTGGTAGACAGCGGCGGACGTGTTGACAAGTTCAACAAGAAGTTCGGCTTGAAGAAGGAAACGGAAAAGTAATCGAAAAAAGAGGAACGCAACGTTCCTCTTTTTTATTTTTTAAAAGTCGCTCCCAAGCTGAGCGTTTTTCCCCAAAAAGCAGTCTAACAAGTGAAAAAAGGAGAGGAGGAATATCCCGTGGACGAAGGCGAAAACGCATACAAACGCTACGTCAAAGGCGACGACGAGGGAATGGCGGAGCTTGTCCGCCTGTACGCCAATGAGCTGACCCTTTACATCAACGGCTTCACAAGGGATATGACCCTTTCCGAGGAGCTTATGGAGGACGCTTTTGTAAAGCTGGCGGTGAAAAAGCCCCGCTTTAACGGCAAAAGCTCCTTTAAAACATGGTTTTTCGCCATCGGGCGGAATTTGACTATGGACAGGCTCAAGCGCCTGAACAAGCGCCGCAGTCGGGAAACCGACCTTGAAACGGCGGAGCTTGTCAGCGGCGACGTGGAGAGCGTTATTTTAAAGGAGGAAAACAAGGCGGCGGTGGAAAAGGCGCTGCAGAGCCTTAACGAGGATTACCGCCAAGCAATTTACCTTTCCTACTTTGAAAACCGCAGCAGCGCCGAGATACAGCAGGCGATGAACAAAAACAGACGGCAGGTGGAAAACCTGCTTTCACGAGGACGAAAAGCGCTGAAAAAACAGCTTGAAAAGGAGGGCTTTTCATATGAAGAACAATGATGAATTAACACGAGATATTTTAAAGCGGCGTGACGAACAAAACGCCAGGAAAAGAAAAATTTTCACCGTTTCCGCCTGCTCCGTATGCGCTGCGGCTGCGGTATTTGCGGGAGGAGCTGCTCTGGCGGCGGGAAACGGCTTTGGTATCAACGTGGACCTTACGTCAAACACAGGCGACAGCTCGTCGTACGAATTGCAGCCAGGCGTTACGGAGCTGTATGAGGATAAAGCGGACGGTTATACCGTTAAGCTGCTGAAAGACAGCGACGGCAATGCTACCTCCATTCTTGCTATCGACGGGAAAGGAAGAACAGCGGAGATCGAACTGAACCTTGAAAACTGCGGCCTGCCGTCGCCCAACACGTCGGAAAATTACGTCAAAGTCAAGACCTTTAAGCTGAAAAACGAAAACGAATACGTGATTATGGCGTGTATGACCCCGTCCGAGCAGGAGGAAGAGGCGGACGATTTTTACACCGCAGTATTCTTCGCCCTTAACGAAAAGTCCTTTGAAACGGGGCAGATCCAGGTATACAAAGCCAACGGCGAAACCCCTTATTACGCCTACATGGTGAACGACAGCTGCGTATGCATGGATAACACGCTGTATATCCCGAATCTCCCGAATCTGGATTTTGATATGCTCACGCCGCCTGAAGGATCCGTCTACGTCTGCACTGAAAGAAGTGCGGGCGACGGTCTGACCTTCGACCCTGACGCCCTGAGCGTCACACGAAGCGAGCTTGCAGCTGTGGCACAGAACTCCGAGAACTCCGCCGTTATCGACGCCCCCGAAGTCGGGCTGTCAGACGTCCATGTGTGGATAGTGAAAGGCGAAAGACCTCTTGAGGACGGAATAATCGGCGACGTTACGGTGATACTCGCTTCGGACGGAACGGGCAGAACGGCGATCGCCTCAGTGTCTTACGACGATTTTGATTACGACACAGTAGACCTGCTGACTCTGGACGAGAGCAACGGGGAATTTCTTATCCTGATAAAAGATCAGGTGAACGTAAACCTGGGCTTAGGTTTCCCTTACGCCACACGCTTTTACGCTCTTAACGCCAAAACCTTTGAAACGGGAGAGATCAAACCTTACGTTCTCAAGGACGCGCCTGAGGACTACCCTGCTCCTTGGGTGACAGATGATTTTGAAGTGACAGAGCAGGCTTATACCTGCCGTGACCGTTATCCCAACCCCGAAACCTTCTATGTATTCGACCCCCAAACGATGACCTACACTGAAAAGGAGGATCAGCCCGAGCTACCCCAGAACTGGACCTTCACCACAGATAAGATAGACGGATATTACGCTCAGTTTACCGCTTCGGGAATAGCTTATGATGAGGATTCCGGCGATATCACCGCCGACAAGTATGAAATAACGGTTTACGCTCCCGACGACAGAACGCTGAAAATAGACTGCGATGAAATACCCCTCATACAGGACGAAAACGGAGGATTTGTCCTTTTGCTCCGGATGTTCAGGCTGGAACAGACCGAGGGCGAATATCTCCTCGTGTTTGAGCCGCCCGCTTTGTGGAGCGTTCCCAGATGCAACGCTTTGTTCTACGCTGTCAACGAAAAAGCCTTTGAAACGGGAAAAGCGGAGCTGTATCAGACAGACCCCTCCGACCTTTACGGCTTTTTACTCACAGGCGACTGCGATATGATACCCGGCACCAACACGCTGTACGACTCCTTCGGAGATGGATATAAGCTGACGTTTGACCCCGAATCGCTGACCTTCACCGCAAAGGAAGCTTCGTCCGAGCTTCCCGAAAGTCAGACTGTTTCCACAGATACGCTTGACAACTACACTGTAAAACTTGTGGATAACCATATTGTTGTCGCTTCAGACGACAGGGGAAATACGGCGCAGCTTGATTTGAACGATATGTATTATAATGACATAAAGCTGATGAAGTTAGGGCAGTCAGAGGGCGAATATGTCATAATGCTTAGAATGGAGTTTGAGGTTGACTGGGACATTCCCGCAAAAGCATACAAGCCGTATTTCTTTGCGACACTTGGACAAAGCGTTGACAATGCGGAAAGCATTCCCGCAAAAGCATACAAGCCGTATTTCTTTGCTCTCAACCGAAATACCTTTGAAACGGGAGGAATAGAGATTTATTCCTTGAAAGAAGCATCGGGAGAAGTGTTTGAAGACGCTGTTACAGACGATCTGAGCGTTGTGGAGGGCAGCGACGCTATCGTTGACAACCTGACACAAGCTGTTTTTGCCTTCGATACCGAAAACCTTGAAGTTGTCTACTATCCCGCAATTTTCAATGGTTGACAGTTGACAGTGTACAGTGTACAGTTGTGGAGTCCGCTTTGCGGACGGATTTGAATGACAAGTGCCGATTTAAGGTAGTTCCTTAAATCGGCACTTTTATTATTTAAAATCCATTTTTGCCGCAGGCAAAAATACCACAACTCTGCACTTTGCACTTTACACTTTACACTGTAAAAGTTGTTTTTCCACTTCCTTCGCCGACGCCGTGAGCATACGCTGTTCCGCACCGCTAAGCGGTATTTCCAGCACCTTTTCTGCTCCGCCTGCTCCCACGACGGCGGGAATGCTCAGGCACAGCCCGCTTATCCCGTACTCCCCGTCCAGCAGCACGGAAATCGGCAGGACGGAATGTTCGTCCCTGTCGATACATTCCGCTATTCTGGCTACCGCCATAGCTATCCCATAATAGGAGGCGCCCTTTCTCTCAATGATCTCGTAAGCGCTGTCCCGCACCTCACGGTAGATTTTGTCCATAGCTTCCCTGTGCTGAGAAAAGCCCCTCAGCTCGCAAAAGTGGTTCAGGTCCACCCCCGAAACGTTTGCGCCACTCCATACCGCAAGCTCGCTGTCGCCGTGCTCGCCGATTATCACGGCGTGAACGCTCCTTGCGTCCACGTCCAGCCGCCGCCCCAGCAGATATTTCAGCCTTGCGGTATCCAGCACCGTCCCCGAACCGATCACCCTGTGAGGGGGAAAGCCCGACATCTTCAGCGCAGCGTAGGTCAGGATATCCACAGGATTTGACACCACAAGGATTATCCCCTGACAGTCCCGCTTTTTTATTTCGGGGATTATCTTTGAGAATATCTCAAGATTTTTTTCGATAAGCTGAGGGCGTGTTTCCCCGGGCTTCTGGTTAGCTCCCGCAGCGATAACTATAAATGCGGCGTCCGCAATATCGTCGTAATTCCCCGCATAAATCTCCATAGGCGCGCTGTAAGGCAGACCGTGACTGATGTCCAGAGCCTCGCCCTCCGCCTTTTTCACGTTCACGTCGATAAGCACCATTTCGGAGAAAATTCCCCTTTGCATAAGGGTAAAGGCGATAGCCGAGCCCACAAAGCCGCAGCCTATCACCGCCGCCTTGCGGTGGTCAAGGTTAGGGTCGTCCCTCATTCCGCCTTACCTCCCCTTGCGCCGAGAAAATATTCAGTTCCCATAAATTCAACGCCGTTTCCAAGCTGTTCCTCAATGCGAAGTATGCGGTTGTACTTTGACAGCCTTTCGCTTCGGCAGGGCGCGCCCGTCTTTATCTGCCCGCAGTTTGCCGCAATCGCCAGATCAGCGATAAAGCTGTCCTCCGTTTCCCCGCTTCGGTGGGAAACAACGGCGTTGTACCCCGCACGCTGTGCGGTCTTTATCGCCTCCAGCGTTTCGGAAACTGTTCCTATCTGATTTGGCTTTATCAGTATTGCATTGGCGTAGCCGCCCTTTATGCCGTCTTTGAGCCGCTTTACGTTGGTGACGAACAGATCGTCCCCCACAAGCTGCAATTTATCTCCAAGGCGTTCAGTCAGCATTTTCCACCCGTCAAAATCCTCCTCGTCCAGTCCGTCCTCAAGGGAGATAAGGGGATATTTCTCCGCCAGATGCTCCCAGTAGTCGATAAGCTGTGCGGAGGTGTATTCTCTCTTGCTTTTGGGAAGAGTGTATTTTCCCGTTTCCCCCGATTTCCATTCAGATGCGGCGGCGTCCATAGCTAAAGCAAAATGCTTCTTCGGCTCATATCCCGCCTTAAGTCCCGCCGCCATAATAAGCTCCAACGCCTCAGCGTCGGTGGTAAGGTCGGGAGCAAAGCCGCCCTCGTCCCCCACGGCGACGGAAAGTCCCTCCGCTTTCAGCAGTCCTGCCAGCGAATGATATATCTCGGTGCACATTCTCATACATTCTTTAAAAGAGGGCGCACCTATGGGCACAAGCATAAATTCCTGAACGTCAAGTCCGTTGTCTGCGTGTGCGCCGCCGTTTAAAATATTCATCATAGGCAAAGGGAGGGTGTGCGCGTTCACCCCGCCTAAAAAGCGGTACAGCGGCATTTTGAAGGACAACGCTGCCGCCCTTGCGCAGGCGAGGGAAACCGCAAGTATAGCGTTTGCGCCCAGCTTTTTCTTTTCGGCAGTGCCGTCCAGCTCCCTCATCACACAGTCCACCTGATAGGTGTCGGCGGCGTTTTGTCCCCTCAGTCCGTCGGAAATTATCGTCTTGATGTTCCCAACCGCCTTGTAAACGCCTTTCCCGCCGTACTGGTTGTCTCCGTCTCTCAGCTCGTGGGCCTCGAATTTTCCCGTTGACGCTCCGCTGGGTGCGGCGCCGATGGCTCTCGTTCCGTCCGCCAGAGTTACCTCCGCCTCCACGGTGGGATTTCCCCTTGAATCGAATATCTGACGTGCGGTTATCTCCTGAATGCAGGTCTTAAGCTCTTTCATCTCGTTTCCCCTTTCGGAATGTTTGTTTTCCAATAGTTTTAGCGAAAGCTGTAAAATTATGCAAAACGTTGAAAATCTGCCCGTGAAAGTCCGAACATTTGTTCTTGCAGAATATTGACTATTTATTTTATTAGTGATATACTTTGTGTAACAATGAAAACAGTATTCTGTCCACAGTTGAGAAAAAGGGAGGGGTTAGCTTGCAGAATATACTTATTGCAGGAAAAACCCCGCAGGTATGCGAAAACATAGCCGCCCTGCTCACGGAACAGGACTGCCGCACGGTGAACGTCACTGACGGCGTTCACGCCCGCAGTATGGACGCGGACGTTTTCGACGTGATAATCCTTTCCACCCCGCTGTCCGACGAGTTCGGGCTGGATCTGCTGGCGGAGCTGAGAGGAAAGACCAACGCCGCCTTTATCGTTCTCACCAAAAACGAAATTGCCGACGAGGTGCAGAAGAAAATAAGGTTCACAGGCGCTTTCGTTATAGGAAGGCCCTGCGGCAAAGGCGCACTTGTTCAGGCTCTCCGCTTTGCCGACGTGGCGGGAGAGAGCATAAAGCGCCTTGAGGAGGAAAAAAACAAGCTGAACAAACAGCTTGAGGACGTCAAGGTCACTGCAAGGGCGAAAGCCTGCCTTATGGAATATCTGAACCTCACCGAGGAACAGGCTCACCGCCATATACAAAAGCAGGCGATGGATATGAGGAAGACACAGAGGGCAGTGGCGGAAGATATATTGAAGATGTACGACAAGAAATAGTTGACAGTGTACAGTGTACAGTGTACAGTTGTGGAGTCCGCTACGCGGACGGATTTGAAATGACAGGTACAAATTTGCAGGCGGCAATCCTAAATCAATCGCCGAAGGCGATACCACAACTGTCAACTGTCAACTGTACACTGTAAACTGTAAAATTGGGGGTATTTTTATGGCACAACTTAACCATCACTTTCTCGACCTTAAGGAAAACTATCTTTTCAAGGAAATAAGCCGTCAGGTGAACGAATACGTTTCTGCTCACCCCGACTGCAAGCTGATAAAAATGGGTATAGGCGACGTTACACAGCCCCTTGCTCCCGCCGTAGTGACAGCTATGGAAAAGGCCGCCGCAGAAATGGGGAAGAAGGAGACGTTCCGAGGCTACGAGGACAGCGGTCAGGGCTATGATTTTCTCCGCGAGGCGGTAAAGGGATATTACGCCAAGAGAGGCGTGGAGCTTGACTGCGAGGAAATTTTCATCAGCGACGGCGCAAAGTCCGACAGTGGGAACATAAACGACATTTTCTCCGAGGAAAACACCGTCCTCGTCACCGACCCCGCTTACCCCGTTTATGTTGACTCCAACACAATGGGCGGGAAGAAGATACTTTACGCCGACAGCACGCCTGAAAACGGCTTTGCGGCTATGCCCCCGGATTTTCCCGCAGATCTTATATATCTCTGCTCCCCCAACAATCCCACAGGCTCGGTATATACAAAGGAACAGCTTGAAAAGTGGGTGGAGTATGCTTTGAAAAACAAGGCGGTCATCATCTTTGACGCCGCTTACGAGGCGTTCATCACCGACCCCGCCCTGCCCCACAGCATTTTTGAGATAGAGGGCGCAAAGGACTGCGCGATCGAGATAAGCTCCCTGTCCAAGACGGCGGGCTTTACAGGCACCCGCTGCGGCTATACCGTTATTCCCTCTCAGCTCACATTTACTGCTCCCGACGGCACTGCTTACAGCGTGCGCAAGATATGGGCAAGGCGTCAGGGCAGTAAGTTCAACGGCGTTTCCTACCCCGTTCAGAGGGCGGCGGAGGCGGTATTCACCGAAGAGGGACTTGCCCAGTGCAAACAGACCATAAAGGGTTATCTTGACAACGCCGCAATTATGGCGGAGACCTTTACAAAGCTGGGGATAGAGTTCACAGGCGGACTTAACAGCCCTTACATCTGGTTCCGCTGTCCAGACAATATGGACAGCTGGGCGTTTTTCCGCAAGCTGCTTGAAGAAGCTGAGGTTGTTGGAACTCCCGGCGCAGGCTTTGGCAAGAACGGCGAGGGCTGGTTCAGAATGACTGCGTTCGGCTCTCGTGAGAACACTGCTGAAGCAATGAAACGGCTGGAAAAAATGCTGACAACCTGACAATTTACAGTTGACAGTGTACAGTGTACAGTTGACAGTTGTGGTGTCCGCTTCGCGGACGGATTTGAAATGACAGGTACAAATTTGCAGGCGGCAATTCTAAATCTATCGCCGCAGGCGTCCAATATTGCGGTTTTGCGGAGCAAAATGAATTTCCTTTAGGGAAATTCAAGCAATATTGGATCGTACTTTCGGCTTGCCGAAAGTACCGGATACCACAACTTTGCACTTTACACTTTACACTGTGAACTGTAATGTTGCGTTTTTGTAATTTATTTGTCACTGAAAAGTCATTTTTCCTATGTATACTTTGTCACAAAAGCACAAAGGAGAAATGACAGTGAAAAAACCGAGGATAAGCGTTGTTATTCCCATGTATAACGGGGAAAGCTACATAAGCAGATGTTTAAATTCCTTAAAAGTCCAGACCTTTGCGGACTTTGAGGCGATAATAGTTGACGACGGCTCAACGGACAATTCCGCCGTCCTTGCAGAGAAATTCACCATGGATAGCCGCTTTTCCCTCCTCCGACAGGAAAACAAAGGCGCAGGCGGAGCGAGAAACGCCGCCCTTTCCCACGCCGTGGGAAAGTATGTGACCTTTCTTGACAGCGACGACGCATTAACGCCTTACTGCCTTGAAAAGCTTTACGCCGCCGCAGAGGAAAACGACGCGGATATTGCGATATGCGGCTATTACATATACAGCGGGGAAAAGCTCAGCCCCAAAAGACTGGTAAAAGCAAGGGGCGTTTATCCCGCCGAAAAAATTCTCGGCTCAATGGTGAGAGATATAACGGTGAAAAGCAATATCTGCGGCAAAATATACAAGCGGGAGCTTTTCACGGAAAATAATATTCTTTTCCCACTTCATATGTTCGAGGACAGCGAGATAGTTCCCCAGCTCACCGCCCGCGCAAAGAACATCGCTGTGATAAAGGAACGGTGCTATCTCTACACCCGCAGGAACGGCAGTACCACCTCAATGTCCACCTTTCAGAGCGTTGAGGATTATTCCCTTGCAAGGAGGAACGCCCGCCTTGCTTTAAAGAAAATGGGCGTAAAGCTTCCCGCTTCAATGCTTTTCAACGCCGCCCAGACTGCGGCGACAACATATTTTCTGCACGCGCGGCTTGAGCTTGGAGAGATACTGAGCGCCCTGATGGGCGGCACAAACGAGGATACAGTCAAAAACAACCTTTCCGCAAGTTCGTAAAAGGAGGAAAAAATGCAGACCCCTGCAATAAGCGTTATCGTTCCCATATATAAAGTAGAAAAATATCTGCGCCGCTGTCTTGATTCCGCGGCAAAGCAGACCTTTCAGGATTTTGAAGTGATAATGATAGACGACGGCTCTCCCGACAATTCGGCGGAGATAGCCCTCTCCTATACCGATGACCCCCGCTTTCGCCTGATACGGCAGGAAAACAGCGGCGTTGGCGCAGTCAGGAACAGAGGTATCCGTGAGGCGAGGGGAGAATATATCGCCTTTCTTGACGGAGACGACGCTTTCGCCCCCGACCATCTGGAAAAGCTGTATTCCGCCGCAAAATCCGCCGACGCGGACGTAGTGTGCTGCGGCTACTGCTGCTGTGACGAGAACGGCGAACACCTGCGCTCCAGCAAGATAATCCACCACGGCGGCGTTTTCTGCACCGACAGCATTATGGGAGCAGTGCTGAGAGATATTTCCATAAGGAGCTACCTGTGGAGCAAGCTGTGGAGAAAAAGCCTTTTCACCCGCAACAACGTCTTCTTCCCCAGAATGACTTTTGAGGACGCATATATTATCCCCATACTTTTCTACTATTCGGAAAAGACCGCCGTTATAAGCAACAGGACCTACATCTACACCTGCCGCAACAACAGCATTACGGGTCTTACTGATATAAGCTGCATAGGGAATTACCTTGAAGCCAACCGCTACGTTGAGGATTTCTTCGTCAGTGCCCCCGAGGCGGATTTTTACAGGAAGGACCTCATATTCCGCAGGATAAAGACGGTGCTTGTCACGTTCTGCTGGCTTTTCGTCAGAGTATGGCGAGCGAGGACGCTGGAGGGATTCGGCTACAATCTTGGAAAAATAGCGGCGTTCGCAGTAAGGAAAAATTCTGCAAAAGCGACAAAACCACAACGAAAGATAAGTTGACAGTGTACAGTTGACAGTTGACAGTGGTGGAGTTTTTGCTTCGCAAAAATTATTTGAATAAAAAGTGCTGATTTAAGGGTAAACCTCTAAATCAGCACTTGTCATTTCAAATCCATTTTTCGCCAAAGGCGAAAAATACCACAACTTTACACTTTGCACTTTGCATTTTTAACTTTCAACCGTGATTTCCGTTCCTTCCGGCAACTCCCCTGCGAACTTCACCTTCCCCTTCTTCATCTCTCCTCCCAGCAGTCCCTCAAAAATGCACTTCCAGTACCACGCCGCTGCTCCCGTGTACATCGACCAGCCGCCTCTGCCGTAGCAGTGGGGATTGGTGTAAATGTCCGCCGTGATGAAGTACGGCTCCCTGCCGAAAGCAGGCGGCTTTTTGGTGGGGTCAAGCATTTTCAGCAGACGAACGCCCCGTTCCCTCTGCCCCATTTTGAAGCAGGCAAGGCAGTACCACACGGCGGCGTGGGTGTATTGCCCGCCGTTTTCTCTCAGCCCCTCGGGGTAGTACATGACGTAGCCCGGCTTCTGTTTGCTTTTTTCGGGGGAAAAGGGCGGAGAAAACAGCTTGATTATCCCGTTTTCCTCGTCCACAAGCTCGTTGTAGGCGGTGTTCAGAGCCGTCTCGCACCTTGAAGCGTCAGGCAGTCCGCACAAAACGGAAAACGCCTGTGGAAGCAGGTCTATGCGGCAGGCGTCACATTCCGCCGCGCCCATTTTTTCCCCGTTGTCGTAAAAGGCACGGATATACCTGTCGCCGTCCCAGCAGTTCTCCTCCACCGAAACGGTGAGCTGTGACACCCGCTTTTCCAGCTTGTCGGCGTATTCGTCGTCCCGCATTTCCCTTGCGGCGGCGGCGAATTTTTTTCCGCACATTATATAGAACATTGAAAGCCACACGCTTTCGCCTTTGCCCTTTGCGCCAACGTTGTTGTAGCCGTCGTTCCAGTCCCCGCCGCCGATCTTCAGCAGTCCGTTCTCCCCCTTGGAAAAGCCCTTTTCCATCGCCCTCTTGCAGTGGGAATAAAGGCTTTCCTTAAAGTCGGAAAGTCCCGTCTGAGTAAAGCTCTCCTCCTGCCCCTCCTCTAAAACAGGGGCGGTGCAGTAGGGAAGCTCCCTCTCCCAGAAGCCCTCCTCGCCGATCTTTTCCTGCCAGTCGCAGGCGACGTAGGGCAGCCACAGCAGATCGTCGCTGTAACGCGTCCTTATCCCTGCCTTAACGTCGCCAAGAATATGCCACCAGTGGAGCACGTCCCCCTCGGGGAACTGACTTTCACAGCAGCGGTAAATATGCTCCTTTGCGATTTCGGGGTCAAAATACATTATCGCAAGGCAGTCCTGGAGCTGGTCACGAAAGCCGTATGCGCCGCCGTTCTGGAAAAATCCCGTCCTCGCCCACAGTCGGCAGGCAAGCGCCTGATGAGGGAGCCAGATATTGAACAGCCTGTTCAGCCCCTCGTCGGGACTTGAAAGCAGGAAGCGGTTTTTCAAAACGTACCCGCAGGGCTTTCCCTCAAGCCCCCTGACGTACTCCGCCGCCTTGGCGGGATCATCACAGTACCCTAAAATGAACCTTATTCGTTCCTTGCTTTTTGGCGGGAGCTTAAGGGGAACTATAACGGAGATTATCTCGCAGTAAGTCCTGTCCAATCGCTCTTTTGCGGAGGAAAAGTCCCCTGCGTCAAAAGCGCTTTCCTTTGTGAGGAATTTTGCCGCTTTGGAACAGCAGACAGCCATTCCCCCGTGAAAATACGGGTCAAGGGGATTTACCACCGTAACGGCGTTGTTTTCACCAAAGCAAACAGCACTGCACGCCCCGCTGTCCCCGCCCAAAACAGGTTGAATACGGTAACACAGGCGAAGCTCCGCCGCCTTTTCCCCGCTGTTTTCCAAAGTCAGGTCTATCACCTTTCCCATTCCCTCAGTGTAGACCTGCTCGCGGACACAGCAGGAAAGCCCCGCCGCAAGCCCCTCCCACCTGCACTCGGACGGAGAGAAAAACGCCCTGCTCCCCCTTATCAGGTCGAAGAACCGCCCGCCCCGTTCTATCAGCAGAAGCTCGCCCCTGTTGTCACGGATAGGGTCGTTGTTCCAGGGGGTCAGCTTGTTTTCACGGCTGTTTTTCGCCCAGGTGAAGCCAAGACTGTTCTGAGATACCAGCGTTCCGAAATCCTTGTTCGCCATAACGTTGCACCGTATGGGCGCGGAGGAGGACACGACGTAGCCCTCTTCCGTAAATCCGTCCTCTTCCTCCTTGTGGAACGAGGGGAGTATGGGCAGTGCGGGCGGCTCCTTTTTCCTTGCGGGCGGCTCGCCTATTTTTATTACCCTCGCCGCTAAAGCGTACACCAAGGTAAGCTCCTCCTCCGACAGCTCCGCCGTTATCAGAGCATAGCCGCAGCCGTTCATCTGCTGTTCAGCCGCCTTTTTCTGCAAGCCGTCGGCGCATAAAGCCACAAGGTCGCATTTTATTCCTCCCTGCTCCAGTCCCCCTTTCATACGGACTCCGCAGGCGGCAGTATCGCTGTCGTAAACGAACACCAGCAGGGGAATATCCCCCGAAATGCCGTATTTCCACAAGCTGTGGCGGGAAAGCGTATTTTTCCCCCTCGCCTTTATTATCTCCTCCTGCTCCGTTTCGCCGTAAAGCAGGGCGGGGAGCGCCTTCGCCGCCATTGAGCCGTGGAGCGTTGACAAGGACAGCGGTGGCGGCGCAAAGGGTTCGCTTTCCGAAATTCCCTCTTTGCGCAGTTTTTCAGCTCCTTTAATCGCCTGCTCCACGGTATCCCCATAGCGGAAAAATAGCGTCTGCTCCCTGCTCTCCCCTGCGTCAAGGCTTATCGCCGCCTTGATAAACAGGCAGGGATAGGGCAGACTGCTGTCCACGTTCTCCCTTATCAGCGCATTCTGGAAGAATGAAAAGGGTCTGCTGTCCGTGCATTTTTCCCTTGAAAGGCAGTAGGTCATATCCTCTCTTTTCATAAATCCCACGGCGCAGGCAAAGGATCTGCCGCCGTTCCTGTCGTTCCTCCACAGCAGGAACAGGTCCTTTTCCCTGTCGTACCTTACGTTCATAAACATATCCATAAACACGGGGTGGGCTCGGTAGTCCCGTTCCGCCGCAAACACGGGCTGACAGTAAGCGCAAAGGGTAAGAAGCTTTTTGCTTTTTCCTCTGTTTACAGCCTTGAATTTGCGTATCTCACCGTTATTTTTTATATCCGCGCTCACCGTCATTGAAAGGGAAAGCTCCTTATCTCTGAGGGAATATTCGCTCTCCTCCGAGGAAAAGACGGTTTTAAGCTCCCCGCTTCCGTCCCCCGCGTAAAGGAAAGGATAAATTTTCTTTTCCGTACAGTAGCCGAAGAAAGAGCCGCCGTTCTCCCGTCCGCCGAAAGCGGTCTTTCCGTCAAAACAGCAGTATGATCTTCCGTTTGCGCTGTTGTAAACGGACAGCTTTCCCCCGCCTAAAATGTTCACGGGAGAATTTTTCAGGGAATGTCTCGTTATCTCCTCTCTCAGCGCAGGGGGCTTCAGCTCTCCGCTTTTCCGCTTTAACGTTTTCAGCACCTTTTCGCCTGCCATAACACGTTCCTCCAACAGCTCCTCGGCTCTCCTCATCTTGTCGTCGCTGAGGAACAGCCTTGAGCAGATATTGTCCGCCAGAGCGTTTGCAGCTCCCGCAATGCTCATTCCCACATGGTGAGCCATATGGCTTTTGACTATCGCTTTCGTCCCCACACGCTGAGGGGTGTAGTCCACCGCCTCGTAAAAGCCGAATTCGGGGTCGTAAGCTCCCTCTTTTTTCAGCTTTGCCAGATTGTTCCAGCTTTCGTAAGGCTCTCTCGACAGGGTGAGAAAGCTGGAGTAAGGGCTCACAACTCTCTCCCTGTCCATTCCGTCCTTTAAAGCGGTGGTCTGCACGCCGTGAGCCTTGTACTGAAAGTTCAGCTCGCCGTCAAAGGCGTAATACCCACTTTCGGAAATGCCGAAAGGCTCGCCCCTCCGCTTCTGACAGTGAAAGGCAAATTTCAAAGCCTCATAGCTCATACTCCCCTCCTTTGAAGTCAACAGCAGCTCAGGCATATAAAACTCGAACATAGTCCCCGTCCACGCCACTGCTCCCGCATATCTCCCGCTTCTCGACATTGTTCGGGAAAGCGCCCGCCAGTGTTCCTTCGGCGCCTGCCCCGTTGCAATGGCGTAGTAGCTGGTCAGTCTCGCCTCCGACATCAGCATATCATAGCGGTGAGGGGACAGCTTTTGCGTGCTTTCGTCAAAGCCTATGCTGAACAGCTTTCTTTTCTTGCAGTAAAAGGCGGCAAGGTCGGTGTGATCCGCTATTTTTTCGCACCTTGCGGCAAGAAGCTCCCCGCCCTTTACCCTTTTCAGCATTTCCTTGACGGCGATAAGACAGCAGACGAAATTCCCGCTGTCCACGGTGGAAACGAAGGAGGAAACGGGGGCAAGCTCCCGCACGTCATACCAGTTGTACAAATTCCCCCGCCACTTTTTCAGCCTTTCCACCGTGTCAAGGGTCTGCCCCACACGCAGGATAAATTCCTCCTCAGAAATTATCCCCAGCCCGCACACGCAGGCGGCAGACAGCAGATACATTCCTATATTTGTGGGAGAGGTGCGGGGGCACACCCGATAAACGGGATAATACTGCACGTTGTCAGGGGGCAAAAACCCCGTTTCCGCCGTGGTGTAGGCGGTGTAAAAGCTGAACATCTTTTCCGTTTCGCAAAGCAGCTCCGCCCTCTGCTCTTTTTTAAGTCCCCTGCGCCCGCTGTTAGAGGGCTTGTCCCAGTACACCAGCGCAGGAAAGCCGCCGCACATTATCAGCGCCGCAACAACGGAACAGCTTTCCCCGTAAATACAGCAGCCAAGCAGTAAAAGCGACAGCGCAAATCCCGACAGCAGTCCCCATACTCCCCCTTTAAAAGCGGAGCGTTCCAGCAGTCCGCTGGTGGTCCACTGAAGCAGATTTTTCTTTGTGACAAGATTTCTCCAAACCGTTTTCCACAAGGCGTCAAGGGAAATCAAAACCGCTTTGGGCAGTGTCATGATTTCCGCCAGCGCCCTTAACAAAATTTGCGATGTTTCGCTGATTATTGGGGAATAAAACCGCCTTGTCACCCCAAAGGCAAAGCCTCTTTGAACTGCGGCGGCAAGCGGCGGCAGAAAGGGGAGCAAAGCGGCAAGATACGCCCCCGCCGCCAGCGCAGAGCCGTTTTCCACAAAGCAGGAGAGGAAAAACATCGCCATTATCAGCGGCGGGTTTATCCCCCGTCTGAAATTATCCAGCAGTTTAAATCGTGTCAGCGGGGAAAAGCCTTTTTTGAAAAGAAACCGCAGATTTTGAAAATCTCCTCTCAGCCAGCGGTGAGAGCGCTTGAAGAATGAGCGTGACGAGGCGGGAAAGCTGTCGGAAAATTCCGCCTCCCCGTCAAACGCCACGTTGCACAGTCCCCCCTCCAGTATGTCGTGGGACAGCACTCTCTCGGCGGGAAAAGCGCCCTTGCAGTTTTTCAGAAAGGAGTCCTTTTTTATCAGCCCTTTCCCGCAGAAAATGCCCTCGCCGAAACAGTCGAAGTAAAACTCCCCGCAAAAGCTGTCGTAAGCGGAGATACCGCTGACGCCGCCGTTTCCCGCCATAATGCGGGCAAAGGGCGTTTTCAGCGTTGAGGAAAGGTCGCTCCCGCACCTTGGCGCAATAATGCCGTATTCCTCGTTCAGCGGGTGGATAGCGGCGGAGATAAGCTCCCTCACACTGTCCATCAGCGGCACGGTGTCAAAGTCCAGCGCCGTCAAAAACACACAGCTTTTCAGCTCCTCGGCGTTCCCGCTGATATAGCGGAAATCCCCCTTTTTCCCGTCCATAAAGGTGAGCAGCTCCTCCACTGCTCCCCGCTTTCGGTCAAAGCCCTGCCACATTCCCATAGTGGGGCTGTATTTTCTTCTTCTGAAAATAATCACGCTTTGAGGAAAAATTTCCTCTTTCAGCCTGTCCGCGGCGGAAAAAAGCAGGTCGTCGGCGGGAGTTTCCTCTTCCTTAGCGGCAGGCAGGTCGCACAGCAAAGCAAAAACTATCCCTTCCTGAGGATTTTTCAGCTTTGCGGTGAAGAGATTTTTCAACGCCTGTTCAAGGCTGTTCTCGTCTGAAACCAAAGCGGACAGCACGCAGGCGGTCTTTCCCTCGGCGGGTATCTCCTCGCCTATCTCTATCTTCGCCAGCCTGTCCGACCTTGCCCGCCTTGCCGCCGCCATATCCGCCAGCGGCTTCACCGCGCCCACAGCGGGGAAAAACACAAGCAGTGAAAGCCACAGGTTTGTGAGCAGTCCCACTCCCACCGACAGCAAAGCGCTTATTATCATCAGCCACCAGAAATATTTTCCGAAGCCGATATATGGAAAAACGCGGCGATAGTCCGTTTCTATCACCTTGCCCAGATGTTCGCCGCTTTTTATACTGCGGCTAACCAGCTCCCTGGTGTATTTTTCCTGCTCTATCCCCGCCGCCCGTGATATTGCCGCGGCGTGAGCGCGGTACGTTCTTCTTGTGGAACGGGTAGAGCGACAGTATACCTCGTCCTGACGGAAAGCGCCGTCCATCCGGCTCAGCTCCTCAAGCCTTTCAAAATCCACGTCCAGCAGGGCGTACATTTTGCTCAGGTATTTTTCTCCCTCCCCCGCCTTGTCCTGCAAGGCAAAGGAAATAAGGCAGAAACGGCTGGTCCACATAAGACTGCTCAGCTCTTCCTCGCTTATATATCGTGTCAGCTTTTCCTTTTGTATCAGCTCGCAAACGCTTTCGTCGGAAATCTCGCTTAACGCCGCCGTCTTTGCTCCCAAGGGCGGCAGTCCCTCCTCAAGGGGGAAGAACTGCCCTGCGGCGGTTTTTGTCAATTCCTGTAACTGTGACTCGAAAAGGCGGTTTTCCCGCAAGCCCTCCCGTTCCTCAAGCTGTCTGCGCATCTTTTTCAGCTTTCCTCTCAGCTTTCTGCCGTTTATCAGCGTTGAATGTGTCATTTGTGATTTTCCTTTCCTGAAAGGGATATTCACCTTGTATTATCTCCCCCGCAGGCGGAAAAATGCAAAAATACGCGGCTTTGTGAATTTCAGGTGAAATGGAGTGAAATTTTACCGTTGCTACTTGAAATTTTTTCCCACATATTGTATAATAATATTTATATAGTGTGAACAAAAATAAAACAGAACAACTGTAAGGAGATAACGATGGCTGCCAAAAAGAAAAAACAGGACGTTTCCGTTATTATAATAACCGTTATAGCGGCGGTCCTTGCAATAGCCGCAGTAATTTTCCTCATCTGGACCTTTTCGGGCGCTAACAGCGGCGGCGAGGGGGACGTTACTACTACCGAGGAAAAATTCGCTCCCTCTCAGGAGCTTATAGATGAAACTGAGAAAGAGGCTTACCGCCTTGTTCAGGACAACTACAAGATATACTGCCTGCTCACTATGGGCATGAACGTGGAGGAGGAGCCTTACGGCAACAAGCCCGAGGACGGCTTCTACACCTGCATAAGCGATGAATTCAAGACCTTTGCCGACTGGTCGGAGCTGGTGAGAAACACCTACACCGAGGCGGCGGCAGTCAAGGTGCTTTCCGACCCGTTTGGAAAGGGCGTTGTTTACGGCGACGACAACGGCGTTCTGGGACTTTCCGCAGAGTTCACGCCCTCCGACCCCGACCCATTGTGGGAGGGACAGCTCCAGTACGTCTGCACCCCTATTTCCGAAAGCGAGTGCAAGTTAGAGCTTACCCTCACCGATAAGACCACCAACGAAAAGGTGAACAAGGAAATGACTATGGAACGGGAAAACGGCGTCTGGAAGCTCACCGAGCTGGTATACTGATGAAAGAAAATCCCTTTTCCGTCTACGCCGTGGTGAGTCAGGTGGGATTTATGGTTATTGCTCCTCTCCTGCTGTTCATCTGGGGCGGCTCGTGGCTTATCGAACGGTTTTCCCTCCCCTCGTGGCTGATGATAATTTTCGTTATCTTAGGGATAGGCACGATGATCTCCTCGGTGGGAACTTATCTTGCAAAGCTGATGAAAAAATACGGAAAAGACGAGGACGACCCGAATTCCAAGCTGAAGCACGACGTTAAAGACCACGACTTTTACAGTTGACAGTGTACAGTGTACAGTGTACAGTTGTGGTATCGCCTGCGGCGATTGATTTAGGATTGCCGCCTGCAAATTTGTACCTGTCATTTCAAATCCGTCCGCGAAGCGGACTCCACAACTGTCAACTGTCAACTGTACACTGTCAACTCTGCTATTTCGTTTTTATTTCTATGAAACATAAGCTTACCAACCCCGCTTACGGGGAACTTAAAAATATGCTCCCCGCATTTCTGATAATAAACGGTATTATCCTTATGGGGCTTGCCCTTTACGGAGCGTTTCAGGGGCTGACGTGGAGAGCGTTCACGGGGCTTTTTCTGGGAAACGCCCTTTGTATCGCCAACTTTATCCTTGCGGGAGCGTCGGCGGCAAGCGTCGTGGCTAAAGCGAACGCCAAGCAGGGACGCTTTTCCGCTAACCTGTCCTACGGGGCAAGGTATCTGGGGCTGGCAGCGGTAATTATAGCGGGGCTTTATTTCAAGCTGATAGACATTATCCCTACCTTTTTACCTTTATTCATACCGAAAATTTATTACACACTGACGTATGTATTTATGAAAGATCCCGATAAAAATTACAGCGAAAGGAAGTGACGGCTGTGAACATAACGGGGAATATGCTGCTGGCAGAGAGCTTTTCCGTCAGCGGAGCGCTTAAATCGGCGGAATTTCAGCTTTTCGGCTTCACCGTCGTTTTGTCCGAATCCGTTGTGGTAGAGTGGATAGTTATGCTTATCCTGGGCGTGCTGTTCTTCGTTCTGGGAAGAAATCTGAAGGTCCGTCCCACCTCAAGGCGGCAGGTGATAGCGGAATATATCGTTACCACATTCAGCGGCATGGTGAACGATTCCATGGGCATAAGCTACAAAAAATACACCCCTTATATCGGAGCGCTTTTCTGCTTTTCGATGGTGTCCAGCCTTATGGGACTTTTGGGACTGCGGGCGCCCACCGCCGACATCTCTGTTGTGGGAGCATGGGCGATAATCACGTTTATTCTCGTTCAGTTCAACCGTGGAAAGACAGGCGGCGTAAAGGGCTATTTCAAGAGCTTTATCGAGCCTTTACCCTTTATGCTCCCCTTTAACATAATCGGAGAGATAGCGAACCCTATGTCGCAGGCGCTCCGTCATTTCGGAAATATCGTTTCGGGAATGGTCATCGGCGGACTTGTTTATTTCGCACTTGGCAGCTTCGCCTACGGACTTCCCAGCATAGGCGTTCCCGCCATACTTTCCCTTTACTTCGACCTTTTCTCCTCGGTAGTTCAGGCGTACATCTTCGTTACGCTGACCATGAGCTATGTTGCAATGGCGGAAGTAGATAACAGTTGAAAGTTGACAGTGTACAGTGTACAGTTGTGGTATCGCCTGCGGCGATGGATTTAGGATTGCCGCCTGCAAATTTGTACCTGTCATTTCAAATCCGTCCGCGAAGCGGACACCACAACTGTCAACTGTACACTGTACACTGTCAACTGTCAATTGAAACCCGTGGTTTCAAATAATCAACGTTTAAATCCCCACAACACTATAAAAAATCACAACAAAAAAATTATTTTTCGGAGGTATTTATGGAACAAGCAATCGTACTTGGCGCATCTGCAATAGGAGCTGGACTGGCAATGATAGCGGGTCTCGGCCCCGGTATCGGCGAAGGCATCTGCGGCAGCAAGGCAGTTGAGGCAGTGGGCAGACAGCCCGAGGCGTCGGGCATTATCACAAGAACAATGATAATCGGCGACGCTCTTGCGGAAACGACAGGTCTTTACTCCCTGCTGATAGCAATACTGCTTATGTTCGCAAACCCCTTTATAGGTCAACTTAACGTTTAACTTGAGGAGTCTTGATATGTTTAATTTGCTTGCGGAAAGCACGCAGACCTATCTCCCCTTTGTGGACATAAATCCCGACACCATAGTTTTCACCCTGATAAACACGCTGATAATCTTCCTGCTGTACCGCTTTTTACTGCATAACAAGGTAATGGCGGTGATGGACAAGCGCAGGGAGACGATAAACGCCGAAATGGACGCCGCTGAAGCGGCAAAGCAGGAGGCGGAGCAGGTGAAGGCGGAATATACCGAAAAGCTGGAGCAGTCCAACGCTCAGGCGGAGCAGATAGTTGCCGCCGCAGTAAAGAAGGCGTCCGACCGTGAGGCGGAGATAATCGCCGAGGCAAACCAGGCCGCCGCCCGTATGAAACAACAGGCGCAGGAGAGCATCGAGCTGGAAAAGCGCCGTGCGCTTAACGAGGTGAAGGATCAGATATCCGAGGTAGTGGTGCTTGCCGCCTCAAAGGTCTGCGAAAAAGAGATAAGCGAAGAGGACAACGCCCGCCTGATAGACAGCTTTATCGTCAACGTGGGAAAAAGCGAGGAATGACCTATGGATTCAGTTGAGAGAAATTATTCCGACGCTCTTTTAGCTGCGCTTGAAGAAAACGGCGAATCCTTACAGCAGGCGAAAGAGGAGATACGAGCCGTGCAGACGGCTGTATCCCAGGCAGACGGCTTTGTGAAGCTGATGAACGCTCCCACCGTTTCCTTTGAGGAAAAGCTGTCGGTGATACGGGAAGCCTTTGAGGGCAAGGTATCACGGACCATGTTCAACTTCCTCTGCGTTCTCACCGAGGGGAAAAGGTGGAGCGAATTTGCTCAGATATGCAGGCGGTTTTGCTCACTTTGCAACGAAAAGCTGGGCGTTGCTGAGATAACCGTTACCTCTGCGTTCCCTCTGACCGCCGAACAGCGGGAAAAAATAAGGGGAAAAATGTCGGAAATTATCGGAAAAGAGATAATTATGACGGAAAAGACCGACAAAAGCATTATGGGCGGCATAATCGCCGACTATGGCGATACAAGGCTTGACGGAAGCGTGAAGACTAAGCTGGAGAATTTGAGGGACAGCTTGTTGGAAGTTGAAAGTTAAGAGTGCAGAGTGCACAGTTAACTGAATTATGGGGTTTACCATGATACTTTCACGGGCTTGGTTTGGAAAGCGGTGCTTTTGGAGAACGGGTATCACAGCTTTTCACTTTTGTGTTGTGCATACCAGTTTCACGCCAGCGCCCCACCCTCCCACCCCCACACCCTTCCCTTCACCCATAACTTTTCACTTTTCACTTTACACTGTGCACTGCCAAGCTCCCGCCCTCTGAAAGGAAAATTTTTGGAAAAAATTTTCCTCTCAGACTCTCTTTCAAAAACTTTTTCTACTCGCTAACGCTCGCTTTTTATTTTAAAATAACTAACTACTAATAACCAAAAACTAACAACTATACGGGGTTTTACTATGAATCTTCGTCCTGACGAAATAACCGCAATACTTAAAAACCGAATAAAAGAATTTGACAGCAAGATCTCCCTCACCGATACGGGAACAGTCATCACCGCAGGCGACGGTATCGTGAATATCCACGGCCTGGAAAACTGTATGCTCAATGAACTTTTACAGTTTGAAAACGGCGTGCAGTGTATGGCGCTGAACCTGGAGCAAGGCTCCGTGGGCGCAGTAATGCTGGGTCCCGACGACGATATAAAGGAAGGCTCAGTTGTCAAAAGAACGGGAAATATCATCTCCGTCCCCGTGGGTGAGGAGCTTTTAGGCAGAGTTCTGAACCCGCTGGGTCAGCCCATAGACGGCGGCGGAGCGATACTGACTCAGGAGCGCCGCCCTATTGAAAGGATAGCTCCGGGAATAATCACAAGAGAACCTGTAAGCGTGCCCCTGCAAACAGGTATCAAAGCGATAGACAGTATGATACCCATAGGCAGAGGTCAGCGTGAGCTTATCATAGGCGACAGACAGACGGGCAAGACGTCTATCGCCATAGATACTATAATAAATCAGAAAAACACAGGCGTATACTGCATTTATGTTGCAATAGGTCAAAAGGCGTCAACTGTTGCCACCGTTGTGGAACAGCTTAAATCGGCGGGAGCGATGGATTATACTATCGTGGTATCAGCCGCCGCCTCCGACCTTGCGCCGCTGCAATATATTGCGCCCTATTCGGGCTGCGCTATGGGCGAATACTTTATGGAAAAGGGGAAAGATGTGCTTATCGTTTACGACGACCTGTCAAAGCACGCTGTAGCGTACAGAACGCTCTCCCTGCTCCTGAAAAGACCGCCGGGACGTGAGGCGTACCCCGGCGACGTGTTCTATCTCCATTCAAGACTTTTAGAGCGTGCCGCCAACCTGACGGAGGAGTACGGGGGAGGATCCTTAACCGCACTTCCCATAATCGAAACTCAGGCGGGTGACGTTTCGGCGTATATTCCTACGAATGTAATTTCGATCACCGACGGACAGATATTTCTTGAAACTGAGCTTTTCAACAGCGGCATAAGACCTGCTGTGAACCCCGGCATTTCCGTTTCCCGTGTAGGCGGCAACGCCCAGATAAAGGCGATGAAAAAGGTGTCGGGCACGTTGAAGCTGGAATATTCCCAGTACAGGGAATTGCAGGCGTTCTCCCAGTTCGGCTCTGACCTTGACGCCGATACCAAGGCAAGACTTGCCAAGGGCGAGCGTATCGTTGAGGTGCTGAAACAGCCCCAGAACACGCCTATGGCGGTGGAGGACCAGGTAATAGTCATCTACGCTGTTATCAACAATTATCTCAAGGATATACCCAAGGAAAAGACGGCGGAATATCAGCACGACCTTCTTGAGCGTATGCACAGCCGTTACAGCGAGATACCTGAGGGGATAGCAAAGGAAAAGGTCCTTTCCCCCGAAAACGAGGAAAAGCTGAAAGCCGCCCTCACCGAGTTCGCCGCAGAATTTGCGGGGAATAATTAAGGGGGAATAAAGCCATGTGGATAATGGACTGTGAAAAGAAAAATTTTGTGGACGCAAAATTTTTCAGCATAAACAAAAATATCGGCGGCGGAAAGGATAAGAAGTGGGTGATAACCGCCTATTCCGAAAGCACCGCTTCTGCTGCGCTGACAGGCGTTTCCTGCGCATTTTTTGCGGAGGAGGACAGGGCGGCAGCCGAGCTTGAAAAGGTCGCCGCCTTTGCGGAGGAAAATCCCGAAAAGGTATACAAATTCAGCAAATAATTGGAAAACTGATAGTTGACAGTGCACAACTGACAGTTGACAGTTGACAGTGTACAGTGTACAGTTGTGGAGTTTTTCGCCTTTGGCGAAAAACGGATTTTGAATTGCCACCTGCGAATTTGCACCTGTCATTTCAAATCCGTCCGCGAAGCGGACACCACAACTGTCAACTGTACACTGTACACTGTCAACTGTAACCTCTCCCCGTTCACCGTAAACATTCAACTGTAAGAAAGGAACCACACATGAAAAAGGCTGCTCTTGCAATAAGCATCGTTGCGCTGGCTATTGCTGCGCTGAACCTTGCGTTCAACATTCTGCTCATACTCAACAAGGAAGAGATATTCCCTCCCAAAAAATACTATTGATATTATCTGAGGTTTAACTATGGCGTCGGGAAATATGAAGGCGATAAAGCGCCGTATAAAAAGCGTCGCCTCCACTATGCAGATAACCAAGGCTATGGAGCTGGTAGCGTCCAGCAAGCTGCGCCGTGCCCGTGAAAAGGCGGAAACAGGCGCACCCTACTTTGAGAAGCTGTATGAGATGATGACGGAGATAGCTCACACCAGAAAGGACTTTTCCTCCGACTTTACGGAAAAGCGGGAGATAAAGAACCGCCTTTTCATCGTTATTGCGGGGGACAGGGGACTTGCGGGCGGCTATAACGGCAACCTGCTGAAGTCCGTCCTTGCCGACTGCGAGGGCGACGAAAACAAGCCACATATCATAGCGATAGGGCGCAAGGCGGTGGAGTTTTTTGAAAAGCGGGATTTTCCCATAGCGGGAAGGTACCCCTTGCTTGCGGAAAGCGCCAAGACTGCCGACTGCGGCGATATTGCCAACATAGCGATAAATATGTACAAAAACGGCGAGGCGGACGAAGTGAAGATATTCTTTACCGCCTTTGTGTCGCCGCTGGTGCAGGACCCTATGTCAATGCCTATCCTGCCCATTGACAGCGACGATGACGAGGAATATCCCACGCTGATAAACTACGACCCGTCCCCCGAGGCGGTGTTTGACAGGCTTGTGCCGAAGTTTGCAATGAGCCTTATCTACTGTGCGCTGAATGAATCCTTTGCCTCGGAGCAGGCGGCAAGGCGCAACGCTATGGAAAACGCCACCGACAATGCGGAGAAAATGACCGACGAGCTGACCCTGAAGTACAACAGGGCAAGGCAGGAGAAGATAACAAATGAGATAAATGAGATAGTGTCGGGGGCGAATGCGATATAGTTGAGAGTTGATAGTGGATAGTTGATAGTTATTTGATTATTCACGGAACCGTTGGGCTTTCACGGACTCGGATTTGAGGTCGTGATTTTGGAGAGGCTTTTTCTCCTTTCCGCACTTTTGTGTGGTGCATACCAGTTTCACGCCAGCGCCCCACCCTCCCGCCCCCTAACCGCTTCCCTTCAACACAATTTCAATAATTACCTTTTAACCTTTTCTTTACCAGTTTTCCGCTGTTGCCCTTGCGGGCAACACGCTCCCGCCCTCTGAAAGGAAAATTTTTGGAAAAAATTTTCCTCTCAGACTCTCTTTCAAAAACTTTAGTTCTCGCTTCGCTCGCTTTTTATTTTTTTAAATCCCTCGCCGCAGGCGACACCCCAACTAACTACTAACAACTAATCTCTAATAAACTATTCAGGAGCTTAACTATGAGCACAACTTCACAAAACATCGGCACCGTAGTCCAGATAATCGGCGCGGTGCTGGACATTCGTTTCCCCGCAGGACAGCTCCCCGCCCTGCTTAACGCCGTTGAGATACCCAAGCCCGACGGCAAAAAGCTGGTAGTGGAGGTGGCGCAGCATATAGGCGACGACCTCGCCCGCTGTATCGCCATGGGCAGCACCGACGGTCTTGTAAGAGGGACAAAAGCGATTGATACAGGGAAATCCATAACCGTACCTGTAGGTCCCGAGACCTTGGGCAGGATATTCAACCTGCTGGGCGAGGCGGTGGACAACAAGCCTGACCCTCAGACCGCAGAGCGATGGGAAATTCACCGCAAGCCGCCTCAGTACGAGGAACTTGCCGCCACTACGGAAGTCCTTGAAACGGGAATAAAGGTAGTCGACCTTATTGCGCCGTACCTGAAAGGCGGAAAGATAGGGCTTTTCGGCGGCGCAGGCGTAGGCAAGACCGTGCTTATAATGGAGCTTATCAACAACGTTGCCAAGCAGCACGGCGGAATTTCCGTTTTCTCAGGCGTAGGGGAGCGTACCCGTGAGGGCAACGACCTTTACCGTGAGATGATGGAGTCGGGCGTTATCAACAAGACGGCGCTGGTATACGGTCAGATGAACGAGCCGCCGGGAGCCAGAATGCGAGTTGCGCTTTCGGGACTTACCATGGCGGAATACTTCCGTGACAGAGAGGGGCAGGACGTTCTCCTGTTCATAGACAATATATTCAGATTTACCCAGGCGGGATCTGAGGTATCGGCTTTGCTTGGGCGTATGCCCTCGGCGGTGGGCTATCAGCCTACTCTTGCCACCGAAATGGGCGCGTTGCAGGAGAGGATAACCTCTACGGGAAAAGGCTCTATCACGTCGGTGCAGGCGGTTTACGTTCCTGCCGACGACCTTACCGACCCTGCTCCTGCTACTACGTTTGCGCACCTTGACGCAACGACGGTTCTTTCACGTTCGATTGCGTCAATGGGTATTTATCCCGCCGTTGACCCGCTGGAAAGCACTTCGAGGATACTCACGCCTGAAATTGTTGGGCAGGAGCATTATCAGGTTGCAAGAGCAGTACAGGGCATTTTGCAGAGATATAACGAGCTTCAGGATATTATAGCGATACTTGGTATGGACGAGCTGGACGACGAGGATAAGCTCACCGTCGCCAGAGCAAGAAAGATACAGCGTTTCCTGTCACAGCCCTTCTCCGTGGCGGAGCAGTTCACGGGTATGCAGGGCAAGTATGTGCCGCTAAAGGAAACTATCCGCGGGTTCAAGGAGATAATTGAGGGCAAGCACGACGACCTGCCTGAGTCTGCGTTCCTGTTTGTGGGAACGATAGAAGAGGCGGTGGAAAAGGCGAAAACGGTCGAGAACAGTTAAGAGTGCACAGTGCAGAGTGCACAGTTAATTGAATTATAGGGTTGATTGTTGGGCTTGCACGGGCTTGGTTTGGAAAGTGGTGATTTGGGAGAGCGTTTTATCACAGCTTTTCACTTTTGTGTGGTGCATACCAGCCTCACGCCAGCGCCCCACCCTCCCGCCCCCACACT